>NZ_JBIAVU010000023.1:0-117718 GCF_042894695.1 Streptomyces sp. NPDC001513
GCCCGGCCACTACATGCTCTTCCTGCTGGACGAGAAGGGGGTACCGAGCGCGGCCAAATGGGTGTCCCTGCGCTGAACGAAACGAACGGGAGCGATGGCCCGGTCCTGGATCCCCGGACTCGCGTGCGGCGCGAGGATCGCGTCGGACCGGCCGCCGCCGAACTCGTCGAGACCGTCGGTGAACTGGGCCTGCCCGCCGACAGGGTGCAAGACACCGGCGGAAACGAAACGCCCCGTCCTCGATGGCGAACTGGTCGTCCGGGACACCGAAGCGAGCCGCTTGTCGTTCGAGGCGCCGCGGGCGCGCGGCCGCCGGCCTCGCCGCCGGGTGGCGGCCTGCTTCGCTGCCTTCGACGTCTTGGCCGCGGCCCGTCAGCTCGCAGGGTCTCAGTGGGACCGCGTCGGCCTTCGGTCCACGCCGGCTGGATGCCCGGTGTCGCGCAGGGCCAGGAGGAATGTGGCGACGTGGTCCGGTGCGGCCGGGGCTTCGGCGCGCAGGATCCGGTAGCCGTCGACTTCGACGCCGTAGCCGGTGCGCTGTTGCTTCAGGCCTTCCCGAGGCCGTTCCGCCTTGCCGGCTTTCCGTTGGTACCGCAGGGCGTCGGCACCTGCGGCAATGACTTCGGCGAGCCGGTTGGCGAAGGCCGCGTTGCACCCGCCGAGCCGGACGAAGCCGTGGCCGGCCACCGGCCCGTCGTTGGTCAGGGAGGGAAGCGTCAGGTTTGCGAGCGCGAGCGCGGCCTGAAGGTTGGTCACGGCATCTTCGCCGGCCTGGTAGGCGGTGTCCTGGCGCCGCTTGTACTGGATTCGTTCCGTGTAGGTCAATTCGTACATATTGCTGACCTCTCCTGTGGTTCTGGAGTTGAGGCGCCGGAGCGCGTTGTGTATTCCGTTCAGCGGGGCGCGGTCCTCTACCCGGCGCGCCGGCCCTGCGCACGCATCCCGTGGCCGCCGCAGCGCTGATCGTCCGAGGAGCAGGCCGGCCGCAGATGCCGACTCCGCCGCCCCCGTTGGGCATGGCCGTTCCCTACGGCACGTGGCTCGGTGTGCCGCAGTGACTGGACGCACAGGGGCTGCGGGGGTGCGGACAAGGTCGCATCGCGGTGGACGGCCCGGGCTCGGCTTGCGAGGGGGGCAAGAGTGGGTAGACCGTCGGGCTGAGTCTGTGCACGGCCCGTGACTATCGGTTTGGATCTTCGTTTCAAAGGTGCAGGCGAGCACCCCTTTGACGTGTAGGAAGGACCGGGTTGGCCAGGGAGGAGTTAGCGGCTGCTGCTACCGCCTTTGTCCTTCGCGGTCGCCGCCCATGGGTTGCTCGGCCCTCTTGCGCCGTCGTCCGACAGCGCCGTTCCCGCTGGGACGCTCACCCGGGATTCCCCCTCCCGTGCTTGGGCGGCGAATCGCTCTGGCCGACGGCAAGGCTGTCGGACGGCTGTACTCGCAGCCCCCGTGGAGGATCGAGCGTCGTTCCGATGGCCTCATCGCCCGAGGCGAGAGCCGTTGCGCCGACTTGCGCACGTGGCACTGTCGCACGCGTACGACCGTCATGCGCCGTACCCGAATCCGGGACTGCGGGACGGAGAGCCGGAGCCGGCTTCCCTGCTGTCTGCCACGGGGAAGCGGGGAGGGGCACTGCCCGGGTCACGTCGGGCCGCGGCCGTCTGCCTGAGCGGAACGGACACAGAGGCTGCCGGGTTTCGGTGCCGCGGAGCGGCCTGGCGAGGCGGCCGCGTGAGCGTGATCTGGCGGACCAGCTGTTGGAAGCAGGACAGTGCCGCGACTGCGGGAAGAGCAGACGCCGCCCCGGCGGCGATCGTTCTGGGTGCCTGGGCCACGCACAGAAGTGTGGCCAGGGTGGAGAACAGCAAGACGATGGACCAGGAATGGAGCGCGCGGCGCTGGTGCAAGGCCGATCTAAGGATGGACAGGGAGGCGACCATCCAGGGGCCGTAGATCAGCAGGGGCCACCAGCTGACCACCTCGCGGGCCGTGTGGGGTCCGGCGCTGTGGCGCAGGGTGTCGCAGATGGCCAAGCCACTGAGGATGCTCACCACAGCCGCGATGGCGCCGACCAGCGCGGCGGTGAACACACTGCCCGTTTGGATCAGGGTCACGACTGGCGATTTCGGCAGGTTCCGGCGGTGCCCTCTGGAGGCTTGCGCGGGCGGACGCCTGGGAGGGGTGGGCTTCAGCCCTGCGACGAGGCCGATGGTGTCGGCCGTGTCACCGGTGCCGTCGAAGCTGCCTCGGGTGAGGGGCTCCCGGTGCCCAGGTACGGCGTTCTCCTGGAGAAGGCCGGCGAGTTCCTCGGTCGGATCCCATGGCCGATGCGCCTCGCCCGGCCCGCCGGGCGGTTGCCCAGGAGAGGGGTGTTGTACGTGCTCCGGCCGGCCCCAGAAGGCCGAGGTCTCCTGCAGGGGGCGGACGCCGTGGATGTCCGGGTACCCGTACGGCTCATGCACGGGAGCTGCCACCCGAGCACTCGCCGGCAGCCGTTGCGGACGCTGCCGTGTTCCCCAACCGCCTGCCGAAGTCGACTTGGATCACGCTCATCGTATGGAGGAAGTCCTCAAAGATCGAGGACGAGTAGCTTAGATCGATTTCCAGACTTTCGTGTTCCAGCGTTGCGTTCCGGGTGGCGCCACAGTCGGCTGAGCCCGGAATGAAAAGCCACTTACCGATCCGGATCGCACCGGAGTGAAAACTTCCTCCCTGTCCGTCTTCTTCCGCAGTCCTACGGAAGAAGACGGGGGGCTTTGCTGTTGTCATATTCCATAAACGCTGTCGATGTTGGTCAGGGTATGCGCCATCCGGGTGATGGTGGCCGATGAGTAAATGGTGGGTCTGTCCTATCGGTTCGACGGACAGGCCGGGCGGACAGCTGGAACGTTATTCCAGCCGCCCCGCCACGCCGCGCCGCGCCCGCGACCCATGACACCCCGTCCGCCCCTCTGCCGGGGCGCTTGACGGCAACGCGTGCACGTCCATACGACTGTCTTGCCACGCGCCGAGCCCCACCCGGCGGAGCGGTCCATCGACTTGGAGCCCGGAGGGTCGGCTGCGGCCCTCGTCCGGCCGCTCATGGCAGTCGACCGATCATCGGTAAATAGATCGAGATGCCAAGGCCGGCGGATTGCTGCGCATGGCTGCAATCGAAGGACAGGGCGCAACCAGGCATATGCCTCTGCGTTATGCCGATCGATCGCTGGGGCTCCAGTCCAGGCGTTCCTTGCTACCTCAACCTTCGAAAGGACTAGTCGTGGGAGGCATCCTCCTGTGGATCGTGCTGATTTCCACCGCACTGGGCACAGTTTTCACCTCGTTGAACTCCTCCGGGATCGGCCGCCTCTGGGGCGTGGACACCCTTGAGCTGAGGCGCCAACGACGCTTCAAGCAGGTTCTGTCCCTGCACGTGGACTCCACCCGGCTGTCTCGTCGGGAAGCCGCAGTGCCGGTATGGCCGGGGGAGGGGCCTGTCGGTGTCTGCGTATCCGGGTCGTTCCTGAGCCATGTCGGCCACCCTTCCTACGGCTCGACGCCTCCTTGCCGGTGGCCGGCTCCACCCGCTGAACGACTGCAGTTCTGACGAAGGGTGGTCGCGTCGGCTCGGCCTTCGTCGCGCCCCGGGTTCCGGCGAGGCGTGTGCTGCCGGCACCCCGGGCGTGAGGCTCTGCCCCCGCTGCATTGCCCTCGCGAACCGTGACCCGTAGGGCTCGGTCGGGTCGGGTCGGAACGCGATCCAATGTCACACGCCGGCAGGTCGCTCGGCCCGCTTTCCTGATCAAGCGCACTCGGCGGAAAGGGCGGCTGATATCACTGAAAAACCCCGGCAATTCGTACATCGCCGGAGCGGGGTGGAAACCCCGGCAATTTACACATCGGCGGGCGGGTGAAAACCCCGGCAATTCACGCATCGCTGCTCTCTCGCCGCCAAGCGAGTTGGGCACTTTGTCCTGGCCGCCGAGAGAAAGTCGAGATGTGTCTGAATTGAAAGAATTATCATCGGCCTGTCATTGCGGATGGGGAAATCTCGTGGCATGGACCGGGCCTTCCGGATCATCTGGACACACTCCGCGAGAAGGGGTGTGTGAGGATGCCACCCCGTGGTGACCCGGCAGCTTGTGATCCATGGGCGGCGGCGCAACGGGTGGCGTGCACGGTGCGGGCGGCGCTGATGCGAGCGATCCGGCGCCTGGCTGAAGCAGGCGCGGCCGGCGAAAGGACCCCGCCCCGCACGGGGATGAGCTCGATGCCAGTACTTCAGGACGAATACAGGTCTGGTTTCTCCCTGCCCCTGCCCCTGCCTCCTCCGGCGGGCTCGGCGAGCGGCCTCCACGAATGCACATGGTGCCGATCCCTTGGAACTCCCGGGACTCCTGGCCGGTCGGGGCCTACTGAGGACTGTTGGCGATGACGGAAGGGGCGGAGCGTCAACCCGGTGTTCGAGTCGCCCGCCCCCCCCGGTTTGGCTGATCGGGACCCGGGAAGGTGTGTCATTCCCTAACAACGCCTTGGATGTGCAGACTTGTAGGCCGTGTAGCCTTGGAAGATGTTGACAGAAGTCATGGCGACCCGCTATGTCACGCCCCTGCGTGAGGGCGGCTCGCTCCCGGGAATCGTCGAGGCCGACGACCTCGGTACCTACGTCATGAAATTCACCGGAGCCGGCCAGGGCCGCAAGACCCTGGTCGCCGAGGTCATCTGCGGTCGCCTGGCCCAGCGGCTGGGACTGCGCGTCCCGCGGCTGGTCCAGATGCAGCTCGACCCCGTCATCGGGCTCGGCGAGCCCGACCAGGAGGTCCAGGAGCTGCTCAAGGCCAGCGGCGGACTCAACCTCGGCATGGACTACCTGCCCGGCTCGATCGGCTTCGACCCGCTCGCCTACCAGGTGGACCCGGTCGAGGCGGGGCGCGTGGTCTGGTTCGACGCCCTCATCAACAACGTCGACCGGTCCTGGCGCAACCCGAACATGCTGGTCTGGCACGGGGACCTCTGGCTCATCGACCACGGCGCCACCATGATCTGGCACCACAACTGGCCCACCGCCGGGGCCGCGGCCGCCAAGCCCTACAACGCCTCCGACCACGTACTGGCCCCCGTGGGCCCGGACATCGAGGCGGCGGCCGCCGCCCTCGCGCCGCTCGTGACCGAGGAGCTGCTGACGGAGGTCGCGGCCGACGTCCCCGACGAGTGGCTCGTCGACGAGCCGGGCTTCGACTCCACCGACGCGCTGCGCCGCGCCTACGTGGAGGCGTTGCTGCCGCGCGCGGCCACGATCCACGAGAGGATCACCATGGAGGCCGAGGTCAGGCAGCGGTCCGGTCCGCCGGGCTGGCTGGCCGAACGCCTCGCCCCCCTGCCCCACAAGAAGAAGAGCGACGACGAGTGACCAAGCGGGACGTGTTCGAGTACGCGCTGGTGCGTGTGGTGCCCCGGATGGAACGGGGCGAGTGCTTCAACGCCGGCGTGATCGTCTACTGCCGGGCGCACGCGTACGTCGCCGCGCGCACCCACCTCGACGAGGCGAAGCTCCTCGCGCTGGACCCGAGGGCGGACGTGGCCGGGGTGCGGGCCGCGTTGCACGGGGTCGAGGGCGTGTGCGCGGGTGGGGAGTCCGCCGGGCAGGCGGCCGGTGACGATGCCGGGCGGCGGTTCCGGTGGCTGATCGCCCCGCGGAGCACGGTGGTGCAGCCGGGGCCGGTGCACACCGGCCTTACGGCCGATCCCGCCGCCGAGGTGGAGCGGTTGCTGGACCTGCTGGTCCGCTGACCTCGGGTCCCGTCCGTGGACCGGTGCGGCTCCGTTGCGGGGGCTCCGCCCCCGAGCCCCCGCGCCTCAAACGCCGGCGGGGCTGATTGTGGGCGGCGGGCTGGAAGCGTCGCCGTTGACACCGGGTGCCAGGGCTCCTAGCGTCTCCTCAGCTGAAGCTACTAAGCGGTTGCTCACCTCTGGGCGGCCGTCTCTCAAGGGCGAGGAGATCCAGCATGTCCACCACCGAGCAGCGCGTCGCGATCGTGACCGGGGCGGCCCGGGGCATCGGCGCGGCCACCGCCGTACGCCTGGCCGCCGAGGGCCGTGCCGTCGCCGTACTCGACCTCGACGAGGCGGCCTGCAAGGACACCGTGGAGGCGATCACGGCGGCCGGCGGCAAGGCCCTGGCGGTCGGCTGCGACGTCTCCGACGCCGCGCAGGTGGAGGCCGCCGTCGCGCGCGTCGCGAGCGAGCTCGGCGCCCCGACCATCCTGGTCAACAACGCCGGTGTGCTGCGCGACAACCTGCTCTTCAAGATGAGCGAGACCGACTGGGACACCGTCATGAACGTGCACCTGCGCGGTGCCTTCCTGATGTCGAAGGCCTGTCAGAAGCACATGGTGGAGGCCAAGTTCGGCCGCATCGTGAACCTCTCCAGCAGCTCGGCGCTCGGCAACCGCGGCCAGGTCAACTACTCCGCCGCCAAGGCCGGTCTGCAGGGCTTCACCAAGACCCTGGCCATCGAGCTCGGCAAGTTCGGCGTCACCGCCAACGCCGTCGCCCCCGGCTTCATCGTCACCGAGATGACCGCCCAGACGGCCGCCCGCGTCGGCATGGGCTTCGAGGACTTCCAGGCCGCGGCCGCCACCCAGATCCCCGTCCAGCGCGTCGGCCGCCCGGACGACATCGCCAACGCCATCGCCTTCTTCACGGGCGAGGCCGCGGGCTTCGTCTCCGGCCAGGTCATGTACGTGGCCGGCGGCCCGCTCAACTGACGAGCGAAGAGATCACGAGAGGCAGGCGCACGTCATGACGTACGACGGTATCGACAGCGGCAAGGTCGCGCTGATCACCGGGGCGAGCCGGGGCATCGGCTACGGCATCGCCGAGGCGCTGGTCGCCCGCGGCGACCGGGTCTGCATCACCGGACGCAACGAGGACGCACTCAAGGAGGCCGTCGAGCGGCTCGGCGCGGACCGGGTGATCGGGGTCGCCGGCAAGGCGCACGACGAGGCCCACCAGGCCGTCGCCGTCGAGCGCGCGATGGAGGCCTTCGGCCGCGTCGACTTCCTGGTGAACAACGCGGGCACCAATCCGGTCTTCGGGCCGATCGCGGACCTGGACCTCGGGGTCGCGCGCAAGGTCTTCGAGACCAATGTGATCTCGGCGCTCGGCTTCGCCCAGCGGACCTGGCACGCCTGGCAGAAGGACAACGGCGGAGCGATCGTGAACATCGCCTCCATCGCCGGCGTCTCCGCCTCGCCCTTCATCGGGGCGTACGGGATGAGCAAGGCCGCCATGGTCAACCTGACCCTCCAGCTCGCCCACGAGATGGCACCGGGTGTCCGGGTCAACGCGATCGCCCCCGCGGTGGTCAAGACCAAGTTCGCGCAGGCGCTCTACGAGGGCCGGGAGCAGGAGGCCGCGGCGGCCTATCCGCTCGGCCGGCTGGGGCTCCCGGAGGACATCGGAGGCGCCGCGGCGTTTCTTACATCTGCACAAGCGGAATGGATCACGGGCCAAACTCTGGTCGTCGATGGTGGGATGTTCCTCAATGCTGGTGTGCACTGACCGATAGTCGGACACATTTGCCTCCGAAAGGGAGGTAAATGCGTACTGAATATGCACGTAACCGGTCAAGTGCCCCACGAAACCACCCCATTGGATTCGTGGGGCACTGCGGTAGGGTCTGCCGCACCCCTGGCTGATCGAGGAGCGTGCACGTGTTCAACCGGACCAGATGCCTGCAGATCACTGCGGCCCTTGCGTCCATATCCCTGCTCGCCGGATGCGGCCTGCTGTCGGAGGACAACGACGGCGACGTCAAGAAGATCGTCGTCGGCACCACGAGCGCCCCGAGCACCCTCGATCCCGCCGCGGCGTGGGACGGCTCCTGGGAGCTGTACCGGAACGTCTACCAGACCCTGCTGGCGTTCCCCACGGGCTCCACCAAGCCCCAGCCCGACGCCGCCCAGAACTGTGAGTTCACGGACGGGGCGAGCCAGGCCTACCGGTGCACCCTGCGCAAGGGCCTGAAGTTCTCCAACGGCGAGCCGCTCGACGCCAAGGCGGTCAAGTACTCCCTCGACCGGATCAAGACGATCGGCTCCAAGGTCGGTCCGAAGGACCTCTTCGGCAGTCTCGACAAGATCGAGACCCCGGACGCCCTGACGGTCGTCTTCCACCTGAACACCTCGGACGCCACCTTCCCGTACGTCCTCGGCTCGCCCGCCGCCTCGCTGGTCGCGCCCAAGGACTACCCCGCCGACAAGGTGCGCCAGGACGGCAAGATCACCGGCTCCGGCCCGTACGTGCTCGACTCGTACAAGGAGGGCAGCGAGGCCGTCCTCGGCAACAACGCGACCTACACGGGCTTCGCCAACCGCCGTAACAAGGCGGTGACCATCCGCTATTTCCAGGACTCCCAGAAGATGGTCGCGGCCCTGAAGGCCAAGGAGATCGACGCCACCTACCGAGGCCTGTCGGCCACGGAGATCACGGACCTGCAGAGCCCCGCCGCGCACGCGCAGGGCGTCCAGGTCGTCGAGAACGTCGGCGCCGAGATCCGCTACCTGGTCTTCAACCCCAAGGACCCCGCCGTCGCCAAGCCGGCGGTCCGCCAGGCCATCGCCCAGACCGTCGACCGCGGCACCCTCGTCTCCAAGGTCTACCAGGGCACCGCGGAGCCGCTGTACTCGATGGTCCCCAAGGGAGTCGTCGGCCACAAGACGCCCTACTACGACAAGTACGGCCCCGCCGACGTCACCAAGGCCAAGAAGATCCTCAAGGACGCCGGGGTGGCCACCCCGGTCGACCTGACCTTCTGGTACACCACCGACCGGTACGGCTCCTCCACCGCCGAGGAGTTCACCGAGCTCAAGCGCCAGCTGGACGAGAGCGGACTCTTCCGGATCACCCTGCGCAGCCAGCCCTGGAAGACCTTCCAGGAGGGCTACAAGGGCCAGGAGTACCCGGTCTTCGGCCGTGGCTGGTTCCCCGACTTCCCGGACCCGGACAACTTCATCGCGCCGTTCGTCGGCAAGGAGAACGCGGTCGGCACCCCGTACGAGCCCACCGAGATCCTCACCGACCTGCTGCCCAAGTCCCGCCGCGACGGCGACCGCTCCGCCGGGGTCCAGCAGTTCGAGAAGGCACAGCAGATCTTCGCCGAGGACGTCCGGCTGCTGCCCCTGTGGCAGGGCAAGCTGTACGTCGCCGCGCAGGAGGACATCGCGGGCGGCGAGCGGGCGCTGGACCCGCAGACCGCCATGCAGATGTGGGAGCTGTACCGCAAGACCAGCTGGTAGCGGCCCCGCCCGGGGCATCCGCCCCGGGCGGCCGACGCGTTGTCAGTGGCCACCGGTAGGTTCTGGAGCAGTTGCACGAACTTGTACCGGAGGTTGTCGCCGTGACCCAGATGCTGCCCGAGTCCTGGCTCCCCGTCCTCGGCGGGGAGCTGGACCAGCCCTACTTCAAGGAACTCACCGAGTTCGTCGAGAAGGAACGGGCGAACGGGCCGGTCTACCCGCCCCGCGAGCAGGTGTTCGCGGCCCTGGAGGCCACCCCCTTCGACCAGGTCAAGGTGCTGGTCCTGGGCCAGGACCCCTACCACGGCGCCGGCCAGGGGCACGGCCTGTGCTTCTCCGTGCAGCCCGGCGTCAAGACCCCGCCCTCGCTGCGCAACATCTACAAGGAGATGAAGGAGGAGCTCGGCCTGCCCGTCCCGGACAACGGGTACCTGATGCCGTGGGCCCAGCAGGGCGTCCTCCTGCTCAACGCGGTGCTCACCGTCCGCGAGGCCGAGCCCAACTCGCACAAGGGCAAGGGCTGGGAGAAGTTCACCGACGCCGTGATCCGCGCGGTGTCCGAGCGGCCCGACCCCGCCGTCTTCGTCCTCTGGGGCGCCTACGCCCAGAAGAAGATCCCGCTGATCGACGAGGAGCGGCACGTCGTGGTCAAGGGGGCCCACCCCTCCCCGCTGTCGGCCAAGAAGTTCTTCGGGTCCCGGCCCTTCACCCAGATCAACGAGGCCATCGCCGCCCAGGGCCATGAGCCGATCGACTGGCGGATCCCGGACCTCGGCTGACGCCCCACCGCGCCTCGGCGCCAATGCCGGTGCCTCCGGCTAGCTTCTTGATGATCAGACCCGGAGCAGGTCTGGCGGAGCGAGCCGGAGGCCGCGGTGACGGAGCAGCAGGAGGCGTCGGAGGACGCCGTCATGACCAGGATCGGCCAGGCGGTCATCCTGCTGCACGCCGGGGACCGCGAGGAGGCCCGCAACCGGCTCGGCGCGATCTGGTCGGAGATCGGTGAGGAGGGGGACGACCTCCACCGCTGCACCCTCGCCCACTACATGGCCGACGCCCAGGACGATCCCGCCGACGAACTGGCCTGGGACCTGCGGGCCCTGACCGCGGCCGAAGCCCTGCGCGACCCGCCCGCCACCGGGCCCCGGGACGGGGGGAGCGCACCGCGGGAACCGCATCTCGCGATGCGCGTGTTCTACCCGTCCCTGCACCTCAGCCTGGCCGCCGACTACCTGAAGCTGCAGCGGCCCGAGGCCGCCCGGGTCCACCTGACCCGGGCCCGCGCGGCCACCGGGGCACTCCCCGACGACGGGTACGGGAACGGCGTGCGCGAGGCCATCGCGCGGCTGGAGCGGCGCCTGGCCACGGAACCGGGCGCCGGGCCCCGTCCCTTCCCCGAGCAGTCTCCGTAGCGCCCGGCGGTCAGCCGTCGTGGACGCCCGCGCAAATGCGGGCCTCCGGGCTGTCCGGGTGCCAGCGGCCGTGTCGGCGGCCCAGGGCGCACACGTCGGCCGGGCGCACCGGCAGCTTCCGCACCAGCTCGCGCTCCACGTCGGCATCGGGCCGGGAAGGGTGCGGGCGCCCGCCCGGACGCCCGGACGCGGGCCCGGCCGGCTTCGGCGGCTCCGGGATGTCCGGGACCGGCGGCACGTCCGGCGCGGGCCCCCCGGAGGGGCGCTGGGCGGACCTCCGGGCGGGCGCGGGGGCCACCGGGTGCGCGGGCTGCTCCGGGACCGCCTTCAGCGCCTCCAGGGCGGGCGCCTGGACGACCACGGGGGCGGCCCCGGGCCCGCCGCGCGGCTCGTGACGGGGGAGCCCGCCGGTGGCGGGGACCGCCGCCGGCTGCACGGGACCGGGGCTCACGTTCACACAACCGGAGACGGCCGAGACGGCACAGGCGACTCCGAGCAGCAGGGTTGTCGTGGTTCGGGTTGGATGCACCCGCGCAACTCTGCTGTGCGAGGACCCCGTTGCGAAAACCCTGAGCGGATATTCACCCCGCACGGGTGACGGGGAGCGGGTGTCCGGCGGATCCGCCGGATCCGGCCTAGTCGCCCGTGGCGCCGTCTATCTGCTCGCGCAGCAGGTCCGCGTGGCCGTTGTGGCGCGCGTACTCCTCGATCATGTGGGTGTAGACCCAGCGCAGGCTGAAGATCTCGCCGCGGTGGTGGCTCTCCGCCTTCGACACCAGGTCCAGGGAACGGCCCGAGGCGGCCTGGCGGGCCAGTTCGACCTCGGTCTGCCACACCTGCTCGTTCTCGGCCCAGGTGGCGTCCTCGGCGAAGTGGAAGTCGCCGTCCGGGTCCTCGTCGGTGCAGTACAGCTCGGGAAGGTCCTCGCCGAGCATGATCTCCCGGAACCAGTACCGTTCCACCTCCGCCATGTGCCGTACGAGGCCCAGGAGGCTCAACTCCGAGGGCGCGAGCGGGGCGCGGCGCAGCTGCTCGTCCTGGAGCCCCTCGCACTTCCAGGCGAGGGTCGCGCGGTGGTAGTCGAGCCAGCCGTCGAGCATGTCCCGCTCGTCGGCGGTGGTCGCGGGCTCGGTGCGATGTGATCCGGAACTGGTGGTCATGTGGTCATCCTCGGTGAACGGGGCCCCTGCCACCAGGGATTAAGCTGCGGAAGTCCCACAAGGATCAACCTGGAGGTTCCCCGGTGAAGGTCGGTTGCATCGGACTCGGCGACATCGCGCAGAAGGCGTACCTCCCCGTCCTCACCACCCGCCCCGGGATCGAGCTGCACCTGCAGACCCGTACTCCCGCCACCCTCGAGCAGGTCGGCGCGATCCACCACGTCCCCGCCGCGCGCCGGCACACCGATCTCGACGACCTGCTCGCCGAGGGGCTCGACGCGGCCTTCGTGCACGCCTCGACTGCCGCCCACCCGGAGATCGTCACGCGGCTCCTGCGTGCCGGCGTGCCGACGTACGTGGACAAGCCGCTCGCCTACGAGCTGCCGGACTCGGTGCGGCTGGTGGAACTGGCCGAGGAACGCCGGGTCTCGCTCGCCGTCGGCTTCAACCGCCGCCACGCGCCCGGCTACGCGCAGTGCGCCGACCACCCGCGCGAGCTCATCATCATGCAGAAGAACCGGGTCGGGCTGCCCGAGGACCCGCGCACCCTGGTCCTCGACGATTTCATCCACGTCGTCGACACCCTGCGCTTCCTGCTGCCCGGCGAGGCCGAGCACGTCGACGTCCGGGCCGTGGTGCGCGAGGGGCTGATGCACCAGGTGGTGCTCCAGCTGTCCGGCGACGGCTTCACCGCGCTCGGCATCATGAACCGGCTGTCCGGATCCACCGAGGAGATCCTGGAGGTCTCCGGCCGGGACACCAAGCGGCAGGTCGTCAACCTCGCCGAGGTCATCGACCACAAGGGGCAGCCGACCGTCCGGCGCCGCGGGGACTGGGTGTCCGTGGCCCGTCAGCGCGGCATCGAGCAGGTCGTGGACCACTTCCTGGAGGCCGTCGAGACGGGCAGGACCCTCAGCGCCCGGGACGCGCTGCTCACCCACCGGCTGTGCGAGCAGGTGGTGAAGTCGGCTCTGGAGCAGGCTTCCTGAGCGAACGGACGCCCGCCACCGCGCAGTACACCGCGAGCGCGGCGAGGGCGGCCCCCACCGGCCAGTCCCCGAAGCGCCCGTAGAGGGTCGTGCCCCGGGCGAGCGGGACCTCGTACACCGCCGCCGCGCTCGCGGAGGTCGGCAGGGCCGCGCCGATCCGCTCGCCGGACGGGCCGTGCACGACGCTGATGCCCGTGAGGGTGGCGTGCACCATCGGGCGGCCGTTCTCGGCCGCGCGCAGGGCCGCCAGCGAGGCGTGCTGGGCCGGGGCCCAGCTCTCCTGGAAGGTGGAGGTCGCCGACTGGGCGACGAGCACCGAGGCCCCGCCCCGGGTCAGGTGCCGGCTCATGTCGGGGAAGGCCGACTCGAAGCAGACCAGGGGGCCGAGGCGGACGCCGGCGGGTGCGCTGCCGGCCCCGTCAGGCCGGGCGGGCAGGTCCATGACCACGGGGGCCGTGCCGGCCACCCGGTCCTCGCCGGCCGCCTTGCCGACCGAGGTGGCCCAGCCGAGCAGCGCCCGGGCCGGTACGTACTCCCCGAACGGGACGAGCCGCATCTTGTCGTACCGGTCGCCGGTGGGGCCCCCGGGACCGACCAGGACGGCGCTCTTGCGGATCCCCGGGCGGTCCGCCTGCCGCGCGTCCACGTTCACCAGCAGCGGAGCCCCGACCTCCGCCGACAGCGAGGCCAGCCGCCGGGCCAGGTCCGGGCGGGCCGTCAGGTCCTCGCCGACGCTGCTCTCGCCCCACACCACGAGGTCGACCCGCTGCCCGGCCAGCGGCTGCGTCAGCCGCTCTCCGATCGCGAACCGCCGCTCCGCGCTGTCCGGACCGTCCGGCACCGGACCCGGCTGTACGACGGCCACGCGCAGCCGGCCGGACTCCGCGGGCACCGTCGCCCACACCCACACCACCGCGGTCAGCACCGCGCACCCCGTCATCCCCGCCACCGCCGGGATCCGCGCCCCCGGCACCGCGACCAGCAGCACCACGGCGCAGTTCACCGCCACCACGAGCAGGCTGACCAGCCACACCCCGCCCACGGAGGCCAGCCGCAGCGCGGGCGGCACCTGCCACTGGCTCGCCCCCAGCAGCCCCCACGGCCCGCCCAGCCCCTGCCAGGACCGGACCAGCTCCGACAGCAGCCAGCCCGCCGGTACGAGGACCAGCGCGGACAGCGCCCGGCCCGCCGACGGCACCCCGCCGAGCAACTCCCGCACCAGGAGGCCCCAGGGGATCCACAGCAGCCCCAGCAGTGCGGCCACCGGCACCAGGAAGACGTGCAGGCTGGGCAGCAGCCAGTGGTGGACGGCCACGATGAACCCCGCGCCGCCGAGCCAGCCCTCCAGGGCCGCCCGCCGCCCGGTGGGGGCCGACCTCAGCAGCAGCATCCAGGGCGCGAGGGCGACGTAGGCGAACCACCAGAGCGCGGGGGCGGGGAAGGCGAGGGCGGGCAGCGCTCCGGCGGCGACCGCGGCGGGCACGCGCCACCGGGGCATCCGATCGTTCCGCATCGCGACCATGGCGCGCCTCCGCTTCCAGTCTGGCAGTGCAGGGCCGGGCAGGCTCAGGCGGACATGTGCCGCCAGGTCTCGTGCACGGTGACGCGGGTGAGCCGCCAGCCGTCACGGGTGCGGGCCAGCGCGAAGGAGTAGCGTCCGGCGGCGACGAAGTTGGGCGCCGTGACCGTACCGTCGAACTCCGGACCCGCCAGGCGCATCGGGTTGAGGAAGTCGGCCCGGACCTCGGCGCTGTCGCCGGGCGAGCCGCCCAGGTCCTCCAGCCGGACCAGCCGGTTGACGATCAGGTGCTGCCGCACGGGGAAGAGCTTCATGGTCTCCGCGAGCCAGTCCGCGACCTCCCCCGCCGCCCCCTCGATCCCGCCCGCCGAGCTGTAGTCGGCCCGCCCGGAGGCCGTGAAGAGGGCGCGGTAGGCGTCCCAGTCGCCGTCGTCGACGGCGACCGCGTAGCCCGTGACCACCTCGTCGATCGCCAGCCGGTCCATTACCGTCGCGAGATCCACACGCTGAGTCATCGGGTCAGTGTGGGGCTGCGCGTGCCCGAGGCCAAGGGGGATGCGCGGACCGGATCTTCCCGCGGGCGCTCAGTGACCGGAACGGGCCTCCCGCTGCCGTACGACGACGAGGAACGCATCGCTGTCCAGGTCCATGACCACCTCGGCCGGCACCCCCTCCTGCATCCGCTGCGCCGCGTACTCCTCGGCGGGCCAGCTCCCCCTCGGACTTCCGGCCGGAAAACGCTCCAGTACCACTCGACCCATGGGACACCCCCTGCTTGCTTGCCTTCCGGTCTCTTCAGGTCTCTTCAGGCACAACGACGCGGAAGCCGCCCGGGAACGTTCCCGAGCGGCTTCCGGTTCACCCGAAGCGGTGGAGCGGGGTCCTGCTAGGAGCCGGACTCACCCGCGTGCGGGCTCAGCACGTCCGCGCCGATCAGCGCGAACAGCAGGATGCCCAGGAGGATCCGGTAGATCACGAAGGGCATGAAGCTCTTCGTCGAAATGAACTTCATGAACCACGCGATCACGACGTAGCCCACGAAGAAGGCGATGACCGTCGCGAAGACCGTCGGACCCCAGGAGATGTGTCCCGGCTCCTCCATCACGTCCTTGATCTCGAACGCGCCGGAGGCCAGCACGGCCGGGATGGCCAGCAGGAAGGAGTAGCGCGCCGCGGCCTCGCGGGTGAAGCCCAGCAGCAGACCGCCGGAGATCGTCGCGCCGGACCGGGAGACGCCCGGGATCAGCGCCATCGCCTGGCAGAGACCGAAGATCAGACCGTCCTTGACACCCAGCTGCTGGAGGGTCTTGCGCTCGCGGATGGCGCGGTGCCGGCCGCCCTCCTCGTCGCGCGCGGCCAGCCGGTCGGCGATGCCCAGCACGATGCCCATCACGATGAGGGTGGTCGCCGTCAGCCGCAGGTCGCGGGCCGGGCCCACGATCGCGTCCTTGAAGACCAGACCGAGGACGCCGATCGGAATCGAGCCGACGATCACCAGCCAGCCCATCTTGGCGTCCTGTTCGGAGCGCAGGGCCTTCGTGTACAGGGAGCGGAACCACGTGGAGATGATCCGCGCGATGTCCTTGCGGAAGTAGATCAGCACGGCGGCCTCGGTGCCGATCTGGGTGATGGCCGTGAAGGCCGCTCCTGGGTCGTGCCAGCCGGCGAACGCCGCGGTCAGCCGCAGGTGGGCGCTGGAGGAGATCGGGAGGAACTCCGTAAGCCCCTGGACGAGACCGAGGATTAGGGATTCGAACCAGCTCATGTCGGGGTGCGCTCGTCCTTGTGATCGTCGGGCAGTTCGCCCCCGATGCTAGGGCCCGTGCGAAGTGCCGCTGACCACTGGGGGGTGCTGGGGCGTCAGTTCGTACGACGATTCCCGGGTGCGCGGGGGTGCCAGGCGGTGCCGCTTGCGCCAGGCGACGGCTCCGGCCCCCACCACCGAGACCACGATGAAGCCGAAGGAGACGAGGAAGGCGGGCGAGCCGGGGGAGGATGCGCTGGCCCCCGCGACCACGTACGCGGTGGTGTTCGGGACGACGCCGATCGCCGTGGCGAGGAGGAAGGGGCCCCAGCCGCAGCGGGACACCGCCGCGCAGTAGTTGGCCACCACGAAGGGAACTCCGGGGAAGAGCCGGACGGCGAGCATCGAGCGGAAGCCGTGCCGGCTGAGCTGCCCGTCCGCCGCCTCCAGCCAGCGGCCGCGCAGATACGGACGCAAAGCCTCCTGGCCCATGATCCGGCCGAGGCCGAAGGCGATCCCGGCGCCCAGGACGGTGCCGCCGACCGCGGCGACGAGGCCGAACTGGGTGCCGAAGACGGCTCCCGCGGCGAGGTTCAGCAGGGGACGCGGTACGAAAGCAGCCGCACACACCCCGTACGCGGCTGCGAACAGCAGGACCGCCGTACCCACCGGGAGGCCCGGGGGCCAGCCCTCCGAGAGCAGGCGCTGGGGCTCGAACAGCAGCACGCACACGCCGGCCGCCACGAGCAGCACGACGAGCAGCGACAGCCGGGTCCACGGCGCGAGGAGGAGGGACATCCCGGGAGACTAGCCGACGTATGCGGCGTCGCGCCGTAATCTGGACCTCATGCCGTCGAACGGCCGACGACCCCCGAGGGTTCCCGACAGTGCCCTCGCGGACACCCTGCTGGAGCGGCTGACCGGGACGTACGCGGCAGCCGCCGACCCCGTACGGGCCGAGGCGATGGCCGCGTACATGAAGGACGTCGCGCCCTTCCTCGGCATCCCGACACCACTGCGCCGGGACCTGTCGAAGGCCGTGATCCTGGACACCCCCAAGCCGTCCGAGGCGGACTGCGCGGCGCTCGCGCTGCGCTGCTGGCGGCTCCCGGAGCGCGAGTACCACTACTTCGCGGTGGACTACCTGCGCCGCCACGTCTCCCGGTGCTCCTCCGGCTTCCTGCCGGTGCTCCGGCACCTGATCGTCACCGTTCCCTGGTGGGACACCGTCGACCTGCTGGCCGCGCACGCGGTCGGCCCGCTGGTGGCCGCCGACCCGGAGCGGGCGCGGGTGATGGACGAGTGGATCGGGGACGAGGACCTCTGGCTCGCCCGCGCCGCCCTGCTGCACCAGCTGCGCTACAAGTCCGCCACCGATGCCGGGCGCCTCTTCGCCTACTGCCGGCGCCGGGCCGGTGACCCGGACTTCTTCCTGCGCAAGGCCATCGGCTGGTCCCTGCGCGAGTACGCGAAGACCGACCCCGACGCGGTGCGCGCCTTCGTCGCGTTCGAAAGCGGCTCCCTGTCCCCGCTGTCCGTGCGTGAGGCGCTCAAGAACCTCTGAGGGACCGCCGGTTCACCCGTAAATCATTCGACGGGCCCGGGGCGGTCCGGCAGGATCAGGGGCATGTCCCGGTTCGCCTTCCCCGCAGCGCCGTCCGCAGTCGCGGACGCGCCGAAGGCTGCCGCATTCGCCTTTCCCGCAGAGGCCTTCGCCGCATTCGACGGCGCACGAAGCTGACCCTTCCCGGATCGTCCGGCGGACCCCGCAGGGGGAGGGTCGGCTCGGCTCAGGGGTCCCGTCCACGCTTCGAGCAACGGGAAGAGACAAGCGATCATGGCCAAGACGGCCTTCGTGCGGACCAAGCCGCACCTCAACATCGGCACCATGGGTCACGTCGACCACGGCAAGACCACCCTCACCGCCGCCATCACCAAGGTCCTCGCCGAGCGCGGCGGCGCCTCCTTCGTGCCCTTCGACCGCATCGACCGGGCCCCCGAGGAGGCCCGGCGCGGGATCACCATCAACCTCACGCACGTCGAGTACGAGACCGACACCCGGCACTACGCCCACGTGGACATGCCCGGTCACGCGGACTACATCAAGAACATGGTCACCGGGGCCGCGCAGCTCGACGGGGCGATCCTCGTCGTCTCCGCCCTCGACGGGGTCATGCCACAGACGGCCGAGCACGTGCTCCTCGCCCGGCAGGTCGGCGTCGACCACATCGTCGTCGCCCTGAACAAGGCCGACGCCGGGGACCCCGAGCTGACCGACCTGGTCGAGCTGGAGGTCCGCGAGCTGCTCACCGCGCACGGCTACGGCGGGGACGCCGCGCCGGTCGTACGGGTCTCCGGACTCGGGGCGCTGGAGGGCGACCCGCGGTGGACCGGGGCGATCGAGGCGCTGCTGGACGCGGTGGACACGTACGTGCCGACACCGGTGCGGTACACGGACGCGCCGTTCCTGCTGCCCGTGGAGAACGTGCTCACCATCACCGGCCGCGGGACCGTCGTCACCGGAGCCGTCGAGCGCGGCAGCGTCCGCCTCGGCGACCGCGTCGCGGTCCTCGGCGGCGACGGCGAGCCGGCCGAGACGGTCGTCACCGGGCTGGAGACCTTCGGGAAGCCGATGGAGTCCGCCGAGGCCGGGGACAACGTCGCGCTGCTGCTGCGCGGCGTCCCGCGCGACGGCGTGCGCCGCGGACACGTGGTGGCCGCGCCCGGCAGCGTCACGCCCAAGCGGCACTTCACCGCGCAGGTGTACGTGCTCTCCGGGCGCGAGGGCGGCCGTACGACCGCGATCGCCACCGGCTACCGGCCGCAGTTCTACATCCGCACCGCCGACGTGGTCGGCGACGTGGACCTGGGCGAGGCCGGCGTGGCCCGGCCGGGTCAGACGGTCACCATGACCGTCGAGCTCGGGCGGGACGTCCCGCTGGAGTCGGGGCTCGGCTTCGCGATCCGCGAGGGCGGGCGGACGGTCGGCGCGGGCACGGTCACGGCCGTCCTGGGCTGACCCGGGCGGCCGGGACCGTACCGACCCTCTGTGGTGACGGCGGAGCTGCTGCGGCAGACTGCCGTCACCACAGGCGAGCGCGAAGCAGAGGGGCGGGCGGACATGGGCGGCGACACGGCACTCGTGCTGGGCGGCGGGGGACTGACGGGCGTGGGCTGGGAGTGCGGAATCCTGTACGGGCTCGCCCGCGCGGGCGTCGACCTCACCACCGCCGACCTCGTCGTCGGCACCTCGGCGGGCTCGGTCGTCGGCGCCCAGCTCACCTCCGGGCAGCTGTCCGTGCAGGAGCTGTACGAGCGCCAGCTCGGCGACGCCACCGGGGAGATCGCCGCGAAGCTGGGGGCCGGCGTCATCGCGCGGTACGCCCTCGCGATGGCCCGCTCCCGCAACGCGACGGCCTACCGGCAGCGGGTGGGCGCCATGGCCCTGGCCGCCGACACCGCGGCGGAGGCCGAGCGCCGCGAGGTGCTCGCGGCCCGGCTGGTCTCGCACGAATGGCCCGAGCGGCGGCTCGTGGTCACCGCCGTGGACGCGCTCACCGGCGAACCGGCCGACTTCGACAGGGAGAGCGGCGCTGGGCTCGTCGACGCGGTCTCGGCGAGCTGCGCCGTGCCGGCCGTATGGCCGCCGGTGACGGTCGGCGGACGGCGGTTCATCGACGGAGGCGTCCGTTCCGCCACCAACGCCGACCTCGCCGCCGGGTACGCGCGCGTCGTGGTCATAGCGCCGATCTCGCTCGGCTCCAGGCTCGTCCCCTCACCGGCCGCGCAGGCGGCGCGGCTGCGGGAAGCGGGGGCGCGGGTGCTGGTGATCAGCCCGTCGGCGCAGGCCCGCAAGGCCTTCGGGCGCAACGTCCTCGACCCCGCCCGGCGGGACCCCGCGGCGCGGGCCGGTCTGGCGCAGGCGGTCGAGCACGTCGAGGCGGCGGCCGCGGTCTGGTCCGGCTGAGCCGGAGGGGGCCGGGCCGGTCCCGCCCCCCGGCGGACCGTCCCGTTGCGGACCGGCCCGACAATGGTGGGGTGAGCGACGAACAGATCCCGGTCGTCCGGGACGTGGGCCAGGGCACCGCCAAGCTGATGCCGGACGTGGACGCTGAGCGGGCCTGGCTGCTGACCGTCGACGGGGCCCCGCAGTCGTACGTGGACCTGGACGATCCGCAGCACCTGGAGTTCGAGTACGTACGCCGCCTCGCGCACGTCCTGGACTGCGCGGCGGAGCCGGAGCGCCCACTGGACCTCCTGCACCTGGGCGGCGGCGCGCTCACCCTGCCGCGGTACACGGCGGCGACCCGGCCGGGATCCCGGCAGGCGGTCGTCGAATTCGACGCGGGCCTGGTCGAGCTGGTCGCCGAACACCTGCCGCTGCCGGCGGGGTCCGGGATCACGGTGCACACCGCCGATGCCCGGGCCTGGCTGGAGGCCGCGCCCGCGGCGAGCGCCGACGTGATCGTGGCCGACGTGTTCGGCGGCTCGCGGGTGCCGGCGCAGCTGACGTCGGTGGAGTACGCGCGGGCGGCGGCGCGGGTGCTGCGGCCCGGCGGGCTGTACGCGGCGAACCTGGCGGACGGGGCGCCGTTCGACTTCCTGCGGGCGCAGCTGGCCAACTTCGCGGAGGCGTTCGGGGAGCTGGCGCTGATCGCGGAGCCGGGGGTGCTGCGGGGGAGGCGGTTCGGGAACGCGGTGCTGCTCGCCTCCGACGCGGGGCTTCCGGTGGCCGCGCTGGCCCGGCGGTGCGCGGGGGACGTGTTTCCGGCGAGGGTGGAGTACGGGGACGGGCTGGTGCGGTTCAGGAAGGGGGCGGTGCCGGTGGCCGACGCGGACGCGGGGCCGTCGCCGGCTCCGCCGGAGGGTGCGTTCACGGTGGGGTAGCCGGCTCGCCGCCGCGCCGGGGCTCCGCCCCGCGCCCCGCGCCTCAAACGCCGGCGGGGCTGGAGGGGGCGGCCGGGCTGGAGTCTGGGGCCGGGCTGGAAGGTGGGGCGGGGTGCTTCGTGAAGGTGGTCGGTTTGGTTTTGCGGGTCATGTGGCGGACGTCCGGGATCAGGAGGACCAGCGCCGTGGCCAGGACGACCAGGGACGCGCAGCCCCACAGGGCCTCGGTGCGGCCGAAGGCCGTCTCCGCCGGGCCGGCCAGGGCGGTGGCCAGGGGGAGCATCGACACCGAGCCGAACCAGTCGTAGGCGGAGACCCGGGAGAACTTCTCCTCCGGGATCTCCTGGTGCATCGTGGTCATCCAGTTCACGCCGAAGACCTCGATCGCGGCTCCGCTGACGAACATCACCGCGCACAGCCCCCACACGGGCAGCGGCACGGCGAGGCCCGCCGACGGCAGGGCCAGCGGGAACACGCACAGCGTGCCGATCAGCAGCAGCCGGCGCGGTTTCCACGCCATCATCAGCACGGCCCCGGCGATGGTGCCGAGCCCGAAGAAGGCCAGGGCCACGCCCCAGGGCGCCGCCCCGCCCAGCCGGTCCCGGGCGACCAGCGGACCGTAGACCGCCTCCGCGGCGCCCACGACGGCGACGACCACGGAGAACTGGAGCACGATGCTCCACAGCCAGGGGCGGGTCCGGACCTCCACCCACCCCTCGCGCAGGTCGGCCAGCAGGCCGCCGCCGGGGGCCCGGTCGGGGACGTGGCTCACGTCGAGGAACGCGCGCAGCAGGCCCGCGACGGCGAAGGCGACCGCGTCCACGGCCAGGACCCAGCCCGGGCCGAGCACGGCGATCATCGCCCCGCCGAGGGCGGCGCCGCCGATGCCCGCGCCGTTCATCGCCATGCGGAACAGCGCGAAGGCCCGGTTGGAGTGCTCGCCGGAGACCGTGGACAGCAGCATGCCCTCGGCCGCGGGATTGAAGAAGGCCGTGCCGGTGCCGCACAGGGCGGTCAGCAGCATCATCTGCCAGAGCTGGGGGTCGCCGGTGAGGACGAGCAGCGCGAAGGCGCCCTGCGAGAGGAAGTTCAGGGCGTTGGCCGCGACCATCACGCGGTGGCGCGGCAACCGGTCGGCGATGGCGCCGCCGATGAGCAGGAAGAGGACGAGCGGCAGCGTACGGGCGGCCGCGACCAGTCCGATGTCGCCGCTGGACCCGCCGGCCTCCATCACCGCGAAGGTGGCCGCGATGAGCGCTCCGTGGCTGCCGAGGTTCGTGACGACCGCGGCACCCGTGAGCAGGGTGTAGTTGCGGCCCGCCCAGTCGGGCCGGCGACGGCGTGCGGGGGTACGGGGCGCTGCGGCGGGGGGAGAACTCACCCCCGGACTATCCCCGCCCCGGGCCGAGAATCCAAACGGATTCCCGGACCGGGGCGGCGGAGGCGGAGATCAGCCGGTGGAGAGCCGGATCGAGCTGAGCATCTTGTCGGAGACGTCGGTCGGGACCTCGTCCTTCACGCCGGCCGCGCCGACGATCACGAAGCTGGCGAAGTCACCGACGGCGTTCTTGAAGGCGAAGCCGACGGCCTTGCCGTCCGAGGAGCACTTGTTCTCCTTCTTCACGCCCGGCGCGGTCGCGACCGCCGTGTGGCCCTTGAGGCCGGAGGCGGTCGTGTACTCCTTGGGGTCGGTGACCTTCACCGTTCCCTTGGGCTCCTTCTGGGCGTAGGCCGCCCACACCCAGGTGCCGGTGTTGTCGGTCGCCACCTGGGCGGTGTCCTTGGCGCCCTGGGCGCCCTTCACGCCGGTGTCCGCGAGCGAGTACTTCTCCATGGTGCCGTCCGCGTTCTTGTCGACCGTGCACCACTCGTTCTTGAGGGTGGCGGTCCCGGACATCGTGATGGCCGGCTTGCCGTCGGCCTCGTCGTGGATGGAGAGGGACACCCCGGAGTCGTTGACGTTCCACTCGGGGGGCACGTCGTAGGCGACGTTGTACTTGGTGTTGACGACGACCTTCCAGCCCGGGATGACGGGCTGGAGGTTGCCGCCGGCCCGCGGGTTGGGGCTGCTGCCGGCCGGGGCGGGTGTCTCGGAGGCCGTCGGGGAGCTGGTCGCCGGCGGCTTGTCGTTGGCCTCGGTCTTCTTGTCGTCGTCCCGGGTCAGGACGTACGCGCCGGTCGCGGCGGCGGCCACGAAGACGGCGGTCGCCGCGACGATGGCCACGGTCTTGGTCGAGTACGGGCTCCCGCCGCCGCCCTGGGGCTGCTGAGGTTGCTGGGGCGCACCCCACTGCTGGCCGGGAACGCCCGCGGGCGGCTGGTACCCCGGCTGCTGCGGGTATCCGTAACCGGCCTGCTGCTGGTACGGGTTCGGCTGCCCCGACTGCTGCTGATACGGGTTCTGGTGCGCGTCCTGAGGGTTCTGTTCGCCCCCGGGGGGCTGCTGCTGTCCTGGCCACATGGCCGGTAACGATAGTGGGAGCGGACCACGGGAGCCACGGCCGCCCCCGTGCGAGCTCTGGCCAAGGGCATCTACTCGCGGGTAACATCGTGTTCCATGAGCGCAGATCAGATGAACGTGGGCGAACTGCTCGCCGCGACCGTGCCGATGGCCCGCACCCTGAACCTCCAGTTCCTGGAGACCACCCCCGAGCGTGCGGTCGTCCGGCTCCCGGACCAGCCGGACTACCACAACCACGTCGGCGGCCCGCACGCCGGCGCCATGTTCACCCTCGCCGAGTCCGCGAGCGGTGCGATCGTCCTGGCCGCCTTCGGCGACCAGCTCTCGCGCGCCGTGCCGCTCGCCGTGAAGGCCGAGATCGGCTACAAGAAGCTCGCCAAGGGCGTCGTGACCGCCACCGCCACCCTCGGCCGCCCGGCCGCGGAGGTCATCGCCGAACTCGACGCGGGCGGCCGCCCCGAGTTCCCGGTCACCATCGCCATCCAGCGCGAGGACGAGGCCGTGACCGGCGAGATGACCGTCGTCTGGACCCTGCGCCCCAACGCATAGGTTCCCGGCGCCGCAGCGAAGGCCCCCGCCTCTGCCGAGCGGGGGCCTTCGCATGCCCGCGCTCCCGTGCCCGCGCCCCCGTGGCGAGTCGGCTCCACGAAGCGGCGGAACCACGCGATCCACGGACGTGCGAGGGCTAGAGTCCGTCGGACGACGATGGAGGGAGCGCCCGTGGCCAAGGTCAACATCAGCCTCGATGCCGAGCTCGTGGTGGAGGTGATGGTGCTCGCCGGGGTCGGCTCGCCGCAGGACGCGGTGGAGGCCGTCGTACGCGACTACATCGCGCGCGGGCACCGCACCGAGGCGCGGATCCAGCGGCCGGACGAGCCGCGGCGGACCGCCGACACCCTGCCGCCGCTGCCGGAGGGCTGAACCTGAACGTCCCCGGTGGCGCGTCTCGGCGGGGTCCGCGCACGCGCGGCGCACAGTGGGCGGGGGAGCGGTCCGGCGCGGGCCGCTCCCGCCGAACCCGCCGCAGGGAGCGCCGATGAGCGAGGCCGTGTCCAGACGTTCGGCGATGCGGCTGCTCGCAGCGGCGGGCGGGGTGGGCGCGGCCCTCGGAACGGGGGCCTGCGCGCCCACCGTGCCGCCGGGTGCGGTACCCCGCACGACCGGGCCCGCGGCGGGGGCTCCGGCAGGGCCCGCCGCCGGGCCTGCGGGCTCGGGCGCCGCCCGCATCGAAGCCCTGCTGGAGCGGCTCACCCTCGACGAGAAGACCGCCCTGCTGCACGGCGCCCGGGACCCGGCCTCCCTCGGCCAGGCCGGCTACGTGCCCGGCGTACCGCGCCTGGGCATCCCGGCGCTGCGCCTCGCCGACGGGCCCGCCGGCGTACACGTCGCCAAGCCCGCGACGGCGCTGCCCGCGCCGGTCCTGCTCGCCTCCGCCTTCGACCCGGCGCTGGCCCGCGAGTACGGGCGGGTCCTCGGCCGTGAGGGCCGCGCGCTCGGCCAGGACGTCCTGCTGGCGCCGATGGCCAACCTCATCCGGACCCCGTACGCGGGCCGGAACTTCGAGACCTTCGCCGAGGACCCGCGGCTGACGGCGGACCTGGTCGCGGAGGTGGTCCGCGGCGTCCAGGACGAAGGGCTCATCGCCACCGTCAAGCACTTCGCCCTCAACAACCAGGAACACGGCCGCGACACCGTCGACGTGATCGCCTCCGAGCAGACCCTGCACGAGACCGAGCTACGGGGCTTCGAGGCCGCCGTGGCGGCCGGCGCGGGCGCCGTGATGGGCGCGTACAACCGGGTCAACGGCGTCCACGCCTGCGAGAACAAGCCGCTGCTCGACGAACTGCTGCGCGGGAGCTGGGGGTTCGACGGCTGGGTGATGTCCGACTGGAACGCCACCCACAGCACCGTCGCCGCCATCGGCGCCGGCCTCGACATGGAGCTGCCCGGCGGCACCCACTTCGGCGGGCCGCTGCGCGAGGCGGTGCGCGGCGGCTCCGTGACCGAGACCTCCGTCGACCTCGCCGTCCACCGGATCCTGACCATCATGGACCGCTTCGGGCTGCTGGCCGCCCGCCCCGCCGCCCGGCCCGCGCGCAACGCCGCCGCCGGGGCCCGGGTCGCCCGAAAGGTGGCCACCGCCGGAGCCGTGCTGCTGCGCAACGAGGCCGGCACCCTGCCCCTGACCGGGGCCGCCGCGCGCTCGATCGCGGTGATCGGCCCCACCGCCCAGGTGCCGTTCGTCGGCGGCGGTGGCAGCGCCCACGTGGTTCCCGACGGGGCGGCCGCCCCGCTCACCGCCCTCCGCCAGCGGGCCGGGAACGGCTCCACCGTGCGCCACGCCGTCGGCGAGGACCTGTACGGACGGCCGCTCCCCGCGAGTCTGCTGACCCCGGCCGCCGGCCTGGACGACCAGCGGGTGGCCGCAGGGCGGGAGTGGAGCCACGCGGGCGAGTTCCGGCTGGCGGCGGACGACGAGTGGACCCTGATCGTCCACTACACCGGGCAGCGGCCCCTCGTGCGCCTCGACGGCGAGGAGCTGTTCCCCGTCCGGCAGGGCATGGCCGAGCACTTCGCCGGCGGACTGCTCGGCTCCGCACCCGACGGGATGGCCGTCCGCCGCCGCACCCTCGCCCTCAAGGCGGGCCCTCACCGGCTCAGCGTGACCGCCCGGGGCGGGGACGCGGGCCAGCGCTTCCGGCTCCGGCACACCACCGGGGCGATCCGGGCCGAGGACCTCGCCGAGGCCGTGCGGACCGCGAAGTCGGCCCGCAGCGTGGTCCTGTTCGCCTACGAGGACGCCACCGAAGGCCGGGACCGGACCTCCCTGGCCCTCCCGGGCGGGCAGGAGCGGCTGATCGAGGCGGTGGCCGCCGCGAACCCCCGTACGACCGTGGTGCTCAACACCTCCTCTGCCACGACCATGCCGTGGCTCGCCCGCACCGGGGCGGTCCTCCAGATGTACTACCCGGGCCAGGAGGGCGCGGGCGCCACCGCCGACGTCCTCTTCGGCGACGTGGACCCGGGCGGCCGCCTCACCCAGACCTTCCCGGCCGACGAACGGGCGACGCCGGTCGGCGGCGACCCGCTGCGCTACCCGGGCGTGGGCGGCCGGCAGGAGTACGCCGAGGGCGTCCACGTCGGCCACCGCTGGTACGACGCCCGGCAGGTCGCGCCGCTGTTCCCCTTCGGGCACGGGCTCTCGTACACGACCTGGCACTACGAGAAGCTCACGGTCCGGCCGGAGCGCGGCGGGGTGCGCGCGGAGTTCACCGTCCGCAACACCGGCCGCCGCAAGGGCACCGAGGTGGCCCAGGTGTACGTCGGCCCGTCCCCGGAGCTCCAGCTCGACCAGCCGGTGCGCGCACTGGCCGGCTACCGGCGGCTCACCCTGGCACCCGGCGAGGCGCAGCGGGTCACCGTCGACGTCGACGCCCGGTCACTGTCGTCCTGGGACCCGGAGCAGCACGCCTGGGTGCTGGGTTCCGGCCGCCGAGAGGTGTTCGCGGGCCGTTCCTCACGCGAGCTGCCGCTGAAGTCAAAGGTGGTGGTGGGGAGCCGATAGGCTGCCCGTTCGGCGTGTCACAGGGGGCGCGCCGGGACGACACGGGAGGACGTACCGGTGCACATCCAGGAATGGCTGGAGACGATTCCGGCGGTCAGCATCTATCTCCTGGTGGGTCTGGTCATCGGGCTGGAGAGCCTCGGCATCCCGCTGCCGGGCGAGATCATCCTGGTCAGCTCGGCGCTGCTGGCCTCACAGCACGGCGAGATCGACCCCGTGATCCTGGGGCTCTGCGCGATCACCGGGGCGATCGTGGGTGACTCGATCGGCTACGCGATCGGCCGCCGGGGCGGCAAGCCGCTGCTGGAGAAGCTGGGACGGCGCTTCCCCAAGCACTTCGGGCCGCAGCAGGTGGCGCTGGCGGAACGCTCCTTCGAGAAGTGGGGCATGTGGGCCGTCTTCTTCGGGCGGTTCGTGGCGCTGCTGCGGATCTTCGCGGGGCCGCTGGCGGGCGTGCTGCACATGCCGTACTGGCGGTTCCTCGTCGCCAACGTCCTCGGCGGGATCCTCTGGGCGGGCGGCACCACCGCCGTCATCTACACGGTCGGCATCGTCGCGGAGCCGTGGCTGAAGCGGTTCTCCTGGCTGGCCCTCGCCCTCGCCGTGGTGTTCGGCCTCGTGGTGACCCTGGTGGTGCGCAGCCGGATGAAGAAGGCGGCCGCCGAGGCGGGCGCGGCCGGGGTCGAGATCCCGGCGCAGTCGGAGGCGCGGGCGACGGTCGGCGAGTGACGGCGGCGCAGCGGCCGGAGCCGGACTGGTCGAACGAGGGCCGGGAAGACCACTACCACTCGCTGGCGAACGGGCTCGGACGCGCCGCCGAGGCCGGGGAAACGGACCTGGTACGGCGCCTGCTGGCCGAGGGAGCCGAGGTCGACGACTGGGTCCAGGGCGGCCGCAGGGCGCTGGACCTGGCGGCGTGCGCGGGGCACGCGGACATCGTGCGGCTGCTCCTCGCCGCGGGCGCCGACCCCCGGCGCGTCGCCGGACCGTACTACGAGTCGGGGCACCTGTCGCTGGCGGCGATGAACGGGCACACGGAGGTCGTACGGGCCCTCCTCGACGCGGGCGTCGACCCGAACGGTCCGGAGGGGAAGCTCGAGCACGTGCCGCTGGTCCTCGCGGCCACCACCGTGGAGGGCGGGTACCCGGACACCGTGGACCTGCTGCTGGAGCGGGGGGCCGACATCGAGGGGCGGATGAAGGGCAGTACCGCCCTCGACTGGGCGGCCGCCTGCGGATACCCCGCGATGGTCGAGCAGCTGCTCGCGCGCGGCGCCGCGGTCACCAAGGAGACCGTGCTCGGCGCGATGGCGGGCCGCAGGCGCAACGCGGACGGCGGCGTGAAATACGGCCGGCGCGACCGCGACCCGGAGTACATGGCCGTCCTGGCCGCACTCCGGGTCGTGTGGGAGGCCGCCCGTTAGCCCTCCGGGGTGACCGAGGCGCGGTGCTGCTTGGCCAGCTCCACGTACATGAGGGCGTTGATCCGGATGTGCTCGCGCTCCTCCTCGGACAGCTCGCGGCGCACCTTGGCGGGGACGCCCGCCACGAGCGAGCCGGGCGGTACGACCATGCCCTGCGGGACCAGTGCCTGCGCGGCGACCAGCGAACCGGCGCCGATGACCGCGCCGTTCAGCACGGTCGCGCCCATGCCGATCAGGCAGTCGTCCTCGACGGTGCAGCCGTGCACGACGGCGTTGTGGCCGATGGAGACCCGCTCGCCGATCGAGACGGGGAAGCCCGGGTCCACGTGGACCGTGCAGTTGTCCTGCACGTTGCTGTCGGCGCCGAGCGTGATCGGGCCGCAGTCGGCGCGCAGCACCGCCGAGTACCAGATGCTCGCGCCGGCGGCGAGGGTGACATCGCCGACCACGACCGAGGTGGGCGCGGTGAAGGCCGTCGGGTCGATGTCCGGGTTCTTGCCGCCGACACCCGCCACGAGTGCCTGGGCCGCCTGGTGCGTCATGTTCTCTTCCTCTGCCGTCTGTCGGTCGTCCGGGTGCCGCGCCAACAGCACCGTAGGGCACGAGGCCCGGCGTTCCGGCGATGGGGTGAAGATCACAGGATGGTGGTCCGGACGACTGCCGCCCGGCGCATTACCGTGGCCGGGTGCCGAAAAAGCAGAACACGTTCTCATCTCTGACGGCCCTGCGCCGCCGGCTGGCGAGCCGCGCGGTCCACACCGGCTGGCGCTGGATGCAGCGCGCCGGCGCGGTCACCGCGCAGACCCCCGGGCCCCTGCGGTTCGGGGCGATCGGCGACGGCACCCGGCTGGCCTTCCCGCAGGGCACGATCTTCGGCGAGCCCTGGATCCGGCTCGGCGGGCACTGCATCATCGGCGAGCAGGTCACCCTCACCGCCGGGATGATGCCGGACCTCGACCTGGGCGCGGAGCCGATGCTGGTGCTCGGCGACGGGGTCGTCATCGGCCGGGGCAGCCATGTCATCGCCGACGCCCGGATCACCATCGAGTCGAACACCTTCTGCGGTCCCGGGGTCTACATCACGTCCACGAACCACAGCTACGACGATCCGCACGAGCCCGTCGGTCGGCAGTGGCCGCGCAGCGCGCCGGTGGAGATCGGTCCGGGGTGCTGGCTCGGCACCGGCGCGGTGATCCTGCCGGGCGCGCGGCTGGGCCGCAACGTCGTGGTGGCCGCGGGGTCCGTCGTACGGGGCGAGGTGCCGGACCACGCCGTGGTGGCGGGGGCGCCGGCACGGATCGTACGGCGCTGGGAGCCGGAGACGGGCTGGCAGCCGCCGCTGCGCACGCCGGCGCCGGTGCCGATCCCGGACGGGATGACCCCGGAGCAGCTGCGCGGGCTGGCCCGGCTGGCCGAGGCGGAGCAGGCGCAGGTCGAGCCGGCCTAGGTCGTCTCTAAGAGCCGGCCTAGGGGTGTCCGGGGCCGGTCAGGCCGCGGCCAGGAGAACCGTTCCCGCCAAGGCCAGGCCGGCGCCCGCCGCCTGGATGCCGCGCAGCCGTTCCTTGAGCACGGCGAAGGCGGCGAGCGCGGTGACCACCGGGTAGAGCGAGGACAGTACGGCGGCCAGCGTGACCGGGCCGCTCTGGGCGGCGAGGGAGTACGTGCCGTTCGCCGCGACGTCCGCGAGGCCGACGAAGGCCAGGGCGGGCAGCATCCCCCACAGGATCCGCGGACCGGTGCCCGCCGGCAGGGCCGGGACACCGCGCCGGGACTGTGCCCACAGGGCGGCGCCGCCCACGGTGACGTTGGTGACCCGCTGGACGAACAGGGCGAGGAACAGCCCGGTGAGGGTGGTGGACGCCTCCGCGATCAGGGCCATCACCGCGCCGAACCCGAAGGCCGCGACCAGGGTGAGGACGACGGCCTGCCGCTGGACGGGCGCGCCGCGCAGCTCCGGGCCGCCCGCGAGGACGATGCCGACGACGGCCACCGCGATGCCCGCGAACTGGCCGAGGCCGGGCCGCTCGCCCAGGACCAGACCCGCGGTGACGGGCACGACCACACCGAGGGAGCCCAGCGGGGAGACCACGCCCATCGGGCCGAGGGCGAGCGCCTTGTAGAAGCTGAGCATCGCCACCGGCCCGACCAGGCCGGCGCCGACCGCGAACCACAGCTGTGGTCCGGCCTCCCGCCAGGCGCCGGTGCCGAGGACCACCGCGCCGAGCACGAGGACGGCGACGATCTGCGAGACGACGACCACCGTGAGCGCCGGTATCCGGCGGGTCAACAGCCCGCCGCCGAAGTCGGCGAGGCCCCACAGCACGGCTGTGGCCAGGGCGAAGAGGGCGGTCATGGGGGGCCTCGCAGTACAGTGCAGTGAACGGTGGAGTGCAGCATCGAATACACAGCACGATAGTTCAGTCTACTGGACTGCGTCATCCAATATCTTGGACGAAATGGAGTGGGGAGTCCGTGTCCGATCTCGAAGAGCTCACCCAGGCGCTCGCCCGCAACCTCAAGCGGTGGCGCGCGGAGCGCGGCTTCACCCTGGAGGGGCTGGCGGCCCGCTCGGGAGTGAGCCGCGGGATGATCATCCAGATCGAGCAGGCCCGTACGAATCCCAGCGTCGGGACCACGGTCAAGCTGGCCGACGCCCTCGGCGTCAGCATCACCACACTGCTCGACCACGACCACACCCCCCAGGTGCGCGTGGTGCTGCCCGGACAGGGGGTGCGGATGTGGTCGTCCCGGGCGGGCAGCGATGCGAGCATGCTGCTCGGCGACGACCGGCGCGGTCCGGTGGAGATGTGGACCTACCGGCTGGAGCCCGGCGACGGCACCGCCTCTGACCCGCACCCGGCCGGCACCTTCGAGATGCTGCACGTCACGGAGGGGGAGCTGACGCTCGAGGTGGACGGCGAGCGGTACGCGGTCCCCGCGGGCGGGGCCGTCTCCTTCGAGGCGAACCTGCCGCACGCCTACCGCAACGAGGGGCCCGGGCCGATGGAGATGACGATGGCCGTCTCCATCCCGCCCGTCCGTTCCTCGGGAGCCTAGAGCGCCGGGATCTCGATCGCCGGGCAGCGGTCCATGACCATGCTCAGCCCGGCCGCGCGCGTGCGCTCGAAGGCGGCCTCGTCGATCACGCCGAGCTGGAACCACACGGCCTCGGCGCCGACGGCGGCCGCCTGGTCGGCCACCGGCCCGGCCAGCTCGCTGTTCACGAAGACGTCCACCACGTCCACCTTGAACGGGATCTCCGCCAGCGAGGCGTACCCGCGCTCGCCGTGCACCGTCTCGGCCTTGGGGTGTACGGGGATCACGCGCTTGCCGAACCGCTGGAGCACGCGCGCCACCCCGTAGGCCGCCCGGTCCTGGTTGTTCGAGAGGCCCACCACGGCCCAGGTGTCGCCGAGCTCGGTGAGGATCTTGCGGATGGTTGCCGGGTCGCCGTACACGGGCGCCGCCTCCTGTGGTTCTCGTCCGTCGTTCGAGTCTGCTGCCATTGCCGTTCGGCCTGATCAACCGAAAGGACACATGTCCGATTCCCCGTAGGGTGGAGCGGTGAAGGCAGACCAGTACGCGACGGTGGCCCGCGAGGGCGTGCACGAGTCCGAGATCAACCGCTCGCGGTTCCTGTGCTCGCTCGCGCCCGCCGCGACCGAGCAGGAGGCGCAGGAGTTCGTCGCCCGCATCCGCAAGCAGCACCCCACCGCCACGCACAACTGCTTCGCCTACGTGATCGGCGCCGACGCCTCCGTCCAGAAGGCCAGCGACGACGGAGAGCCCGGCGGCACCGCCGGGGTCCCGATGCTCCAGATGCTCATGCGCCGCGACATCCGCTACGCCGTCGCCGTGGTCACCCGCTACTACGGCGGAGTGAAACTCGGCGCCGGCGGCCTGATCAGGGCCTACGGCGGAGTCGTCGGCGAGGCGCTCGACGAGCTCGGCACCGTCACCCGGCGCCGCTACCGCCTGGCCACCGTCACCGTCGACCACCAGCGGGCCGGCAAGACCCAGAACGACCTGCGCGCCACCGGCCGCACCGTGGTGGACCTGCGCTACGGCTCCGCGGTGGAGATCGAGGTCGCCCTCCCCGAGGCCGATCTGCCCGCCTTCGAGTCCTGGCTCGCCGACAGCACGGCGGGCACCGCCGGTCTCACCCTCGGCGGAGAGACGTACGCGCCCTGAGCGCCCCCGGGGACGGGTTAGCGTAGAGGGGTTCAGCGAGCGGGAGACGACCAGGGGGAGACGGCATGCGCGGCGGGGCCGGCGAGTGAAGTTCCTGCACACCTCGGACTGGCACCTCGGCCGGGCCTTCCACCGGGTGAACCTGCTCGGCGCCCAGGCCGCCTTCGTCGATCACCTCGTCGAGACCGTCCGCGAGCGCGAGGTCGACGCCGTCCTCGTCGCCGGTGACGTCTACGACCGGGCCGTGCCCCCACTGCCCGCCGTCGAGCTGTTCGACCGGACCCTGCACCGGCTCGCCGACCTCGGCGTGCCCACCGTGATGATCTCCGGCAACCACGACTCCGCGCGCCGGCTCGGCGTCGGCGCCGGACTGATCGACCGGGCCGGGATCCACCTGCGCACCGACCCGGCCGGCTGCGCCGACCCGGTCGTACTGGCCGACGTACACGGCGAGGTGGCGCTCTACGGGCTGCCCTACCTGGAACCGGCCCTGGTGAAGGACCAGTTCGGCGCGGACAAGGTCAGCCACGAGGCGGTACTGGGCGCGGCCATGGACCGGATCCGGGCCGACCTGGCCGCCCGCGCCCCCGGCACCCGCTCCATCGTCCTTGCACACGCCTTCGTCACCGGCGGGCAGTCCAGCGACAGCGAGCGCGACATCACCGTCGGCGGGGTCGAGGCCGTGCCCGCCTCCGTCTTCGAGGGGGTGGACTACGCCGCCCTCGGCCACCTCCACGGCTGCCAGACCATCAACGAACGGGTCCGCTACTCCGGTTCCCCGCTCGCCTACTCCTTCTCCGAAGTCCACCACCGCAAGACCATGTGGCTGATCGAACTGGGCGTGGACGGGGAGATCGGCGGCGCCGAGCGCATCGACGCCCCCGTACCGCGCGCCCTCGCGCGGCTGCGCGGACGCCTCGACGACCTGCTCGCGGACCAGGCGCACGCGGTCCACGAGGACGCCTGGGTCGAGGCCACCCTCACCGACCCGGTACGCCCCGACGACCCCATGGCCCGGCTCGCCGCCCGCTTCCCGCACACCCTGAGCCTCGCCTTCGACCCCGAGGGCCGCGAGGAGGAGTCCGGCTCCTCCTACGCGCAGCGGCTGCGGGGCCGCAGCGACCAGGAGATCGCCGAGGACTTCGTCGCCCACGTGCGCGGCGGCGGCCGGGCGGACGAGGCCGAACGGGCCGTCCTCCAGGGCGCCTTCGACGACGTACGGGCCGACGACAGCCGTCAGGAGACCCACCGATGAGGCTGCACCGGCTGGCCGTCACCGCCTTCGGGCCCTTCGCCGAGCCCCAGGAGATCGACTTCGACGCCCTGTCCGGCGCCGGGATCTTCCTGCTGCACGGGCCCACCGGAGCGGGCAAGACCTCCGTGCTCGACGCCGTCTGCTACGCGCTCTACGGCTCCGTGCCCGGCCCCCGCCAGGCCCCCGGCACCAGCCTGCGCAGCGACCACGCGTCCGCCGGAACCCCCACCGAGGTCAGCCTCGAACTCACCGCGGGCGGCCGCCGGCTGGAGATCACCCGGCGCCCCGAACAGGACCGCCCCAAGAAGCGCGGCACCGGCACCACCAAGGACAAGGCCCAGAGCCGGCTGCGCGAGCACACCGGCGAGGGCTGGGAACCGCTCAGCCGCTCCCACCAGGAGATCGGCGAGGAGATCGAGCAGCTGCTCGGCATGAGCCGAGAGCAGTTCTGCCAGGTCGTCCTCCTGCCGCAGGGGGAGTTCGCGAAGTTCCTGCGGGCCGACGAGGCCGCCCGCGGCCGGCTCCTCGGCCGCCTCTTCGACACCCGCCGCTTCGCCGCCGTCGAAACCCTGCTCGGGGAGCGCCGCCGGGCCGCCGAGGCCAGGGTCCGGGCCGGCGACGAGAAGGTGCTGCACACCGCGCAGCGGCTCGCCCAAGCCGCCGGGGACAGCGCCGACCTGCGGGCCTGGCCGCTGCCCGGACACCAGCCGGGGGACCCCGGGCTCGCCACCGCGGTCCGTGCCTGGGCAGCCGTCGCCCGGTGCTCGGCCCGGGAACGGCTGGACGTCGCCGAGTACGCGCTCGCCGCCGTCGAGAGCCGCCACCACGCCGCCCGGCGGGCCGCCGAGGACGCGCGCGAGCTCGACCGGCTCCAGCGCCGGCACACGGAGACCGTCCGCCGGGCCGCCGTGCTCGCCGGGGCGGAGCCCGAGCGGGAGCGGGTGCGCGGCCTGCTGGACCGGGCCCGGCGCGGCGCCCTCGTCGCCCCCGCCCTGGAACTGCGCGGCGCCGCCTCCGCCGCCCACCTCGCCGCCGCGCACGCGGAGGCGGCCACCCGCGCCGACCTCCCGCAGCAGCTGAAGGAGGCGGGCACCGAACAGCTCGCCGCCGTGGAACAGCGGCTGCGCGAGGACCTCGGCGCGCTCGGCGCCGCCCACCGGGCCGAACAGCGCAGCTCCGAGATCGGCCGCGAACGGGCCGACCTGGAACGGGAGTCCCGGGCCGCCGAGGAACAGCACCAGGAGTCCGCCGAGTGGCTGGAGCGCTGGGAGACGACCCGGACCGCCCTGCAGGAGCGCGTGGACGCCGCCCAGCAGGCCGCCACCCTGGCCGAACAGCTCGCGGGCCGGCTGGAACCCGCCCGGATGCACCTCAACTCCGCCCGCCGCAGGGACGAGTTCGCTGCGGACGCGGAGCGGGCCGAAGCCGAACTGCTCACCCTGCGCGAGGAGTCGGCCGCCGCCCGGGAGCGCTGGCTGGAGCTCAAGGAGGCCCGGCTGCGCGGGATCGCCGCCGAACTCGCCGAGGCCCTGGTGGCGGGGGAGGCCTGCACCGTGTGCGGGTCGGCGGAACACCCGGCTCCGGCCCGCCCGGCCCCCGGCCACGTGGACCGCGCCGCCGAGGACGCCGCCCACGGCCTCTTCGAGCGGGCCGAGCAGGCCCGGGCCGCCGTCGAACGCCGCCTCGCCGCCGCCCGGGAGGCCCGCGCCGAGGCCGCGGCCGCCGCCGGGGACGCCACCACCGCCGAACTCCTCGCCCTCACCTCGGACCTGAGCGCCCGGCACGCCGCCGCCCACGCCGCGGCCGCCGGACTGCACTCCGCCCGGGAACAGCTCGCCCGCGCCGAACGGGAGCACGCCACGCGCAGCGCCGAGCGACAGGGCGCCGAGACCCGGGCCGCCGCCCGGGCCTCCCGCCGCGAGGCCCTCGACCGCGAACAGGCCTCCCTGGAGGCCGAACTGACCCTCGTACGGGACGGCGCGCCCACCGTCGCGGCCCGCGCCCGCACCCTGGAGGACCGGGTCCGGATGGTCTCGGCCGCCGCCGGGGCGCTGCGCCGCGCCGAGGGCACCGCCACCCGGCTGAAGGAGGCCGACGACCAGCTCGCCGACGCCGCCTTCAAGGCCGGCTTCGACACGATCGAGGCCGCCGCCGACGCGGTGCTCCCCGAGTACGAACGCACCGCGCTCCAACACCGGCTGGACGCCTGGCAGACGGAGGAGGCCCTCCTCGCGGACCGCCGCGCCGAAACCGGCACCGCCGAAGCGGCAGCACAGCCCCCGGCCGAACCGGAGCGGGCCGAGGCGTACGCGGCCGGGGCCGCGGCAAGGCTCCGTACGGCGGGGTCGGCCGCCGACGCGGCCCGGGTGCGCTGCACGGAGCTGGACCGGCTCTCCCGGCAGGCCGAGCAGGAACTGCGCGCGCTCGGCCCGCTGCGGGAGGCGTACGACCGCGTCGCCCGGCTGGCCGGACTCACCGCGGGCACCTCCGCCGACAACGAGCGGAAGATGCGCCTGGAGGCCTACGTGCTGGCCGCCCGGCTGGAGCAGGTGGCCGCCGCCGCGACGGTACGGCTGCTGCGCATGTCCGGCGGCCGCTACACCCTGGTCCACTCCGACGCGCGGGCGAGCGGACGCGGGCGCTCCGGCCTCGGACTGCACGTGGTCGACGCCTGGACCGGCAGCGAGCGGGACACCGCCACCCTGTCGGGCGGCGAGACCTTCTTCGCCTCGCTCGCCCTCGCGCTGGGCCTCGCCGACGTGGTCACCGACGAGGCGGGCGGCATGCGCCTCGACACCCTCTTCATCGACGAGGGCTTCGGCAGCCTCGACGACCAGGCGCTGGACGAGGTGCTCGACGTACTGGACTCGCTGCGCGAGCGGGACCGCAGTGTCGGCATCGTCAGCCACGTCGCCGACCTGCGCACCCGGGTCCAGGCCCAGTTGGAGATCGTCAAGCAGCGCGGCGGCTCCGTGGTGCGCCACCGGACGGCGGCGCTCACGGACTGAGGGGCCTCCGGGGCAGCGGCGAGGAGTAGACGATGCTCGTCGTGACCGGACCGAGGCCGGAGATCCGGCCCGTGACCTCCTCCAGGTGCCCCATCGAGCGGGCCGCGACCTTGAGCACGAAGCAGTCGTCCCCCGTGACGTGGTGGGCCTCCAGGATCTCGGAGGTGGCGTCCAGGAAGTCGTGGAACGGCTTGTAGTTGCCGTGCGGATAGCGCAGCCGCACCAGCGCGAGGATCGTCTTGCCGAGCTTCTCCGGGTCCACCACCGCCGTGTAGCCGGTGATGATGCCGGTCTCCTCCAGCCGGCGGACCCGTTCGGTGACCGCGCTCGCGGACATGGACACGGACCGGGCGAGCTCGGTGAAACTGGCGCGGCCGTCCCGCTGGAGGGCTTCGAGGATGCGCCAGTCGGTGGCGTCAGGGGAATAGTCGGTCATGGTGCAGGTCTAGCAGGGGATTCCCCGGCCGGACAAGGAAAAGGCCGGGGAAACCCACTTCCGAGAGTGATCAACCAATCGTAGATTTCTTGCCATGACGACGACGAAGAACACCGCCACCGCCCTCACCACCACCCCCGCCACCGCCAACCCCGTGCTGCGGGTGCCCCCGGCCTCCCCGGCCGCGGCCGCCGCGTACTTCGCCGCCAGCCTGGCCTTCCACGCGGACGTCTCGGACGTCGCGAGTGCCTTCAAGGCCCACCGCGAGACGGGCGCCGAGCTCGGCTTCCAGCTCGTCGACTCGCGCTCGACCCCGTCCTGGGACCAGGCCCACGTGCCCGGCGCCGTCCACCTGCCCACGGCCCTCATCCCCGAGCAGGCCGAGCGGCTCCTGGACAAGAACGTCCCGGTGGTGACGTACTGCTGGGGCCCCGGCTGCAACGGCGGCACCCGCTCCGCCCTCGCCCTCGCCGAACTCGGCTTCCAGGTCAAGGAGATGCTCGGCGGCATCGAGTACTGGATCCGCGAGGGCTTCGAGGTCGAGACCTGGCAGGGCAACCAGCAGCGCGCCGAGGCCGACCCGCTGACCGCGCCCACCGACTCGGACGACTGCGGCTGCTGACGTGAGCGCCTTACGAGGCCGGCGCGGCCCACGGGGCAAACGCGGACGGGCCGCTCGTCCCCCGGGGGAGACGAGCGGCCCGTCGGTCGTTCGCGCCGGGCGGCACCCGCCGCGCCGTCAGAGTTTCGACAGCTCGTCCACCAGGTCGTCCAGCCCCAGCGAGCCCTGCGACAGCGCCGCCATGTGCCAGGCCTTCAGGTCGAAGGACGCGCCGTGCGCGGCCCGCGCGTTCTCCCGGCCCAGCAGCCAGGCGCGCTCGCCCAGCTTGTAGCCGATCGCCTGCCCCGGCATGGACAGGTAGCGGGTCAGCTCGCTCTCGATGAAGTCCGCCGGCCGGCCGCTGTGCAGGCCGAAGAACTCCTGCGCCAGGTCGACCGTCCAGTTCTCGCCCGGGTGGAACGGCGAGTCGTCCGGGATCCGCAGCCCCACGTGCATGCCGATGTCCACGATGACCCGCGCCGCGCGCATCATCTGGCAGTCCAGGTAACCCAGTCGCTGCTCGGCGTCCTTGAGGTAGCCCAGCTCGTCCATCAGCCGTTCCGCGTACAGGGCCCAGCCCTCGCAGTTGGCGCTGACCCAGCCCACGGTGGCCTGGTAGCGGGAGAGCTGGTCCGCCACGTGCGTCCACTGCGCGAGCTGCAGGTGGTGGCCCGGCACGCCCTCGTGGTACCAGGTGGAGACCAGGTCGTAGACCGGGAAGCGGGTCTGGCCCATCGTGGGCAGCCAGGTGCGGCCCGGGCGGGAGAAGTCCTCCGAGGGGGAGGAGTAGTACGGGGCCGCGGGGCCGCCCGGCGGGGCGATCCGGGACTCCACCTTGCGCACGCGCTCGGCGAGTTCGAAGTGGGTGCCGTCGAGGTTCTCGATGGCCTCGTCCATCAGGCCCTGCAGCCAGGCCTGGACCTCGTCCACGCCCTCGATGTGGGTACCGTGCTCGTCCAGGTGCTTCAGCGCCTCCCAGGGGCCGACGCCCGGGAGGATATTGGCCGCCTCGGCCTTCATCTCGGCGAGCAGCCGGTGGTACTCCGCCCAGCCGTAGGCGTAGGCCTCGTCCAGGTCCAGGTCCGTGCCGTTGAAGTAGCGCGACCAGCGGGCGTAGCGCTCGCGGCCCACCGTGTCCGGCTTGTCCTCGACGGCCGGGGCGTACACCGCGCGCATCCAGTCGCGCAGTTCGACGACGGCGGCGGTGGCGCCGGCGGCGGCCGCGTCCAGCTCGGAGCGCAGGGAGTCGGGACCGGCGGAGACGAACTCCTGGAAGAAGGCACCGCCCTCGCCGCCTTCGCCACCCTCACCGGCCTCACCGGCCCACGCGCCGAGCTGGCCGATCATGGTGGTGGTGGCGCGCGGGCCGCCGTACATGCCGCGCTCCAGGCCGAGCCCCAGGCTCTCGCGGTAGCCGGCGAAGGCGGCCGGGACGGCGCGCAGGCGCTCGGCGATCGCCGCCCAGTCCTCCTCGGTGTCGGAGGGGGTCAGGGTGAAGACCTCGCGGACCTCGTGCGCGGGACCGTGGATGTTGCTGACGGCACTCAGGTGCTCGTCGGCCTCGTGGACCGCGAGCTCGGCGCTGAGGCGCTCGCGCAGCAGGCGGGCGCAGCGTCGCTCGGCGTCGCTCTCGGCACCCGGCAGCGTTTCGGCGGCGTCGAGCCGGGCGAGCGTGTCGCGGGCCAGCCCGGCGACGGCCGCGCGACCCGCCGGCGAGAAGTCCGGAAGCTTGGTCGAGCTCGCGGCGACACCGAGATAGGTGCCCGTGATCGGGTCGAGGGCGATGAGGGCATCGACGTACGCGTCGGCCACCTGGCGGGGCAGTTGAGGTGCGCTGCCGTTCTGGAGGATCTCTGACATGCGGCCATCTTCGTATGTGAGACGGGCTCCCGTCATCACCGATTGCCGCCGGCCCTCCGAGGTGAACCGGATCCGGTCCTTCGGGAGCTGCGGGAGGAGATCGACCGGCCCGGCGCCTGCGGCGGGTCCGCAGGCAGCCGGGCCGGGCGCTCAGGACCGGCGGCGCGCGGCGGCCTGCTGGTCGTACGGGAGCTCGCGGGGGAGCTCGTAGGGCAGGCGCGAGCCGACCGGGGTGGCGTCGAGCCGGGCGGTGATCACCAGGGTGCCCTCCTCGATCTGGTAGTCGAGGGGGAGGCCGAGGCCGCGCATGGCGGCGACCATGCCGGTGTTGGCGGCCTGCGTGACGGCGTACACGCTGTCGCAGCCGGCCTCGACGGCCATCGCGATGAGCCGGCGCAGCAGTTCGGAGCCGATGCCGCGGCGCTGCCAGTCGTCCTCGATGAGCAGGGCGACCTCGGTCTCGTCGCCGTCCCACAGCAGGTGGCCGAGGGCGACGAGCCTCCCGGAGGCCGTGGTGGCGGCGAGGGTGCGGCCGAAGCGGGGGCTCAGCAGATGGCCGAGGTAGCGGTCGGCGTCGGCGACCGGGCCGTGGTAGCGCAGCCCGAGGGTGCGCTCGGAGCAGCGGTCGTGCATGGCGCGGGCCGCCACCTGGTCGGATCCGTCGGCGCGGCGCACGGTGATCTCGTTGCCCTCGGGCAGGGTCAGCACGTCCTGGCTGCGCGGGACGCGGGGGCCGAGCCGGGCGTCGAGCTCGACCAGGGCGCGGGCCCTCGCGAACTCGGTCGGGGTGAAGGGCAGGTAGGGCCGCTCCACGGTGATCGCGCCGCCCGAGGGGTCGCGCAGCCGCATGACGGTGGCCTCCAGGACCCCTTCGACGGGCGCGTCCGCGCCGACGTTGGGGCGGCCGGAGAGGGTGGTCGCGGGGATCGAGTGGATGGTGCAGCGGCCGAGCAGCTGGCGCAGCGCGAGGGGGAGCTCGGCGGCGTCGAGGGCGGTGCGGGTGGCCAGCCCCAGGACGCGGGTCGGGGTGTCGACGAGGTCGTGGGCGTCGGCGCGTTCGATCCAGGTGCTGTGGCCGCCGGCCCCGGAGATGGCGCGGGTGAGCTCGGCGGAGGCCAGCTGCTGCGGGGCGCGCAGCAGGAACTCGTCGACCGTGCCGCCCTCGGGGAGCGGGTGCGTCTGGAGGGTCAGGATGTCGACGCCGCTGCGGGCGAGCGCGGTGCAGACGGCCGCCAGGGAGCCGGGCTCGTCCCGTACGGTCGTGCGCATCCGCCACAGGCTGGTGGTGGCGGTCGCCGACGCGCTCGGGCCGGAGGCCGCGGCCGGGGGCGGCGTCGGATCACCGGGCGCTGTGCTCCGTGGCGGCGGCGCATGGCTGTGCCGGCGCGCCCACCAGGTGTGGAACGCCGCGGTCACCAGGAGTGCGACGGCCGAGGCGACCAGCAGGATCGGGCCCCTCGGACCGTGCGCGACGAGATTGGCGATGGCGTCGGCGACCGCGACGGCGCAGAACAGGGCGGCGAGTTCGACGAGGTCGCGGCGCCAGTGGTGGCGGTGGGGACGCTGGGCGGAGGCGAGGCTACGGTCAGTCATGCACACCACTGTGGCTCAGGGGTGTTGCGTGATCACGAACGATCTGTGACCGACTGGTTAAGTGTCCATCTGGCCGATTTCATCCAGTTTTCCGGGCCATTTCCGGAAACGAGGGCGTCAACCCTCGCGGGAGCCACCGCGGGAGCCGCGGCAGGAGCGACCGCAGGAGCCCGCGTGGGCGCCTGCGGGTCCGGTCCTACTGGCCCACGCGGCCGGGCTGGAGCGTCCTGGTGAACAGGACGCCGCCGCCCTGGCGGCGCAGCCGGACCGTGAGCTCCCCGCTGCCGCCGTCGATGTCGACCTCGCCGTAGTACGGAGGGTTCTCCGACGGCGACATGTTGGCGAAGGGAGCCGACTGGACGTACGCCGTCTCCGGGCCGAAGGTGGCGTCGAGCCGCCCGGCCGGGAAGCCGCCGGCGCCGATCGGGCCGGACACGAACTCCCAGAACGGCGCGAAGTCGTTGAAGGCGGCCCGCTCGGGCGCGTAGTGGTTCGCGGCGGTGTAGTGCACGTCGGCCGTGAGCCAGATGGTGCCGGTGATGCGCTGGTGCTTGATGTGGCGCAGGAGTTCGGCGATCTGGAGCTCGCGGCCCAGCGGAGCGCCCGGGTCGCCCTGTGCGACGGCCTCGAAGTTCGCGGCCCCGTCGGGGACGACGATGCCGAGCGGCATGTCGGCGGCGATGACCTTCCAGGTGGCGCGGGAGCGCGAGAGCTCGCGCTTGATCCAGGCCAGCTGCTCGGGGCCGAGGATGCCGATGGGGTCCTCGGTCTGGGTGCCGGGGGAGTTGGCGTTGCGGTAGGTGCGCATGTCGAGCACGAAGACGTCGAGCAGTGGGCCGTACCGCATCACCCGGTACATCCGGCCCTCGGCGCGGCCGCCGCGCAGGTCGGTGACGGGGAAGTACTCGCCGAAGGCCTGGCGGGCGCGGGCGGCGAGGGTATCGGCCTCCTTGACGGTGTAGCGGGGGTCGTCGATCAGCTGGCCCGGGTACCAGTTGTTGCGCACCTCGTGGTCGTCCCACTGGGCGAGGACGGGGACCTGGGCGTTGAAGGCGGTGAGGTTGCGATCGAGCAGGTTGTAGCGGAAGTTCCCGCGGAACTCGGCGAGCGTCTCGGCGACCTTCGCCTTCTCCTCGGTGGTCACGTTGCGCCAGAGGCTGCCGTCGCGCAGGGGCACGGACTCCTTGATCGGCCCGTCGGCGTAGATCGTGTCCCCGCTGAAGAGGAAGAAGTCGGGGTTGCGCAGCCGCATCTCGTCGAAGACGCGGTAGCCGCCGAGGTCGGGGTTGATGCCCCAGCCCTGGCCCGCCAGGTCACCGGACCAGAGGAAGCGCACGTCGTGGCGGCGGGAGACGGGCGTGGTGCGGAAGGTGCCGTGGACCGGCTCGGCGGTGCGGCGGGGGTCGTCGGGGTCCGCCAGGACGACGCGGTAGTGGATCTGCTGCCCGGGCGGGAGGTCGCGCAGGACGGTGGTCCCGGTGAAGTCGCTCGACGGGCCGAGCAGCGGGCCGCGGTGGCGGCGTACGGCGTAGCGGAACGCCTCGCTCGGGGAGGTCTCGACGTACATCCGCGCGAGGCGGTCGGAACGGGTCCAGACGGTGGCCGAGTGGGCGGTGATCTCGCCGGACTGGACGCCCCAGAGCGCCTTCGGCCGGCCGGAGCGGGCGAAGGCGGGGGCGGCGAGTGCCGGAGCGGCGAACAGCGCGGAGGACAGGGCGAGGGAACCCCCGATGAGGGTCCGTCGGGTGTGCGGCATCGATGCCATCGGTGCGTCTCCAGGGGCCGGCGAGGACGGGTCGGACCAGCGTGCCGCCGCACCCCGGCCCGGCCGCGTCGCCCACGCGAACCTGGGATGAACAGCCGTCAGCCGCTCATCCGTTCAGTCGCCCGGTACTTCGTACGGCATGTCGTGAGGCGCTGTGGACAGCCCCTCGGACTCCCGCTCGGACGGCCGTCGGGGCGGTCGCTCAGGCAGTTGCTCGGGCAGCCGCTCAGGCGGCCCCTCAGGCCGTCACGAGGCTCGCGCGGCGGGCCGTGTCCAGGATCACCCGGGAGACGAGCGCCGGATCGTCGTTCATCGGGACGTGGCCGCAGCCCGGGAGCCGGACGAGCCGGGCGTCGGGGACGGTGTGCTTGGCGCGCACTCCCTGGCGGCGCAGCAGCAGCCGGTCGCGCGTCCCCCAGGCGATGGTGACCGGCAGGCCGGGCACGTCCTCGGTGAACCGTACGGAACCGCCGGCGGCCAGCGTCTCCTCGAAGCCGGTGGCATCGCGCAGGGCGAGCGTCTCGGCGACCACGGCCTCGGGGGAACGGCGGGCCGGGCGGGCGTAGATGGTGCCGGTGAGCGCGGCGCGGCCGGCGGCGTTGCGCGAGAGCCGTCGCACCGCGGGGAGGGGCAGGGCCTTGGCGCCGGCCCGCATCGCGAGGAGGGCGGCGAAGGCGTAGCGGCGCTCGCCCTCCGTCCAGAACCCGGCGGGGGACAGGGCGGTGACCGATCGGACGAGCTTGTTCCGGCCCATTTCGAGGGCGAGCAGCCCGCCGAGCGAGTTGCCCGCGACGTGCGGGCGCTCGACGCCGAGGGCCGCGCAGAGCGCCCCGAGCGCCGGGGCCACGGTCCCCAGGGTGTACGGAACCCCCGGCGGCAGCGGCTCCGAGGCGCCGAAGCCCGGCAGATCGACGGCGATCACCTCGTGCTCGGCGGCCAGGATGTCGGTCACCGGCTGCCAGGCCTGGAGGTGGTGGCCGATGCCGTGCAGCAGGAGAAGCGGTTCGCCGGAGCCCTTGCGCTCGTAGGCGACGGTGGCGGTGCGGGGGCCGAGCGGCGAATCGAACGTGAAGGAGACCGTGGCGGTCATCTGCTGCTCCTCGTCGGTGGGACGCGTGCGAGACAGGCTGTCAGTAAGGCCTACCGCCATGATTACCGTCCGGTAGCCCTTGACTACAAGCCTTCGGGGCACACGAGAACATCCCGTGAACGGCTTGATACGTATGCCCGATCTGCCCGGCAAAGGGATGAGCATTGGTCTTGACCAAGGGGGTGCACCGTCCTATCGTCGCAGGGATAGTGCAGGAACCTTTAATAAACAAAGGCGCGGAACTGCCGCTGGAACACACGGCGGGTGCAGCGACGGCAGGAGGAGTCAGGGTGGGGACCACGCAGCTCGAAACGGCGCCGGAGCCGAAGTACTGGCACCTCAAGACCGTCCTCAGCGAGGCGCTCGACCAGGACTTCGCCGTCGGTGAGGTGCTGCCCAACGAGCGTGAACTCGCCGCCCGTTTCGGCGTCGCCCGCGCGACCCTGCGTCAGGCGCTGGAGCAGCTGGAACTCGAAGGCCGGCTGCAGCGTCGCCGCGGCGTCGGCACCACCGTCGCCCCGCCGCGCCTGGGCGTCGCCGTCGGCACCGCGCAGCACAGCTGGCCCGGCGACGGCGCCGACGGCTGGGAGCCGGTGGACGCGGCCGAGAGCCTGCCGCCCGCCGCGGTGCTCAAGCTCCTCGGCACCGGTGGGGACTTCGCCGCCGACCAGCCGGTGCACACGGTGCGCCGCACCCGGGTCACGCAGGGCCAGGCCGTCGCCGCCGAGCTGCTCTACGTTCCGGCCGCCTCGGTGCCCGGACTCCCCGCGATCGAGGCCCCGTCCGGACCGGCCCGTGCCCGCGCCGTCCTGCGCGAGCTGCAGCGGCTGGTCCTCGACGGCCAGGACCGCTCGGTGGAACTCGGCTCCGCGCGCGCCGACGACGCCAAGGAACTGGACCGCCTGCCCGGCGCCCCGGTCCTCCTCGTCACCACCCGCTACTTCACCGCCGCGGGCACGGCCGCCGTCTCGGTGGCCACCTACCGCGCCGACACCTGCCGCCTCACCTTCGGCGACTCGGGCAACGTCGAGATCACCCACGAACCCCGCGTCGCCTCCTGACCCCGCCCCGCGGGCCGGGACCGGGCCGTCGCCGGCCCGGCCGGCCTCGGAGGGACCGCGGGTCAGCGGTCAGCGGCGGGCCGTGACCGTCTTCTCCACGGCGAAGAGCTCCTCCTCGACGTGGTCCAGCGCGAGGCGCAGGGCGCCCGTCGCCACCGCGGCCTCGCCGAGCAGGGACTGCGCCACCCTCGGCGGGCGCAGGCAGTAACGCTCCAGCTCCCGGCGCAGGGGCTCCAGGACTCCGTCGAGGCCGGCCGCCCAGCCGCCGACGACGACCAGCTCCGGATCCATCGCCAGGACCAGCGCCGCCACGTCGTGGACCAGCCGCTGCAGGAACCGCTCCACGGCGGCCACCGCGCGCTCGTCGCCCCGCCTGGCCATCGCGAAGACCTCGGCGACGGCAGGCTCGTCCAGCGGGTGCAGCGGCTCGCCCGTGGTCGACAGCAGCCGCTCGGGCGTGGCCTCGCGGCCCAGCAGGTGCAGGGCGCCGATCTCGCCGGCCGCGCCGCCGAAGCCCCGGTGCAGCCGCCCGCCGATCAGCGAGCCCGCGCCGGGACTGAGCCCGGCCATCACGAACACCATGTCGCCGGTGTCCCGCGCGGCGCCCTTCCAGTGCTCGGCGACCGCCGCCGCGTTGGCGTCGTTCTCCACCTGCACGGGGCAGCGGAACGAGCGGCGCAGCCGCTCCCCGAGCGGCAGCCCGGTCCAGCCGGGCAGCGCCGTGCCGAGGCGGACGGTGCCGTCCGCCTCCACGATCCCGGGGCTGCCGACCCCGACCGCCCGCAGGGAGTCCCGCGGGACTCCGGCGCGGCGCAGCAGATCGGCGACGGCCGCCCGCACCCGCTCGAGCCGTTCGTCCGCGGACGCGTCCTCCGCGACCTCCTTGGTGCCGGCCCCGATGACGCGGCCGTCCAGTCCGGACAGCAGCACCGCGATCCGGTGCGAACCGATCTCGATGCCCAGCAGGTGCCCCGCCTCGGCCCTGAAGCGGAACCGCCTGGCCGGCCGTCCCTGGCGTCGCGCGCCTTCCTCCGCATCGGCCTCGACGACGAGCCCGGTCCCGATCAGTCCCTCGACGACACCTTCGACGGTCGGCCGGGAAAGCCCGGTCAGCCGTGTGAGGTCGGTGAGGGTCGGCGATCCGGCCGCGCGCAGCGCGCGCAGCACGACGGCGGAATTGATCCGCCGGAGCAGAGAAGGGTCCCCGCCGGTCAGCTGCCCCAACGTGTGTCCTCCCAGCCGGCGAGCCTGTCAGCCGGATCGTACTGCGCTCCCGGTGCGGCGGCGAGAAGCGGCCCCCCATCGGCCGGAATCAGCTTTTCCTCAGGCCGGCGAGACGAACCCCGACTCGTACGCCATGATCACGGCCTGGGTGCGGTCCCGCGCCCCCAGTTTCGCCAGGATCGCGCTGACGTGGGACTTGACCGTCTCCGTGCCGATGATCAGGTCGGCCGCGATCTCCACATTGGTGAGCCCCCGCGCCATGAGCCGCAGGACCGCCTCCTCCCGCTCGGTCAGCGCGGCCCGCTCCAGCACCGCCCGGGCCTTCCGGTTCCCGTACTCCGCGGCCAGGGCCCGCACCGCGGCCGGGAAGAGCAGCGTCTCGCCCTCCGCCACCAGCCGCACCGCGTGCACGATCTCCGAAGGCCGGGCCCGCTTCAGCAGGAACCCGTCGGCTCCGGCCCGCAGCGCCTCGTAGACGTACTCGTCGTTCTCGAAGGTGGTGACCACGAGGATCTTCGGCGGGGAGTCCACCGTCCGCAGGACCGCACGGGTCGCCTCGATCCCGTCGAGCAGCGGCATCCGCACGTCCATCGCCACCACGTCCGGCCTGAGCTGCCGGACCAGCGGGACCACGGAGGCCCCGTCCGCGGCCTCACCCACCACTTCGATGTCGGGCTGGGAGTCCAGGACGGCACGCAGACCCGCGCGCACCAGGGGTTCGTCATCGACGAGCAGTACGGTAACCGGCATCCGGTCAGCGTATTCGCTCCAGCGGAAGCCGGGCGCGTACCCTCCAACTGCCCTCGTACGGACCGGTCTCGGCCTCCCCGCCGAGCAGCGCGGCCCGCTCCCGCATCCCGCGCAGCCCGCTCCCGCTGCCCTGCGTCAGGGCCGGCCCCGCCGGCAGCGGGTTCGACACCTCCAGGTCCAGCCGGCCCCCGGCCATCTCGATCCTCACCCGGACGGGCACCGGACCGCAGTGCCGCAGCACGTTCGTGAGCGCCTCCTGAAGGATCCGGTACCCCTCCCGGGTGACCGGTCCCGGCAACTTGTCGAGTGGGCCGGTCAGTTGCGCGTCCACCGCCGCGCCGGAGGCCCGGGCCGACTCCAGCAGCCGGTCCGCCTCCACCAGCGTCGGCCGCTGCGACGGCGGCTGCCCCGACTCCCGCAGGACTCCCAGCACCCGTTCCAGATCCTCCAGCGCGGCCCGGCCCGTCTCCTCGATCGCGCACAGTGCCCGGTCCGTGAACTCCGGGTCGCCGGCCGCCCGGGCGGCCCCCGCCTGCACCACTGCCACCGTCAGTGCGTGCCCGATGGAGTCGTGCAGTTCGCGGGCGATCCGGTTCCGCTCCAGAAGCTGTTCGGTCCGGGCCTCCAGCGCGGTGAGCCGCTCGGCCGCCGAAGGCCCCAGCAGCCGCTGGGCGATCGTGGTGATCAGCTCCCCGAGCAGGACCACTATGGCGACGAGCAGGATCAGCGGCACCGGCACCAGCAGCGCGGCGGCCCACCGAGGGGGCACGAAGGGAAGCATGAGGTCCCCGCCCAGCGGATGCCCGATCGCGATCGAGACCAGCTCGACCGTCATGGCCGGAAGCCACACGGTCGGGATCCAGGCGCCTCCCGCGAGGACGAGCCGCACCTCCAGCCAGAGCAGGGTCCGCCACCGGTCGTTCCACCGCTTGGAGGGGACCGCGCTGATGGTGCTCTCCGAGCGGTCCCAGTCGTGCGGGGTGAGCAGAAACCGGGCCTGCAGCCCCTCGACCAGCCGCACCCAGGGGACCAGACCGAGCGGAACCGCGATGAGCAGCGGCACCCACGGCGCCTCCGGCCCTATGAACATCCACAGGGCCACCAGCAGGATGGGCACGCAGAGGTGCAACCAGCGCGAGTAGGTCACCGGTTGGAGCGGGGCACGGAGCAGTCGGTACATACATGCATCGTGACAGTCGGCAGCCGGCGTCCGTCTCCCCCACGTGGGGGAGACGGCACCCTCGCATGGGGGAGGAAGGCGGGTGGGGCCGGCGGCGAATCTTGAGCCATGAACAGCATCGAGATCCGAGAACTCACCAAGGCATACGGCACCCACCGTGCGGTGGACGGCCTCACCTTCGATGTCCTGCCCGGACGGGTCACCGGTTTCCTCGGCCCCAACGGCGCCGGCAAGTCCACCACGCTGCGCCTGCTGCTGGGCCTGGACCGGGCCACGTCCGGCACGGCCACCATCGGCGGGCAGCGGTTCACCGACTTCCCCGACCCGCTCCACCGGGTCGGCGCGCTGCTGGACGCACAGGCGGCCCACGGCGGGCGCACCGCCCGGGACCACCTGCGTTTCCTCGCGGCGGCCGACAGGATCCCGATGCGCAGGGTGGACGAGGTCCTGGAGCAGGCCGGGATAGCCTCCGTGGCCGGACGGAGGGTCAAGTCCTTCTCGCTCGGCATGCGCCAGCGCCTGGGCATAGCCGCGGCGCTGCTGGGCGACCCAGGGGTGCTGCTGCTGGACGAGCCGACCAACGGCCTCGACCCCGAGGGCATCATCTGGATCCGCGAGCTGATGCGCGGTCTCGCCGCCGAGGGACGCACCGTCCTCGTCTCCAGCCATCTGATGTCGGAGACCTCGGCGCTCGCCGACCACCTGGTCGTGCTCGGCAACGGCAGGCTGCTGGCCGACACCTCGATGGAGGAGTTCATCGACGCCCGCAGCACCCCGAGGGTGCGCCTGCGCACCTCCGACCCGGTGCGGCTGCGGGCCGCGCTGGCCCGGGACGGCTTCGAGCTGGTGACCGCGGAGGACGGGCGATGGACCGTCGAGGGCATACAGGCCGATCAGGTCGGCAGCCTGGCCGCCCGGGAAGGCGTGCCCGTGCTGGAACTCGCCGACGACAGGGCCTCGCTGGAGCAGGCCTACCTGGACCTCACCGCCGATCACGCCCAGTTCACCGCAAGCCGCTGATCTTCCCCTCTACTTCTCCACTCAGGAGGTTCGCCATGAGCGCCGCTCTGCCCACCCTGCCCGTCCTGCACTCGGAATGGATCAAGCTGCGGTCCCTCCGCGGCACCATAGGCTCCTACCTCGCCATCTTCGTCGCCACCGCCGGGATCCAGGCGCTCACCGCCGCAGCGATAGGCCAGTCCGAAGAGGGCAGCATGGGTGACGACAGGCTGCTCGCGGCGTACTACGGGCTCAACTTCGGGCAGATAGCGGCGATGGCCTTCGGAGCGAACGCGCTGTCCGCCGAGTTCCACAACGGAGCCCTGCGCACCTCGCTGGCCGCGGTGCCGAACCGCACCCGCTTCTACCTGTCGAAGATGGCCATGGTGGGGGCACTCGCATGCGCGATGGGGCAGATCACCGCCCTCGTCACCTTCGTGGCCGGCCAGGCGTTCATGGGGCCGTACGCGATGGAGCTGGGTGACCCGGACACCCTCCGGTCCGTGTTCGGCTGCGGGATGTACCTGATGCTCATGGCGCTGTTCGCGGCGGGACTGACGGCCGTCCTGCGGAGCGCGGCGGCCGTGCTGAGCCTCCTCATACCCTTCGTGCTGCTGGTGTCCTTCGTCATCGGAGCGAGTGCCGAGGGCGCGGCCCAGCTCCTGCCGGACCGGGCCGGGCAGATGATGATGCGGATGGAGGCCGGTGACCTCGTCGGACCCTGGTCGGGACTCGGCGTGATGGCGCTGTGGGCGGCCGCAGCGGTCATCGGCGGGTGGGTCTCGGTGCGGCGCCGGGACGCGTGACGCCGGGCCAGTTGTCAGTGGTGGTCGGGATACTGACGGTATGACCACGGCAGAGCATCTCGACATGATCGACCGGCTCCGGGTGCGGGAGTTCCCCACCGAGCCGGTCTGGTCCGGCGGGCAGAGCAGCGGCCCGGGTTACCACCTCGTCCCGGTCGGCCGGACCGCGGACCTCTGGGAGGACGGCGGTGCGGGCCGGACCGAGGCGGCCGACCAGATCAACGCCGAGTACGGGGCGCTCACCCAGTCGCTCTCCGACCGGTGGGGAGACCCGCAGGTCTTCAGCCTCCGGTCGCTGCTGGAGCGGGGGCTCGACGGGGAGGAGATACCGGAGCCGTGGGACGAGCTGAGCAACAGCACCGACCACGTGCACCTGTGGCGGGCCGGGGAGCAATGGCTGGTGGCCTACGTGGCTCAAGGGGCCGAGGGGTACCCCTACCTGCTGATGGCAGGGGTCACCGTGATCGACCCGCCCTAGCCTTGCGGCAGCTCGGGAGTCTCGGCGGCGGCGCGGAGGCGGGCGTACTCCTGGGCCATGGACTCGGCGGTCCAGTGGGCGTTGAGGCCGCTCGGGTTGGGGAGGGCCCAGATGCGGGTGGAGCCGATGGTCCGCTCCTGGGGGCCGATCTGCGCCTTCCGCTCGCCGAAGGCGGTGCGGTAGGCCGTCACTCCGACCACCGCCAGCCACTGGGGGCGCAGGAGTTCCACCTTGGCCGTCAGGATGCGGCCGCCCTCGCGGAACTCCTCGGCGCTCAGTTCGTCCGCGCGGGCGGTGGCCCGGGCCACGACGTTGGTGATGCCGAGGCGGTAGGTGAGGAGTTCCTCCTGCTCCGCCGGCGCCAGTCGGCGGGGGGTGAAGCCCGAGAGGTGCAGGACGGGCCAGAAGCGGTTGCCGGGGCGGGCGAAGTGGTGGCCCGTCGCGGCGGAGAGGAGGCCGGGGTTGATCCCGCAGAACAACACACGCAGACCGCCCGCGACCACGTCCGGGAGGACGCGGTCACGGGCGGCGGCCAGCTCTTCGGGGGTCAGAGGATCGACCCCGGCGCGTACCCGGCGGCCTCCGGGTGCTGCTTGGCGATCGCCTCGATCCGGGAGACCACGGTCGCGACCTGGTCGCCCGCGGCGCCCGTGAAGGACAGCTTGTCGGCCATGAGGGCGTCGAGCTGGGCCCTGTCCAGCGGCATCCGCTCGTCGGCGGCCAGCTTGTCCAGCAGCTCGTTGCGCTCGGCGCCCTGCTCGCGCATGGCGAGCGCGGAGGCCACCGCGTGCTCCTTGATGACCTCGTGGGCGGCCTCGCGGCCGACCCCGGCCCGCACCGCGCCCATCAGGACCTTGGTGGTCGCGAGGAAGGGCAGGTAGCGGTCCAGTTCGCGGGCGACGACGGCCGGGAAGGCGCCGAACTCGTCGAGGACCGTCAGGAAGGTCTCCAGCAGGCCGTCGAAGGCGAAGAACGCGTCCGGCAGGGCCACCCGGCGGACCACGGAGCAGGAGACGTCGCCCTCGTTCCACTGGTCGCCGGCCAGCTCGCCGGTCATCGAGGCGTAGCCGCGCAGGATGACCATCAGGCCGTTCACGCGCTCGCAGGAGCGGGTGTTCATCTTGTGCGGCATCGCGGAGGAGCCGACCTGGCCGGGCTTGAAGCCCTCGGTGACCAGCTCGTGGCCGGCCATCAGGCGGATCGTCTTGGCGATCGACGAGGGGGCGGCGGCCAGCTGCACGAGCGCGGTGACCACGTCGTAGTCGAGCGAGCGCGGGTAGACCTGGCCGACCGAGGTGAAGGCCTGGGCGAAGCCGAGGTGGGCGGCGATCCGCTGCTCCAGGTCGGCGAGCTTGGCGGCGTCGCCGCCGAGCAGGTCCAGCATGTCCTGGGCGGTGCCCACCGGGCCCTTGATCCCGCGCAGCGGGTAGCGGCCGAGGAGGTTCTCCAGGCGGTCGTAGGCGACGAGCAGCTCGTCGGCCGCGGTGGCGAAGCGCTTGCCCAGGGTGGTGGCCTGCGCGGCCACGTTGTGGGAGCGGCCGGCCATGACCAGCTCGGCGTGCTCGCCGGCCAGCTTGCCGAGACGGGCGAGGACCGCCACCGTGCGGTCGCGGGCCAGCTCCAGCGAGAGCCGGATCTGCAGCTGCTCGACGTTCTCGGTGAGGTCGCGCGAGGTCATGCCCTTGTGGACGTGCTCGTGACCGGCGAGGGCGTTGAACTCCTCGATGCGGGCCTTCACGTCGTGCCGGGTGACCTTCTCGCGCTCGGCGATGGAGGCGAGGTCGACGGTCTCCAGGACGCGCTCGTAGTCGGCGAGGGCCGCGTCCGGGACCTCGATACCGAGGTCCTTCTGGGCGCGCAGCACGGCGAGCCACAGCCGCCGCTCCAGCGTCACCTTGTACTCGGGGGACCACAGGACGGCGAGCTCCGCGGAGGCGTAGCGGCCGGCCAGGACATTGGGGATGCGGGGCTTGGCAGTCACGTGGAGGGATTCTACTTGGGCTGCCGCTGTGCGTTTACGCAGGTAGGGCCCCCGCTCGCGATTGTGGCTTGCTACGAGCGCGGTGCGTCCCCGTACGGCAGCAGCTCCGGGCGCTTGGCCGGGCGGCCGTCACCGGAGGAGCGGCCCGTCAGACGGCGGCCGATCCAGGGGATCAGGTGCTGCCGGGCGAAGCTCACGTCCTGGGCCCGGCGCACCGTCCAGCCGGGGGGTGCGGCGGCGGGCAGTTCCGTGCGCCAGTCCTCCTCGGCGGGCAGGCCCAGGGTCTGCCAGACGGCCTCGGCCACCCGGCGGTGCCCCTCCGCCGTCAGGTGCAGCCGGTCCACGTCCCACATCCGCTGATCGCCGAGCACGGAAGCCCCGTACAGGTCGACCACCAGGGCGCCGTGCCGGGCGGCGAGCTCCTCGATGATGAGGAAGAGCTCCTCCATGCGGGGCCGGAAGCGTTCCATCACCGGACCGTTGCGCCCCGGGGAGCGCATGAGGACGAGCCGCTTGCAGGACGGAGCGAGGGTTTCCACCGCCGCCTCCAGGTGGCCGCGGACCCGGCCCATGTCCACCTTGGGGCGCAAGGCGTCGTTCAGCCCGCCCACCAGGGCCACCACGTCGGCGCCCATCGCGGCGGCCACCGGGGCCTGGTCCTCGGCGATCTGCCCGATCAGCTTGCCGCGGACCGCGAGGTTGGCGTAGCGGAAGCCCGGCTCGCGGGCGGCGAGGCGGGCGGCCAGCAGATCGGCCCATCCCCGGTAGGAGCCGTCCGGGAGCAGGTCCGACATGCCCTCGGTGAAGGAGTCGCCGATCGCGACGAAACTGGTGTAAGAGGCATTCATCTCCATGGCGGAGTGATGTTACCGCGCGGTACCCCGGCCCCGCAGGGCCGGGGACCACACTCCCTCACGGATCAGGCGGACGCGGGCCTGCCGAACAGCTCCCGCAACACGTCCTCCATCGTCACCAGGCCCGTCATGGCACCCTCCGCCCCGAGCACCGCCGCCAGGTGCGTACGGCTGCGCCGCATCGCGGTCAGCACGTCGTCCAGCGGGGTCTCCGCCCGCACCTGGGCGATCGGCCGCAGCTCCGACACCGGGAACGGCTCGTTCCGCGCGTCCCCGTCCGCGTCCAGCGCGTCCTTCACGTGCAGGTAGCCGAGGATCCCGTCCTGCTCGTCGATCACCGGGAACCGGGAGTACCGGGACTCGGCCGACAGCCGCTCCAGGCCGGCGGGAGTGATGCCCACGCGGGCCGAGACCACCCGGTCCGCCGGCAGCACCACATCGGTCACCGGCCGTCGGCCCAGCTCCAGGGCGTCGTGCAGGCGCTCGCTCGCCCGGTCGTCGAGCAGACCCGCGGCACTGGAGTCCTTGACCATCCGCGCCAGCTCGTCGTCCGAGAAGGTCGCCGCGATCTCGTCCTTCACCTCCACCCGCAGCAGTCGCAGCAGGACGTTGGCGAAGGCGTTGATCGAGAAGATCACCGGCCGCAGCGCCCGGGTGAGGGTCACCAGCGGCGGCCCCAGCAGCAGCGCGGTGCGCACCGGCTCGGACAGCGCCACGTTCTTCGGCACCATCTCGCCGAAGAGCATGTGCAGGTACGTCGCCAGCGACAGCGCCACCACGAAGGAGATCGCGTGCGTCAGCCCGTCGGGTACCCCGACGAGGTCGAACAGCGGGGTCAGCAGGTGCGCGATGGCCGGCTCGGCCACCACGCCCAGCACCAGGGTGCACAGCGTGATGCCCAGCTGCGCCGCCGCCATCAGCGCCGACAGGTGCTCCAGGCCCCACAGGACGGCGCGGCCGCGCCGGTCGCCCTGTTCGGCGTACGGCTCGATCTGGCTGCGCCGGACCGAGATCAGCGCGAACTCCGCACCGACGAAGAAGGCGTTCACGACCAGGGTCGCCAGGCCGATCAGCAGCTGGATGACGGTCATCGGGCCTCCTCCGTTCCCCCGGCGCGCTCGGCCGGGGCGTGCAGCAGCACCCGCGCCGCCCGGCGTCCGCCCGCGTCCACCACGTCCAGGTGCCAGCCGTCCAGTTCCAGCTGGTCGCCGACGGCCGGGATCCGGCCCAGCTCGGTCGCTATCAGGCCGGCCAGGGTCTCGTACGGACCGTCCGGCACCCGCAGGCCGATCCGCCGGAGCTGGTCGGTGCGCGCGGCGCCGTCGGCGGAGTAGAGGAGGCGCCCGGAGTCGTCCGTACCGGCCGGGGCCAGGTCCGGGGTCTCATGCGGGTCGTGCTCGTCGCGGACCTCGCCGACGACCTCCTCGACGATGTCCTCCAGCGTGGCCACACCGGCCGTGCCGCCGTACTCGTCGATGACCACGGCCATCGTCTGCTTGCCGGACAGCCGGTCCAGCAGCCGGTCCACGGTCAGCGACTCCGGTACGAGCAGGGGCTCGCGCAGCAGCTGCGACACGGGACGGCGGCGCCGCTCCTCGGCCGGCAGCGCCAGCACGTCCTTGATGTGGACGGTGCCGACGACGGTGTCCAGGCTTCCCCGGTACACGGGGAAGCGGGACAGGCCGGTGGCGAGCGTCGCGTTCGCCACGTCCTCGGCGGTGGCCTGCACGTCGAGGGCGGTGACCTGGACGCGCGGGGTCATCACGTTCTCCGCGGTCAGGTCGGCCAGGTTCAGGGTCCGCACGAACAGCTCGGCGGTGTCCTTCTCCAGGGCGCCCTGCTTCGCGGAGTGCCGCGCCAGGGCGACCAGCTCCTGCGGAGTGCGCGCGGAGGCCAGCTCCTCGGCCGGCTCCATGCCCAAACGGCGCACCATGTGGTTCGCGGTGGTGTTGAGGTGGCTGATCAGAGGCCGGAAGGCGCGGCTGAAGACGCGCTGCGCGGTCGCCACGCGCTTGGCGATGGCCAGCGGTGAAGAGATCGCCCAGTTCTTGGGCACCAGCTCGCCGACGACCATCAGCACCACGGTCGACAGGACGGTGCCGAGGATCAGGGCGGTGGAGGAGGCGGCGCCGGCCGACAGGCCCATCGCCTCGAACGGGCCCTTGAGCAGGGTGGAGATCGACGGCTTGGAGATCATGCCGATGACCAGGCCGGTCACCGTGATGCCGAGCTGGGCGCCGGAGAGCTGGAACGTCAGGGTGCGGACGGCGGCCAGGGCGCTGTCGGCCCCGCGCTCACCGCGCTCGACGGCCCGCTCGAGCTCGCTCCGTTCCACGGTCGTCAGCGAGAACTCGGCCGCGACGAAGACTCCGCAGGCGACGCAGAGCAGCAGTGCCACGACGAGCAGGAGCACCTCGGTCATCGGTCGATCACCTCCGTCCCATGATCGGCCAGGAGGAGGGGGACCGCGCGGTGTCGCGGACGCTTGTGTCGGGGACTGGGAGGCTCGCCCATGGGCGGACGCTCACACCTTTCACTCGAGAGGGTCTGTGCACACATGGTAAAGGACGGGCAAAGAGAACGGATCATTCATTTGGCGGAGCACGGCCGGATGATGGGATCCGGACATGAGCGATCTTCAGATCGGACCCGCCTCGGCCGCCGATCTCGGCGCCGTACTGGACTTCTGGAAGGCCGCCGCCGAGGGAACGAGTATCAGCGACGACCTCGCCGGGGTCGAGCGCCTCCACGACCGCGATCCGCGGTCGCTGCTGCTCGCGCGGCGCGACGGAGAGCTCGTCGGCACGGTGATCGCGGGGTTCGACGGCTGGCGCTGCCACCTGTACCGGCTCGCGGTGCACCCCGCCCACCGTCGCCAGGGGATCGGGACCGCGCTGCTGGCCGCCGCCGAGGAGCGCTTCGAGGCGCTCGGCGGGCGGCGGGCGGACGCGATGGTGCTCGTCCGCAACGAGCGGGCCCACCTGGCCTGGGAGGCCGCGGGCTACGGGCCCCAGGACCAGTGGAAGCGCTGGGTCAAGCCGCTCGGCGGGCCGAACCGATGACGCAGTAGGAGGTCGGCAGGGCCGGACCGCGCTCGGGCAGCCGCACGCGGCGGTGCGAGACGATCCGGAAACCGGCGGCCTCGATGGCGGCGAGCGGGTCGCGCGCGGTGTGGCAGCCGCCGAAGAGACGGGGCCAGACGGTCCGGTCCAGAGTGCGCTGGACGGCCGCCATGGCGGGGCCGGGCGCGCGGCCGTGCTCGAAGAAGCGCAGCTCGGCGTCGGGGCGCAGGACGCGGTGCAGTTCGGCGAGGGAGCGGGGCAGGTCCCGTACGGTGCACAGCACCAGCGAGGCGACGGCGGCGTCGAAGGCCTCGCTCTTGACCGGGAGGGCCTCGGCGGCGCCGGGTACGACGTCCACGGGGACCTCGCAGCGGAGCGCGGCGGAGGACGCGAGGCGGCGGAGGGTGCGCTCCGGTTCGACGGCGACGACCTCGGAGACGGCGCGGGGGTAGTGCGGGAAGTTCAGGCCGTTGCCGGCGCCGATCTCGATGACGCGGCCGGAGACGCCGTGCAGCAGCTCGCGGCGGAGGGGGGCGATGCCGGCGCGGGTCTCGGCGGCCGTGCTGGCGCGGGCGTAGAAGCGGGCGAAGACCGGATGGTGGACGGGGTCGTGGGGCGGGGTGGTGTGGGTGGGGCGGTTGTTGCGGTTGGTGCGGGGGCGCGGCATGACGGACCTCCCGGGGGCGGATGTGCGGGTACCTTCAGCGTGCCCGGTCGGCGGGGCCTCATCCCTTGCGGTCCGACTGCCGGGCCCCGCCCCCGGCCCCGGCGGAGGTTACTGATCGGGGCTCCGCCCCGGACCCCGCGCTTCAAACGCCGGCGGGGCTGAAAGAACGGGGCTCCGCCCCCGGCCCCGCGCCTCAAACGCCGGCGGGGCTGGAGTTGGCCGGCGGGGCTGGATTGGGCGGCAGGCTGGATCCGTAGGGCGGGGGGGACCAGGTGGTGAGGAAGGATTGGGCCGACCAGGTGCCCGAGAGGGGTGGGGCCAGCCAGGTGGGGGCCGACGCGCGGAACTCGTCGGGGGAGAGGGCGCCCGAACCCTCCGGGATCGCGCCCAGGAGGGGCAGGGCCGAGGTCGTCGGGAAGTCCGCCAGGTTGCAGCGGGCCGCCAGGTCCGGGTTCCGCGGCCAGCTGCCGACGACCACGCCCAGTGGGGTCAGGTCGCGGGCCCGCAGGGCTTCCGCCGTGAGGACGGTGGAGTTGAGGGTTCCGAGGCCGGCCTGGGCGACGATCAGGGTCGGCGCGCCGAGCAGCCGGGCCGCGTCGGCCAGGGTGTTGCCCTCGTCGTCGAAGTGGACCAACAGCCCGCCCGCACCCTCCACCAGGACCAGGTCGTGCGCCTCGGACAACTGCCGCGCCGCCTCCGCGATCTCGGCCGGGGAGAGCGTCGGCAGCCCCGCGCGGCGGGCCGCCGTGTTCGGGGCCAAGGGCTCCGGGTAGCGGGCCAGTTCCACCGCGGTGACCGCGGAGCCGCCCAGGCGGACCACCTCCGCGGCGTCCCCGGGCTCCTGCGGACCGACACCCGTCTGCGCGGGCTTGAGCACCGCGACCGTGCGGCCGGCCGCGAGCGCGGCGGCCGCGAGCGCCGAGGTGACCACCGTCTTGCCGATCTCGGTGCCCGTCCCGGACACCATCACTACGGACATCTCAGCCTTCCTGCGCCGCCGCGCACACCGCGCGGCAGATACGGGTCACGTCCGCCTCGCCGGTGACGAACGGCGGCATCACATAGATCAGGTCCCGGAACGGGCGCAGCCACACGCCCTCGCGCACCGCCGCCCGGGTCGCGGCCGCCACGTCGACCTCGTGGTCCAGCTGCACCACACCGATGGCGCCCAGGACGCGCACGTCCCGTACGCCGGGGATCCCGGCCGCGGCCGCCAGGCCTTCGCGCAGCCCCGCCTCGATCCGCTTGACGTCGGTCGCCCAGTCCTGCCCGAGGAGGAGTTCGATCGACGCGAGGGCCACCGCCGAGGCGAGCGGGTTGCCCATGAAGGTCGGCCCGTGCGCGAGGACGGGCACCTCGCCCTGGGAGATCCCGTCGGCGACCCGTTCCGTGCACAGGGTCGCCGCGAGGGTGAGGTAGCCGCCGGTCAGCGACTTGCCCAGGCACATCACGTCCGGGGTGATCCCGGCGTGATCGGCGGCGAAGAGCGCGCCGGTCCGGCCGAAGCCCGTCGCGATCTCGTCCAGGATGAGGAGGACGCCGTACTCGTCGCACAGTTCCCGCAGCACCCGCAGGTGGCCCGGGTGGTGGAAGCGCATGCCGCCCGCGCCCTGCACGACCGGCTCCACGATGACGGCGGCCAGTTCGTCGGCGTGCGCGGCGATCAGGGACCGCAGGTGGTCGGCGTACGCCGGGTCCACGGGCGTGTCGAAACCGCCGGGCGGCGCGTCCGCGAAGACCTGTCGCGGCAGGTGACCCTGCCACAGCTCGTGCATGCCGCCCTCGGGGTCGCAGACGGCCATCGGCTGCCAGGTGTCCCCGTGGTACCCGCCGCGCCAGGTCAGCAGCCGGGTCTTGCCCGTCCGGCCCACCGAACGCCAGTACTGCAGGCACATCTTGACCGCGACCTCGACGGACACCGAGCCCGAGTCGCAGAGGAAGACGTGCTCCAGTCCCGGCGGGGTGATCTCGACGAGCTTCGTGGCGAGCCGGACGGCGGGCTCATGGGTGAGCCCGCCGAACATCACGTGCGACATGCGGCCCAGCTGCGCGGTCACGGCCTCGTTGAGCACCGGGTGGTTGTAGCCGTGGATGGCCGACCACCAGGAGGACATGCCGTCGACCAGCTCCTCGTGGCCCTCCCCCTGGGAGGGCTCGGCGAGGCGCAGCCGCACCCCCGAGGCGGAGGCGATGACCAGCGGCTCCTGCCGGCCGGGCATTGGACCGTACGGGTGCCAGACGTGCTGCCGGTCCAGCGCGAGCAGTTCCGCGCCGGACGACGGGGCGTCGAGCGGGCTGAGCCGGTCAGGCATTGGGAGCGATGTCCGTCCCCGCGCCGCGACGGCGTACGGCCACCAGCTCCGGCCGGACCTCGCCGGCCTCGGCCTGGGCCGGTACGGGCCTGGCCTCCGCGGGGCCGTGCCCGGCGCAGCCGCCGCACGCCGAGCCGCAGCCCGCCGCCGGGGCGTCGTCGGCCGGGGCCGCGCCCGAACCGCAGACCGAGGCGCCGCCGTTCGAGCCGCAGCCCCCGCCGGCGGCCACGGCCGAAGCGTCGGAGCGGTGCGCGGGAAGGGTCGACGTACCGGCGCCCTCCACCTCGAAACCGGCGTCCGCGATCATGTCGAGGTCGGCCTGACCGGCCTGGCCCTCACTGGTCAGGTAGTCGCCGAGGAAGATCGAGTTGACCACGTGCAGGGCCAGCGGCTGCAGCGAGCGCAGGTGCACCTCGCGCCCGCCGGCGAGGCGGACCTCGACGTCGGGGCAGACGAACCGCGCCATCGCCAGGATCCGCAGGCAACGCTGCGGGGTGAGGTTCCACTCCTTGGCCAGCGGGGTGCCCTCGAAGGGGATCAGGAAGTTGACCGGGACCGAGTCCGCGTCCAGCTCGCGCAGGGAGAAGACGACGTCGACGAGGTCCTCGTCGGTCTCGCCCATGCCCGCGATCAGACCGGAGCACGCGGACAGGCCGGCGGCGTGCGCCTTCTGCACCGTGTCGACCCGGTCCGCGTAGGTGTGGGTCTTGGTGATCGCCCCGTACGTCGCCTCGGACGTGTTGAGGTTGTGGTTGTAGGCGTCCGCGCCCGCGTCGCGCAGTCGCTCCGCCTGGCCGTCGGAGAGCAGGCCGAGGCACGCGCAGACCTCGACGCCCTCGTTCTGCTCCTTGATGGCCTCGATGGTCTTGCCGACCCGGTCCACGTCCCGGTCCGTCGGCCCGCGGCCGCTCGCGACCAGACAGACCCGCTTCGCGCCGCCCGCGACACCGGCGGCGGCGGCCTGGGAGGCCTCTTCCGGCTTCAGCCACGTGTACTTGAGGATCTCGGCCTTCGACCCCAGGCGCTGGGAGCAGTAGGAGCAGTCCTCCGGGCACAGGCCCGACTTCAGGTTGACCAGGTAGTTCAGCTTGACCCGACGCCCGAACCACTGGCGGCGCACCTTGCCGGCCGCGGCCACCACGTCGAGCAGTTCGTCGTCAGAAGTCGCCAGTACGGCGAGTGCTTCTTCACGGGTCGGCAGCTCGCGCCGCAGCCCCTTGTCCACCAGGGTGTTCAGCAGGTCCATGCACCCGATCCTGGACCACACCCCCGCTCCTGGCCAAGGAGAGATCGGACAACATGGCCGGATGGGTGTGTGTGTATCACCACACCTGACGCAGCAGTCGCGGGAGCTAGGGTCGGGCAGGTCTGTGGACTGCCGACAAAACACGAGGACATGCCGATGCCCCAGCACACCCCCGACCCCGAGGATGTCTTCGCCTGGATCGACTCCGCGGAGCGCGCGCGGGAGGAGGCCGGACTGGTCCGCACCCTGCGGCCCAGGCCGTCGGTGTCACCGCTCCTGGACCTCGCGAGCAACGACTACCTCGGGCTGTCCCGGCACCCCGAGACGATCCGCGGGGCACGGGAGGCGGCGGAGCGCTGGGGCGCCGGAGCCACCGGATCCCGTCTGGTGACGGGGACGACCGAGCTGCACGCGGAGCTGGAGCGGGAGCTCGCCGACTTCTGCGGTTTCGAGGCCGCGCTGGTCCTCTCCTCCGGGTACGCGGCCAACCTGGCCGCCGTCACCGCGCTCGGCGACCGGGGAACGCTGGTCGTCTCCGACGCCGGGAACCACGCCTCGATCGTCGACGGCTGCCGGCTCTCGCGCGCCGAGACCGCCGTGATCCCGCACTCCGACCCGGACGCCGCGCGCAAGACGCTCGCCACCCACGACGGCCGGGCGCTGCTGGTCAGCGACTCGGTGTTCTCCGTGGACGGGGACGCCGCCCCGCTCGCCGGGTACGCCGCGGCCTGTCGCGACGAGGGCGCGGCCCTGATCGTGGACGACGCCCACGGACTGGGCGTGCTCGGCGAGGGCGGCCGGGGCGCGCTGCACGCCGCCGGGCTCGCGGGCGCGCCCTACGTGGTCGCGACGCTGACCCTCTCGAAGTCCCTGGGGAGCCAGGGCGGAGCCGTACTCGGTCCGGCCAAGGTGATCAGGCACCTGGTCAACACGGCGCGCACCTTCATCTTCGACACCGGGCTGGCCCCGGCCGCCGCGGGCGCGGCCCTGGCGAGCCTGCGCCTGCTCCGGCGGGAACCGGAGCGGGCGGGCCGCGCCCGCGAGGTGGCCGACCGGCTGTACGGGCGGCTCACCGCGTCCGGCCTGACCGCGGCCCGGCCGGACGCGGCCGTGGTGTCGGTACGGGCCCCGTCGGCGTCGGCGGCACTGCGCTGGGCCGCCGACTGCCGCGAGGCAGGTCTGTCCGTGGGGTGCTTCCGCCCGCCGTCGGTGCCGGACGGCATCTCCCGGCTGCGGCTGACCGCCCGGGCCGATCTCACGGGGGAGGAGATCAACCGGGCGGTCGGGACGATCCTTCGGACCGCGCCCGCCGGAGCCACGGACCGCTAGGCGGAGCTACGCGCGCGCGTCCGCCCGTACGGAGGCGAGGAAGCCGTCCCAGGCCGGCCCGGTGAAGAGCACGGCCGGGCCGTCCGCCCGCTTGGAGTCGCGAACGGCCAGCAAATCACCGCCGAGGGCGGCCGCTTCCACGCAGTTGTTCATTCCGGTGCTGCGGCTGCTCCGCCGCCACCGCGCGCTGATCAGAAGTCCGCCGCTGGATAAGGGGGTTGCGGACACGGGGGTGCCTCCTTACGCGTCGTCAGCAAGGCTGCTGATGAGATCCGACGAGTCCTGGGGCGGGAGGGCGTGTTCCTGGATGGTGCGGAACGCGGCGCTGTACGCCTCTAGGTCTTCCTTCCGCTCCAGATAGAGGCTACTCGTCAAATGGTCGAGTACCACCACATCCAGATCAGCGATGTCCGGAAATGAAAAAATCACGAACGGTCCTGTCAGGCCGAGATGGCCGCCGACGCTGAACGGAAGGACCTGCAAGCACACTTGGGGCAGCCGGGACACCTCTGCCAGGTGCCGCAACTGCTCGGCCATCACCCCGGGCCCGCCGATCTGGCGGCGCAGCACCGCCTCGTCCAGGACCGCGCTCAGCTCCAGCGGCGGATCGGCCCGCAGCACCGACTGCCGCGCCAGCCGTACGTCGACCAGCGCGTCCACCTTCGGCTCCGGCAGCCCGCCCAGCGCGGCCCGGGTCACCGCCCGCGCGTAACCGGAGGTCTGCAGCAGTCCGGGCACCACGGACAGTTCCACGGTGCGGGCCGACCGGGCGCCCGCCTCCAGGCTGATGAAGTCCCGGTACTCCTGCGGCAGCAGCCCCCGGTAGTCGTGCCACCACTGGCGGCCCCGCCCGGCGTCACCGGCCGGACCGGGGCCGGCGGCCGAGGCCGACAGGGCCTCCAGCAGGGCGCGCTGCTCCGGGCTCACGACCTCCCCGTAGACGTCGAGGAGCAGCCGGATGTCCTCCGGCTTCACACCGCTGCGACCTGTCTCGATGCGGCTGATTTTCGACTGGTGCCATCCCGTGATCCGGGCCGCCTCACCACTGGTGAGTCCGGTCCGGTCACGCAGGGCACGCAGTTCCTCGCCGAGCTTGCGCCGACGCACCGCGGGACCGTGCTGCACACCCGCCTCCTTTCCACCGGCACAGCTCGCACCAGTCTGCCGTCCAAATACGCTCTTCCGTAGCAGAGTTCACCGCATCGAGCGACAGATATATGCAGATCTTGGGGGAACGGCAGGTGCGGCGGCACGATGGGTGGCACTCTGGCGTCCAGCACAGATCCGGGGCGGTTCCGCCCCGGTGGGAAAGGGACCGTCGCCATGGCAGACCACCAGGAAGCATCCGTCACTCTGCCGAGCGATCCCGCCTCGGTCGCCGCCGCCCGCCGCTACGTGGCGGACGTGCTGAGCGAATGGGGACTCCCCGAAGACGCCGAGACCGCGGACAGCGTCCGGCTGATCGTCTCGGAGCTCGCCACCAACGCCGTACAGCACACTTTCGGCCAGTCGCCCACCTTCACCGTCGACATCCGGCTGGAGCGTCAGGAGTGGCTGCGCGTCGGGGTGACCGACAGCCACCCGCGCTGGCCCAAGCGGCTCCCGGCCGCCGTCCAGCAGGACAACGGCCGGGGCATGGTCATCATCCGCTGGCTCGCCGTGGAGGCGGGCGGCCGGCTCTCGGTCACGCCGACCGAGGAGGGCGGCAAGACGGTGTGGATCGCGCTGCCCTGGGCCGTCGGAGCGCCGACGCCGGCGCGGAGCGCGACCGGCTGCTGACCCGGCCTGATCCGAACGACACCCCCTGGGGCGGCGCCGCGTTCCACCGCGCCCCCGTGGGCGAATCCGTATACGGAACCTGGTTCTTGGGGCCGCGGAGCTGAACCGGGTGCCTGCCCGAAACGTGGGTTAACGCAGCGGAAAAGCGCGGGCCCTAGCGTGGCGGCCATGTTCGACCGCCAATGATCACCCATGATCCGGTAAAGCGGTGGCGGTCGGGACGGAAAGCCTTCTTCTGCGTTGGGCAAGACATGCTTGGCTCGGATATGTGCAGGTCAACAAAGCGTTGAAGGCGGCTAGGGTCGCTCCGGCGCGTTGCTGATCTTGTCCTGGAAACTTGGTGATGACGAGTGCATCTGACACCGCACGAGCAGGAGAGACTGCTCATCCACGTGGCTGCCGACGTGGCCGAGAAGCGGAGGGCGCGCGGGGTCCGCCTCAACCACCCCGAATCGATCGCGCTGATCACGTCCCACATCCTCGAAGGGGCCCGCGACGGGCGGACCGTGGCCGAGCTGATGGCCTCCGGCCGCACCGTCCTGCGCCGCGAGGACGTCATGGAGGGGATCCCCGAGATGATCCACGACGTCCAGGTCGAGGCGACCTTCCCCGACGGCACCAAGCTCGTCACGGTCCACGACCCCATCGTCTGAAGAGGAGTGCCCGCATGATCCCCGGCGAGATCGCCTACGGGGACGGTCCGGTGCGCCTCAACGAGGGCCGCCCCGTCACCCGCCTCACCGTGCTCAACGCCGCCGACCGCCCGGTCCAGGTCGGCTCCCACTACCACTTCGCCGAGGCCAATCCCGGCCTCGACTTCGACCGCGCCGCCGCCCGCGGGCTCCGCCTCAACATCGCCGCCGGTACGGCAGTCCGCTTCGAGCCGGGCATCCCGGTCGCGGTGGAACTCGTACCGCTGGGGGGCCTGCGGACCGTACCGGGACTGCGCGGGGAGACCGGAGGGCCGCTCGATGGCTGAGATCTCCCGCCAGGTGTACGCCGACCTCTTCGGGCCGACCGCCGGGGACCGGATCCGGCTCGCCGACACCGACCTCTTCGTCGAGATCGAGCAGGACCTCGGCGGCGGACCCGGCCGGTCCGGGGACGAGGCCGTCTTCGGCGGCGGCAAGGTGATCCGCGAATCCATGGGCCAGGCCCGCACCACCCGGGCGGAGGGCGCCCCCGACACCGTGATCACCGGCGTCGTCGTCCTCGACCACTGGGGCATCGTCAAGGCCGACCTCGGCATCCGCGACGGCCGGATCTGCGGCATCGGCAAGGCCGGCAACCCCGACACCATGGACGGGGTCGACCCGGCACTCGTCATCGGCCCCGAGACCGAGATCATCGCGGGCAACGGGAAGATCGTCACCGCCGGCGCCATCGACGCCCACGTGCACTTCATCTCCCCGACCGTCATCGAGGAGGCGCTGGCCTCCGGGATCACCACCCTCGTCGGCGGGGGCACCGGACCGGCCGAGGGCAGCAAGGCCACCACCGTCACGCCCGGACCCTGGCACCTGGCCCGGATGTTCGCGGCACTGGAGGCCTACCCGGTCAACATCGGCCTCCTCGGCAAGGGCAACACCATGTCCCGCGAGGCCATGCACTCCCAACTGCGCGGCGGCGCCCTCGGATTCAAGATCCACGAGGACTGGGGGTCCACCCCGGCCGTCATCGACGCCTGCCTGAGCGTCTGCGACGAGACCGGCGCCCAGGTCGCCATCCACACCGACACCCTCAACGAGGCCGGCTTCGTCGGCGACACCCTCGCGGCCATCGCGGGACGGACCATCCACTCGTACCACACCGAAGGCGCGGGCGGCGGGCACGCCCCCGACATCATCACCGTGGTCTCCGAGCCCAACATCCTGCCGAGCTCCACCAACCCCACCCGCCCGCACACCGTCAACACCGTCGAGGAACACCTCGACATGCTGATGGTCTGCCACCACCTCAACCCGGCCGTCCCCGAGGACCTCGCCTTCGCCGAATCCCGCATCCGGCCCTCGACCATCGCCGCCGAGGACGTCCTGCACGACCTCGGGGCCATCTCCATCATCTCCTCCGACTCCCAGGCCATGGGCCGGGTCGGCGAGGTCGTGCTGCGCACCTGGCAGACCGCCCACGTGATGAAGAAGCGGCGCGGCTTCCTCCCCGGCGACGGACCCGCCGACAACCAGCGGGCCCGCCGCTACGTCGCGAAGTACACGATCAACCCCGCCGTGGCCCAGGGGCTCGCCCGCGAGATCGGCTCGGTCGAGACCGGCAAACTCGCCGACCTGGTCCTGTGGAACCCGGCGTTCTTCGGCGTCAAGCCCGAACTCGTCATCAAGGGCGGCCAGATCGCCTACGCGCAGATGGGCGATGCCAACGCCTCCATCCCCACCCCGCAGCCCGTCATGCCCCGCCCGATGTTCGGCAGCCACGGGCGCGCCCCCGCCCTGAACTCGCTGAACTTCACCGCGCAGGCCGCCCTCGACGACGGACTGCCCGAACGCCTCGGACTCGGCAAGCGGTTCACCGCCATCGAGAGCACCCGCAAGGTGGGCAAGGCCGACATGCGCAACAACGACGCCATGCCGAGGGTCGAGGTCGACGCCGACACCTTCACGGTCACCATCGACGGGGAGGCCGTCGAACCGGCGCCCGCGGCGGAACTGCCCATGGCCCAGCGGTACTTCCTCTTCTGATGGAGCGCACCCCGATGAGAGGCCTCCTGCCGTGAGCCTCGCCGCCCTGCTCGTCCTCGCGGACGGCCGCTTCCCCGCCGGTGGGCACGCCCACTCCGGCGGGGCCGAGGCCGCCTGCAAAGCGGGCCGGATCCACGACGCGGCCACCCTGGAGCAGTTCTGCCGGGGCCGGCTGCACACCGCCGGACTCACCGCGGCCGCGCTGGCGGCGGCCGCGGCCCTCGGGCTCGATCCAGCGGAACTCGACGCCGCCGCCGACGCCCGCACCCCCTCACCCGCGCTGCGCACCGCGGCCCGCAGGCTCGGGCGGCAGCTGCTGCGCGCCGCCCGGGCCACCTGGCCCGCACCCGAACTGGAGGCGCTGGCCGCGGCCTTCCCTCGCGGCGCCCACCAGCCCGTGGTGCTCGGCGTCACCGCCCGGTCGGCCGGGCTCGGACCGCTCGACGCCGCGCACGTGGCGGCGTACGAGAGCGTCGGCGGGCCCGCGACCGCGACCGTACGGCTGCTGGGCCTGGACCCCTTCGAGGCGAGCGGGGTCCTGGCCCGCCTCGCCCCCGAACTCGACGCGGTCTGCGCCCGGGCGGCCGGGGCCGCGCTGCGGGCCCGCACCGAAGGCCCGGAGGCGCTGCCCGCGGCCTCCTCGCCGCTGCTGGACATCTCGGCGGAGATCCATGCCGACTGGCCGGTACGCCTCTTCGCTTCCTGACCCACCGAAGGAGACACCCCCATGCACCTCGACCACGCCGTGACCTACCCCCACCGGCACACCCACAGCGCCGCCCCGCTCCGCGCCGACGGCACCCGGCGCGCCCTGCGCATCGGACTCGGCGGACCCGTCGGCTCCGGCAAGACCGCCACCGTGGCGGCCCTGTGCCGCGCGCTGCGCACCGAACTGTCCATGGCCGTCGTCACCAACGACATCTACACCCGCGAGGACGCCGAGTTCCTGCTCCGCGAGGCCGTCCTGCCGCCCGAGCGGATCACCGCCGTCGAGACCGGAGCCTGCCCGCACACCGCCATCCGCGACGACATCTCCGCCAACCTGGAGGCCGTCGAGGAACTGGAGGACACCTTCCGGGAGCACGGCCGACTGGACCTGATCCTCGTCGAGTCCGGTGGGGACAACCTCACCGCCACCTTCTCCCGCGGTCTCGTCGACGCCCAGATCTTCGTCATCGACGTGGCCGGCGGCGACGACATCCCCCGCAAGGGCGGCCCCGGCGTCACCACCGCCGACCTCCTCGTCGTCAACAAGACCGACCTCGCCCCGTACGTCGGCTCCGACCTCGGCCGGATGGCGCGCGACGCCGCCGAGCAGCGCGGTGAACTGCCCGTCGCCTTCCAGTCGCTGCGCGGTCCCGAAGGGGTGGCCCCGGTGGCCGCCTGGGTGCGCGAGCGGATCGCCGCCTGGACGACCGTCCGGTGACCGGCGCGCCTCCCCTCTCCCCGCCCCGGGTCCCCCCGCACTCCGTCCCCGTGCCCGCATCGGGTCTGCGGGCCACCGCCCGCATCCACGCCGTGGCCGACGGGCGGGGCGGCACCGCCCTGCCGCTGCTGGCCGGCGAGGGGCCGCTCGCGCTGCGCCGCACCCGGGGGTCCGGGGCCGAGGCCCGGGTCATGCTGGTCGGTGCGATGAGCGCGCCGCTGGGCGGGGACCACCTCACCGTCGAGGCCGCCGCCGGGCCCGGCGCGCGCCTCGCCCTCGCCTCAGCCGCGGCCACCCTGGCACTGCCCGGCCGGGGCGGCGAACCCGCGCGGTACGACGTACGCCTGACCCTGGAGGACGGGGCGTCGGTACGGTGGCTGCCGGAGCCGCTGGTCTCGGTGCGCGGCAGCGAACTGCGGGTGCGCACCCGGGTCGCGCTGGCCCCCACCGCCCGGCTGCTGCTGCGCGAGGAGCAGGTGCTCGGACGCGCGGGGGAGGACCCGGGCCTGCTGAGCAGCCGCCTCACCGTCACCCGCGGCGGCCGTCCGCTGCTCGACCAGGAGCTCGGCTGCGGGCCCGGTGCGCCCGGCGGCTGGGACGGACCGGCGGGCCTGGCCGGCCACCGGGCGCTCGGCCAGCTCCTCGTCGTGGACCCCGACTTCGCCGAGGACCCGCCCGCGGCCCGGGTGCTGGGGGAGTGCGCGGTGGTGACGCCGCTGGCCGGGCCCGCCGTCCTGGTGACGGCCCTGGCCGCGGACGCCCTGCTGGTGCGCGAACTGCTCGACGAGGCCTGCCGTACCTACGGGTGGTGAAAGCGGGACGCAACAGGCACCGCTCAGCGGTACACGCCTTGCCGGTTATCGGGTTGGCAAAGAAGTCGATCGAGCCCTGTCGCCGGTCCCGGATCAGACGACAGGATCCCCCTGCACGCCGACGACCGAACCCGACCAACCCGGCCGCCCACGGCGGCACCTGACGCAGGGGGAACAACCACGTGATACGCAACGCGGCGCTGGGGAGCGCCGCCACACTGATCACCGGCACGCTGGCGGCGGGCCTGATGCTCGCGCCGTCCGCGACCGCGGCCTCGGCCGGCCGCGACAACGGGGCCGCGGAGGCGGTAGGCGTCCAGATCGCCGCCGCCCGCGCCGCCCGTACCGGGATCGACTGGAAGGACTGCCCGGCGGACTGGGGCTTCGAGAAGCCCATCCAGTGCGGCTGGGTGAAGGTCCCGCTCGACTACACGAAGCCGTTCGGCAAGACCATCGAGCTCGCCGTCGACCGGATCGGCAGCACGGGGACCAAGGAGGAGCGCCAGGGCGCCCTCGTCTACAACCCCGGCGGCCCCGGCGGTTCCGGCATGCGCTTCCCGCGCCGGGTCACCACCAAGAGCCCGCTGTGGGTCAACACCTCCAAGGCGTACGACTTCGTGGGCTTCGACCCGCGCGGCGTCGGCCACTCCGCGCCCATCTCCTGCATCGACCCGCAGGAGTTCGTCAAGGCCCCCAAGGCCGACCCGGTCCCGGACTCCGAGGCCGACAAGCGCGCCCAGCGCAAGCTCGCCGCCGAGTACGCGGACGGCTGCAAGGAGCGCAGCGGCGAGATGCTGCCGCACATGACCACGCCGAACACCGCGCGCGACCTCGACGTCATCCGCGCCGCCCTCGGCGAGCAGAAGCTGAACTACCTCGGCGTCTCCTACGGCACCTATCTGGGCGGGGTCTACGCGACCCTCTTCCCGACCCACGTGCGCCGCATGATCGTCGACAGCGTGGTCGACCCCGACACGGACAACATCTGGTACGAGGCCAACCTCGGCCAGGACGTGGCCTTCCAGACCCGCTGGAACGACTGGCAGGACTGGGTCGCCAAGAACGACGCCTCCTTCCACCTCGGCACCACGCGTGACCAGGTCGAGGCGCGCTACCAGAAGCTGCGCGCCAAGGCCAAGGCGAACCCGCTCGGCGGGGTCGTCGGCCCGGCCGAGCTGATCGGCTTCTTCCAGGGCGCCCCGTACTACGACTCCTCCTGGGTGCCCGTCGCCCAGACCTGGGCCGCGTACGAGGCGGGTGACGAGCAGGCGCTCGTCGACGCCATCGCCCCGGACCTGTCGGACACCAAGGGCAACGCGGCCTCGGAGAACGGCAACGCCGTCTACACCGCGGTCGAGTGCGCCGACGCCAAGTGGCCCACCAGCTGGGCCAAGTGGGACCGGGACAACACCAGGCTGCACCAGAAGTACCCGTTCCTCACCTGGTCCAACGCCTGGATGAACCTGCCCTGCGCGACCTGGAAGTCCAAGCAGAGCACCCCGATCGAGGTCGGCGCCAAGCGCGGTCTGCCGCCGGTCCTGATCGTCCAGTCCGAGCGTGACGCGGCCACCCCCTACCAGGGCGCCGTCTCGCTGCACAAGCGACTGGCCGGCTCGCGCCTGATCACCGAGCAGAACGCCGGCTCGCACGGTGTCACCAGCCTGGTCAACCCCTGCATCAACACCCGGGTCGACACCTACCTGCTCACCGGAAAGGTCGATGCCAAGGACGTGAAGTGCGGTCCGCACGCCACTCCGGTCGCCCCGGCCCCGGCCGCCGCGAAGTCGCTGACGGCGCAGGCGCCGGCCGCGGACCTTCCGGCGCGTGAGGAGCTCCCGGCGGTCCGCTAGCCGGGAGCGGTCGTGGAACGGGAGGAGGCTCAGCGCGCGGAGCGCCGGGCCTTCTTCCGCTGGGCCTCCTCCTCGGCCTTCACCTCGGCCGCGTACCGGTCGACGTACTCCTGACCGGACAGTTCGAGGATGGCGTACATGATCTCGTCGGTGACCGCCCGCAGGATCGCCCGCTCGCCCTCCATGCCGGCGTACCGGGAGAAGTCCAGCGGCCGGCCGAAGCGGATCGTCACCCGCCGGATGTTCGGGATCTTCTGCCCGGGCGGCTGGATCTCGAAGGTGCCGACCATCGCGCAGGGGATCACGGGCACCCCGGCGCCCAGGGCCATCGCGGCCACACCCACCTTCCCCTTGTAGAGCCGCCCGTCGTGCGAGCGCGTCCCCTCCGGGTAGATGCCGAGCAGCTCGTCCTTGGCCAGCACCGCCAGCCCCTCGCGCAGCGCCGCCTGTCCGGCGTTCTTGCCGGACCGGTCCACCGGGATCTGCCCGGCGCTGCGGAAGAAGGCGGCGGTGAGCCGGCCCTTGACGCCGGGGCCGGTGAAGTACTCGGCCTTCGCGAGGAAGGTGATCCGCCGCTTGAGGATCGCGGGCATCAGGAAGTGGTCGGAGAAGGACAGGTGGTTGCCCGCGACGATCGCGGCACCTTCCGCCGGGATGTTCTCCAGGCCCTCGATCCGGGGCCTGAACAGCAGCCTCAGCAGAGGACCGATCAGCACGTGCTTGAGCAAGTGGTAGAACACCAGGCCGCTCCCGTCGATATCCCGTTGTCACCGCCAGTTTACGGACGGTGAGTCGCGGGCTGGAGGGGGCGGTGGGAATCAACCTCCGACATTGCGCGAGGCGGCCATCCCGGCGGTCAGCAGCCCCAGCACCACCCAGCCGAACCACAGCCAGCCGTTGCTGCCGAGGGCCACGGAGTACGTGGCAACGGCCACCAGTGCGGCGAAGGTCATGACGGCCATTGCCTTAACGGATCCGGTCATGCCCCATGGTCGCGCGCGACAGGGCGGTTCCGCTACTGGCCACGCGCTTGGAGCGAGGCGAGATACGAGTTGTACGCCTCCAGCTCCTTGTCGCCGTTGCGGTCCTCGGCCCGGTCGGAGCGCTTCGCGGCCCGCTGCTCGGAGTGGTACCACTGGTAGACCAGGGCGATCAGGACCAGCACCGAGGGGATCTCGCTGAAGGCCCAGGCGATGCCGCCGCCCCACTGCTGGTCGAGCAGCGGGTCGATGCCGAGGGAGGCCGGCGGGTTCGCGTACGTCTTGATCATCGGCTGGCTCGCCATCATCAGGGCGATGCCGAAGAAGGCGTGGAAGGGCATGCCCGCGAACAGCTCCAGCATCCGCATGACGTAGCCCGGACGGTGCGGACCCGGGTCGACGCCCATGATCGGCCAGAAGAAGATGAGGCCGACGGCGAGGAAGTGCACCATCATCGCGATGTGCCCCGTGCGGCTCTCCATCAGGAAGTCGAAGAGCGGGGTGAAGTACAGGGCGTACAGGCTCGCGATGAACATCGGGATCGTGAAGGCCGGGTGGGTGATCACCTTCATGTACCGGCTGTGCAGCAGCATGAGCAGGACCTCGCGCGGCCCCTTGCGGCCGCGGGCGGCGGGCGGCAGCGCGCGCAGCGTCAGGGTCACCGGAGCGCCCAGCAGCACCAGGATCGGGGTGACCATGCTGATCACCATGTGCTGGACCATGTGCACGCTGAACATGACCATGCCGTAGTCGTTCAGCTTCGTGCACATCACCAGGACCACGGTCAGCACGCCCGCGGTGAAGGCGATCGTCCGGCCCAGCGGCCAGGCGTCCCCGCGCCGGCGCAGCCGCAGCACCCCCCACCCGTACAGGGCGAGTCCCGCCAGCGAGCCGATCAGGAAGAAGGCGTCGAAGGAGAACTCCAGCCCGCGTCCGAGAGTGAAGGGCGGCAGGTCCATGTTCATGTCCATGCCGTGCCCGCTGTGATCCATCTCTTCACTCCCTTGACTGTGGCGCCCCACCACAGTAGTGCCGCCCCCGCACGCTCCTGCGCGCGGGGGCGGCCGTAACGGGCATACGGTTACAGAACCGTCTGGGCCTCGTCGTAGCGGTCGGCCGGCACCGTCTTGAGCGTCGAGGTCGCCTCGGCGAGCGGCACCATCTCGATGTCCGTGCCGCGCAGCGCGGTCAGCATGCCGAACTCGCCGCGGTGCGCGGCCTCCACGGCGTGCCAGCCGAAGCGGGTGGCGAGGACCCGGTCGTACGCGGTGGGCGTGCCGCCGCGCTGGACGTGGCCCAGGATCACCGGCCGGGCCTCCTTGCCCAGGCGGTGCTCCAGCTCCACGGCGAGCCGGTTGCCGATGCCGGCGAACCGCTCGTGACCGTACATGTCGACGCCGCCCTCCTCCAGGTCCATCGACCCGGGGCGCGGCTTGGCGCCCTCGGCGACCACGACGATCGCGAAGCGCTTGCCCGCGGAGAAGCGCTCGCCGACGATCGCCGTCAGCTCCTCGATGTCGAAGGGACGCTCCGGTACGACGATCGCGTGCGCGCCCGCCGCCATGCCCGAGTGCAGGGCGATCCAGCCGGTGTGGCGGCCCATGACCTCCACGACCATCACGCGCTGGTGGGACTCGGCGGTGGTCTTCAGGCGGTCCAGGGCCTCCGTGGCCACGCCGACGGCGGTGTCGAAGCCGAAGGTGACGTCGGTGGAGGCGATGTCGTTGTCGATGGTCTTCGGGACCCCGACGATCGGCAGACCGGCCTGCGACAGCAGGTTCGCGGCCTTCAGGGTGCCCTCGCCGCCGATCGGGATGATCGCGTCGAGGCCGAGGTCGGCGACGTGCCCGCGAGCCCGCTCCACGCCGTCGCGCAGATGCGCGGGCTGGACCCGGGAGGAGCCGAGGATCGTGCCGCCGCGGGCCAGGATGCCGGCGACGGCGTCGAGGTCGAGCTTGCGGTAGTCCGCCTCCAGCAGGCCCTTCCAGCCGTCGAGGAAGCCGATCACCTCGTCGCCGTGGTCGACGACGGCGCGGTGCACGACGGAGCGGATGACGGCGTTGAGGCCGGGGCAGTCGCCACCGGAAGTGAGCACACCTATGCGCATGGCAGGAACGGACCTTTGCAACGTGGGCCGACGACCGGACCACGTCGTCCGGTTGGAACTACGGCCACCCTACAAGCGGTGGAGCAGTGGGCTGAACCATCCTCCACATGCTGGTCGCACTCGTGGTACGAAACCACGTCGGCCCGGTTCCCCCTAGGGAAAACCGGGCCGAACACATGATGGCGGGGCCGCCCCGATGAGCGGTCCGCCGGACGCTACGCGGGCTGCGTCGCGGCGGCGATGCGCTCCGCGCGCAGCGCCTCGTACCACCGGTCGTCTATGGCCGGCAGCGCGTTCACATCGAGGGCCAGCTTCAGCAGCAGGTCCGCGATCTGCGGGTTGCGGGCCATCACGGGACCGTGCATGTACGTGCCGAACACCGTGTCGTTGTACGCGCCTTCGGTGCCGTCGCCGGTGCCGTTGCCGCGGCCCATGCTCACCCGGGCGAACGGCCTGGCCGTCGGGCCGAGGTGGGTGACGCCCTGGTGGTTCTCGAAGCCCGTCAGCTGCGGCAGGTTCAGGCGCGGGTCGATGTCCGCGAGGACGTCGCCGACGCACCGCTCGCCCTCACCGCGCACGGTGACCACGTCCAGCAGGCCGAGGCCCTCCTGGCGCTGGCCCTGGTCGTTGACGAACTCCTGGCCGAGGATCTGGTACCCGGCGCAGACGGAGAAGACGATCGCCCCGTTCGAGACGGCGCGCTCCAGACCGCCGTCGCGCAGCAGCCGCTCCGCGGCGAGGCGCTGCGGCCGGTCCTCGCCGCCGCCGATCAGGTAGATGTCGCCCGAGGTGGGGATGGGCTGGTCGCTGCGCACGTCCACGCGCTGCACGTCCAGGCCGCGCTGGCGGGCCCGGCGCTCCACGACGAGGGCGTTGCCCTGGTCTCCGTACGTGCTGAGCAGGTCGGGGTAGACCCACACCAGACGCAGGCTGTTGTCGCTCATGCTCTTGTCCTCTGCGTTTCTGACGGGCCTAGTTGCCGACGCGGCGGCGGACGTCCTGGAAGGCGGTGTAGTTCGCGATCAGCTCGATCTGGCCGGGCGGCGCGAGCTGCACGGCCTCGTCGAGGGTCTCGCACACCCGGAAGTCCAGGCCCGCGACCTCGAGGCGGACCGCGAGGTCCAGCTTGCGGTCGCCGATCACGAAGATCGGGTGGCCGGCCAGGCGCGGGTAGTCCACGTCCCACAGCCAGGAGGTGTCCGTGCCGTCGGCGCCGCGCGCGTTCACCGAGAGGATCACCGGGGTCGGCGGCGGGTCGATCAGCGAAAACGTTTCGAGCCAGCCCGCCGGGTTCTTCGCGAGCAGCAGCCGCAGCTCACGGCCCTGGAAGGTCACCACGTCGTAGCGGCCGGCGACGGCCTGCACCTGGTACATCCGCTCCAGCGCGACCTGCGGCGGCACGCCGAAGACGGCGGCCACGGCGGCCGAGGTGGCGGCGTTGGCCTTGTTGGCGCGGCCGGGCAGCTGGAGGTGGATCGGCCAGGCCGAGCCGTGCGGGTCCAGCACGTGGTCCCCGGAGAGCACCCAGGTCGGCGTCGGGCGGCGGAAGCCGCACTCGCCGCAGAACCAGTCGTCGCCCGGGCGCTGCATGACACCGCCGCAGGAGGGGCACGACCAGGCGTCGTCCTTCCACTCCTGGCCGGCGGCGACCCACACCACGTTCTGCGAGGAGGAGGCGGACCACACGATCAGCGGGTCGTCGCAGTTCGCGACGATGACCGCCTTCGAACCCTGGAGGCCCTCACGCCACTTCTCCGCGAGCATGCGGGTCTCGGCGGCGCGGTCCAGCTGGTCGCGGGAGAGGTTGAGCAGGGCGATCACCTTGGGGGTGACGTCCCGGGCCACTCCGGCCAGGTACTTCTCGTCGACCTCGATGACGCCGTACTTGGCGTCCGAGCCGCCCGCCAGGGCCGAGGTGATGCCGGCCGGCATGTTGGCGCCGAGGGCGTTGGAGACGACCGGACCGCTGGCCCGCAGGGCCTCCGCGATCAGTCGGGTCGTCGTGGTCTTGCCGTTCGTCGCGGAGACGAGGACGACGTCGAGGTGTTGCGCCAGCGCGCCGAGAAGATCGGGGTCGAGTTTGAGTGCGACCTTGCCACCGATCACCGATCCGCTTCCGCGTCCCGCGGCCCGCGACACCGCCGCCGCGGCCTTGCCCGCCGTCACGGCCAGCTTGGCCCGCGGCGAAAGCGGCTCCGTGTTGCCTGCCATCGTCCCTTGTCCTCCTTGCGTCGGTCGCCCCCAGCCTATCCAGTACCGGCCGGAGCCTTGACCGCGGCGCCCCCGCCCCGCCGCGGATCTCCTCATATAGTCGCCCGTCGTAGGCTTACGGCCATGCGACAGCGCCCCATTCCCGGTACCACCGGACTCGTCCGCACCATGAGCCTGCTGGGTGCTCCGGTGCTCCACTCGGCCTGCGCGGAGGTCACCGAATTCGGCCCGGACCTCGACCGGCTGATCGAGGACATGTTCGCGACGATGTACGCGGCGGAGGGCGTCGGCCTCGCCGCGAACCAGATCGGCGTCGGGCAGCGGGTCTTCGTGTACGACTGCCCCGACGACGAGGACGTCCGCCACGTCGGGCACATCGTCAACCCGCGGCTGGTCGAGGCCGACGGGGACGAGTTCCTCGGGCCCGAGGGCTGCCTGTCCCTGCCGGGGCTGGAGGCGGGGACGGCGCGGTTCGACCGGGCGGTCGTCGAGGGGGTCACCTCGGGCGGGGCGCCCGTGCGGGTCGTTGGTACGGGGTTCTTCGCGCGCTGCCTGCAGCACGAGTGCGACCACCTGGACGGGACCGTGTACGCGGACCGCGTGACCGGCCTCCGCGCCCGTCGCCTCCGGCGCGCCATCCGCAAGGCCCCCTGGTCCTCGCCCGCCTAGCCCCACCTCTTCGGCTGCGCCGGGCACATTCAGCCCCTCCGGCGTTTGAGGAGCGGGGTCTGGGGCGGAGCCCCAGGAAACCCGGCTCCGCCGGGCAGGGGGGGGCGGCCGGCCCGCCGCGCCCCCCCCCCCCCCCCCCCCCAACCCCGGCCCCGCCGGCCCCCGGCCCCCGCCCGCCCCCCCCCCACAACCGCCGGCGAGGCTGAATGGCCCCGGCCGAGGCTCGAAGCAGGGACCTTGGCAAGGGTGGGGCTGCGAGCCCGGGTTGGTCAGAAGCCCGGGCCGTCGACGCGGTTGCCGGCGGAGGAGAGGCGGCCCCAGAGGAGGTCGGTGAGGCCGGTGACGAGCTCCGCGCGCTCGCAGGGGCGTTCGCCGAGCCACCAGTCGCCGGCGGCGTGCATCATGCCGACGATGCCGTGGCCCCAGACCCGGGCCAGGCGTTCGCCGCCGGGGCCGAGGTCCACCCGCTCGCCGATCACCTCGGCCAGTTCCTCGCCGAGCCTGCGCAGCAGCGGCGCCGAGTGCAGGCCCACGTCGAAGCCGCGCTCCGCGCTGTGGGAGTCCTCGGCCGGGTGCATGAGGAAGCGGTAGACCTGCGGGCGGGCCTCGATGGCGGCGAGGTACGTGTCGAGGGTCGCCTCCACCCGGCGGCGCCGCTCGGCGGGGGCGTCGAGCGCGGCCCGCAACGAGTCGAGCAGGGCGTCTGTGTGCCGTACGGCGAGTGCCTGGTAGAGGCCCGCCTTGTCCCCGAAGTGCCGGTACAGGATGGGCTTGGTGATGCCGGCCTCGGCCGCGATGGCGTTCATGGAGGCCTTGGGGCCGTCCCTGAGCACAACCCGGTCCGCGGCTTCGAGCAGCTCCCGCCGGCGGCGTTCGGCCGCTCCCGGTTCGCCGGCCTGCTGAGTGGTCTCCATGACGTGTTTCTCTCCCCGCCCTTGCGATGTGCGTGACGCCCACGCAACGTAACACCCGGTGCACCCCGGGGATCGAATCGGCGGCCGTCGCCGTCGGAATCTTCCGTGCTTGACAGGCCTTACTCGCCGGTAACAGACTGTGGCCTTCGTGGTGGTTACCGCTAGTAACCCCCGCAGGGACGAGTACAGACAGGTGGAGGGGACATGGCGGAGTTCACCATGGAGCTGAACGACGACCAGAAGCAGGTACGGGACTGGATCCACGGCTTCGCCGCCGATGTGATGCGCCCCGCGGCCGCCGAATGGGACGAGCGCGAAGAGACTCCCTGGCCCGTCATCCAGGAGGCCGCGAAGGTCGGCATCTACTCGCTGGACTTCTACGCCCAGCAGTTCTTCGACCCGACGGGCCTCGGCATCCCGATGGCGATGGAGGAGCTGTTCTGGGGGGACGCGGGCATCGCCCTGTCCATCGTCGGCACCGGACTCGCGGCCATCGGCGTCGTCGCCAACGGCACCGAGGAGCAGATCGGCACCTGGATCCCGCAGATGTACGGCACCCCGGACGACGTGAAGGTCGCCGCCTTCTGCTCCTCCGAGCCGGACGCCGGCTCCGACGTCGGCTCGATGCGCACCCGCGCGGTCTACGACCAGGCCAAGGACGAGTGGGTGCTCAACGGCACCAAGACCTGGGCGACCAACGGCGGCATAGCCAACGTCCACATCGTCGTGGCCGTCGTCGACCCCGAGCTCGGCACCAAGGGGCACGCCTCCTTCATCGTGCCGCCCAACACCCCCGGGCTGTCCCAGGGCCAGAAGTTCAAGAAGCACGGAATCCGCGCCTCGCACACCGCCGAGGTGGTGCTGGAGGACGTACGGATCCCCGGTTCCTGCCTGCTCGGCGGCAAGGAGAAGCTGGACGAGCGCCTCGCGCGGGCCCACGAGCGCGCCCGCAGCGGCGGCGGGGAGCGCGTGAAGAACGCGGCCATGGCCACCTTCGAGGCCTCCCGGCCCGCGGTCGGCGCGATGGCCGTCGGCACCGCGCGCGCGGCGTACGAGGTCGCCCTCGACTACGCGAAGACCCGCACGCAGTTCGGCCGCCCGATCATCGACAACCAGGGCGTGGCCTTCCAGCTCGCCGACATGCGGACGCAGATCGACGCGGCCCGGCTGCTGGTGTGGCGGGCCTCCTGGATGGCGGTCGCGGGCCGCCCGTTCGACTCGGCCGAGGGCTCCATGTCGAAGCTCTTCGCGAGCGAGGTCGCCAAGAAGGTCACCGCGCAGGCGGTCCAGATCCTCGGCGGCAACGGCTTCACCCGGGAGTACCCGGTGGAGCGCATGCACCGGGACAGCGCGATCTACACCATCTTCGAGGGCACCAGCGAGATCCAGCGGCTGGTGATCGCCCGCACGATCTCCGGCATGCCGATCCGCTAGGCGCCCCGCCGGCCGGGGGTGCGGGGCCCGGCCCCGGGCCCCCGGCCGGGGCGTCAGCGCAGTGACGTGAGGCAGGCGCTGGTGAAGTCGTCGGGGCCGTACTTCGGGTCGGCGAGGTAGTCCAGCGGGGCGCAGTGCGCGCCGGGGGTGTCCAGCAGGGCGGTGACCTTGTACTGGGCGCGGGACGAGCCGCAGGACACGACCTCCAGGTCCTGGTCGGTCCAACTGCCCTCGTTGCGCACGCACTGCCCGACGGAGAGCTGCTCCGGGCCGTCGACCACCAGGCCGAGCACGAGCAGCGCCTGGACGGCCAGGAAGACGAGCAGGACCGGTGCGAGGAGGAGCAGCGCCGGGGGCCGGCGCCACAGCGGCCTGCCCGGGTCCAGCGGCGGGCGGAAGCCGCCCGCCGGGGGCCCGAGCCTGCGGAAGGCCGCCCGCGGGCCGAGGTTCGTCAGCAGGGTCACCGGCGTGATGAAGAAGGACAGCGGGCCCCACCAGCCCTGCCACAGCGTGTCCGAGGACATGCGGCGGTAGGTGGCGAGTCCGCAGTCGCGGCAGAACGGCCCGCGCAGGCTCAGGAACCGCATCAGCACGATCAGGCCCTGGTGGCCGCGTACGGTCGCGGGCGCGGCGGGCCAGGCCCCGCACAGGGTGCAGCCGTACCGGCCCGGCTGCGGGTGGGCGGCGTACGCACCGTACGGCTGCTGCGGGCCGGTGAACACGGGGCCGCCGGCGCCGGTCGGCTGCTGCGGTGCGTAGGGGTTCGCCGGGCTGTACGGGCCTCCGGCGCCCTGCTGCGGCGGTGGCGGAGTGGCCACGGGGATTCTCCTCGGTCGCGTGATGATCACCGGCGCGGTGATCACGGCACCCTAGCCCGTGCCCTCAGGGGCGCAGCAGCCGGGCGAGGGCCCGCCCGAAGAGCAGCCGGCCCGCCGCCGCGACCACGGGGTCCAGGGCGCGGGGGAGGCCGCGCACGCGCAGTTCCTCACGCCAGTGGACCTCAGTGCCGCCCGCGGGGAGGGGCCGGACCTCGATCTCCGCCCAGCCCGTCACGGACCGTCCGCGTTTCTCCAGCCGGACGCGTCCCGGCGATCCGTCCGCCGGGGGCTGCCAGACCACGACCTCCATGGGATCGTCGAAAGTGATCCTGCCCACACCCGTGCGCGCGGTGAAGATCGTTCCGACGTGCGTCGGGGGCGCGGTGTCGATGATCGTCCGCGTGAAGGGGACCTGTGCGCCGTGGCGCTCCCAGTCGGTGAGCCGCAGCCAGGTCTCGGCGGGTGGCCGGGACGTACGGTGAACGATCCGGATACCGGGCATGAGCGCATGGTAATCGGGCATACACACCCTGAACTGGACGGCGAATATGGGTTCCGTACGGGGGTGGCGATCAGCAATACTCACCAGCCACCGTGGATCGCGGAATCGACCGGGTGACCACCGGCCCTCCCGCCCCACTTTGCGAGGAGGTGCGCCATGTGCTCCCACCAGCCACCCTGCCCATCCGCCGACAGCGCCGATCACGACGCCGCCCGCATCGTGGCCTCCCACCCCGAACAGGGCTGGAGCCTGCTGTGCAACGGGGTCGTGATGTTCGACGACACCGGTGAACTGCTCCCCGACAGCCGCACGGTGGAACCCCGCCGCCCGGCCCTGGTCTGAGCGAGGAGGCAGCATGCGCCAGCAGCTGATCCGCAAGCCCGTCCCCAAGCCCGCCCCACGAGACCTGGACCTGCGCACACCGTCGGGCAGACCCCTCCCGTACTGACGGGAGCCCCGACGAAGCCGATCCAGTACGCACAGCGTCCACCGGCCGCTGCTCAACCGGTGGACGTCGCCGCGCCGCCCAGGAACGCCGTCTCGTACGCGGCGTCGCCGATCGCGGCCCGGGCCTGCCGCTCGCCCTGGTCCCGCAGGGCCGTCAGCGAGGGCGAGCCCATCTGCGGCCGGCCCACCGTGCGCCACCAGGCGTGCCCGGTGCCCAGCAGCCGCGCCGCCAGTTCCCCGTCGCCCAGCCCGGCCACCGCCGCCGCCAGTACGTCCAGGCCCAGCGCGATGCCGAAGCGGTCGCCCAGCAGCCGTTTGCCGGAGAGCATCGCCCGCACGTGCCGGGCCGCCTCCCCGTGGTCGCCCAGGCCCAGCGCGGCCACCGCCAGGATGTAGTCCGCGTAGGCCCGCAGCCAGCGCTCGCCGAGCTCCGCGCACGCCTCCCGCAGGGCCCGTGCCTCGTCGGCCGCCTCCTCGAACCGCCCCTGGTCGCACAGGGCGTAGCCGGTGGCCAGCTTGCACAGCAGCCAGCCCGGGCCGCTCGTCCGCCCGCCGTGGCCCGCCCTGGCCCGCGGACCCGCCAGCCCCAGCGCCCGTACCGGGTCGCCGGGCATGAGGACCGCCACCGCCTGCAGATAGGCCGCGCGCAGCTCCCGCTCCGGGTCCGCGAGCCGGGCCGCGTCCCGCGTGCACTCCTCGGCGATCCGCCCGGCCGTGTCCATGTCGCCCTGGAGCAGCAGCGTGAGCCCGAGGGCCCACTGGGCCTGGTTGTACGCGGCCCCCGCGGGCGGAGCGGCCCGCAGCGCCCGTTCCAGGAAGCCCCGGCCCTCGTGCACGTGTCCGCAGGCGAACCAGTGGAACCACAGGGCGCCGGCCATCTCCAGGGCCGCCGTCGGGTCGGCGGTGAGCAGGTGCTCCAGGGCCGTGCGCAGCTGCGCGTGCTCGGCGCTGATCCTGCGGTACCAGTCCACCTGTCCCGGGCCCAGCCAGCCCCGGTCGGCGGCCTGGCAGAGCGCCGCGTACCAGTGGGCGTGCCGATCGCTCACGAGCCGCGTCTCGCCGAGCTCGCCCAGCCAGTCCTGCCCGTACTCGCGGATCGTGTCGAGCATCCGGTAGCGGGCGCCGGCGCCCCGCTCATCGGTGCGCAGGACCACCGACTTGGCGGCCAGCCCCGCCAGGACCCGCTCGACCCGCGCGGCGGGCAGCGGGCCTCCCGCGCAGACCGCGCGGGCCGCGGCCACGTCGAAGTCCCCGGTGAACACCGAGAGCCGGGCCCACAGCAACCGCTCCAGGGGTTCGCACAGTTCGTGGCTCCAGCCGATCGTGGTCCGCATCGTCTGGTGCCGGGGCGGCAGGGCGGCGCGGGCGCCGGACAGCATCTCGAAGCGTTCGCCGATCCGCTCGGCCGTCTGCTCCAGCGTCCACAACCGCAGCCGGGCGCCCGCGAGTTCCAGGGCGAGCGGGATGCCGTCCAGGCGCCGGCACACCTCGGCCGCGAGGGCCGTCCGTACGGGGTCGGTGAAGACGGCCGCCGCCTGCGGGGTCGCGGCGAGGGCGCGGGCCCGGAAGAGGGCGAGGGCGTCGCTGTCCGGCCCCTCGCAGGGCAGCGGCCGGACCTCGACGACCTCCTCGGCCGGGGAGCCGAGCGGCTCCCGGGAGGTGATCAGGACCGTCAGCCCCGGTGCGGACTGCAGGAGTTCGCCGACGAGGTGGCGGCAGGCGGCCACCAGGTGCTCGCAGGTGTCGAGGACCAGGAGGAGCCGCCGGTCGGCCATCCACGCGCACAACTCCTCGTCGAGCGGGCGCGGGGAGTGGTCGGCGAGGCCGACGGCGTGCGCGACGGTCGCGGTGAGCAGGCCGGGATCGCGCAGCGGCGACAGTTCCACCCACCAGACGCCGTCGGGCCGGGACTGGCGGGGATCGGCGACGGCCCGCAGGGCGATCCGGGATTTGCCGACCCCGCCCACCCCGGTGAGGGTGATCAGCCGCCGCTCGTGCAACAGGTCGCCGAGGAGGCCGAGTTCGCGTTCCCGGCCGACGAAGCTCGCCGGTTCCGGAGGCACGTTCCCCGGCGTGCGGGAACCCGGAGGGGGGTCGTCGTCCGCGGATTCTGCCTGATTGTCATTGACCGAGTACTCACCGAACACGGTTGTATTGTGCGTGATCTTCTTATCCGACCGTGCCGTTCGGGCCGGATCGGTGCCGTAATTTCACGCCACGAGGGTGATCAGCCGTTCTGCGGAGAAGGCGCCCCAGTTGCCGTCGGGCAGCCTGGCCCGCAGTTTTACGGCCCATTCGGTGCCGGTGGGCTCCGCCACGGTGAGCCGGTGCTCCACCCGGCCGGTGGGTACGGCGCCCGCACCGAACTGGATGACGGTGGTGGCGCGTCCGTTGACGTACAGCTCGTACTCGGTGGTCTCGCGGCCGGTGTCCGGGGCGGTCCAGGCGAGCGTGACCGCCCCCGGTGAGGCGGTCGCGATCAACGCGGCGGGGGCGGTGCCCGGCCCGTCGCCGGAGGCGGGCGGGGTCGTCACGTCCACGGCCGGTCCGTCGGGGGAGGAGTTGTCCGCACCGTCCCGGGCGCGGACGGTGAAGGTGTAGACGGTGTCCGGCTGGAGGCCGCTGAGCGCGGTGCCGCTCTCGCCGGGGCCGGCGGTGTGGATCCGGACGCCGCCCTGGTAGACGTCGTACGCCGTCACGCCCGTGTCGTCCGTCGCCGGCGTCCAGGACACCCAGGCGGCCCGGGGGCCGGTCGCGCGGCCGGTGGTGGCGGCCGGGGCGGTGGGCGCCGCGCGGTCCTCGGCCTTGGCCGCCGGGGTGGTCGTGCGGACGGCCGGGGCGGGCTCGGAGAGGTTCCCGGCGGCGTCCTCGGCGCGGACCGTGAAGGCGTAACCGGTCTGCGGGGCGAGGCCGGTGACGTCCACCATGGTCTTCCCGGCCGGGAGTTCGCGCACCAGCCGGTCGCCTTCGAAGACCCGGTAGCCGCTCACCCCGTCCCGGTCCGCCGCCGCGTCCCACATGACGTGCACGGTGGTGGCGCTGCCGGCCTGCGCGGTCAGTCCGGCCGGAGCGGGCGGGGGCCGGGTGTCGGGCGCGGAGCAGGCGGTCAGGCCCGTGAGCCCGGTGAGACCGGTGAGGGCCAGGCAGAGGGCGAGCGTGGGGGCGGCGTTGTATCGCACGGGGTGCCTTCCTCCGCTCCGTAAAGGTCTAGACATATATGGCACGGGGGGCGGGAGCCCGGCAAGACCCCTGCAGCCGGACGACGGCGATGTGCCCCGGTTCGTCTTCTTCCGATCCTGTCTGGCATTATTGCCAGCTCTTTGCAATAACAGATGATTTTGAACAGGGATGTGCAGAGCATGACGGCCCGGACAGTACGGGGAGTGGCCGGCGCGACGCTGGCCGCCGCACTCATCACGGGCGTGACGGCCTGTTCCACCCCCGGCGCCACCGGCGCGGCCACCGACGCGGTGGTGGTGGGCACAGCGACCGAACCCGAAAGCCTCAGCCCGCTGCTGGGCTACGGCAAGGACGGCAACTCGAAGATCTTCGACGGGCTGCTCGCGCACGACGCGGACATGAAGCTGAAGCCGGCGCTGGCCGAGGCCCTGCCGGAGGTCTCCGCCGACGGGCGCACGTACACCTACAAGCTGCGCGCCGGCGTGAAGTTCAGCGACGGAGCGCCCTTCTCCGCCAAGGACGTCGTCTTCACGTACCGGACGATCCTCGACGCGAAGACGAACAACGCCTCCAAGACCGAGCTCGACGCGATCGAGGGCGTCGAGGCGCGCGGCGAGGACACCGTCGTCTTCACCCTGAAGTACCCCTACGCCCCGTTCGCCGAGCGGACCGTGCTGCCGATCGCCCCCGAGCACATCGCGGGCCGGCAGGACGTCAACAGCGGTGACTTCACCACCAAGCCCGTCGGCACCGGTCCGTACGTGCTCGCCGGCTGGTCCAAGGGCGAGAAGCTCAGCTTCAAGGCCAACCCCGGCTACTGGGGCGGCGAGCCCGCGGTGAAGAGGTTCACCATGGCCGTCGTCAAGGACGACGACGTGCGCGCCACCCGGCTGCGCTCCGGCGAGCTGGACGGGGCGATCCTGCCGCCGAACCTCGCCAAGGGCTTCGAGAAGGACCCCGCGCGCCTGGGGGCACCTCCCAGCGGTAGCTGGGGGATCTACGCCGCCAAGACCTTCGACTACCGCAACGTGACCCTCCCGACGCACCACCGGGTCACCGGCGACGTGGCGGTCCGGCAGGCCCTGGACATCGCCGTGGACCGCACGGCCATGGTCGACAAGCTCCTGGAAGGCGCGGGCAAGCCCGCCTTCGGCCCGGTGCCCGCCGACAGCCCGTGGTTCACGGCCGGCACCGAGCGCGGACACGACCTCGACCGGGCGAAGAAGATCCTCGACGAGGCCGGCTGGAAGGCGGGCGAGGACGGCATCCGCGTCAAGGACGGGGTCCGCGCCTCCTTCCCGCTCTGGTACACCTCCGGCGACAAGATCCGCCAGGACCACGCGCTCGCCTTCGCCTCCGACGCGAAGAAGGCCGGCATCGAGGTCAGGACGGAGGCCGGGACCTGGGAGGTCATCGAGCCGCGGATGAAGACCGACGCCGTCCTCGCGGGCGGCGGCTCCCCGGCCGACCCCGACTTCGACCAGTACCTGCTCCTCACCTCCTCCCTCGGCGGCGACGGCTTCAACAACATGGCCTGGTACGACAACCAGAGCGTCGACCGCGCCCTCGACGAGGCGCGCAGGAGCGGCGACCCGGCCGTGCGCAAGGCCGCGTACGACACCGTGCAGCGCGAGCTCGTGAAGGACCCGGGCTACGTCTTCCTCACCCACATCGACCACCTGTACGTGGTGAACGACCGCTGGGAGGGGCTCACCACCCAGGTCGAGCCGCACGACCACGGCCTCGGCTCCGGCCCCTGGTGGAACGTCGAGAGCTGGAAGCCGAAGGCCAAGTGAGCCTCCCCTGGGGGCCGATGGCGCGCATGGCGGGGCGGCGGGCACTCCTCGCCGCCCCGGTCCTGCTCGCCGTCACCTTCGGTGTCTTCGCCATCGCCGCGCTGTCCCCCTTCGACCCCGTGAAGGCCTACGCCGGCACCGCGGGCCTCACCGCCTCGCAGGCCGAACTCGACCAGCTCCGTGCCAACCTCGGCGTCGACCAGGCGCTGGTCCCGCGCTGGTGGGACTGGCTCGGCTCGGCGGTCACCGGCGACCTCGGCACCTCCTCCGTCATGCGCCGGCCCGTCGCCGACGTCATCGGGGAGCGGCTGGGCTGGTCGGCGCTGCTGGCCGCGTGCGCGTTCGCCGTGGCGGTGCTGGCGGGCACGGTGCTCGGGGTGCTGGCCGCCCGTCGGCAGGGCGGCCCGCTGGACCGGCTCGTGTCCTCGCTCGCCTACACGCTGGAGGCCGCCCCGGCCTTCTGGCTGGGCCTGTTGGCCATCTGGTTCTTCTCGGTCCGGCTCGGGGCGCTGCCCTCGGGCGGCCTGACCGACGCCGGCAGCGACACGGTCACCTTCGGGCAGGTCGCCTCGCACCTGGTCCTGCCCGCGCTGGTGCTGGGCGTCTCCCAACTGCCGTGGTTCTTCCTGTACGTCCGCCAGGGCGTGGCCGACGCGCTGGCGGAGGACCCCGTACGCGGGGCCCGTGCGCGGGGTCTCGCGGAGCGGAGGGTCCTGCTCGGGCACGGGCTCCGCTCCGGCATGCTGCCGATGCTGACCCTGATCGGCTCCCGGGTACCCGAACTGATCACCGGTGCGCTGCTGGTGGAGACCGTCTTCAGCTGGCCGGGCATCGCGGCGGCGACCGTTCAGGCGGCCACCTCGGTGGACTTCCCGCTGCTGGCCGCCCTCACGGTGCTGGCCACGGCGGCGGTGCTGGCCGGGAACCTGCTGTCCGACCTGCTGTACGGGCTGGCCGACCCGAGGGTGGGCTTCGATGGCTGAGCACCCGGCGACTCCGATGACTTCGACAGACATCAGGTGGCGGCCGGCCGGGCGTACCCGGCGCTCCACCCACACCCTGCGCGTGCGCACCTCGGCGCTCGTGACGGCGGCGCTCGTGCTGGCGGTGCTGATCGTTCCGCCGCTGGCGCAGCTGGACCAGCAGGCGGTCGACCTGTCGGCCAGGCTCCGACCGCCCTCGTGGGCCCATCCCTTCGGCACGGACGACGTCGGCCGCGACCTGCTGCTGCGGTGCGTCTACGGCCTGCGGGTCTCCCTCCTCGTCGGCCTGGTGGCCGCCCTCGTCGCCACCGTGATCGGTACGGCGGTGGGCGCGGCCGCGGGCGCGCTGGGCGGCTGGACGGACCGGGTGGTGATGCGGGCCGTGGACACCCTGTCCTCGATCCCGCACCTGCTCCTCGGCATCTTCATCGTGGCGATGTTCCGGCCGGGCGTGTGGCCGGTGGTGGTCTCCGTGGCCGTGACGCACTGGCTGTCCACGGCCCGCATCGTCCGCGCCGAGGTCCTGTCCCTGCGCGGCCGCCCCTACGTGGACGCGGCCGTCTCCGGCGGCGCCTCGCGGTGGCGGGTCGCCGTACGCCACCTGGTGCCGGGCGTCCTGCCCCAGGCGGGCCTGGCCGCGGTGCTGATGATCCCGCACGCGATGTGGCACGAGTCCGCCCTGTCGTTCCTGGGCCTGGGGCTCCCCGCCCACCAGGCAAGCCTGGGCAGCCTCGTGCAGAGCGCCCGCGGCTCGCTGCTCGCCGGCGACTGGTGGCCCACCCTCTTCCCCGGCCTCCTCCTGATCGTCCCGACGCTGGCCATCGCCGGCCTCGCGGGCGCCTGGCGCGAGCGCCTGAACCCCCGCCGCCGCTCGGAGCTGACCCTGTGACCTCGCCTCCCGTGCTCAGCGTCGAGCAGCTCTCCGTCCGCTTCCGCATGCCCGCGGGCCGGTACGTCGAGGCCGTCACCGACGCCACCTTCTCCCTGGCGCCCGGGGAGTGCCTCGCCCTCGTCGGCGAGAGCGGCTGCGGCAAGTCCGTGCTCGCCTCCGCCCTCCTCGGCCTGCTCCCGGGCAATGCCGAGACCGCCGGATCGGCCCGGCTCGCCGACGGCCTGGACGTGCTCGCCGCCGACGAGCGCACCCTGGCCCGGTCCGTACGGGGCCGGCGCATCGGCCTGATCCCGCAGAGCCCGGCCGCGCACCTCACCCCGGTCCGCACCGTCCGCGCCCATCTGGAGGAGACCGTCCGCGAACTGGCCGGCCGGGCGGGCCGGCCCCCCGCGCCCGGCGGATCCGTACGGCCCGCCCCTCGCAAGCGGTTCGGCAAGGCCGACCTGCGCGCGGCGGCAGAGGCGGCCGGCGAGCGGGCCGCCTTCCCCGCCACCCACCTCGACCGCCACTCGCACGAACTGTCCGGCGGCCTCGCCCAGCGGGCCGCCACCGCCCTCGCCCTCGTCGGTGACGCGCCGCTGCTCCTCGCCGACGAGCCGACCACCGGCCTCGACCGCGATCTGGTCCGGCGCACCGTCGACGAGCTGCGCGCCCACACCCGTGAGGCCGGCCGCGCGCTGCTGATGATCACGCACGACCTCGCGGCGGCCGAGCGGATCGCCGACACCGTCGCCGTCATGTACGCCGGGCGGATCGTCGAAATCGGCCCGGCCGGAGCCTTCTTCGGCCGCCCCGGTCCCCGTCACCCCTACGCCCGGGGCCTCCTCGACGCCCTCCCCGAACGTGCCTTCACCCCGGTCCCCGGGGCTCCGCCCGAGCTGGGCGCGCTCCCGGCGGGCTGCGCCTTCGCCGCCCGGTGCGTGGCCGCCGACCAGATCTGCCGCAGCCGGCGGCCCGCGCTCACCGAAGGGGTGGCCTGCCACCGTGCTTGAGCTCAAGGACATCACCGCGGGCTACGACCGCCGCGCGCCCGTGGTCCGCGGCGCGCACCTGACCCTGCGGCCCGGCGAGTCCCTCGGCCTGCTCGGCCCGAGCGGCTGCGGAAAGTCCACCCTGGCCCGGGTCGCCGCCCTGCTGCACCGTCCCGACCGCGGGACCGTGGCGTTCGACGGGCGTCCCGTGACCGGCTTCTCCCACCGGGCCCCGCGCTCCCTGCGGACCGCGGTCGGCGTGGTGTTCCAGCAGCCCCGGCTCTCCGCGGACCCCCGCCTGCGGCTGCGCGACCTCGTCGCCGAACCGCTCCGCGCGACCGGCAGGCGCGGGGAAGCGGCGGCGACGGTGCCCGAGTTGGCGGAGCGGGTCGGCCTCGGCGCGGACCTGCTCGCCCGCCGTCCCCACGAGGTCAGCGACGGCCAGCTGCAACGCGCCTGCCTGGCGCGGGCCTTGGTGCTGCGGCCGCGCTGGCTGGTCTGCGACGAGATGACCGCGATGCTGGACGCCTCCACCGCCGCGGCCCTGGTCGCGGTCGTCGAGGAGTACCGCGCCGAGAGCGGCGCCGGGCTCCTCGCCGTCGGTCACGATCCGGTGCTCCTCGGCCGCTGGTGCGGCCGCACGACCCACTGGAACGAGATCGTCAAGGACTGACCGCCCGTCACGGACGGTCAACACCCGTACGGCGGACACGTGTTTCGCCCGAAGGCACCCCCTGCTGCGCCACCATGGCGGCGAGTAAGGAGGTTTCGATGGTGATTTCCCTCTCCGTGGTCGTCCTGCTCCTCATCCTCGCCTGGATCTTCCTGCGCAGCGGCGGACTCAAGTTCTCCCACGCGCTCGTCTGCGTACTGCTCGGCTTCTACCTCGCGAGCAGCAGCATGGCCGCGACCATCCACGACGGACTGACGGCCACCGCGAACGTGGTGTCCAGCCTCCGCCCCTGACCCTGAGCTTGATCGACTGTTGCGCCTTCGTGAATCATCCGGCGCATCCATGGACTCCTCGGGCACTGCGATCTAGCGTCTGGCCGCGGCGCGATGTCAGACGCAATGTCAACAAGACCGAAGAGACAGGGAGGAAGTCCGGATGTTCCGAAGAGCGCTGAACTGCGCCGTGGTGCCGGTCGTCGCCGCCTTCACGGTGATGTACGGCGGCTCGCCGGCCCAGGCCGAGGAGATACCCAAGGCCCCCGGCCACCGCCTGATCAGCCACTACGACGGCAGCCCCGCGGCCGCCGCACCGCTGCCCGGCCAGGCCCCGCCGCAGCACCCCCACCTCGCGCCCAACGGCCGCAGCGGCATGCACTCCGACGCGGCCGGCAGTGCCACCTCACCCTGGTCGGGACCGCTCGGCAAGAACCCCAGGGTGACCAGCGAGAAGATCGCCGCACTGGGCGGCGAATGCGCCACCGCCACCTTCGACACGGGCGGCCGGCTCGTCACGGTGTGCGGCACCTTCTCGGGCTTCAAGGTCAAGCTCCTGGAGCCCCGTACGCTCGCCACGCTCGCGGAGTACCAGCTCCCGCAGCGCTCTTCGACGGTCGAGGCGATCACCTCGCTCGACTTCGCGAAGATCTTCAAGGACACCTCGGGCGGTGCCTACTTCTACCTGGACGACCAGGACCGGGCCGTGCTGGCCGACTCCCGCCAGCACATCCTGCGCCTGGCCCACTCCCAGAACCCCGACGGGAGCTGGAAGTTCACGGTCGACAACGACTGGGACCTCACCGGCCAGGTCCCGCACGACTGCGTGACCTGGACCAACCTGTGGCCCAGCGGCACGTGTGACCCCGTGACCTCCGTCATGCCCGACTGGGACGGCCGCATCTGGTGGGTCACCCGCCAGGGCCGGGTCGGCACCGTGGACCCGGCGACCTCGGTGATCCGTTCCGTCCGGCTGCCGGGCGAGGAGATCCAGAACTCCTTCTCGGTCGCCCGGGACGGCGTCTCCATCGTCTCCGACCACGCGCTCTACAGCTTCCGCGCCGCCGCCGACGGCACCCCCGAGGTGCAGTGGCGCCAGACGTACGACCGCGGGACCGCCGCCAAGCCCGGTTCCGTCAACCAGGGTTCGGGAACCACCCCGGACCTCTTCGGCAACGGCTACGTCGCCATCACCGACAACGCCGACGACCGGATGAACGTCCTGGTCTACAAGCGGGGCACGGACGTCCCCGCCGACCAGCGGCTGGTCTGCAAGGTGCCGGTCTTCGGCTCCGGCGCCTCGACCACCGACAACTCCCTGATCACCTGGGGCAACAGCATCGTCGTCGAGAACAACTACGGCTACGAGAACCCCACCACCCTGCTGCTGGGCAAGTCGGTCGTCGGCGGTGTGACCCGCATCGACGTCCGGGCCGACGGCAGCGGCTGCGACACGGTGTGGGAGAGCGCGATCCGCGCTCCCTCCGTGGTCCCGAAGCTCTCCACCGCGAACGGGCTGCTCTACTTCTACGAGAAGGAGCCCAACTTCTGGGGGATCGACGGCTGGTACCTCACGGCCGTGGACTTCCGCACCGGTGAACGCCGCTGGCGGCAGCTGGTCGGAACCGGCCCGCTCTACGACAACAACTGGGCCCCGATCACCCTCGGCCCCGACGGCACCGCGTACGTCGGCGTCTTCAACGGAATCGTCGCGGTCCGCGACAGCTGACCGACGGACCGCCGGCCTCCGGAAATTCCCCGGAGGCCGGCGGGCGGTCCCGGGCCGGCCGGCCTCCCGGTCGGGTCCATCCCCGTTTGGTCGCTCCCTGTCGGGTCACTCCCGCAACCGCCCGATCGCCGCCAGCCGCGCCCCCACGTCCAGGTTCCACAGCCGTACGGTGCCGTCCGTGCTGCTGCTCGCCACCGTCCGGCCGTCGGGGGCGAAGACGACCCCCCACACCGCGCTCGTGTGGCCGGACAGCGCCGCCACCGTCCGGCGCCCCGCCACGTCCCACAGCCGCACCGTACGGTCGTTGCCGCTGCTCGCCAGCGTGTGCCCGTCGGGGGAGAAGGCGATGCCCCGCGCGGAACCGGTGTGGCCGGACAGCGCCGCCCGGAAGCGGTGGCGCCGCGCGTCCCACAGCCGTACGGTCCCGTCGTTGCCGCTGCTGGCCAGGGTCCGCCCGTCCGGGCTGAAGGCCACCCCGCGCACGGCGCCCGTATGACCGGTCAGGGCGGCCAGCGGGCGGCGCCCCGCCACGTCCCAGAGACGGACCGTCAGATCGTCGCCGCCGCTCGCCAGCGTGCGTCCGTCGGGGCTGAACGCCACGTCGTTGGCGAAGTCCGTGTGCCCCGTGAGGGTGGCCAGCGGGCGGCGCTCCGCCACGTCCCACAGCCGTACGGTGCCGTCGGAGCCAGCCGAGGCGAGCGTGCGCCCGTCGGGGGAGAAGGCCACCGCGAACACGGTGCCGCCCAGCCCCGCGAGCATGGCCGACGGACCGCCCGCCCTGACGTCCCACAGCCGTACGGTGCCGTCGGAGCCGGCCGAGGCGAGCGTGCGCCCGTCGGGGGAGAAGGCCACCGAGAACACCGTCTCGCCGTGCCCCTCGAAGGTGGCCAGCACCCTGCGCTCCGCCACGTCCCACAGCCGCACCCGGTGATCCGCCTCCGCCGTCGCCAGCAGCTTTCCGTCCGGGCTGTACGAGGCGTGCCAGATCTCCGTGAACGGCCGCGAGGCCAGCGTCGCGCCCCGCAGGTCCCACAGCACCACCGACTGGTCGAAACCGGCGGTGGCCAGCATCGCGCCGCGCGGGTCCACGGCCACCCCGAGCACGTAGTCGGTGTGCCCGGCCAGGGTCGCCGTCAGCCGGCCGCCGGCCACGTCCCACAGCCGCGTCGTCCCGTCGCCGCCCGCGCTGACGACCGTCGTCCCGTCCGGTGTGTAGGCGACGCCGTTGACGTCGTCGCTGTGCCCGGTCAGCGTCGCGGCCGTCCGCCGGCCGGCCACGTCCCACAGCCGTACCGTCCGGTCCACGCCCCCCGTGGCGACCGTACGGCCGTCCGGGGCGAAGGCCGCGCCCAGCACCTCGTCGGTGTGCCCGGTGAGCACGGCCAGCGGGCGGGCCTCCACCGGATCCCACAGCCGTACGGTCCGGTCGGCGCCGGCCGACACCAGCGTCCGGCCGTCCGCCGCGTACGCGAGGGCGTTGACCCGCCCGGTGTGGCCCGCGAGGGAGGCGACGGCGCGGTGGTCCCCGGCGGTCTCCCACAGCCGGACCGCCCCGTCGGCGCAGGCGACCGCCAGCGTCCGCCCGTCGGGGGCGAAGGCCACCGCCCGGGCGCCCGCCGTGCTCGCCGGGAGCACCCCCTTCGGCCGGCGGCCGACGGTGTCCCAGAGCCGCGCCGGCCCGTCCGTGGAGGCGGCCGCGAGGGTCTGCCCGTCGGGGCTGACGGCGACCGCGCGGACCCGCCCGGGCATGCCGAAGGTGGCGAGGGTGCTGCGGTCGGCCACCCGCCGCAGGGTCACCGTCCCGTCGGAACCGGCCGTCGCCAGCGCGCCGTTGCCCGGTGAGAAGGCCACCGCGTTGACCGGCCCGCCGTGCCCGCCCAGGCGGGCGATGAACGGCTGGGACTGGGTGCTCAGCAGGGCGCCCCGGGCCTCGCTCGTCGGCGCCGTCCGGTAGGCCTCCCCGGCGAGCAGCATCGACGCCTCCGGCTGACCCGCGGCCAGCGCCGCCGACTGCAGGGCGAGCGCCCGCGAACGCGCGACGCGTTCCTGGCCGAGCGCCCCCGCACGCTGCTGGTACGCCAGTCCGCCGGCGCCCAGGGCGAGCACCAGGAGGACGACCAGCGTGGCCAGCATCCGCTGCCGCAGCCGCACCTGGCGCGCGGCCTGCCGCTCGCGGCCGTCGTGCGCCTCCTGGCCGGCCCGGAGGAACGCGGCCTCCAGGGGGCCGAGCCGGCTCCTGCCGTCCAGTTCGTCGGCCCAGGAGCGGGCGGTGTCCAGCCGGGTCCCGCGGTAGAGCGCCGACGGATCACGGCCCTCGCGCTCCCATTCGGCGGCGGCGTGGGCCAGCTGCTGGTGGATCAGGAGCCCGGCCCGGTCGGCGTGGATCCAGCCGCGCAGCCGTGGCCAGGCGTGCAGCAGCGCCTCGTGGGTGATCTCGACGGTGTCGCTGTCCATGGTGATCAGGCGGGCCCGTACGAAGGTGTCGAGCGCGGCCGTGGCGGGGCCGGCATCGGCCGGTTGTTCCATCAGGGCGGTCCGGCTCATCCGGCGCCGCGCCGCGCCCGTGCCGTCGGCCACGTGCACCAGCCGCACCAGAACGCGGCGCAGCGTGTGCTGCTCCGCCGGGTACAGGCGGGCGAACACCTCCTCGGCCGTGCGGGCGATCGCCCCCTGGATGCCGCCGGTGCGCTCGTACCCGGCGACGGTCAGGGTGGTGCCCTCGCGCTGCCGCCAGGTGGCCATCAGCGCGTGCGAGAGCAGCGGCAGCGCGCCGGACGGCGTCCGGTCCGGCGGATCGTCGCGCAGGCCGACGTCGCGCAGCAGCAGCGGGACCAGGCCCGGTTCGAGGGTGAGACCGGCGAGCTCGGCCGGCCGGGTGATCGATTCCCGCAGCTCCGCCAGGGACATCGGGGGCGGCACGAACAGCCCGCCGGTGAAGACCGGGGCCAGCTCCGGAAGGTCCAGACAGTTCCCGGAGAAGTCGGCCCGTACGCCGAGCACCACGACGGCGGGGGCGTGACCGGCCGGCGGCGCCGGGCCGGACACGGCCAGCGCGCAGAGCACCCGGACGAAGGCGCGCCGCTCGTCCTCGTCGGAGCAGAGCGTGAAGAGCTCCTCGAACTGGTCGACGAGCAGCACCGGACGCGGGGGAGGAGGCCGCCGGTCCCCGGCGCCGCCCGGGGGAGGGTCCGAGAGCCGGTGGACCGCTTCGAGGAGCGCGTGCGGGCGGTCCCGCAACTCCCGTGCGGTGATGCCGAGATCACCGCCCAGCACCTTCGCCGCGCGGTCCAGCAGCTCCTCCAGCGGATGCGCGGTGGGAGTGAACCGCACCACCGGCCACCTGTCGGCTCCCGGCATCGGGAAGCCTCCGGCGCGCCGCAGCGCCGGTACCAGACCGGCGTTGAGCAGCGAGGACTTGCCCGCGCCCGAGGGGGCGACCAGCATCAGCGGGCCGGCGCCGATCCGCTCGAAGACCCGTTCGACCAACGCGGCCGTCGCCCGCTCCCGGCCGAAGAACCACCCGGCGTCCCGCGCGGTGAAGGCCGGCAGGCCGCGGTACGGACACTCGCCGTCCGCCGCCGGCCCGGCGTCGGCGGGTTGTTCCGTGCCGGCGGCGCCGCCGGCGCCGGGTGCTCCCGTCTCCCGGACCATCCGCAGCAGTTCACCCCCCGCCCGCAGGACGTCGTCGCAGCGCCGCGCGACGTCGACGGTGACGCGCTTCGAGCCGGTCTCGATCTTGCTGAGGTAGCCCTTGCTGTAGTGCGTCTGCCGTGCGAGGTCCGCGAGGGACAGGCCGCGTTGCACCCGCAGACGTCTCAGCTGCGCGGGGAAGTGCACCGCGGTGTCTTCGGATTCGTGCTGGTGACCGGTGTTCCGCCGGCGGTCCGGATCCCCCAAAACATCCCCCATGGCAATGCGCGCCGAGGCAGCGAGATGGCGCTGCCCAGGCTACCGCGAGGGTGGCCGGGAAAGCCGGATCTTCCAGCCGGTATGACGAGCACAGGAACCCCGGGAGCCGCCGGCGCGGCGGCTCCGGAAGCCCTCGCCGCGGGGGTGCTACCGGTTGAGCCGGATCGAGTTGATGGGCGTGAGGTCGGCGTAGACACCGGTCTTGGCGGCGATGGGGCTGCCGCAGCCCGCGCCGTTGGAGCCGGTGCACAGGTTTGCGGTCGCACCGCCGTACTGATTGTTGAGCACCCAGTGGTTCCCGAACTGGTTGCGCAGGTTGTGCGACCCGTACGAGTAGAAGACGTGGGTCGGCTTGACGGCGGGGTTCTGGTTCTGAGGGTAGATGCAGACCGCCCCCTCGGGGCATCCGGCCCACGCGTCGGCCGGCTTGGCCTCGACGGAGCCGCTGAGCGCGAGCACGGCGGTGGCGGCGGTCGCGAGAGCGGCGAGGCCGCGGAACATCCTGTGCATGGTTTCCCCTGGTGGTTCTTGCCTCCTGCGGACGGCTTCAGCCTGCCCCCGCCGGGTGCCGGGGTCGACGGGTTGCCCGTTGCCCCTTGCCGGAACACCCGGGAAACCCCCTGTGGCCAGCCCGGTCGCGCAGGCGGAGGCAACGGCTCGTGGCGCGCTCCCGGCTCCGGGTGACGAGGCGTCACGGCACGGGGGCGGAAGGGCGTCGGCCCGAGTCCCGAGCGCCACTCCTGAGGAGGTCAAATTGCGCCGTTTGCGTACGGCATGTGTCCTTCCGCTCACTCGGTGTGGCGAATTGCCCTAATCGCCCATAACTTCTGCATCGTGACGAACCGACAACTCAAGTCCCTCATGTGCATCGCAGTCGTCATGGCCGCAGGGCTCGGCGTGGCCGCGCCACCCGCCGCCGCGGCCGGACGCCGAGTGCACCCGGGCGACTCGATCCAGGACGCGGTGGACGCCGCACGGCCGGGCGACATCATCACCGTGATGCCCGGCACCTACTACGAGAACGTGCTGATCACGAAGCGGCTGACCCTGCGGGGATACGGCAGCCGTACGGTGATCAGGCCACCGGCCGCCGAGGCCGGGCCGGCCTCACCCGCGGCACCGGTCGCGCCCGCGGTCCCCGCCGTACCCGCGGCCCCCGCCGCACCCGAGGCGACGGCGGGAGCGGCCGAGGCCGCGCCGGGCGCGCCGGCGGCCCCCGTGCGCGCGGCCACCGCCTGCTCGCAGGCCGACACCGGCATCTGCGTCATGGGGACGCCGGAGCAGAGCGTGAACCAGGTGAAGATCCGCGCGCTGACCGTCTCGGGCTTCAAGCGGAACGGCATCTGGGCCTCCTACACCGACCGGCTCAGCGTCGAGCGGGTGATCTCCGAGAAGAACGGCACCTGGGGCATCGCCCAGGAGCGGTCCACCCGCGGGGTGTTCCGCGGCAACATCGCGCGCGACAACACCGAGTCGGGGATCTTCATCGCCAACACGGTCGAACGGGAGGGCGGCGCCACCGACACCCTGGGCGCGGTGGTCCGGCGCAACACGCTGACCGGCAACCGGATCGGAGTCACGGTCAGGCGCGTCCGGAACCTCTCTGTCAACGGCAACACGCTCACCGGCAACTGCGGCGGCATCTTCGTCGTCGGCGACGAGGGCGAGCCGGGCGCCGGAGCCATGACCATCCGCGGCAACCTGATCCACGAGAACAACAAGTTCTGCAAGGGCAACAGCCGCCTCCCCGACATCCAGGGCGTCGGCATCGTCCTCACCGGGGCCGAGGAGACGGTCGTCCGTTCGAACTCCATCCGCGGCAACGTCGGCGCCTCCCCCCTCTCGGGCGGAATCCTGCTGTTCAAGAGCTTCGTGGGCGCGACGAACACCGACAACGTCATCCAGGACAACGTGGTGCGGGACAACCGGCCGGCCGACCTGGCCAACCAGGGCACCGGAACGGGCAACCGGTTCGTCGGCAACCGGTGCGGGACCTCCGTACCGGCCGGGATGTGCTGACCGTGCTCCACCTCACCGGAAGAAGCGAGGCCGTATGACCACGGTAAGTTCCACCTCCACCCCCGCGACCGTCCCCGTTCCCGCGCACACCCCCCAGCCCGCCATGCGGCTGCGGGAGCTCGTCTTCGGGGCGGCCGTCGCCGCGGCCGTACGGGCCGCCGCCCGCCTCGGCGTGGCCGACGCCCTCGGCTCGGAGCCCGCCACCGCCGCCGAGCTCGCCGCGGCGGTGAACTGTGAGCCCCGGCCCCTGGAACGGCTGCTCCGCACCCTGGCCTGCTACGGGATCTTCGAGGAGACCGAGGACGGGCAGTTCGCCCACACGGAGATGTCCCGGCTGCTGCGCGAGGACGACCCGCAGAGCCTGCGCTACATCTCCCTGTGGTGCACGGAACCCTGGACCTGGCAGGCCTGGCCGCGCCTCGACGACGCCGTGCGTTCCGGCGGGAGCGTGTTCCAGGACCTCTACGGCAAGGGGTTCTTCCAGTACCTGCACGAGGACGCGCACGAGTCGGCCCACGTGTTCAACAAGGCCATGACCACCTCCAGCATGCAGTCGGCGCTCGACGTCGCGGAGCTCCTCGACCTCACCGGGGTCTCCGTGGTCGCGGACATCGGCGGCGGCCAGGGGCACGTACTGGCGAGCCTGCTGGAGAAGCACCCGGCGGTGCGCGGCGTCCTGCTCGACCTGCCGGGCGTGGTGGCCAAGGCGGATCCCCGCCTGCGGGACGGCGGCGCGCTCGCCGAGCGGGCCGGCATCGTCCCCGGGGACTGCCGCGAGGCCATCCCGGTCGAGGCCGACATGTACATCATCAAGAACATCCTGGAATGGGACGACGAGAGCACCCGCAGGACCCTGCACAACGTCGTCTCCGTGGCCCGCCCCGGAGCCAGGGTCGTCATCATCGAGAACCTGGTCGACGACACCCCGTCGATGAAGTTCACCACGGCGATGGACCTGCTGCTGCTCCTCAACGTGGGCGGTGCCAAGCACACCAAGGACAGCCTGTGCACCCGGATGCGGGACGCGGGGCTGGTGATCGGCGAGATCCGTCCGGTCAACCCGTACCTGCACGCGTTCGAGTGCACCGTGCCCGGCTGAGCCGGACCCACCCCGCACGGGCCCACTCCGCACGGGCCCACTCCGCACGGGCGCACCCGCACGGGAACCACCCGGGCGCCACAACGCCCCGAGACCGGCGCGAAGAGCCGGTCTCGGGGGCGTCGGCACGACGGACGGGCGGCGCCCGTCCGTCCGAACGCGTCAGGCCTTGGACGCCAGGGCGTTGTTGACGAGGTCCAGGAACTCGCGCGGCGACTTGCACCGGTCCGCGTCGGCGGGTAGGGGCCGACTGTGCCGGTTCTCCAGTTCGCCGACGATGCCGAGGAGCCCCAGGGAGTCGAGCCCCCACTCGTCGAAGCCCGAGTCGGGGCGGCTCGCCATGGCCGCGGGGTCGACGTTCACGCCGGCCCCCTTCTTCATCAGGGCGGCCAGTTCTTCCATGGTCAGTCGAGGGGTCATGACGGCCATCTCCTCAGGCTTGGTCCGGCGTACGCCGGTCGGTGATCAGGCGCATTTCAGAGCGCGCGAGGAAGCGTGAGATCTCCTGCTCTGTGGTGGGGACGCCGTCCTTGGCGCTGTCGAGCAGCCGGGCCAGCACCGCCGCCTTGTGGCCGCCCTCGACGCCGAGCGTCAGGGCGGGCCGGGCGTCGAGCGGGCCCCGCATGTCGAGGAGCCGGACGACGATGTCGTCGCGCTGGAACAGGGTGCTGGCCTCGATGGGGTTGCCCGGGTCGTCCACGGCCGCCTCGTCCTGGCCGGCGAGCAGCCGGGCGAGTTCCATGCCGCAGCCGTTCTTGGCGGGGTAGAAGAGCGCGTGCCGCCGGACGTCCGCGTGCTCGCGGCCGCCGCCCGCCACGTGGTGCACCGCGGGGAGCGCCGCACGGGTGAAGAACAGCCGGGCGGATCCCGGGTCGCTGAGGTCCCGGTCCTGTTCCAGATACGGGTTGATGGCCTCCTCCAGGGCCTGCACCTCGGGTTGCAGGGCCACGTGGCGCAGTGCCGCGAGGAGGTCGCCCTCCACCTCGACCGCCCGTACGACCCGGTTGCCGTGCATGAAGAGCGAGGTGCGCCGCAGCCGGGTGTTCTCGTCGACCCGCGCCTGCGGGGAGGTGTAGCCGGCGAGCAGCTCCGCCACGACGGGTTCGCTGCCCGGCTTCACGGTGAAGGTGAGGGCGTGGCGGACCACGCCGTCCCCGCGCCGCGGAGCGACCTGGAGGCGGTCCCCGGACCGGTTCCCGAAGTGCGCGGTGGCGGCGTCGGGGCCGAACCCGGGATCGGAGTCGGAGCTCGCGGGGGAGGGGGAGCCGAGGGGGACGGAGTCGTCCTTGCCGGTCACCCGCAGCACGCTGAATCGCAGCGAGCGGGTGTCCCGTACGCAGCCGTGGAGCGGCTGTACCGACGCGACGTGCTCCTCGCTGTTGACCCAGGCCAGGAACCGCGGTGCGCTCTCCCACTCGCTGGTGATGAGCCACTGCGAGGGGTTCTCGATCGACTGGCACAGCTCGTCGCTGATGTGTCCGGGGACGGAGGACACCTGCTTGCGGAGATGTTCGTAGACCTCCAGGAACTGGTTCTGCGCACCGTCGTACAGATCCAGCAGCAGCACGACCCGAAGCCTCGAGCCGTCGAAGGCGGACTGGGATATCCGTTCCGACAAGGTTGTCATCGTTCACACTCCTTCGAGACCACACGGTCGCCACAGGGCGGCGCCACCCGAACCGATCGTTGTCCCGTAATCCCCTCGGCGCGAGAGGAGAGAACCAAGCGGGTGAACGAGCGAGGGAAACGCCCTCGTACAGGGCATGGAAGAGCCATGAAGGAAAACGTCGACCACCGCGTCCCTGTCCTCATCGTGGGCGGCTCGCTGGTGGGCCTGTGCACCTCGCTGTTCCTCGGCCGGCACGGCATCAGCCACATGCTGGTCGAGAAGCACGCGGGTACCTCGATGCACCCGCGAGGACGCGGTATCAACGTACGGACCATGGAGTTGTTCCGCGTCGCCTGTGTCGAGGACCGGATCCGCGAGGCCGCCTCGGTCCTGGCGGACAACCACGGCATCCTGCAAGGCGGCTCACTCACCGGCGAGGACCAGGAGTGGCTGTTCGAGCAGATCGACCCGGGGGGTGCGCTCGCCCGCTTCAGCCCGTCGGCATGGTGCCTGTGCAGCCAGAACGACATCGAGCCGGTCCTGATGTCGGTGACCCCCGGGCTCGGAGCCGACCTGCGGTTCTCCACCGAGCTCCTCTCCTTCGAACAGGACCCGGGCGGTGTGACCGCCATCGTGAAGGACCGCGAGAGCGGTGAGCACAGCACGGTGCGCGCGGACTACCTCGTCGCCGCCGACGGGCCGCGCAGCCCGGTGCGGGAAGCGCTCCGGATCGGCCAGTCCGGCTCCGGGGACCTCTTCCACAACGTGAGCATCACCTTCCGGTCCCGCATGCTGGCGGACGTGGTCGGCGATCGGCGTTTCATCGTGTGCTACCTGACCAAGCCCGATGCCGACGGGGCCCTGCTGCCGGTGGACAACAGCGAGCGGTGGGTCTTCCACGCGCCGTGGCACCCCGACCGCGGCGAGACCCTGGAGGACTTCACCGACGAGCGTTGCGTCGAGCACATCCGCCGGGCCGTCGGCGCACCCGACCTGGACGTCGAGATCACCGGGAAGGCCCCGTGGCACGCGGCCGAGCGGGTCGCGCAGCGGTACGTGGCCGGCCGGGTCTTCCTGGCCGGTGACTCCGCCCACGAGATGTCCCCCACCGGGGCGTTCGGCTCCAACACCGGTATCCAGGACGCCCACAACCTGGCCTGGAAGCTCGCCGCGGTACTGGACGGCGCGGCCGGTCCCGGGCTGCTGGAGACGTACGAGGCCGAGCGGCTTCCGGTGGCGCGGGCGACGAGCGAGCGCGCCTCGGCCCGGTCCGCCGAGCACAGTCACCCGGGGTACGAGCCCGACCCCGAGACCGTCCCCGGGGCCCAGCCCGAGCCCGCCCAGGGCGGGGGCGGACGGCAGGGCGGTGTCCTGTCCGTGGCCATGGGCTATCGCTACAACGAGGGCGCGGTCCTGGGCACCGACCCCGACCATCCGGTCGTGCCCGAACGGATGCGGCTGTGCGGCGAACCGGGCACGCGCGCGCCGCACATGTGGCTCCACGTCCCCGGGGAGGAGCAGCCGAAGTCCACCGTGGACCTCTACGAGCGGTCGTTCGTCCTGCTCAGCTCCGAGGGCACGCCGTGGAGCGGGGCGGCGGGATCCGTCGCCAAACGGATGAACGTGCGCCTGGACGCCTACGCCATCGGTACCGGACCGGAGGCCGACCTGGTGCCCGCGGACGGCGGCGACTGGGCCGCGGCGCACGGCACGACCGCGGCCGGGGCGGTCCTCGTCCGCCCGGACGGCTTCGTGGCCTGGCGCTCGGAGGAGGCCGTGGCGGACGAGGAATCGGTCCTCTACAAGGTCCTGACCACCCTCCTGGACCGGTACTGACGGCCGGGCCCGCAACGGGAAAGGGCGCCGCCCCCGCGTCATCCGCGGGGGCGGCGCCCTTTGCCGCAGCCGGGCCCCGGTCAGGTCACCGGACCGACTTCGAACCGAGCTCGCCCGGCGTCTTCGGCACCCAGGGCGCCACGGCGGTGGCCTCTTCGGGGTCCGGCTCGGCCATGCTCACCCGGTAGGCGGTCTCGCGGTCCACGCTCACGGGCAGGACGTGGAGCGCCTTGATCTGCCGGGTGTCGTGGAAGTAGAGCACGACGGTCTGCCGGTACGAACCCTCGTCGTAGAACTCCGCGGTGACCTTCCCGGCCGCGCCCGTGCGGAACGCGGTGATCCAGTTCTCGGCGGTCTTCCGGGTGGCGGCGTTGTCCTGCCGGTCGTCGCCCAGGGCCGCCAGCTCGCCGACCTTGCCGTCGGCGATCCGCCACACCACCTGCTGGGTGATCCCCAACGTGTCTGTCGACGGATACCCGACGACGGCGAGCGGTGTATGGCTGCCGTAGTCCCCGGCGTACTCCACGTCGTCGGCGTCGTGGTCCGCCGAGCACGCGGTCAGCGCGCCGAGGGCCAGGACGCAGACGAGGGCGGTCCGCAGGGCCGGTCCCGGCCTCACCGGGATGCCGCGGAGAAACGAGTGGACATGCTTTCCCGGTCTTTCGGTGAGCACCCGACGCTCCGGTGCTCCAGGTGTGAGAGGAGCAACGTAGCGCTCTGACCAGGAAGTTCGATCTCGGAAACGGACAACGGGGACGTAACCGGCGCCTGGGTGACGCATTTCACGCCACGGCCGGTTTCGATCCTTGCTCCCCGTCGGCGCGCTCGTCCCCGACGAGGCTCGCGACGTGGTCGGTGACCGTGTCGAGGATGGCCGTGGAGATCGTCGCGTCGCCGAGCACGAGGTGGTTGAGCGTCAGTCCGTCCGTCATGGCGGCCAGATAGCGGGCCAGTACGGTGACGGGGACGCGGAGTTCGAAGCCCATGTGGTGGCGGAGCTGCTCGACCAGCTCGGTGTAGGTGTCGGCGTACCGCTCGTACTGGCGGCGCGCCAGGTGCTCGAAGCCGGGGCGGCGCAGGGCGTACTGCGTGAGCTCGTACGTGAGCATGTGCTCGCCCGGGTGGGCGGACACGTGGTCCCAGTACGCCTGGAAGCCGGCCCGGACGGTCTCCCGGAGGGTGGCCTTCGGCTGGATCGCCTCCCGCACCACGGTGATGCTGTGCTCGGTGATCGCCGTCATGACGGATTCGAGCAGCGCCTGCTTGGAGTCGAAGCAGTAGTGGAAGACGCTCAGCGACACGCCCGCCTCGGCGGAGATCGACCGGGTCGTCGTCCGGGCGACCCCGTCGCGGGTCATCGCTCGGATGGCGGCCTCGGTCAGCTGCCGGCGCCGGTCGGCCGACGGCATCCGTGCCATGGGCGATCCCTTCGGTTCGTGCTGCGGTGCTGTTCCGTGCGGTGCTGTTCCGTGCTGTGCCGTGCCGTGCTGTTTCGGGGGAGGCGGGCGGCGCCGGGAAGGCGGCCGGGGCCGGCCGGATCGGTGAGGATCCGGCCGGCCCCGGCACCCGGACGCCGCCCGGGCGGCGTCACGCGTCAGCTGCTGTAGACGCCGACCTCGTGGAGCGAGTACCCCCACTGGGTGCCGCGCTGCAGCCCGTGGACCCGTACGTACCGGGCCGGGGTGCCGGCGAACTGCGCCGTGTCCAGCCCGCCGTCACCGGTGGTCGTGGACCATGCGGACTGCCAGTTCGTGCCGTCGCCCGAGAGCTCGATGCGGTACGACTTCCCGTGGGCGCGTTCCCATTCGAGGGTGACGCGCTTGACCAGGCCCGGTGTCCCGAGGTCGATCTGGAGCCACTGGTCGTCGCTCCAGTCGCTCGCCCAGCGGGTGCCCGTGTTGCCGTCCACGGCCCGGGAGGGCGCGTAGCTGACGAACGGGTTCCACTCGGACGAGCTCGCCGAGGCGGCGGCGCCCGCGGCGAGGTTCACCCCCGCCTTGTGCTTCTCGGACGAACCCCACGTGGTCAGGTAGGACTCGGCGCCCCGGAAAAGGTCGTCCACCACGTCCTGGCCGCCGGTGATCCGGATGTCCTCGATCCAGTCCGGGACCAGGCCGTAGTGCGAGGCGCCGTCGGTGTTCAGGTCCCAGGTGCGCACGCCGGTGGTCTGCTTGTCGATCACGGAGCCGCCGTCGGTGCTGCGGAACGGGTAGCGGACCGGGTTCGGGGTGTCCGCGCCGCGGGGGCCGGGCCAGCCGCCGACGCCGTTCATGTCGGTGCCGTAGCCGTAGCCGACCTTGTACTTCTCGCGCAGCGCGTCCGTGCGCTTGGCCTCCGCGCTGAAGGCCTCGGAGCCGCTCATGTACTGGGCGACGAAGCCGCCGAGCCGGTACACCCGCTCCGTCCAGTCCAGGTCCATCCAGCTGTGCGAGGAGATCACGCCGGGGTACGACTCGGATTCGAGGATGTCGAAGGCCCGGCCCGCGGCCTTCACCCCCATGTGGTCGATCTCCAGCATCATCTTGCGTTTCATCATGCCGCGCACGGCGTACTCGCCGAGGTCGGTGAGACCGCGGGTGTTGCACTGCGCGTCCGCCGCGTACGAGGGGACCGCCACGCCCGCCGGGAGCTGCTTCTGCGCTTCGGGAGCCGCCGCGAGACCGATGGGGTTGTCGTGCTGCGGGCCCTTGCACTTCTCCGTCTGCCAGAAGGTGCCGGTGGACAGGAACTGGCCCACGTTGATCGCGGTGCCGAGCGCGCCCTGGTCGAAGCGGACCCCGCACAGGGCGTTGTCGAACTTGTGGCACAGGAACATGCTGCGCACGCCCAGCTTGTGCAGCTCGTCCAGGCCGCGGTCGATGTCCGCCTTGCTGCACTGCGCGATGTCCAGGATCTGCTTGCAGCCGAACGGTTCGGAGGTCTCCACCCCCAGGACGACGGCCAGCTTGCCCTGCTTGACGACCTCGCGGGCCTGCGCGGAGTCGGTGACGATCCGGAACCATCCCTTGCCAGGACCGCCGTACATCTTGTCGATGTACGCCTGCATGTCGTACGTCTTCTGCGCCTCCAGGCGGATGGCGGTCATCTCGTCGCAGCCGCGGTCCTTGAAGAAGTAGACCGAGCAGATGACGCCGTTGGTGACGAGGTCGTTGACGAGCACCCGCTGACCGCCGCGCCAGGCGCGTTCGACCCAGGCGTAGTAGTTCTGCTGGTGGGTCAGCGAGTCGTGGGCGGGCCAGTCCTTGAAGGTCGGCCAGCCGTCGGGGTCGTGCTTGCCGTCGCCGCCCTTGGTGATGAAGTCGAAGATGGCGAGCGTGCCGTCGGGATAGTGCTCGGGGCAGTCCTTGAGGGCGTCGGCCACCCCCTGCTCGGAGAACGGCTTGCCGCAGATCAGGCGGCCGCCGAAGCCCTCGTTGGACATCAGGTGGTCGTGCGCGTCGACGAAGCCGCGGACGCGTCCCTGGGAGTCGGTGCCCTTGAAGGGTTCACCGGTGACGTTGATCTCGGAGTCGGGCGCGGGCCGGGCGACCGGGTTCCACCAGCCGGGGTCGGCGGCGGAGGAACTGGGCACGGGGCCGAGCACCATGGCCACCACGGCGAGGAGCAATGACAGGACCGCCAGGGGCCTACGCCTGTGGTGCGTGTGTCGGGAAATGGTCATCACTCACGTCTTCGGTCAGTGGGGGGCTCGGTCGAGGAGCCGGAGCCGTCCGGGGGGCATGACGGCCACGGCCACATGGCACGGCCATGGCGTGATTGTCATGGACCGCACAAGCGATGGAACCGAGAATCGCCACTGGCAGCAGCAGAGTCAAGAGTCCGGGACGGATGACCTGATGACTCGTCAGTCCGGCCGGATCCGTCCCCTCCGGGCAGTGGTGTCCCGGGCGCCGGCGGTGTCGGTGGGGCGTGCGACGATCCCAGGCATGAGCGCCTCGCCCGCCGCCCTCCTGCCCACCGCCGGTCCGCACGCCTCCACCACCTACGCCGACTGGGTCGCCGCCCACGACCCGGACGCGGCCGGGACCGCACGCGCCCTGATGGAGGACATGCGCTCCGAACTGGCCCGGTCCTACAGCAAGCCCGGCCGCTTCCTCGACACGATGACGGCGCGCGCACGACGGCTGCCGCCGGCGCACCTGCCGTGGTTCTGGGACACCGTCGGCCACTGGCTGATCGGCTACGGGAGCCGGCCCGGCGGGCGGGCCTACGCGGCGGCGCGGGCCGCCGAGGACCGGCACGGGCTGCCGGTGGACCCGGCCTACCGCCGGGCCAACGCCCTGCTGTTCGCCAGGGGCGGGGCCATGCCGGCCAAGGAGTTCGGGGCCCACCAGCGCTTCCTCGCCGAGACGTTGGAGCCGGCCGCCGCGCACACCGCCCTGGACGCGTTCCTGACCGCGTGGGCGGCCTCGCGCGCGGACCTGCCGGCGGATCTCGTACGCCGCGTACGGGCCTCCGCCAAGGCGGCCGGGCAGGGGGACGAGGAGGTCGCGCGCCTGGTGGGCGGCATCCTGTCCGTCACCCGGAAGAAGTCGGTGCCGGACGCGCTGCTGGCCGCCGCGGAACAGGTCCTGACGGCCCGTCCGCCGGCCGACGCGGTCGCCGCCGGGCTGGTGGAGGTCTTCCCGGACGGGGTCACCGACGGCGGGGCGTGGCTGCGGATGCTGATCGGCTGCGGCGCGGCGGAGGCGATGGAGAGCGGCCGGGTGGTGCCGGAGGGCGGACTGCACCACTGGGTCGGGAACTTCGTCCGGATGTACCAGTACGCGGCGCAGTCCGGCGGCGGCGTCGCGCGGCAGCCGCTCCCGGCCGAGTTCCTCGACCTGGTGGGCCGGCTGGGGCCACGGCTGCGGGCGGCGGGCGCCCCGGTGACGGTCCACACCACCCGCCACCACTACCAGGGCTTCGACGCGGACGTGCTGGACGCCTGTCTGGCCGCCGGGGTCACGGTCGTCGACCCCGGCCCGGAGACGCGGATGCGCTTCTGGGGCGAGCGGTCCCGGCGGGACCTCGCCGCACTGGCCGCCGACCCGGTCTTCGGCCCCCGCCTGGAGGGCCGCGTACACCAGGACCTGACGCCCCGCTGGTCGCCGGCGCGCGGCCGCCGGCCCGGGTCCGCGGTGACGCTGCTGCCCGGCAACGAGGGCATCGCCCACGAGGTGGCCGGGCGGGTCGGCAAACTCGTCGACACGGTCGCCGGCGGCGGCATGGCGGGAGCCGAGGAAGCCGTCGCCGAGCTGGAGGCCCTGCTCGACCGGCCCACGGTGACGGCGCTCGACGGGATCGCCGACGCCCTCGCCGAAGCCGGCGCGGCAGGCGCGCTGCGGCGCTCGCTGACGGCCGGACTCCCGGAGGAACTGGCCTGGCCGGCCCTGGAGTCGGTGTACGCGCAATTCGCGGCGGACGCCGGTCCCGTGGCCGCCGACGAGCTGCTGCCGGGGGTGGCCGGGGTGACCTGCACCTGGCCGGTGCTGACGGTGTTCGGGCGGGACCGGGCGGTCGCCGTCGCCCCGGACGGGGTGCGCGGCTCCTGCCGGTTCACCGTCCCGGACGGCGCGACCATGTACGCCGTCCACTACGCGGGCGGCTCCTTCCTGGTGAGCTGGACCCTCAAGGCGAGCCCCTGGTTCTGCGACACCGCCGTCTGGGCCGACCGTCCCGACGAGCCCTTCACACCCGACGAACTGAGCGGCCTTGTGCCGTACGGCGGCAGCCTGGACGGGGCCTACGGCTTCCAGTTCGAGACCGCCGACGGCGGCGGGCGGCACGGCGGCGGGCGCGTGCTGCGCCCCGGCGGCACCGAGGGCATCGACGGGGACGAGCTGCTGCTCGGCGACGGAACCCGGATCTGGACCAACGCCGTCTTCGGGCGACGGCCGTGGGAGGTCGCCGACCCGGTCACCGGGGAGCGGCGGGGACCGACACCACTGCCGGACTTCCCCGGCCGGCCCGCGAACGCCGACCCGGCCGCGGCGCCGTCCGAGGCGGACATGAGCCTGGCCGTGGAGGCGCTGCAGCTGGCGCCGCTGCCCGTGGGCCTGGACGGCTCCCCGCTGGGCAGCCGGAACGGGCTGGTCGGGACCCGGGTGCTGTTCCGCACCCGGCACCGCGACCACGCGCCCGACCACTACCTGCTGGAGAGCGTGGACGGGCGCACGGCCCGGTTCGACATCGACCGACAGGGCCAGGAGCCCTGGGCCCTGTGGGCCCCGCCCGAAGGCGCCGTGGAGGACGTGGTCCTCGCCGAGGCGGAGACCCGCACGGGCGTGCGCGCGTACACCGCCGACGGCGTCCTGCTGTGGGAACTGGACGGACACCACTCACCCCGGCACCCGCGGGTGAGGCCGGCCCGGCGGGCCACCGCATCGGGCGGCGTGGCCCTGCCGCCGGCCTTCTGGTACCTGTTGCGGACCCGGGACGCGACCGGATCCCGGGCACTGCGCGGCGTCGGACCGCAGACCGCCGACACCCTGCTCACGGCGGCCCTCGACGGCCCGGCGGCGCTGCGCGCGGCCGTGGCCCGGGAGTTGCCGGAGGTCACCGACCCGGTCCTGGCCGAGGCCGTCGTGGCGGTGGCCGGCCGGGCCGCCCGGGTGGAGGAGCGCCGGCGCGCCCTGCACCGGCGCGTCACCCTGCTCGCCGAGGCCGCGCCGGCCCTGCCGCGCCGGTCCGCGCCGGACACCGAACTGCTGCCCGCGCTGTTCGGGCTGGTCTCGGCGGGGGACCGCGATCCGTGGCGGCGGACCCGGGACGTGGCCCTGCCGGCGACGCTGAGCGCACTGGCCTCCGACGGCGCCTGCCTGGCCGGGACGATCGTGGAGGAGGTGCGGCGGCTCTCGCCGCCGGCGCCGCCGCACGACTGGTCGCAACTGCTCGGCACGATCGACGCCGCGGCCTGGCGGGCGGCGGTGGCACCGACCCCGGACGCGGACCGGGCCGCGCTGCTCGCGCTCCTGGACACCTGGGCCGGCCTGCCGTTCGCCCGCGCGGACAGCCGGTGGTGGGTGGGCCGGGCCGACGCCGCGACCCTGGACGGACTGCGGGCGGGCGGCACCCTCGTGGCGTCCGCCGCGATGCGGGCCGGAGGATCCGCGTGCTGGTTCGTCGCCCCCGCCGCGCCGGACGCCGACGGCGATCCGGTACCGGCGGCGCTCGCCGAGGCACGCCTCGTCCGGGTGGAGCGGGACGACGCCGCCCGGCTCCGGACCCTGGTCGAGACCGTCGACGCGCACGGGCCGGTCCCGCTGCCGGAGTCGGCCGCCGAGCGCTTCGCCGAACTGACGGGCGTACGAAGGGCCGTGGCCCGGCTCGTCGTGGCCGGACTGGCCGGCCGGCCCGACCGGGACGAGGACCGCTCCCTGGCGCGCAAGGCCCCGTACAAGGCGACCCCGATGACGGCCGAGTCGTACCAGGCGCTGCGCGCGCGGCTCGGGGGCGCGGGCCGGCGGGCCGTCCTGGCGGCGGCCCTGCCCGAGGACCCGGCCGAGCTGTGGCGGCCGGGCGGGGTCCTGGCGGCCGTCGAACGGATGGCGGCGGTCTGGCGGGAGCTGCTCGGCGCCCAGCCCGCCGTGCACGACGAGGCGGCCGACGCCCTGGAAGCCGACCTCGGCCTCTCCGAGGTGTGGGCCCGCCGGCTCGCGGGCGGCTACGGAGCCGCCGAGGACACGACCGTGGAAGCGGCCGGCTGGGAGCTGGCGTCGACCCGGTACGGCAACAAGGTGGAGGTCAGGGCCGTGCCGCCGGCCGGACCCGAGCTGCCCTACGGCACCCCGGTGGGCCTCGCCCTCGGGCAGATCGCGAGCGCACTGGTGTGGGCCTGGACGGACCGGCCCGTCGGCGATCCGGCGGTGGCCGGGGCCATGGCCCTGTACGAGCGGCTGCGGGCCGAACTGGAACGCCCCGAGCTGCTGCTGGAACTGCCCGGCGGGAAGGTCCACGACAGCTCGACACCGATCGCCGAGCAGTTCGGGCCGGGGCGGCTGCCGGTGGTGAAGGGCCGCTACGCGGAGGAGGGCCCGGTGACGGTGGCCGCGTACGACTCCGGGCCGCTCGTGGCCTGCGCGCCCGGCGGCGCCGCCTTCCTGCGGCCCGCGGCGGCCGTCGGCCCCGAGGTGTGGACGCGGCTGCGCGCGATCACCGGCCTCGCCGAGGCACTGGACCGCGTGGCTCCGCTGATGCCCGGCGGCGGGCTGGAGCGGATGATGCTCCGGGCCCGCTCGGGGGCGCTGCCGGCCGGCGCGTACGAGGCGGATCCGCGGCAGTCCTGCCCGGAGCTGGTCGCCCGGGTGGGGCGGGAGCTCGGCGCGGGTGCGGACGCCGCGGCGCTGTACCTCCAGCTGGCCACCCTGGCCGCGCCCACCGACCGCAACGTACGGCGCTGGAACGGCTGGTCGACCAAGCAGCACGCGCAGGCCCGGACGGAACTGCTCGCCACCGGCGCGGTGGTGGAGGCCAAGCGGGCGCGGGCGGGCCGGACCCTGTTCCTGCCCGGGGAGTGGACCGAACTGAAGGCCCCGCACCTGCCGCTGGAGACCGTGAAGCTGGCCAGTCACCTGGTGCGACCCCTGTGGCGGGACACGATCCAGTCCCCGTTCGGCCGCGTCCTGCCGACGGCGCCCCTGCACGAGATGTTCGCGGAGGCGTGGGAGCGGGGGCGGGTCGGCGGGGCGTAGCGGTTGCCGGTCGGCTGCGCCGCTTGGGCGGTCTTCGGGTGGGGGCCGGTTGTGCCGGGGCCGGGCGCGCGCCGGGGTGTCTCCTCGGACGCCGAACGTGTCGAGGGGTCGGAGAGCTCGGCCCCGAGGCGTTCGGCGCCCTGCGGGGATCACCCCGACACACACCCGACCCCGGCCCAACCGGCCCGGTTCGATCCCGGCCGCGGCGGCATTTCACCCCGGCCTGGCTGCACCATCCAGCTTCGCCGCACCAATTCAGCCCCTCCGGCGTTTGAGGAGCGGGTCCGGGCGGAGCCCGGCGGGGTCCGGGGCGGAGCCCCGATCTTTGAGCCGCACCGTCCAGTGGCGCTGCACCACTCCGACCCCGCCGCACAATCCAGCCTCGCCGGCGTTTGAGGCGCGGGTTCGGGCGGAGCCCGGCGGGGGCTGGGGCCGAGCCCCGGTGGCGGCGTGCTGGTCAGGCTTCGCGGGCCATGACGCGGCGGGCCGCTTCGGCCTCGGCCGCGGGGGGAGACAGCTCGTCGAGGGTGTCGAGCTCCTCGTCCGACTCCAGTTCCCGCTCCCACGCGGCCGCGAGACGCTCCTGCTCCTCCGGCGGTCTGCCGCTGACGGCCTCCCGCTGGCCGGGGTCCAAAGCCGCGAGGAAACGTCCGATCGTGTCCGCGGGCATGCCGTGCTCCTTCTCGCCGTGGGGGAGGGGGCGCGGCCTCCGCGAGACCGCGCCCCGCCCAGGATGGCGAACCCGGCCGGTGCCGGCGGCACGACACGCTGCCCGCACCGGGGGTGCGTCAGCGCACGTCGTGCTCGGGCAGGTCCACCTCGGCCGGGGCGAACCCGAAGCCGCGCTTGGTCGCCTTCGTGGCCTGCTTCCCGCAGAACGCGGCTTCGAGGGTTCCGCCGAGGGCGGTGTTCGCCTCGCCCTTGTTCGAGGTGTTCGCCATGGCGGCGAGGCTGCGGCGGCCGTCGCGGGTGGAGAAGGCGTAGGTGTAGAAGCCCTGCACGGTGCCGGTGTGCCCGTAGACGGACGTGCCGCAGGAGAGGTCGTAGCGCCGCAGGCCGAGCCCGTAGAACCGGGTGTTCGTGGCGTCGGTCGGGGTCACGGTGATCATGGCGTCCAGCAGCCGCGCGGGCAGCAGTTTGCCGCCCAGCAGGGCCGAGGTGAAGGTGTTCAGATCGGCCGGGTCGGAGATCATCGCACCGGCGGACTGGGCCCACGACACCGTCTGCTCGGTGGAGTCGACCAGCGGCCCGCCGGCCTCGTCCGGGTGCAGGTAGCCGCGCGTGTGCACGCCGCCGATCCGCGTGGCGGGGTGCACGTACGCGGTGTTGCGCAGCCGCAGCGGCTGGATGATGCGTCGCTCGTACTCCTTGGCCACCGGATTGCCGGTGGCCTTCTCGATGAGCATGCCGACGACGACGAAGTTCGTGTTGGAGTACCCGTACGCCGCGCCGGGCTCGCCGGTCCGCGGCTTGGCCAGCGAGAGGTCCACCAGCTCCTGGTAGCCGAAGACCTTGTTGCGCACGGCCTCGAAGCCGGGCACGGTGTGCTCGAACATGGCGTCGGTGTAGTCCGCCAGCCCGCTGCGGTGGTTGAGCAGATGACGCACCGTGATGCGGTCGTCGGGCAGCAGGCCGGGCAGGTACCGGTTGACGGAGGTGTCCAGGTCGATCCGCCCTTCGCCCACCAGCTGCAGCAGGACGACGGAGGAGAACGTCTTGGTGACGCTGCCGATCCGGAAGCGGGCCTGGGGCTGCATGGGCGCGCCCGTGCTCTGGTCGCGTACGCCCACGGCCCGGGTGCGGGTGCCGTCGGGGCCGCTGAAACGGGCCAGGGCGCCCGGTGCTCCGGCGTCGGTCGTGTTCAGCAGCGCCTGGGTCAGCGCCTCGAGATCGGGGGTGGTACCGGCGGCGTGGGCGGTGGTCACCGGGGCCACCGCGGCCATCACCGCGAGCAGGGCTGTGCTGAGGGCCAGACGGCGGTTCATGGGCAGGCGCACTGTGTTCCTCTGGTCAGAAGGTCGGCACGGGGCAGTGAATCGAGCCTACTGAAGATCATCGGGCAGAGCGGGCGGCGGTCCCCGCCGCAACCCGCCGCCCTAAGAGGGCAGTTCCAGCAGTCGGAGCGCCGCCTCGCGCATCTCCACCTTGCGGATCTTCCCGGTGACGGTCATGGGGAACTCCTCCACGACGTGCACGTAGCGCGGGATCTTGAAGTGGGCCAGCCGTCCGTCGCAGTACGCCCGCACGGCGGCCGCGGTCAGCGGCTCGGCGCCCTCGCGCATCCGTACCCACGCCATCAGCTCCTCCCCGTACTTCGCGTCGGGCACGCCGATGACCTGGACGTCCAGGACGTCCGGATGGGTGTGGAGGAACTCCTCGATCTCGCGCGGGTAGAGGTTCTCCCCGCCGCGGATCACCATGTCCTTGATCCGGCCGGTGATGCTCACGTAGCCGTCGTCGTCCATGACGGCCAGGTCGCCGGTGTGCATCCAGCGGGCCGCGTCCACGGCCTCGGCGGTCCGCTCCGGCTCCTCCCAGTAGCCGAGCATGACGGAGTAGCCGCGGGTGCACAGTTCGCCCGGTTCCCCGCGGGGCACCGTCAGGCCGGACTGCGGATCGACCACCTTCACTTCCAGGTGCGGTCCGACGCGGCCCACGGTGGACACCCGGCGCTCGACCGAGTCGTCGGCGCGGGTCTGCGTGGAGACGGGCGAGGTCTCCGTCATCCCGTAGCAGATGGACACCTCGGTCATGCCCATCCGGTCGATGACCTCCTTCATCACCTCCACCGGACAGGGCGATCCCGCCATGATCCCCGTCCGCAGGCTGGACAGGTCGTACGCGTCGAAGCCGGGATCGGTCAGCTCGGCGATGAACATGGTGGGGACCCCGTAGAGCGAGGTGCACGACTCCGCTTCCACCGCGGCGAGGGTGGCCGCCGGTTCGAAGGACGGAGCCGGGATCACCATGGCCGCGCCGTGGCTGGTGCACGCGAGGTTGCCCATCACCATGCCGAAGCAGTGGTAGAAGGGCACCGGGATGCAGACCCGGTCCTGCTCGGTGTAGTGGCACAGCTCGCCCACGAAGAAGCCGTTGTTGAGGATGTTGTGGTGCGAGAGGGTCGCACCCTTGGGGAAGCCCGTGGTCCCCGAGGTGTACTGGATGTTGATCGCGTCGTCGGGGCTCAGCGCGGCCTGCGCGCGGGCCAGCTCCGCCGGATCGCCCTGGCGGCCCCGCTCCAGCAGGGAGTCCCAGAGGGATCCGCCCAGCAGGGCCACGAACTCCAGCAGCGGGCAGCGCGGCCGTACTTCCTCGATCATGGCCGCGTAGTCGGAGGTCTTGAACCGGTCCGCCGCGGCCAGCAGCCGGACCCCGGACTGCCGGAGCACGTACTCCAGTTCGTGGGAGCGGTACGCGGGGTTCACGGTGACGAGGACCGCCCCGATCTTCGCGGTGGCGTACTGCACCAGCGTCCATTCCGCGCGGTTGGGGGCCCAGATGCCGACCCGGTCGCCCTTGACGATGCCCAGGTCCAGCAGTCCGAGCGCGAGGGCGTCGACGTCGGCGGCCAGCTCCGCGTACGTCCACCTGCGCCCGGCGGCCACGTCGACGAGGGCGTCGCGCCCGGGGAACCTCCGCACGGTGCGGTCCAGGTTCTCGCCGATGGTGTCGCCCAGCAGCGGCACTTCGCAGACCCCGGACGCGTAGCTCGATGCGGCAGACACATGACCTCCTGGACTGGGTGGCGAGAGCGGGGCCCGGCGGTCCGGCGTCCCCTCGTGAACCGCGCCGACCGGACTCTCGCACACGCCGGAGCCGGGACGTGTGCGCCGACCTGCGAGGATGGCCTGAAATATACTGTCGGGGTGACCGAGACACCCTTGCCTCCCTGCCCCGCATGCGCCGGTGCGTACGCCTACGAGATGGGCGCGCTCCTCGTCTGCCCCGAGTGCGGGCACGAGTGGCCGCTCGCGTCCGGCGAGCCCGGCGAGGCCCCGGGGGAGCGGGTGATCAAGGACGCGGTCGGCAACGTACTGGCCGACGGCGACACCGTGACGGTCGTCAAGGGCCTGAAGGTCAAGGGCAGCCCGACGGGCATCAAGGCCGGCACCAAGGTGCGCAACATCCGCCTCGTCGAGGGTGTCGACGGCCACGACATCGACTGCAGGATCGAGGGCTTCGGGTCCATGCAGCTCAAGTCCAGCGTGGTCAGGAAGGTCTGACCGGACCGGAGCGTCGCTTGCTCCGCGGGGAAGAGGAAGGCGCCTGTCGGGCGGGGGCCCGGTCAGGCGCCTTCGTCGTTCATCCGGCGGTCACTTCCGGCCGGTCACTCCCGGGCGGACGGATCAGGGCGCGGCGTAGACGCGGAGGGGGACGGGCGCCGCGGTGGTGATCGTCGCCGTGGCGGTGAAGACGTCCTCGCCGTTCTGGCGGGCCAGGACGCGGACGGGATGGCGGCCCGTCGCGGCCGTCTCCCCGGCGGCGGGGAGGGTCTCGATCCAGCAGGGCGAGTTCAGCTCCGCGTAGCGGAAGAACCGCATCTCGAGGTCGGTCAGGACCCCCCGCCGGGGGAAGGCGGAACCGTACGCGGCCTGCCGCACGGCTTCCAGGAGCAGCATGCCGGGCGCGTGGTCGACGGGGTGGTCGAACAGGATCGGGTGGTTGATGTCGGCCCGGAGCTGGGTGCGGTGCGCGGAACTGGTGGGGGACAGGACCACGTCGTGGAAGCGGTCGCGGCCGACGCGGCGGGGCGTCAGCGGCGGCGGCAGCGGGATGATGCGGGCGGCCACGTGGTCGAGGTCCGCGTTCGTACCGCGAAGGCGCTGGTAGACGGCCTGCGACTGGTTGGTGAAGCCGGCCTCGGCGGTGCCCAGGAACTCCCCGTCACGCGTGGCGGTGACGTGCATGGTGAGGCCCGCCAGTCTTCGGCCCCGGCGGGTGACGCCGGAGCAGCTGATGTGGAGCTCGATGTCGGCCGGCGCCGGACCGACGACGAGAGCCTCCGGGTTCGCCGAGTAGCTGAACGTGTCCCAGATCTGGCGGTGGCCGAAAGGGACCTCGTAGGCGACGTGGCTCAGGAGCGGAATGGCCTGGCGGACCGACTCGGCGAGGAGGAGGGGGTCGTGGTGGCCCCCGTCGGGCGAGTAGAAGCTGTGGGCCCGGGGCCACTGGGCGGTGACGACGTATTCGTCGGGTGCGACGGTGCGCCAACCGGTGAGCAGGACTTCGGAGTGTGCGCTCTTGTGGACGTACTCCCGCGGTAAGGCGCTGCTGAGCGCGGCGACGGACGAGACGGAATGATCAGCTGACACAGTCATGGTTGAGCCCCCCTGGACATCGGACATGAGCTGGTGCTTGTGTGGCGCTGGGTCCTAAAATAAAGGATGTTCGTTTTTTTTGTCGAGAGAGATTAGGTGTCCATGTCAGAGCGGAAGCAGCAACGCGCGCCTCAACTCAGGGCAGTTCAGACCAAAGCGGCCATCCTGCGTGCCGCCGCAGAGGTCTTCGACGAGTTCGGCTTCAGCGGGGCCAGCATCAGCAAGATCATGAAGCGGGCGGACGTCACCCAGGGCGGGATGTACTTCCACTTCAGCTCCAAGGAGGAGCTCGCCTACGCCGTGATGGTCGGCCAGGGCGACGGCCTGGTCTTCCCCGAAGGGGAGGACGGGCTCCAGCACCTGGTGGACATCACGCTCTACCTCTCGGAGGAGCTCCAGCACAATCCGGTGCTCCGGGCCGGCGTCCGACTGGCCGTGGAACAGGGCGAGTTCGGCCTGCGCGACGACGTCGCCTACCAGGCCTGGGTGCTGGAGTTCCGCCAGCAGCTGCGCTTCGCCCGCGCCAAGGGCGAACTCCAGCCGGACGTCGACGACCACGAACTGGCGTGGGTGCTGGTCAGCTCCTTCACCGGCGCGCAGCTCTTCTCCCAGGCGTCCACCGGACGGGCCGACCTGCCGCAGCGGATCGCCTCGCTGTGGCGCTACCTGCTCCCCGCGGTCGCCACCGAGGAGACCCGCCGGAACATGCGCCTGACGCTGCCGCCGACGCAGCGGCCCAAGGAGTCGGAACCCGGGGCGGAGCAGCGGGGGTGAGCGCCCGTCACATCGTCGTCACCGGGGCGACGGGATTCGTGGGGTCGGCGGTGCTGCGCCGGCTGGCCGAGCAGGACCCGCAGGCCGTGGTGCGCGCGGTGTCCCGTACGCGTCCCCCCATCGCGTACGGAGGGCGCTGGGTGGGCGCGGACCTGGCCGACGAGGAATCCCTGCGCGGGGTGTGCGACGGCGCGGACGTCCTGCTGTCGCTGGCCTCCTTCATCGGACCGGACGCCGACCGCTGTACGGCGGTCAACTCCACCGGCACCGCGGCCCTGATGGCCGAGGCGCGCCGGGCCGGCGTGCCGCGCATCGTCCAGCTGTCGACCTGCGCCGTCTACGGGCCGGGCCCGCACACGGGACAGGACGTCGGCGAGCTGACGCCCGCCCCGGTCTCGGTGGCCAGCAGCAGCCGGCTGGCGGGGGAGGGGCCGGTGCTCGACGCCGGCGGGCTGGTCCTGCGCGCGGGGCTGGTGCTGGGCCGGGGCGACCGCTGGGTCGTACCGGCCCTCGCCGACGCCTTCCGGCGGGTACCGGGCGCGTGGGGAGGCGGCGCGGGACGGGCCTCGTTCGTCGACGTCGACGACCTGGCGCGGCTCATCACGGCGTTCGCGCTCGAGGACGGCGCCGCGGCCGGTGCCGCGGGCGTCCTGCACGCCCACCACCCGGTACCGGTGCGCAACGGCGACCTCATGGCCGCCCTCGCCGCCCACCGGGTGCTGCCGGCGCGTCCCGTCGGGGACTGGCCGTGGCGCAGGTGCCTGGAGGCGTTGGCCGCGACCCCGGGATGGGTGAGCGAGCGGCAGTTCACGCTGCTGGCCGGGGACCATTGGTACCGCGCCGACGAGGCCTGGCGGCTCGCCGGGATCGCGCCGGGCCCCGGCCCGCTGAGCCGGCTCGGCGCGGCGGCGCAGTGGTACCGGGAGAGGGGCGGGACCGCCCCGGGCTGAGGCGATCTGCCAAAGCCTCAGCGGGTTGAGGGGTGGACGGGCTGTGCCGGGGAGGGCGGCGGGTAGCGTCCGGGACACAGCCGGTCCCCCCGAAGGAGTGGAAATGCCCGACCTTTCGAACATCGTCAAGGCGTATGACGTGCGTGGCGTCGTGCCGGACGAGTGGGACGAGTCCTTGGCGGAGCTGTTCGGTGGTGCGTTCGTGGA
>NZ_JBIAVU010000024.1:0-115606 GCF_042894695.1 Streptomyces sp. NPDC001513
GCAGCACGACGCCCGCGAGGTCGGAGCCGATGACGTGGTACGGCAGGTCGTGGCGCTTGGTGAGCTCCGACAGGCGCCCGTAGCGCTCCAGGAAGTTGAACGTCGGAATGGGTTCGAAGAGGGCCGACCAGACGGAGTTGTAATTCACCGAACTGGCCATCACCGCCACCAGAGCCTCGCCAGGACCGGGCTGCGGAGTCGGAACCTCTTGGAGGTGCAGCGACTTGCGGGGATCCTTTTCTGCGGTAGCCATGCCCTCGAACATTCCGGCCTCTTCCTTGAGCAGGACGCAGGCTCGGTAGCTCTCCGGAACAGCGAGGGCGGCGAAATCAGAGGCTGCCGCATCATCGGAGAGGATGGCTTCCAGTATGTCTTTCACGTTCGGGTCCCTCTGGGTCTGTTTTGTGTGTGGGAGTGGGCGAGAAGGTCGCCATCGGCCCGACAGCGCAGCACCGTCAACGCTGATTCCTGGATACGACGGTTCCACAGCGCCACGCGGTGTCCCGGCGGGCCGGGGCCCGGGCCGTGTGCGGCCTCAACCGCGGTGCCTGGTTGACTTCGGGCACCGGGGGTTCGGATCGACCGTCGGATTCGGCGGTCGCTACGCCGGTCAGCAGGCGTACGCGGACCGCACGTCCTCCCACGAGTCGTCCAGCCATGCCTCTCGCGCGAGAATGGCCCGGTGCAACTTCTGCAGCTTCAGCCCGGGCTCGACCCCCAGGTCCTGAACGAGGATCTTTCGGATCCTGCCGTACTCTGCGAGCGATTCCGCGATGCGGCCACTGCGATAAAGAGCGATCATCAGGTGCCAGTAGAGGTTCTCGCGGGTCGGCTGCTCATCAATGAGCGAGTAGAGTTCGCCGATCAGTGAGTTGTGGCGCCCGAGCTTGAGTTCGATCTCGAACTTCTGCTCGTAAGCGAAGGCGCGCTTCTCGTTCAACTGCCTGCACAGGTTGTGGAAGAAGGGCACCGCGCGAAGATCGTCGAGGGCCGGGCCACGCCACAACGCCAGGGCGGCATTGAGGGCCTCCGCAGCCTCCTCAAGCCGGTCCTGCGCCTGGAGGGTGCGGAAGTGGCAGAGCAGGGACTCGAATCGGCGCAGGTCGAGCGTCTGGCTGCACAGGTCCAGCCGGTACCCGGGCGGCTGCGTGACGATCAGCTTCGGATCGACTCCCACGCTCGACAGGTACTTCCGCAGCTGCGAAACGTATACGTGCAACGCTGTGGTGGCGCTCTGCGGAGGCGTCCCGGACCAGAGGGCTTCAATGAGGCGGTCCATCGAGACGGGCCGTGTGCTGTGTATGCACAGGTAAGCCAGGAGTGAGCGCAGCTTGAGCGCTCGAGGGCTTACACGCTGCCCATCCTTCGTTTCAATCTCCAATGGTCCGAGTATCTGAAACTGCATCTTTCCCCCGTAATGTGACTCTTTGGAAACAGCGCGTACATCCGCGCGGTTGCAGGCTGCCGGGCCCCAGCGTTTCGGCGGAGCGCCCCGTGCCTCCGTTCCGTGTTCGTGAGCCCGAAGCCCTCGCCCGCTGGCCTCCAGCGCTGCATCTCCCCGTACGAACCCGCCTAGCGAACTAGACGCTCCGCGCACCTCCGTGCCGGTGCGGCTACATACCGCAACAAGACGACACGCACGTCGGCGCGGCGTGCGGTGCGCGCTCTCGCCGCACCGGGCGAAAGCCCAAGTACACCCGGCACAGGGGCCCCTGGCCGGCACGCCGAGAGCGCGCACCGCACGACACATCTTGACAACTAGACACAGTCTGTCGCGCTGCTAGTGGACTAGACGCGAGTGAATGTACGCGGCGACCACTCCGGCCTGTCAAGTGGACTTGATGCGAATCTGAGGTCTGTTGCGACCATATCTAGCGAGGGAGACAATGAGACGCGGACTGACACGCGTCCGCGACCACACAGGCGGAGGGAGGCTGACGGATGAGCGGCAGGGGCTCGGCGAGCAGTCGGCGCACGATTGCGCAAAGACTGGACTACCTGATCGGAGCGATCCATCCCGCGGGACGTGGGCCCTTCACGTACCACGAGATCGCCGAGCTGATCAGGGAACGTGCCGGCGAAGGAGACCCCACGGTCTCCCACGGCACCGTGCAGGCGATCCGTACCGGCAAGGTCACCAACCCCAGCGTCGACTCGCTCCGCGCACTGGCTGACTTCTTCGGCGTCCCGACGGCCTACTTCCTTGATGACGACGTCTCAGAAGCCGTTGAGGACCGGATCCGGGAGATCAAGGAGAGCGCCGAAGCGGCCGAAGCCGCCGACGAACTCGCCGATGTCCTGCAGGACAACGAGGTTCGCGCCGTCGCGTTCCGCCTCGGCGGCCTGTCGGCTCGGTCGATTCGCGGCATCAAGAGCATCGTCGAGGGGTTCCGTCAAGCCGAGGGTCTGTCCGAGGTCAAGCTTCCCCCGTCAAGGCGCCGTCGCGGCTAGGTCGCCAGTGCCGCATCGGCGAGAATGTCCGACCGGGCTGTGTCCGTGTCTGTGTCGGAAAAATGGCGGGGGAGCCGAGTATGAGGTGGTGGTGGCACGGACGCGGCGTCGTGCGCACGGAAGTTGCGGACGAGCTGATCATCCCTCAGCCGTTCAACCTGGAGGTCTTCTGCGCGAACATCTCTGCGCAGCGAGGACGCCCGCTCCTCGTACTCCCCCTCGACGGTCCCGCTGACACCGACCTGCCGTGCGGCATCTGGGTGGGCCTCGACACGGCGGACTTGGTGTTCTACGAGGCCGGGGCCGCGGACATCCTCAAGATCCAGATCGTCCTGCACGAGATCGCCCACATGCTGCTCGGCCACGTCTCGCCCCAGCTGCACCTCAGCGGCGATGCCGACGACGAACCCGTCACCGTCTCCGAGCACTTCCGACGATTCCTGGCGCGCACCAGCGACTTCGAAAAGGGCTTCCATCCCGATCCGTCCATCGCCGACACCATGCGTGCCGAGGCCGCCCGGATCAAAGTGGCCGCCACCAGGACCACGTCCAGCGACATCGAACTGGGGCTGTCCACCGACCGCATCCTTCACCTTCTGGGCCGCACCAGGTTCGTGAACCGGCAGGAGGAAGAGGCAGAGACCCTGGCAACCCTCATCCTTGAACGCGCCAGCCGCAACGAGGCCATCTCCACCTCAAGTGACGCCTCGGACGTCCTCGCCCGCCTCAACGACGCTCTCGGCCACCCAGGGGGAAAGACGTGACAGCGGTAAAGAGCATCACTCTCATCCTGCTGTGGGTCGTGGCGGCCTGGCGCCTTCCCGGCGCCATCCGCACGCCCAGGCAGCGTGCACTGTGGGTCGCCTTCGCATCGATTGCGGCGGCGATGACCCTCGGGGTGCCGGGAGTCATGCACACGGTCGACGCCTTCGCCGGCGTCCACAACCTGGCCACGCTGGGCAAGAACCTGTTCGGCATCGTCGCATCCGCCGCGATTCTCGACTTCGTCACCGTCATCGCCCGGCCCGAGTCCGTCTCCGGCTTGCGCCGCGTCCTGGTTCCGGCATCCGCGATCACCATGACGACACTGACCGTTCTCTTCGCGCTCACCCCTCGGCCGGAAGAATCCGACAACTTCGTCGAGACGAACATGGGGTCTGCCCCGGGCACCGCCTACTACATCGTCTGCTTCGGGTCTCTCGGGCTGGCCATGGCCGTGGCCACTCGGCTGTTCTGGGGGAGCGGCAGACATGCGGGCGCCCGATGGCTGCGCTGGGGCCTGCGGACACTCGGGGCGGGCAGTGCCTTCGGCCTGCTGTACAGCCTCTACCGCACCATCCTGATGCTGTTCGGCCTGTCGCACACCGACGTCGAAGCCGCGCGGGCCGACCTGGTCGCCGACATTCTCGAGTACACCTCCATCTCGCTGATCATCCTGGGCAGCTCCATACCTGCCATCGGCGTCCGGTGGCGTGTGCTGCGTGACTGGCGGTCGCTGCGAGAGATCCGTCCGCTGTGGGCAGTGCTCACCAGGGCCGTTCCCCACGTCGTGTTGGACATCCGGTCCATGCGCCCCGGCCCGCGGGTCCGGCTGCATCGAGCGGTGATCGAGATCCGTGACGCCACTCTGGTGCTGGCAGACTATGCCTCGCCGGACCTTCGCGAACGAGCCGACGCTGCTGCCGAACAGTACGACCTCACCCCCGAACAGAGGTCCGCTCTGGCCGAGGCCGTCCTGCTGCACGCGGCCGTTGCCGCCAAGCTCGCCGGCACATCACCGGCACCGGCAGGCAATGCGCAACCGAGTTCGCAGCTCCCCGCGGATTTCGACTTCGACGTCGAGGTCGACAGGCTCCGCTCCATCAGCGAGGCCTATCACTCGCCCGCGGTCCATGACCTGACCGCGTCTGCCGCCTCCACCACCCGTACGGCCCATCTGTACGCGGCCCCGACCTGCGTCGAGTCGTAGGAACTGGTCGGTCTCCGGGTGCGCCTCCAAGCCGATGTCCTCACCCACCGGGATCGACATGAGGGTCAACTGGAGGTACTTCCCGGACCAGGCGACCGCGCGATAGTCCGTGTTCTCGAGCGTCGCCGACGCAGTGACGCGGGCTTCGGCGCCTGGCCGGAGTTGCAGGGGTGGGCTGCTGCGAGACGATGGAAGGTGGCCGTCACGACCGCACTGTGAGGCAGGAGGCACACCCCATGTCCATTTCCTCGTTGCTCCCGACGCCCATCCTGGAGCCCGCGGCCCAGGAACTGGTGGATGCCACGAAACCGCACCCGCGCCTCTACGAGGTCCCCCCGGAGAACGGCCGGGAGATCCTTGATGATCTGCAGGCCGGCAAGGGAGTGGACAAGCCCGCGGTGGACGAGGAGTGGGTGAGCGTCGACGCGGGACAGTACGGCCAGGTCCGCGCCCGCATCATCCGTCCCCGGGGGATGACGAAGACCCTCCCGGTGGTGTTGTACATCCACGGCGCCGGATGGGTCTTCGGCGACGAGAACACGCACGACCGGCTGGTCCGGGAACTGGCGACCGGAGCGGAGGCCGCGATGGTCTTCCCGGTCTACGACCTGGCCCCCGAGGCGAAGTACCCCACTCAGATCGAGCAGAACTACGCGGTCGGCAAGTGGATCATCCAGAACGGCGAGGAGCGGAACCTCGACGCCTCGCGCATGGCGGTCTGCGGCGACTCGGTCGGCGGCAACATGTCCGCCGTCTTCGCGCTGATGGCCAAGGAACGCGGCGATGTCCGCCTGGCGGCCCAGGTGCTGCTGTACCCGGTCACCGATGCCAACTTCGACACCCCGTCGTACCAGCAGTTCGCCGATGGCTACTACCTCACGCGCGACGGGATGAAGTGGTTCTGGGACGCCTACACCGCCGACCCCGCGCAGCGCGCCGAAATCCATGCCTCACCGCTGCGCGCCGACATCGAGCAACTCCGCGGCCTTCCCCCCACCTTGCTCATCACCGACGAGGCCGATGTGCTGCGTGACGAAGGCGAGGCGTACGCGGCCAAGCTGCGCGAGGCGGGAGTGGACGTCACGGCGGTACGCGTGCTGGGCATGGTCCACGACTTCATGATGCTCGACAGCCTCCGCGACTCCAAGGCGACCGTCATCGCACGCACCATGGCCATCGAAGCGCTGCGCGGAGCACTCCACCCGTAGCCCGCGACCCGTAGGCACCCGGAGCGCGCCGCGCGAACGGGGCGGCGCGCATCCACGGACGGCTGCGCGGGGATCGGTAGGGTCCGCCGCAATGCATCTGGCCTGCGGCCCAGCCGCCCGCGCCGAGGAGGAGCACCATGGCCGATCACCGGCACGGGGGGACGGGATCGGGTGGGTCGAGCGGGTCGAGCGGTGAGGCCGCGGCGCGGCCGCCGGAGGCTCGTGGGCCGAGTGGGCGGGACGCGGTGCGTCTCGCGCTGGTGGTCGGCGCGCTCGGCGTGGTCTTCGGCGACATCGGAACCAGCCCGATCTACACCCTCCAGACCGTGTTCAACCCGAGCGACCCGCACCCCGTCCCGGTCACCACGGACAACGTGTACGGGGTGGTCTCGCTCGTGTTCTGGTCGGTGGTCATCATCGTCCTCGTCACGTACGTGCTGCTGGCGATGCGCGCCGACAACGACGGCGAGGGCGGCATCATGGCGCTGATCACGATGCTGCGCCGGTGGAGCTCGGAACAGAGCCGTCGGGCCACGGGCACGCTGATCGCCTTGGGCATCTTCGGCGCGGCGCTGTTCTTCGGCGACAGCATGATCACTCCGGCGATCTCGGTGCTGTCCGCGGTCGAGGGGCTCAAGGTCGTCGAGCCGTCGCTGGAGAGCCTGGTCGTGCCGGCCACCGCGGTGATCATCGTGGTGCTGTTCATGGTGCAGCGCAGGGGTACCGCGGTGGTGGGCCGGGTGTTCGGGCCGGTGATGATCGTGTGGTTCCTCGCCATCGGCGCGTTCGGGGTGCTCGGCATCGTCGACCACCCGGAGATCCTGCGGGCGCTGTCGCCGACGTACGCCCTGGGCTTCCTGTTCGGCCATTTCGACATCGCCTTCTTCGCCCTGGCCGCGGTCGTCCTCGCTGTCACCGGCGCCGAGGCGCTGTACGCCGACATGGGGCACTTCGGCCGCCGGGCGATCACCCGTGGCTGGCTGTTCCTCGTCTTCCCCGCGTGCGTACTGAGCTACCTCGGCCAGGGCGCGCTGATCCTCGCCGACCCCGCCAACACGAGCAGCCCGTTCTTCCTGCTCGTGCCCGGCTGGGGACGATGGCCGATGGTCCTGCTGGCCACGGCGGCGACGGTGATCGCCTCGCAGGCGGTGATCACCGGCGCGTACTCGGTCGCGTCCCAGGCCGCTCAGCTCGGCTACCTGCCGAGACTGCGGATCGCGTACACCTCCGAGTCCACCATGGGCCAGGTCTACGTGCCGTGGATCAACTGGCTGCTGATGATCTCGGTCCTCACCCTGGTCTTCGCCTTCCGCAGCTCCACGGCGCTGGCCTTCGCCTTCGGCATGGCGGTGACCGGGACCATCACCATCACCACGCTGCTGTTCTTCTACGTCGCCCGCGTGAAGTGGGGCACGCCGGTGTGGTTGCTCGTCATGGGCGGGTCCGTACTGCTCTTCGTGGACCTGCTGTTCGTGGCCGCCAACCTGACCAAGCTCGTCCACGGCGCGTGGCTGCCGCTGCTGATCGGGATCATCGCGTTCACCGTCATGACGACCTGGCGGCGCGGCCGCGAGCTCGTCACCGCGGAGCGGGAACGGCACGAAGGCTCGCTGCGCGAGTTCGTCGAGCAACTGCGCAGCGGCACGGCGGCGACGAGCCGGGTCCCCGGCACCGCCGTCTTCCTCAATCGCGGCAACCAGACCGCGCCCCTCGCCATGCGGGCCAACGTCGAGCACAACCACGTACGGCACGACCAGGTCGTGATCATGTCGCTCCAGACGGAGCCGGTCCCCCGGGTCCCGGCGGACCAGCGGTGCGTCGTCGACGACCTCGGCTACGGCGACGACGGGATCATCCACGTCACCGCCCGGTTCGGCTACATGGAGACACCGGACGTGCCCGGCGCTCTGGCCACGCTCGACCCCGCCATGACCGAGGGGCGGCTCCAGACCGACCAGGCTTCCTACTTCCTGTCGAAGATCGAGCTGCGCCGGGGGAAGGCGCCCACGATGGCGCCGTGGCGCAAACGGCTGTTCATCGCCACGTCCTACATCACCGCCGACGCCGCCGAGTACTTCGGCCTGCCCCGCGACCAGACGGTCATCATGGGGTCGCACATCGAGGTCTAGGCCGTTGGCCCCGTGAGCACATTCGGTCTAGCCGGCCCGGAGCCGCCACAGCGAGGTGACCTCGGCCGCCCGGGCGCTGTGGAAGGGGTCCGACGCGTCCTTCGCGCGGGGGTGACGGGGCTTCGCGAGGTCGGAGAGGATCAGCCAGCCTTCGCCGCCCGGCTCCAGATGGTCCGGGAGCCCGGTGAGGAAGCCCCGCAGCATCCGGCTGTCCGGGTCGTACACCGCCCGGTCGAGCGACGTACGGGGACGACCCGGCAGGACGCCCGTACCGGTGCCGATGTCGAAGGCCGTGTATCCCGCGGGGAGTTCGGCTTCGGCCACCAGGTCCAGGTACTCGCCCCGGACCGGGGAGAAGACCCCGTGGTGCGGGTGGATCCGGTCGCCGCCGAGCGCCGGGATCGCCCAGCCGGCCTCGTACGGGATGAGCAGCATGCCCAGCAGTCGTGCGCGGCGGGCCTGCTCGCCGCGGTGCAGCCGGTACCGGTCGGCATCGGCCGGTGCCGGTGCCGGTGCGGAGGGCGGTGCCGGTGCGGAGGGCGGTTGTCTGCGGTCGAGGCGGCGGCCCAGGGCGGTGAGGAGCCGGCGCGCGGACGGGTAGTCGCCGCGCCAGAGCAGTGCGGTGCCCTCACAGATCAGCCGGTACGCCTCGGCGACGCGGAGGGTGTCGCCGAGGGTGTCGCCGACGGTGACGACGCGCCCGGGTGGCGGGGCTCCGTTGGCCGAGTACCAGCAGGTCGGCACCGTCGCTTCGGTACCGGCAACCGATTCCATGACCTGTGTCATCACCGGACATCAACTCCCTTGAGGGTCGATCCTCGATGCCCTGGAGCGCTGTGGCCGTTCCGTACGGAATGTTTCGCAGTATTTTGACGCGCCGCGAACGCCGCCCATACGCCCGCGCGCGCTCGCTCCTCGCGCAGGGCCGGGGAACCGACCTCACACTCCGGCGCGGCGTCTCGTCGAAGTACCGAGAGCCGGGCGAACGCGTGGCGTTCGGCCACACCGGCGACACCGGCGACACCCATGCATCTGGAGCCCACGAACATGCGCATCCGACTCCTTCAGGCACTCGCCCTGCTCGCCACCGGCCTCCTCGCCGGGGCCTTCGGCTACGGCGCGGCCAACCTCGTCCCCACCTTCAACGCGGTACCCCTCGACATGCGCCTGTCGTTCCACGCCGAGCTGATGAAGATGAACGGCATCACCATGCAGGCCGCGATGGCGGTGTCGACGCTGAGCTCCCTCGCCCTCGCGACCCTGACGCGCGGACGCGCCCGGCTGATCGCGGGTGCGGCGGGCCTGCTGACCCTCGCGTCCTTCCTGATCACCCGGCTCGGCAACGTGCCGATCAACGGCCGGATCAAGGAATGGGCGCTCACCTCGGCCCCGGCCGATCACGCGGAGATCCTGCGGCGCTGGGAACTCTTCAACAACCTGCGCACCCTCACCGCCCTCACGGCCTTCGCCCTGCTGATCACCCTCGCCCTGCAGGGACCGGGCACCGACCGGAAGCAGCCGGCCCGGACAGCCCGTGGACGGGCCTGGTGGGGCGGGCGGGGGTCTGTCAGGATCACGCCGTGATCGAATCCTCGAACGTCGCAAGAATGAGCAGAGCCCTTGACTGGGCGGGGCTGCTTCCGTCCTCCCTCCTGCTGGTGGTCGGCATCGGGCAGTACCGCGACGGCGGGTCCGTGGGGTGGCCGATCGGCGGCGCGCTCCTGGTTCTGGCCAGTGTCTGGGTGGTCTACCGCGGGCTGCCCCACCGCAAGCGCAAGACCTCCGCTTCGCGGTAGGCGTCGTCCTTCGACCTGCCGAGCCCTTGGAACACCGCCGCCGTCCTGGCGGGGAACGGTCTGACTCTGGGCGGGCTGTCCGTCGCGCTGCTGTCCCCGGCCGACTGGGTGGAGTTCGGCTTCGTCCGGGACGCGGTGGGCACCAGCGACTCGGCACTGGAGAGGATCGTGGCGGCGGCGCGCACACCTCCGGCATAGGACGGGAAGGCAACGCCCCTGCGCGGTCGATTCCGCTCCTCCGAGAAGGCCCAGGTCAGCGACCTGGGCCTGCGTCGTTTCCGCGTCCTCTTCCACGGCCCGGAACCGGGTGCAGGAAGCTGAACCGTGCATACAGGAAGCTGAACGTTCTTTCCCCTCTCATGGGCCTTCCGGCGCGGCAGAGTTGTCCTCGTCGAGAAGGAAACGACACCACGAGGGGAAACGAAATGACGAAGCCGGCCACCGCCAAGGAACGTTCGAAGAAGCGCTCGGTCTACGTATTCACCGCACTGGGCCTGGTCGCCGGAATCGCCGTCGCGACCCGGACCAATTCGGGTGACTCGGAAGACCGTTCCGCCGCACCGGCCGGCATCCACCAGGTCACCGCGACCGCCGTCACGGTGGCCGACGAGACCCCCAGCGAGCCGACGGAGCCGCAGGTCACGGCCGCTTCCATCCCGGGCTGGCAGAGCCCCAGCCAGCAGATCCCGGGCTGGCAGAGCCCGAGCCAGCAGGGCCCGAGCCAGACGATTCCCGGCTGGCAGAGCCCGCCGGCGGCCACCGGTCCCGCGACGCAGAGCATCTGAGGCCGGCCACCCGATGTCGACCACATTCGCTCCCGTCGATCTCGACGGAGTTCCGGCGGTGGAATCCTTTCTCGACCGCATGGGATTCGGCCACTTCGACAGGAATTCGGTCTCCGCACCGATAGGCCGCAACGAAATATGGGCCGGCAGCACGGAAAGCGGCCGCGAGGTCTTCGTCAAACGGCTCGTCGGAACCGGCGATGACGTCCGCGACCGGATGCAGCGCCTGCTCGCCTTCGAACGGTTCGCCGTCACCCTCCCGCCCCACGCACTGCGCGGCCCGGTCTTCCTGGGCAACGACACCGCCGAACGGCTGGTCGCCTTCACCTACCTCGACGGCGCCCGCAGCGGTGCCGAGCTGATGGTGGACGAGAGCTTCGACGACGAGCTGGCCGGCCAGGTCGGCCGCGCCATCGGCCTCCTGCACGGCGCGGAGTACCCCGCCCCCGAGGAGCTGGACACCACCCCGCCGGCGCTGCCCTCCCTGCCCTTCCTCCAGGGCCTGCCCCCGGGCATGTTCGACAACCTGGGCTTCGCCGAACTCCAGGCCTGGCGCCTGATGCAGAGCGACGCACAGCTGGTCGAGGCACTGACGCGGCTGCGCGCCGCCGAGGCCGCCGCACCCAAGGTCCCCTCCCACTGCGACTTCCGCGTCGACCAGCTCCTGCTCACCGACGAGGGCCTGTACGTGGCGGACTGGGAGGAGTTCCGGCTCGCCGACCCCGCCCGCGACGTGGGCAGCTTCGCCGGCGAGTGGCTCTACCGCTCCATCCTCGACGTGGTCACCACCCGTGGCGACGAAGAGGGCAGCGGGCCCGAGGAGTACGAGCTCACCCACGAGGCGATCCTCAGCCGCGGCGTGGCCAAGATCGAACGCCTGCGGCCCAAGATCCGGCACTTCTGGCAGGAGTACGCCGCCGTACGCCCCGACATGGACCCCGGACTCCCCGAGCGGGCCGCCGCCTTCGCCGGCTGGCACATGCTCGACCGCCTGATCGCCGGCAGCGCGCAGCGGATGCGCCTGTCCGGCATCGAGCGGGCGGCCGCCGGCATCGGCCGCAACATCCTTCTCCACCCCCAGAAGTTCGTCACCGCACTCGGATTGGAGGTAACCCCGTGAGCACGGGAACGAGAACCAGAACAAGAACGACCACCGACACGAGCACGAACACGGCCACCAACACGGCCGAGGCCCCGCCCGCCGCGCTGCTCCAGGCCCTCGACCGCGTCCGCATCGCCGACGACCGCCTCTCCGCGACCGTCGCCGGCCGCGAACTGACCGCGGACAGCGTCGGCGAGCTCAAGACCCTCCTGGGCACCGCCCTGTACGAGACCCTGCACTCCGGCCAGGACGAGTCGGCCTCCAAGCTGCCGCGGATCCTGCGCGACAGCGACTTCGAGCGGCGCCTCGGCGAGGCCGTACCGCACCGCAGCGTCACCGCCGAGGCCGTGGTGCTGCCCCAGCCGCCCGGCACCCCCGCCGACGCCGCCGACGTGCTCGTCCTGCGGGACGGCATCCGGACCTGGACCCCCCGGCGGACCATGAGCGTCACCGACCCGGCCCCCGGCACCCTCGTCGAACTCGGCGTACCCGCCGCGCGGCCCGCGCTCTCCCCCGGCTTCTTCGTCGTCACCAGCCCGGTCAACCGGGGCGCGCCGGCCGAACTGCTGCGCGTCTACCTGAACCTGGCCGACTCCCAGGCCGCTCCACAGGCCTGGCAGGCCGTCCTGACCCGGCTCAACGAGCTGGAGATCGCGTACCAGGCCAAGGTCCTCTCCTGCCTGCCGCTCTACCCGCGGCGCGACGCCCTCGTCGTCTACCTCCAGCCCGACGCCTGGCACGCCGTTCCGGTCCTCGCCGAACTGGCGCCGTCCCTGCCCGGACTGGGCTCCGAGACCTCGCACTTCGTCCACCGCGTCGCCCCCGGCGTCGGCGTGGCCTTCGAGCCCGCGGACCACCGGCCGGCCATGCGCGGCCTCAGCTTCGGACAGCACCGCGCCGGCGCCGCCGCCGAAGCCCTGCTCGACCGGGCCCGGCACGGCACCCCGCTGGCCGAGGCGCTCACCGCCCGCTTCACCCAGGCCGGCATCGACCCGCACCGCCCGGCGCGCAACCTCACCTCGCCGGAACTCCCCGCACCCGCGACCCCGGGCGCGACCGGCACCGCCTCGACGGCTGCCGCGGCCTGAGGGGGCTGCAGGGCGTGAGTGCCCGCGTACCCGCTCCCTGCTTCCACCTCAGTACGTACCGCACGTGCACCACGTACGGCACACCTCTCGGGTGCCCACAGGGCACCCACCCACAAGGAGAAGAACCATGGACAACGCTTCGATGATGGACCTCGTCGCCGGCTACAACACCTACGCCGAGGCCTCGGAGCTGGGCATCCAGGCCGTCGCCGACGCCCCGGCCACCACCCCGGTCTGCGCCGCGACCATCGCCGCCTCCGCCGTGTCCTCCGGCTGGTGCGCCTCGGCCGCCGCCTCCGCCGCCGGTGGCGCCACCTACAAGCTCGGCTGCTGATCCCCGCGGGATTCCCGCAGCCGCCGTCCCCCCGTACGCAACCAGCCGACGAAGGGAGGTGAAACACATGTCCCACGACCAGAACACCCTCGAGGAGCTGGTGACGGGCTACGAGTCCTACGCCGACGCCGACGAGATCGAGGTCGACGCGGTGACCGGCGCCCCGGCCACCACCCCGTTCTGCGGTGCCGCCGCGAGCTTCATGCTCAGCTACGTCACCACCAACGGACCCGGCTAAGCCGGAGCCTCACCCCAACTCACCATCCACACACACCCTTTGAAGGGAGACGAACACCATGAGCAATGACCAGAGCACGCTCGAAGACCTGGTGACCGGCTACGAGTCCTACGCCGACGCCGACGAGATCGAGGTCGACGCGGTGACCGGCGCCCCGGCCACCACCCCGTTCTGCGGCGCCGTCGCGAGCTTCGCGCTCAGCTACGTCACCACCAACGGGCCGGGCTAAAACGCCCGCGGCGGGTGCCCCACTCCGGGCACCCGCCGCCCCCCGGGGCCTCACGGTCCCGCGCCCGCCCCCGGGCCCCCGCGCCCGCACCTGACTTCCGGGCACCGTGCCCGCCCCACTTCCGGGCCCCGTGCCCATCGACCCCCTCACCTCCACAACGGGAAGCCCAGGCGAATGACCGACAACAGCGCACACACCCAGACCCTCCTCGACATGTCCGACCTCCTCAAGCCCAACGCCGTCCGCGTGGCCGCCACCCTCGGCATCGCCGACCTGGTGGCCGAAGGAGGCGGCACCGCCGCGACGCTGGCCGAACGGGCCGGCGCGCACCCCGAGGTGTTCGCGAAGCTCCTGCGCTACCTCGTGGAACTGGGGCTGTTCACGGTCGACGCCGACGGCGTCCACGCCCTCACCGACCTCTCCCGCCCCCTGCTGCGCACCAATGAGCCGAGCCTGGCCCAGTACCTCAGCATGGAGGGCCTGTTCGGCCGGGTCTCCCTCGGACTGGTGGGCCTGCTGCACACCGTGCGCACCGGCGAGGCCTCCCACGCCGCCGTGTTCGGCCGCGACTACTGGGACGAGATCAACACCGACCCGGTCTACGTCAGAGCCCTGGAGGCCGAGGGGCCGACCGAGGCCGGCTGGGACGCCGACGCCGTCATCCGCGCGTACGACTGGTCGACGGTCCGCAGCGTCGCCGACGTCGGCGGCAACAACGGCACCCTGCTCATCGAGCTGCTGCGCGCCCACCCGCACCTGCGGGGCACCGTCATCGACCTGCCCAACGTCGCGGGGATCGCCGCCCGCCGCATCGAGGAGGCGGGCCTGGCCGACCGCGGCACCGCCGTCGCCGCCAGCTTCTTCGAGGAACTGCCCAAGGGCCACGACGTGTACCTGCTGTCGGGGATCCTCGCCGACTGGAGCGACGAGAAGTCCGTGGCCATCCTGCGCCGCGTCGCCGAGGCCGCCGGCCCCGACGGGCGGGTGCTCCTCGCCGAGATCAACCTGCCCGAGATGGGCACGGGCCTGGCCGCCGCCGACACCGCGCTGCGCGTCGCCGCCACCGTCCCGGTCCCCGCCCGGACCGTCGAGGCCGTCAGGGACCTGGCCGACCGGGCCGGTCTCACCCCGACCTGGCAGGGTCCGGTCACCCCGGTGCGGTCCGTCGTCGAATTCGCCCCGGCTCTCGCCGGGGACCGCGTCCCGGAGGTGGCCGGTGCTTGAGTTCGACGCGCTCACCAAGGGTTTCGGCGACAAGAAGGTCCTGCGCGGACTGTCCTTCCAGGTCCGTCCCGGTGAGCTGTACGGGTTCTGCGGAGCCAACGGCGCCGGCAAGACCACCGCCATGCGCATCGCGCTCGGCATGCTGGCCGCCGACAGCGGCGAGGTCCGTTTCGAGGGCCGCCCCGTCGACAGCGCCGGCCGCCGCCTCATCGGCTACATGCCCGAGGAGCGGGGCCTGTACGGCAAGATGCGCCCCCGCGACCAGCTCGTCTACTTCGCCCGTCTCAGCGGCATGGGGGCCCGCGAGGCCAAGGTCCAGGCCGACGAGTGGATCGAGCGCCTCGGGGTCAAGATGGGCCCCAAGGACGTGCTGGACAAGCTGTCGCTGGGCAATCAGCAGAAGGTCCAGCTGATCGCCGCGCTGATCCACCGCCCCGGTGTGCTGATCCTGGACGAGCCGTTCTCCGGCCTCGACCCGGTCGCCTCCGACGCGATGGCCCAGGCGCTCACGGAGTTCACCCGCGACGGCGTTCCCGTCGTCTTCTCCAGCCACCAGCTCGACCTGGTGGAGCGGCTGTGCGACCGGGTGGGCATCGTCCGCGACGGCGCCCTGGTCGCCGAGGGGACGGTGGAGGAACTGCGCGGCAGCACCACCCGTCGCCTGGAGATCGCCCTGGAGGGCGCTCCGGCCGGGTGGGCGTCGGCCGTTGCGGGCACCCGCGTCGTCGAGGCGCGGCACGACCGCTACACGCTGGAGGTCGAGGAGCAGGTCCCCGTACGGGAGATCCTCTCGGCCGCCCAGACCCACGGCGACATCGTCCACTTCGCCTGGCGCGAGTCGTCCCTGACCGAAATCTTCCGCGAGGCGGTGACAGCATGAACCGGAACACCCCGCACGGGCCGCTCACCCTCGTCGGCCTCGTCGCCTGGCGCGAGATCGTCACGCAGTTCCAGCGCAAGGAACTGTGGGCCTCCCTGGTCATGATGATCCTGGTGTTCTGCGGCGCCCTCGGGCTGCAGAAGGTCTTCACCGGCGCCGCGGACCGTCCGGTCCTCGCCGTCGTCGGCGAACACCGGGACCTGACCGAATCGCTGCGCGCGCAGACCGCCGGGGCATCCGGCGACGGTGGCGCGCGCGGCGTGGAGGTCGTCTCCTACGAGAACGAGGCGGCCGCGGAGGCCGCCGTACGGGCGGAGAAGGCCGACGCCGCGCTGGTCGGCGAGGGCCGGGTCCTGGTCCGCGAGAAGCTGCCGGAGCCGCTGGCCGGCCCGCTGTACGAGGCCCACCGCACGGCGCAGACCACCGACCGGCTGCGGGACGGCGGTCTGACCGACCCCGCCATCGCGCGGGCCCTGGCCGTACAGCCGCTGACCGTGTCCGCGCTCGACCCGGACGCGGACCGCACGACCGAGCGGACCATGACCGCCGCGATCGGCGTGATGGCCCTGTTCTTCCTGACCTTCATGTTCGGCCAGGGCATCGCCCAGGGCGTCCTGGAGGAGAAGTCCAGCCGCATCGTGGAGGTGCTGCTCGCCAAGGTGCACGCCTGGCAGCTGCTGGCGGGCAAGGTGCTCGGCATCGGGCTCGTGGCGTTCGTGCAGATCAGCGCCATGGCGGCGGGCGGCGTCACGGTCGCCATCGCCGCCGATCTGGTGGACGCGCCGGCCGACGCGATCGGCACCAGCGTGTCCGTGGTGCTCTGGTTCATCCCCGGCTTCCTGGGCTTCGCCGCCCTGTGGGCCGTCGCGGGGGCCCTGGCCTCCCGGGCCGAGGACCTCCAGCACGCGGCCGGCCCGGTCAGCATGCTCCAGACCCTGAGCCTGATGGCCGCGCTGGCGCCCTTCACCGGGATCAGCGACACCCTCACCCGGGTGTTCTCCCTGGTGCCGGGCCTGTCCTCGGCCGTGATGCCGGTCCGGATGGCGAGCGAGAACGTGCCGTGGTGGGAGATCGCCCTGGCCGCCGTCCTGTTGCTCGGTTCGATCGCCGCGCTGCTGCGCGTCGGCGGCCGGATCTACATCGGCGGACTGCTCCAGCACGGCGGCATCGTCAAGGCGCGGACCGCCCTGCGCAACGCCCGACTGGGGGGAATGTCATGACCGTCACCACCGAAACCAAGGCGACCACCGGGGAGCAGGCGCAAGCGGAGGCCGAGGCGGAAGCCCGGGCCGCCGCCGACCGCGCCGAACGCGCCGCCGACTCCTGGGACGGCGAACTGCGCATCCTGCGCGAGCTGTTCCGGCCCGGCAACCGGCTCCAGATGGCCGTCATCGCCCTGCTCGCGGCGGTCTCCGCCGCCGCCACCCTCGTACTGCCGCTGGTCGTCGCCGAGCTGGTCCAGCAGGTGCAGCAGGGCCAGGGACTCACCAGGGCCGCCCTGCTGATGATCGGCACCGGACTGGGTTCCGCCCTGGCGGGCGCGCTCGCCGCGTTCCTGCTGTCCCGCCTCGGCGAGCAGCTCGTCCGCCGGCTGCGCATCACCACGATGCGGCGCGGCCTGGCCATGCGGCTGTCCGACGCCAAGGCGGTGGGCAGCGGCGACCTCGCCACCCGGCTGACCGCCGACGCCATGCAGCTCAAGGGCGCCATCAACATCGGGCCGATCCAGCTCCCGATGGCCGCGATCACCCTGCTCGGCACCATCGTCATCATGGGCGTCCTGGACTGGGTGCTGCTGCTGATCACCCTGGCCGGATTCGTGTGCGCCCTGGCCATCGTCGCCGTCGTGATCCGCGGTCTGCGGCGCACGTACCAGAACATGCAGGACGACATCGGCACCCTGACCCACCAGTTCATCACCGCGCTCGACGCCCTCGTCATCATCAAGGCGTACCGGGCGGAGGAGCGGGTCGGCCGCACCCTGGACGGTCACGCACGGCGGCTGGAGAAGCTCGGCGTGGACGCGGCGCGCATGGAGTCGCTGGTCGTCCCCGTGATCAACCTGGGCCAGCAGATCGCCCTGCTGACCGTGCTGCTCGGCGGCGGCGCCCGGCTCGTGTCCGGTGACCTCGCCCTCCCCGACTTCGTCGCCTTCCTCCTCTACCTGCTCCAGCTGACCGCTCCCCTGATCATGGCGGCCTCCGGTGCCGCGCAGATCCAGGCCGGGCTCACCTCCCGGCAGCGGTTCAACGACGTCTTCGCCCTGCCGGTGGAGGACCTGACGCCCGGCACGGCGGAGCCGGCCCGGACGGCGGGCGGCCGGAACACCCCCGGTCCGGCCCCCGCCGTCCGCTTCGAGGACGTGACCTTCGGCTACGGCGACGAACCCGTCCTGCGCGGCGTGGACTTCGAGGTGCCCGCCCGGGGCCTGACGGCCGTCGTCGGTCTCTCCGGCGCCGGCAAGTCCACCGCGCTGGCCCTCATCGAACGGTTCATGGAGCCGCAGTCGGGCCGTGTGCACCTGTTCGGCGAGGAGGCCGCGAGCCTGCCGCTCAACGAGCTGCGCGGCCGGATCGCCTTCGTCGACCAGGCGTTCACCCTGCTCGGCGACACCGTACGGGCCAACCTGAGCCTGGGCCTGGCCGCCGTGCCGACCGACGAGGAGCTGTACGCGGCGCTGGCCGCGGTCGGCCTCGACGCCCCCGTCCGGTCCCTGCCCGACGGCCTGGACACCGTCCTCGGCGGCGCCCACGACCTCTCCGGCGGTCAGCGCCAGCGGGTCGCCCTGGCCCGCGCGGTGCTGGCGGACAGCAACCTGGTCCTCCTCGACGAGCCGTCCTCGCAGCTCGACAGCGTCAACGAGCAGCGGCTGCGGCAGATCGTCGACACCCTCGCCGAGGACCGCGCGGTCCTGGTGGTCGCCCACCGCCTGTCCACCGTCCGGCACGCCGCGAAGGTCGTCGTCATGGACCGCGGCCGGGTCATCGCCGAAGGCACGCACGACGAACTGCTCGACTCCAGCCCCGCCTACATCGAACTGGTCAGCGCCCAGTTGCTCAGCGGCGCCGCCACCCCGGCGGCCCGGCCCACGAAGGAAGTCACGGCATGACCAAGTACTCGATCATGATGCCGTTCATGCCGACCCGGCACGAGCAGGCGCTCCCGCTGGCCGCGCTGGTCGCCTCCGGCGCCGCGGACCGGCTGTGGCAGGGCCAGGCCCTGATGTCCGAGCCGTACCAGACCTTCACGTACGCGGCGGCCTCCGGATTCCGGATCCCGGTGGGCACGGCGGTCACGCTGATGCCCTTCCGGCACCCGATCGAGGCCGCGCTCCAGGCCAAGTCCCTCGCGGTGACCACCGGCCACCCGGTGGTCGCGGGCATCGGACCGGGCGCGGCGATCCTCCAGAAGAACGTGCTGGGCGCGCCCTACCGCAGCCAGCTCGGCGCGGTGCGCGAGTACTTCACCATCATGGGCGGCCTGCTGGCCGACCGCGAGGTCGAGCTGCGCGGCGAGTACTTCGACTGCCGCATCGGGCTGCCGTCCCTGCCGGGACCGCGCGTCGAGCTCGGCGCCGGGGTGCTGCGGCCGAAGATGGCCCGGCTGGCCGGCGAGGTGGCGGACGTGGCCATCACGTGGCTGACCCCGCCGAAGTACCTGCGGGACGTCATCGTCCCCGAGCTCCAGGCCGGGGCCGAGGCCGCGGGCCGGCCGATGCCGCGCCTGGTGGCGATGGTGCCGGTGGCGCTGACCGCGCCCGACCGGGACCCGGCGAAGCTGGTCCTGGCGGGCAACACCGGGCACCTGTCGATGCCGCACTACCAGGACATGCTGCGCCGCTCCGGCATCGACATCGACCAGCCCGACCCGCTGTCCGTCGCGAAGGCCGTGATCGACGGCGGCGCGTTCGTCCACGGCGACATCAGCGAGGTGCGGGACCGGCTCGTGGAGTACGCGGCGGTGGGCGTCGACGAGATCGCGCTGAACCTGACCGGTGTGTGCCAGGTGGAGGGGCTGCCCTCCGCGCTGGCCGACCTGCGGGCGATGCTGCCGGAGCTGACCCGGTGAGCGCCGGCACGCAGGCCGTCGCGACCCCCGTCGCGCCGGCCCCGGCGGCCGTTCCGGCGCCCGCGCTGGGGATCTCGCGGCTGCTGCTCGTGGTGACCGGGGCCGTGGCCGCCGCCGAACTGCCGTACTGGCTCGGCTGGTTGCGCAGCACCTACCCGGCCCTGGAACTGCGGATCGGGGTGACCGCGAGCGCCGAACGGTTCGTCAGCCGGGTCACGCTCGCCGGGCACAGCGGCGCCGAGGTACTGCCGGACCGGTGGGCCGAGGACGAGGTGCACGCGCGGCACGTGCTGTGGACCGAGTGGGCCGAGGCCGTCGTCGTCGCACCCGCCACCCTGCACTTCATGGCGCGCCTGGCCCTCGGGCTGGCCGACAGCCCCGCGCTGCTGGCCGCTCAGTGCACCACCGCCCCGGTGGTGCTGCTGCCCGCGCTGCCGCCGGGCGGACTGCACAGCGCCGCCTACCGGGCCCACCACGCGGCGCTGGCCGCCCGGCCCAACGTGGCCGTGCTGCCGCCGCGTCCCGGGCTCTCCATGACCACGGGCCGCGAGGACGCCTGGGCGCCCGCGCCGCTGCCGGACGCGCTCGCGATGGTCGAGCAGCGCCGCCGCGAACTGGCCGCCGCCGCCGTGTCCGTGCCCCTCCCGCCGCCGGCGAGCACGCTGTGACCGCCGGCGCCACCGCCGTCGAGAACATCGCCGTCGACGTCGGCGGCGGTCCCGTCCGCTTCGGGACCGGGCTGCTGCGCACGACCGTCCACGGCGGCCTGTGGGTCCGCGAGCCCGGACCGCTCGCGCCCGCCGGCTTCCACCCGCTCCCGGCCCCCCTCCCCGCGACCCCCCGGACCCCGGGCGTGCGCCTCGTCTACGGGGAGGAGCTGCCCGGCGGCGCGCGCGCCTACCGGGGCCTGTCCGGGGACGAGTCCGTGGCGGGCCACCTGCTGCGGCACGGCCCGCACCCCGGGCTGCGCCCGGCCCTGCACGCCCTCGGCCGCGCCCTCGCCGCGCTGCACACCGCCCCGGTCCCGGTCCCCGTGCCCGTGCCGGCCGGCGCACCGGCCCCGCCCACCGCCTCGCGCGGCTGGGCCCGGCTCGACGCGTGGCTCGCCGGCCGCGCGCCGGAGGTCTGGGCCGCGCAGGCCGCGTCCGTACTGCGCGAGCGGCTCGGCGCCGAGCGCTGGCACCGGCTGCGCGACTGGACCGCCGAACTCGCCGCCGACCCGGCCCTCGTCGTCTCCCACGGCGCGCCCGGCCTCGGCTCGCTCGTCGCCGACCCCGTATCCAACCCCGTATCCGCCGCCGTATCCGACCCTGCCGCCGACGGCCCCGTGGAGCTGCTGGTCGGCGAGGACGTGTGCCTCGCCCCCTGGTACTCCGACGTCGGCTGGGCCGTCGGCGAACTCACCGAGCTCGCCTGGCAGCTCGGCGGCGACAGCGAGGCCTGGCAGGGGCTCGTCGACGCCGTCGAGGAGGGGTACGGGCGCCCCCTCGGCCCCCTGCGGCCGCGGCTGGCGGCCCTGCGCATCGCCCTGCACCTGCACGACTACACCGCCTACGTCGGCTGGCAGCCGGAGACCGTCGAACGCTTCGCCGGTTTCCTCGGCTACCTCACCGGTTTCGGCGGTCCCACCGCACCAGGAGACCACTGATGCACCGGTTCACCCTGCCCAACGGGCTCCGGGTGCTGCTCGCCCCCTCCCACCGCCACCCCCGGGTGGCGGTGGCGGTGCACTACGGGGTCGGGTTCCGGTCCGAACCCCCCGGCCGCGAGGGCTTCGCGCACCTCTTCGAGCACCTCATGTTCCAGGGCAGCGAGCAGCTGACGGGCGGCGAGTTCTACGACCGGATCCACCGGCTCGGCGGCTCCGCGAACGGCACCACGCACCAGGACTACACGGACTACTACCAGGCCGTGCCCGCCTCCGCCCTCGACGGGGCGCTGTTCGCCGAAGCCGACCGGATGCGGGCGCCGCTGTTCACCGAGGAGGCCCTCGCGGAGCAACTGGAGGGCGTCGCCCTGGAGATCCACGGGACGACGGTGGAGCGCCCGTACGGCGGCTTCCCCTGGCCGCTGCTGCCCGCCGTGCTCTACCGCTCGTACGCCAACGCGCACGACGGGTACGGGGACGCGGAGCGGCTGCGCGCGGCGACCGTCGCCGACTGCCGGGCCTTCTTCGCCGAGCACTACGCGCCCGGCAACGCCGTGCTGACGCTCGCCGGCGGGTTCGACGCGGCCGAGGCCCGCGCGCTGGTCGAGCGGCACTTCGGGGACATCCCGGGGCGGCCCGTGCCCGCCCGCCCGGACCTGCGCGAGCGGGCGCCGGAGGCCGACCGGTGGGCGTACGGCACCGAACCGGGCGTGCCCGCGACCGCCGTGGCGCTCGGCTACCGGCTGCCGGACCCCGCCCGCGACCTGGCCGGGTACCTCGCGCACACCGTGCTGGCCCGGCTGCTGCGCGCCACCGGCGCGCGGGGCGGCGGCGGTCCCGTCGAGACGAGCTGCGGGTTCTTCGGGCCGCTCGACGCCCTGGCCCCCGAGACCCTGGTGGTCACCGGGCTGCTGCCGCCGGACACCGCGCCCGAGCTGTTCGTGGAACGGGTCGACGCCGGGCTGGCCCACTGGGCGGAGCCGGGCGCGCCGGGCCACGGCGAGGCGGTCCGCACGGCCGTCCGCGACCTGGCCCTGGACCACGTGCGCCGGCACGACGACCTGCAGACCCGGGCCCGCGCGCTGGGCCGGCTGGAGCTGCTCTTCGGCCGCCCCGGACTCCTCGCCGAGCTGCCGGACCTGCTGGCCGACGTCGGCCCCGCCGACGTGGCCGGGGCCGCGCGGGCGCTGCGCGGGACCGCGCGGGCGGTGCTGGTGCTGACGCCGGGCCCGGAGCGCACGCGCCCGGCGCCGTACGAGGCCCCGGCCGCCCCGGCCCGGTCCGCGCGCGCCACCGGCGAGCCGGTCGTGCCCGCGTGGGCCGAGACCCTCACCCCGGCCGGCACCCGCGTGGTCTGCTACCGGGACGAGCGGACCCCGCTGGCCGAGCTGCGGATCAAGGCGCCGCTCGGTCCGGGCGGCTGGCGGGCCCCGGGCCGGATCCGACGGCTGGCGTACGAGGCCCAGCTGCGGGCGGGCGCGGCCTGGCGGGCCACGGGACACTTCGGCACCGTCCAGGTGACCACGGACGACCAGTGGCTGGAAGTGAGCGGTCACGCGCCGGCCGAACGGGCCGGGGACTGGCTGCGCACGGTCGTCGGGACGGTCCTGACCGCCGGTACGGGCGGGGCGGGTGGGCCGAACGGGCCCGCGCAGGCGGCGGCGTTGGCCGCCCCGGCCGCGATCGCGCTCCAGCGGACCGCCGATGCCGCGCTGCGCCTGCGGCTGCTCCCGGCGGCCGGCGGCGCTGCCGCGCTGCCCGGACCCGCGGGCGCCGTGGTCGTCGTGACGGGTCCCGGTGACCCGGACGCCACGGCCGCCCTGGTGACCCGTACCCTCGCCGGGTGGAGCGCCGCCGACGCCGTCACGCCCGAGGGGGCGGCGCCGGGGCCCGCAGACGCCTACGGGGAGGACACCGTGCTGACCCTGCACCGGCCGGGTGCCGCCGAGGCGCACGTGACCCTCTGCGCGCCCGCGGCGATGAGCACCGCGACCGAGGCCGCGGACTACCTGGCCACGGCCGCGCTGGGCGGCTGGTTCGGCTCCCGGCTGGCCGTCGACCGCACCTCCGGCCTGACCGTGATCACCGGCCGCGACACGGCCGCGGCGGGCCACCGCGCCTACCTGCGGGCCTGGTACGAAGGACCGCACCGGCCGCATACGGTACGGGAGTTGCACGAGCGGGTGCGCCGGCTGGCGCGCGAGCCGTTCACGGCGGCCGAGACGGACGCCACGCGGGTCTTCTGCGCGGGCCAGGTGCTGAGCGTGTTCGACACACAGGAGACCCTTGCGGACATGCTCTGTCAGACCGCCGCCTACGGGCACGACGCGACCTGGCTCATGCGCCTGCCCCGGGCGCTGCGCGAGGCCCCGCTCGCCGACGTCTCCCGGGCCGCCGTACGGATGTTCGCGGAGCGGCCGCTGACGGCCCTGGCCGTACAGACGGACGCGGCGGACACGGCGGACACGAGCGCGGTGCCGCCGGACCCGGCTGCGACGGACACGGACGAGGCGGACACGGACGAGGCGGCGCGGGACCTGCCGGGCGGGCGGGCGGCATGACCCACGGCCCTCACGAGCCCGCGCCGCGGGACACCGGTGCGCTGACCTTCCTGCGCGTCCTGGTGATGCCCTCCCCGGCGGCGGCGTCCGCGCCGGCCCACGAGCGGCCCGGGGCGCCGGAGACCACGGCGGTGCGGGTGTCGTCCCTGCTGCCGTCGGGATGGCGCGGAACGGTGCAGTTCTTCGCCGTCGGCTTCTCGCTGGCGGTCGTCCTGCCGGAGGCGACGGCCGCCGAGGCCGTCACCGAGGAACTGCGGAGGCTGTGGCAGGACCCGGGGCTGGTCGGCTGGGAGTGGCTGCTCGACCCCGAGGACACCCCGGGCCGCTGACGCGGCCCGGGGGTCCCGGCCCCGCGGGATCCGGCCCTCGTCAGATCCAGCCGCGGTCGCGGGCCAGCAGCGCCGCCTGGAAGCGGTTGGCCGCGTCCAGCCGGCCCATGAGCGCGGCCACGTACTTGCGGTACGTGCGGACGGAGACGCCGACCTCGCGCGCGCCGATCTCGTCCTTGTCGACCATCTGCATGGTGGCCAGGATCTGCCGTTCCAGCTCGGACAGTCCGCCCTCGGGGCCCGCGCCCTCCGCGGGGCTGCCGACGACCTCGTCGAGCTCGCGGCTCTCGGCCCAGATCCGGTCGAAGAGCGAGATCATGCCGCCGACGAGCCCCGGCTCGCGGACGGCCACCGCGCCCAGCGTCGAGTCGTTCGGGTCGATGGGTGCCAGCGCGGTCTGCCTGTCGAAGATCAGCAACCGTTCGGCGGTCCGTTCCACGACCCGGATCCGTACCCCCTTGGTGGTGAGTTCCTGCAGGTAGGCGGCGGTGGCCAGGTCGGCGACGGCGCCGCTCTCCACGATGGTGCGCATCGCGACCCCGCGCCGCAGCAACTGCTCGGTGAGCGGCCGGGCGGCGGCGATGTTGTCCTTCGTCATCGGTCCGCCCGGCTGGGTGGCGAGCAGTTCGGTCCGGCAGAAGAACGACAACTCGTCGAGTTTCTCGCGGACTTTGACCAGCCCTTCGAGCCGTTCGATGAGCGGCGCGTCGGTCCGGGAGTCGGCGTACAAGCCCCCGTTCTCGAATTCCTGCTCGCGCAGCAGGGATTCGAGCAGGTCCCGGGTCTCCGAGACGTGCCGCATTTCCTCGTGGAGGGCCTTGAGCCGCCGCTCGACGAGCCGGGCGACCACCGTGCTCGGCGCGACCGGCCGGTAGACCTCCGTCCCGTCGGCGGTGGCCATGCCCATGGCCACGAGCGTGTTCAGCACGGATGCCACGGCCTCGGTGTCGTCACAGCCGAGGTGGACCGCCAGGGTGTGGGGCGTGGCCCGTGTACAGCGCAACAGGCCTCTGTATGCCTGCTCTTGCCTTTCTTCTACTCCGAGCCGACCCAAATGGTGATGCATGTGATTCCCCCGCATCGCTTTCACCTGGGCTTCTGGTCAAGCCCAAGCAAAATCGGATGATAGTGCGGTGATCGTTCCACGGCTATGTTTTCGGCTTTCGGACAGCCTTTTCACGCCACGAACACACCCACCCGATGCCCACCCGTTGCGGACGGCGGCCTGTTGCCGGGGCCGGGGCCGGGGGAAGGGCCCGCCGGCCTAGATGGCCCGTTCGGCGGTGGGCACCGGGGCCTCGGCCTGCTTGGCGGACAGGCGCTGTTGGCGGGCGGGGCCGCCCGGGAGGCGGTGCAGGGCGTATCCGCCGGGCTTGTGCGCCTCTTTGGCCAGGTGCTTGACGATGCCCTTGCACACCGCCTCCTTCAGCTTCGCGCCCGGGCCGCCGTCGACGTGGAGCCACACCGCGACGTCGGACCGGTTGCCGAACTGGAAGATGCCGGTACGGCGGCCCAGGCTGATGCACTGCGCGCCGAAGGACTGGTTGAGGGTCTCGGGCCGCTCGCCCGCGATCCGGCTGAGCACCGTGTCGGCGGCCCGCGCACCCATCGGCATCGCGGCCTGGCAGCTCATCCGCAGCGGCAGGTCCGACGGCGCGGCCGAATCGCCGGCCGCGATGACGCGTACGTCGTCCACGCTGGTCAGCGTCTCGTCCGTGAGCAGCCGGCCCTCGGCGTCGGTGCTCAGCCCGCTGCGCACGGCCAGGTCCGGCACCGCGAAGCCGGCGGTCCAGATGGTCACCTCGCTCGGCAGCGTCCGGCCGTCGGCGAGCCGTACGGCGTCGCGCGTCACGGCCGTCACCTTCGCGCCGGGGCCGTCGAGCACGGTCACCCCGAGCGCGGCCAGCCGCCCGGCCACCGAGCGCCGGCCCCGGGCGTGCAGGTACGGCCCGAGGACCCCGCCGCAGACGAGGGTCACCGCCCGCCCCCGCTCGGCCAGTTCGGCGGCCGTCTCGATGCCGGTCGGACCCGCTCCGACCACCGTCACCGCGGCCGACGAGGGGGCGCCGTCGAGCACCGGCCGCAGCCGCTGCGCCTCCTCCAGCGTGCCGAGCGGGTAGGCGAACTCCGCGGCCCCGGGCACGCCCGGGTCGGCGCTGCCGCTGCCCACCGCGTAGACGAGGTAGTCGTAGTCGACCGCACCGCCCGAGGCCAGCGCCACGCTGCGCCCGGCCGCGTCGATCCGCGTCACGCTGTCGACCACCAGCCGCACGCCGTCGGCCAGGACCTCCCGGTAGTCGACGACCGCGCTGTCGGTCCCGCCGACCAGCTGGTGCAGACGGACCCGGTGGACGAAGGCCGCACGCGGGTTGACCAGCGTCACGCGCACGTCGCCGCGCCGCGTCAGCCGGTTGGCCGCCATCACGCCCGCGTAGCCGCCGCCGATCACGACGACGTCGAAGTTCTCAGCCATGGTGTCCTCCGCTTCTAGGGGTTACGCCGTATGGACACCGGCCGAACGCCCCCTGTGACAGCATGTGAGGCAGATCACTTCACCCGCGCGGTGCTCCCCTGAACCCCAACCGGTGAACCCCCGGCCCTCGTTCACGGGGTCGGCGGGCTCGTGGCGGGCGTGAAGATGCGGTCCAGGTGGTGGTGGAGCACCGCGATGGCCGACTCCGGGCCGCGCTGGCCCACGAGGATGCTGGTGCCCATGGCCGCCGTCATCGCGAGCAGGCTGATCGCCTCGGTGCGCGCGTCGATGCCGGGGTCGGCCAGGTCCGAGGCCTTGGCCTGTTCGAGCAGTCCGGTGAGGGCGTTCTCGGCGGCGTCGGGGTTGTCGATGAAGGGCTGGGCGGCCAGCGCCTCGTCGGTCACGGACAGGATCGAGTACGAGCTGTAGAGCAGGTGGAAGGTGCGGCCCTCCTCGTCGGTCGGCAGGGAGGCCAGCAGCAGCGCCTCGATCGTCGCGCGCGGGCCCGGGTCCGGTCCGGCGGCCGCCAGGCGGGCGCCCACCCGCGCGGTGAAGCGGTCGGTGAGGTGCTGGAGTCCGTAGAAGAGCAGCTTCTCCTTGGTCTCGAAGTAGTACTGCACGAGGCGCAGGGACACCCCGGCCTCCGCGGCGACGTCCCGCATGCCGACCGCGTGCAGCCCGCGCCGCCCCGCGACCCTGATGAGCGCCTCGGCGATCTGGGCGCGCCGTTCCTCGTGGTCCACGCGCTTCGGCATCTGCCGTCGTCTCCGCCCTCGGTCGAGTCCGTGGTCCGGGCTCCCCGGACGCCTTCATGGTACCGCCGTACCATGATCGTGGTACAGTCGTATCACGAAGAACGAGTCCTCCCGGAGGTGCCCCGTGCCCGAGAACACGACCCGTAAGCCGCGGCGCGACGTCGGCCGCTACGTCAACGACCCTCTGCGCGACCGCTACTTCGCCGCCGCGGACGTGCTCTACGCGATGGGGGCACCTGTCCGCTCCGAGACGGACGTGGAGACCGGCTTCGGCACCACCCACGTCTACCGGTACGGGCCCTCGGACCCCGCGGCCGAGTCCCGGACGCCCATCGTCCTGATCCACGGCGCCGGCTACAGCTCGGCGATGTGGTACCCCAACACCCCCGGGCTCAGCCTCGACCGGCCCGTGTACGCCCTCGACACCCCCGGCGACGCCAACCGCAGCATCCACCGCGAGCCCATGTGGCAGCCCGAGCGCGCCGCCCAGTGGATGGACGAGGCCCTCGACGCGCTCGGCCTCGACCGGGTCCACCTCGTCGGCTCCTCCTACGGCGGCTGGCTGGTGCTCAACCAGGCCCACCGGCGGCCCGACCGCCTCGCCTCGGTCACCGCCCTCGACCCCGGAGGCCTGGAGAAGGTCGGCCTGCGCTTCTTCGCCTGGGTCTTCGTGAGCCTGTTCGCCACCTTCGCCCCGAAGGCTCTGCGTCCCCGGCTCGCCAAGTGGCTGGACCAGCCGGTCATCGCCGTCCCCGAGATGCGCAAGTGGATCCAGCTCGGCGCCCGCGCCTACCGGATCCGCCGCCCCGCACCGCTGCCGCTGGCCGAGGACGCGCTGCGATCCATCCGAACCCCGCTCTACGTGATCATGGGCAAGCACAGCCTGCTCGTGCACCCGGGGCGCCAGCTGGAACGCGTACCGCGCCTGGTCTCCGGTGCCCGCGCCGAGATCATCACCGCCACCGGGCACGGCCCGCAGATCGACCACCCGGACGTGGTCAACGCCCGGATGCTGAGCTTCATGGAGGACGTCGACTCCCTCGGTGCGAACAGCGCCCCGACGGTAAAGCACGACCTGTAGTCCGTTTCATCCCCTCGCCCCCCGGGCCCGGTTCCCCGTCCGCGCTGCGCCGCCCGGGTGCCCGTACGCCGTGTCGTCCCGGGGCCGCCGGGCGACGGTACGAGGATGTGCCCGACGGAACGGGGCTCCCGGGGGCGCACCAGCGGATGGGGTGGACAGACGTGTCGACATCGAGTCACGAGACGTTCGGCGCACCCTGCTGGGTCAGTCTGATGGCCCGCGACCCCGCCGCCTCGCAGGCGTTCTACGCCGCGGTCCTCGGCTGGCAGTTCGGCTCGGCCCGGCTCGGGGACGGGTTCACCGTCGGCTTCAGCGACGGGGTCCCGGTGGCCGGGATCGGCGCCCTTCCGCCGGCGGTCACGGCTCCCGTCGCCTGGACCCCGTACTTCGCCGTGGACGACGCCGACGTCACGGCGGCGCGCATCCGCGAACGCAGCGGAACCGTCGCCGTCGGCCCCCTCGCCTTCGGCACCGGCCGGGCGGCGCTCGCCTCCGACCGCGACGGGGCCGTGTTCGGGATCTGGCAGGGGGACGCCATCCCCGACTGGGGCATGGGCGCGGAAGCCGCCCCGGCCTGGCTCGAACTGCGCACCCGGGACGCCTTCGACGCCGCCATCTTCTACGGCGAGGTCCTGGAGTGGGCCTGTGGGCAGAGCGGCTGCTGCGAGGTCGCCTACGTGGAGGCGGACAACCGCATCCAGCTGCGCCACGCGGGCCGGACGGTGGCCCGTCTGCACGGCGGGAGCCTCGCGGCGGCCCCCGATCCGAGCCTGCGGCCGCGCTGGCACGTCCACTTCCGGGTGCCCGACGTGGAGACCGCGGTGAAGGCCGCCACCGGCCTGGGCGGCGGCACCGTCTCCTCGACCCGTCCCGGTGACGGGCCCGGGCCCGTCACCGGCACCGCGTCCGACTCCGGTCTCTTCCCCCACGAGGTCACCCTGCGCGACCCCGAAGGCGCCCTGTTCGGCATCGTCGGACCGGCCGGCCGGGCCCGCTCCTGACCGGCCGGGTCAGCCTGCCGGGTCAGCCGCCCGGCGTGAACTGCTCCGTGCCGACGACCCGGAGGAGGGCGAGGCGGTCGGCCGAGTCCGTGCCGGGCGGGGGCGTGAGCAGGACGAGGCGCTGCTCTCCCTCGGGGGCGAGGAGCACCTGGCAGTCGAGGTCGACGGGGCCGACGACCGGGTGGATGACGCGCATCCGGCTGTGGCGGCGGACGGCGACCTCGTGCAGTTCCCACAGCGCGGTGAACTCCTCGCTGGCCTCCCGCAGGCGCTCCACCAGCCGGGTGGCGGCCGGGTCGGAGGCCCGCCGGCCGACGGCCGCCCGCAGGTCCGCGACGTGCACCCGGCTGTACCGCTCGTGCTCCTCGGCCGGGTACGCGTCCCGCGCGGCCGGGTCGGCGAACCAGCGCCAGATCACGTTGCGGCCGTGCTCGGACACCGTGCACACCCCGCCGAGCAGGGAGCGGGCCATCTCGTTCTGGGCCAGGACGTCGCCGAGGTCGCCGAGCACCTGCGCGGGGATGCCGGGCAGCTGGTCCAGCAGGTGCAGGAGGCCGGCACTGACCTGGTCTCCGGCGACCCGCCCGGCGGGCGGGCGGTGCCCGGCGAGCAGGTGCAGGTGGTCGCGCGCGTCGTCGCCGAGCCGCAGGGCGCGGGCGAGCGCGGACAGCATCTGCGGTGACGGCTGCGGGCCGCGAGCCTGCTCCAGCCGGATGTAGTAGTCGGCCGACATGCCCGCGAGCTGGGCGACCTCCTCGCGCCGCAGCCCGGGCGTGCGCCGCCTGGGTCCGGCGACCAGCCCCGCGTCCTGCGGGCGCACCCGCTCGCGCGAGCGGCGCAGGAAATCGGCGAGTTCACGGCGGTCGATCGTCATGTGGATCATCCTGCCGGACGGTTCCGCCTCGTAACCAGGGATCGCCGGTCCCAGGTTCAGCGGGGCTCTGCCACCCCTCGCGGCCCGGCGGCAGTGTGGGCGGAGCCGGAGCGGAACACCTCCCCGGCACCCGTCGCACCACAGGGAGAAGCCATGTCCGCCACTGCCACCCTCACCGCCACCCTCACCACCCCCACCACCGTCGCCGCCACCGTGAGCGTCGCCGGCGCCCGGGTCCACTACGAGCGCTCCGGCTCCGGCACGGGCCCCGCGCTCGTCCTCGTCCACGGCACCGGATCGGGCGGCTCCGCCGTGAACTGGAGCCGGACGCTGCCCCGTTTCACCGCCGGCCACACCGTGATCACCCCCGACCTCTCCGGTACCGACCGCACCACGGACGACGGGGCCCCGCTGACCGTGGAGGGTCTGGCCGCGCAGGTCATCGCCGTGATCGAGGACGCGGGCGTCGGCCCGGTGGACCTGCTGGGCTTCTCCATGGGCGCCCCGGTGTCCGCCGCCGTCGCCGCCCTCCGCCCCGACCTCGTCCGCCGCCTGATCCTGGTCGCCGGCTGGGCCCACACCGAGGGCGACGAGTACCTGCGCAACCTGTTCACCCTGTGGAAGCAGATCGGCGTCTCCGACCCGGCCGCCTTCGGCCGCGCCGTCGCCATGACCGGCTTCAGCCGCGGCTTCCTCAACTCGATCGGCCGCGAGCAGGTGGAACTCCTGATCCCCAACATGCCGCCCACCCCCGGCACCCTGCGCCACGTCGACCTCGACACCCGCATCGACATCCGCGACCTGCTGCCGCGCATCGAGGCACCGACGCTCGTCATCGGCGCCGCCCGGGACCTCACCGTCCCGGTGGAGAACAGCCGCGCCCTGCACCGGGCGATCGCGCACAGCACGTACGCCGAGATCGACGCCGGGCACGTCGCGTTCTTCGAGAAGGAGGACGAATTCGTGCGGCTGGTCGGCGAGTTCACCCTCGCGTCGTGATCCCGTCCTCCCGGTCGGTACCGAGCCAGCGGGCCGGCAGGGGCTCGCGGGCCACCACGTACCCGACGGCGATGGACAGCGTCAGGACGATGAACAGCACGATCAGCCAGGACATCAGGGCGAAGACCGACCCGAGGCTGCCGAACTGCCGCATGCTGCGCTCCACGGCGTGCGGCATGTAGAGCCTCGACGCCATCGACAGCAGCTGCTCCCCCGTCCCGGCCAGCACCGCGCCGGGCAGCAGCGGCAGCCACGGGATCCGGGCGCCGAGCAGCAGGTGCTGGGTCCACCACCAGAGCAGCGTGCCGCTGACCACGGCGAGCAGGAACCCGACGACCGGCCCGGCGCCGAAGGCGCTCTGGAGCGGCCCCTGGAAGAGCAGGGCGCTCAGCCAGACGAGGAGCCAGGCCAGCCACCGCCAGGCCGCGAGCCGGGCCTTGGCCTTGGGCAGGTGCCAGGAGCGTTCGCAGGTCATCTGCAGGGCGCGGCTGCAGGCGGTGGCCGAGATCAGCGTCACCACGACGCCCACCGCGCCGGTGCTCGCGGTGGCGGTGGAATCGGTGGCGGAGTACACCTGCCGCACCTGGTCGAGGGCGGCGTTCTGGAGCCCGAGCGTGGCCCGGATGGACGACACCAGCTCCTTCTGGAGCCAGTCGGGTGCGAGGGCGCCGATGACGAAGAGGGCCGGCACCGCGCCGAGGAAGGCCTGCGCGGCCAGCCGGAACGCGCAGTCCAGGACCTTGACGCCGGCGAGCTGTTCGAGGACCCGGCTGAGCAGCGGCGTGTGCTTGCGCATCCACGGGGGCAGGCGGAGCCGGCGCGCGGTGGCCTCCGGACCGGACACGGTGCACTCCTCACGGGGACGGTTGCCGACGTCGGTGACCACCCTTCCACGAGAAACAGAGAACGGCACATATCCGGCATTTCACCGCCCGGTCCCGTCACTCCCGTGATTGCATCCCTCCCATGACCCGCAACACGTGACCCGACCCGTGACCGTGAGGGGGCTTGGCCGCATGTTCCAACGGCCGACGCGCGCGATGCGCCGGGACCTGACCCAGCTGATCTGCGCGCTCGGCGGGCTGGTGCTGGGGCTGCTGGCCCCCCTGGCCGACGTGGGACCGCAGGTGGAAGCCGGACGCGTGACGACCATGCTGTTCTCGGTCGGGTTCGGCGTCATCAGCCTGGTGAGCATCATCTACTCGATGCTGTTCCTGGTCGTGCAGTTCTCCGCGACCACGTTCACCCCGCGCCTCGCGTTCTTCCGCGACGAACCGATCGTCTGGCGCGCCTTCGCCTTCGCCGTCGGGGTCTTCGTCTTCTGCGTCGTCGCGGGGCTCGGCATCGGCACCCGCAAGGAGGTCGCGGCCCTCCTCCCCTGCATCGCCATGATCCTCACGCTGATCGCCCTCGCCCAGATGAGGACGCTGCAGACGAAGGCGTTCGACTCGATCCAGCTCGCCCACTCGCTCACCGCGATCGCCACCCGCGCCCACCGCTCGTACGACTCGCTGCACCTGCGGCCGTACGTCCCCGGCCGCCCGGCCCCGGCGCCGCAGCCCCCGGGGACCGGCGCCACCTCCACCGTGCGCTGGTCCGGGCCGGCCACCGTGGTCCAGCAGATCGACGTACACGCCCTGGTGGCGGTGGCTCAGCGGCACGACTGCGCCATCGACTTCCGGGTCACCCCCGGCCTGACCGTCTCGCGGGGCATGGTCCTGGCCGAGGTGACGGGCGCCGAACTGGCCGAGGAGGTCGTGCGCGAGGCCGTGATCACCGGCGTGGAACGCACCTTCGACCAGGATCCCGAACTGCCCTTCAGGCTCCTGGTCGACATCGCGCTCCGCGCGCTCTCCCCCGCCGTCAACGACCCGGCGACGGCGGTGGAGACCGTGGGCCGCCTGGAGGACCTGCTCACCCGGCTCGCCGACCGGGAGCTGGACTTCGGCCGGTTCACCGACGGGGCCGGCCGGGTACGGGTGACGGTCCCCGTCCCCGACTGGGAGCAGTACGTCCGGACGGCCTTCGACGACCTCCTCTTCGCCGCCACGGACTCCCCGATGGCCCTGCTCCGCGTACGCGACCTCCTCGGCCGGCTCGCGGAGGAGAGCCCCGAGAGCCGGCGGGCCGTCGTACGGGAGCGGCTCGAGTGGGCCGAACGCACCGGGAGCGCCGCGTTTCCGCTCATCTGGACGCCCGTGGCACTGCCTTGACACCGCCGGCTCCGTCATCCGCGTGCGGAGATGCGCGGCGCAGCGGCGGGTGCTGCAATGGCCGGGGGGCTCCGCCCGCCTGCGCGAGGAGTGGTCCATGGACGGCACCGCCACCGGAACACCCCGGGAGCGCCGGCGCGTCCTGTGGGGCTGTCTGCTCCGCTCGGCGGCCTCGATCGTCCTGATCACGGCGCTGTACTACCTGGCGCCCCTGGACGGCGAGATCGTCCTGCGCACCCTGGTGTCGCTCGTGCTGGGCCTGGGCCTCTTCGGCTGGCTGGTGGTCAGGCAGGTCACCGCCGTCGCCCGGGCGACGTTCCCCCGGCTGCGCGCCATGGAGGCGCTGGCCACCGCCGTGCCGCTGTTCCTGGTGATCTTCTCCGTGACGTACTTCCTGCTCGCCAAGGAGGTGCCGGGCACGTTCTCGGAGTCGCTGGACCGCACGGACGCCATGTACTTCACGGTCACGGTGTTCGCGACCGTCGGCTTCGGGGACATCGTCCCCGTCACGGAGACCGGCCGCGTGCTGACCACCCTGCAGATGGTCGCCGACCTGCTCCTGGTGGGCGTGATCGCGAAGGCGCTCTTCGGCGCGGTCGAGCTCGGGATCCGCCGGCGCGGGGCGGGGCCCGCCGATCCGGACGGCGGCGGCGACGCCAACGGCAACGGCAACAGTGGCGACGGCCGCGACGACGACGCGTGAACGTACGCGGGCGGGACCCCGGCCGGGGAGCCGGCCGGGGTCCCGCTCGTTCACCCCGTCAGCACCGCAGACCGGTGGAGGCCGCCGACGCGGTCTCGTCCAGCTTCTGGATCTGCGGCTGGAGCTGGGTGAGGGCGTCCTTGCCGGTGGTGTCGCCCGGCAGGTCCTCGTAGCCCTTCTTGAGGTTCTCGGCGGCCGACTTCACCGCCTCCCGCTCCGCGTCCTTCAGCTTGCTCAGGTTCTCCTTGACCCCGTTCCAGTCCTCCTGGACGGCGTCGTAGGCCTCCTTGACCTGGTCCTTGGTCGCGGTGGCGGGGTTCAGGGCCTTCAGCTTGGCGTTGTCGGCCTTCAGCGCGGTCAGGTCGGTGCAGAGGTCGGCCGCCGCCTGGGTGGCCTCCTCCTCGGGCGAGCTGTCGTCGGAGCAGGCGGAGAGACCGAAAGCCACGCTGACGCAGAGCAGACCGATCACCGGGAAACGCTTCATGGGGGCCTTCCTCAGTCAGACAAACCGGATGTACGGGATCTTCCGGTACACCTGACAAAATATGCAGATCCCATGACATTCCGCATCCGCATGGCTCCGGACGGCAGCGACTCCCGCCACGGCCCCCGCTACGGCTTGATGTTCTGGTTCAGGTGGAACAGGTTCCCCGGGTCGTAGGTCCGCTTGACCTCCGCCAGCCGGTCGTAGTTCCCCTTGTAGTTGGCCCGGATGCGGCCCTGGTCGTCATCGGCCATGAAGTTGATGTAGCCGCCCTCCTCGGAGTGCGGGGCCGTGGCCGCGTAGTAGTCCCGGACCCAGGCGGTGTTGGCCTCGTTGTCGGCGGGGTCCGGCCACATGCCGGCGATGACGGTGGCGAACGAGGCGTCGCGGTAGGCGTAGGCCGTCGCGTCCGGGGCGACCCGGTGGCAGGCGCCGTTGACCGGATAGATGTGGACCGTCGAGTTCACGGCGGGCAGGCGCGGGGCGTGCTCCAGGTGCGCCGCGATCGCCTCGTCGGTGAGCTCGGTGACGAAATTGGCCTTCCAGTAGTGCTGGAGTCCGGGCGGTACGAGAGCGTCGAAGGCGCTGTTGAGCGCGGGGTACGGCATCGGACCCACGTGCTCGGCGACCACCGGCGCGAAGTCGTGGAAGGCCTCCAGGGCCCGCGGCCCCTCCTCGACCGGCCCGGCCCAGCAGGCCACGATCAGCGCGAACGGCTCGCCGTGCCGGTCCTCCGGGATGAAGGGCAGCGGCGGGGCGATCTGGAACGCCGGGAACCCGCCCAGCTCCTCCGGTGCGTCGGCGATGTGGTCCGCGAAGGAGCGCAGCACCGTGGCGGCGTCCTCCAGCTCGAACAGCATCGGCCCGCCGTAGATGTCCTTGACCGGCCCGAGCCGGTACTCGAAGGAGGTCACCGCGCCGAAGTTGCCGCTGCCGCCGCGCAGCGCCCAGAACAGGTCGGCGTTCTCCTCCTCGCTCGCCACGAGCAGCCGGCCGTCCGCCGTCACCACATCGGCCGAGATCAGGTTGTCGCAGCTCAGGCCCATTCCGCGGCACAGGTAGCCGATGCCGCCGCCGAGGGTGAGCCCGCCGATCCCGGTGGTCGAGATGATCCCGCCGGTGGTGGCCAGCCCGAAGGCGTGCGTCGCCGCGTTGAAGTCGCCCCAGGTCGCGCCGCCCTCCGCGCGCGCCGTCCGGCGCGCCGCGTCCACGCGGACCCCGCGCATCCCGGACAGGTCGGCGACCACGCCGTCGTCGCAGGTGCCGAAGCCGGGCACGCTGTGCCCGCCGCCGCGCACCGCCAGATCGAGCCCGTTCTCGCGGGCGTACTCCACGGTGGCCATGACGTCGCCCGCGTTGGCGCAGCGCACGACGGCGGCCGGCCTCCGGTCGATCATGGCGTTGTTGACCTTGCGGGCCTCGTCGTAGGCCGCGTCGCCGGGCGTGACGACCGCCCCGCGGACCCGTTCGCGCAACTGGTCGATCGAGAGCTTGCCCATGGCCATCGCTCCTCGTACCTGGTGCTCTGGAAGCTGGTGCCCGCAGCCCGCCCCCGTGGCCGGCCCCCGCAGCCGGTCCGCGCTACGGCTGGAGGTGGCTGAATCCCACCTCGAAGTGTTCGACGGAGACGATCCGCTGGCCCTCCCGCTGCGCCGTCTCCTCACGGATGCGGGCGGCCTGCTCCTCGCTGTCGTCCATGGCCCGCTCGTCTTCCCACAGGGTCAGCGACTTGGCCTCGCCCGTGGCCCGGTCGACCAGGTAGTAGACGCCCCGGAATCCGGGAGCGTCCTTGACCTGCCTGACGGCCGCCTCCGAACTCACGGTCAGGTCTCCCCCCGGGGGGACCGGTGATCCCTGGTAGGTGCTCAGCCTCGCGAACATCTCCAGTCCTTCCTGGCCGGGCCGCCGGTCGGCGAACAGACGGCTCCACGACCAGGGTGCTCCGGCAGACCGCGCCCCGCATGCCGGGACGGCGCGACAATGGGGATGAGGTACGCGTCTGCCGTTGCCGTTGCCGAGAGGCGGGTCATCGACGTGCCCTACATAGCTGTGACCGCCCTGAGTCATGTCGGGCTGGTGCGCGAACGCAACGAGGACAGCCTCGTCGTCGGCCCGTGGACCCTGTGCGGGACCGTGACCCAGAACCCCCAGACCCTGCTCTTCCCCTTCGGCAGGCCGCTCGTCGTCGCCGTCGCCGACGGGCTCGGCGGGCAGCCGGCCGGTGAGGTCGCCAGCGAACTGGTCGTACGCCACCTCGCCTCGCTCGGCGCCGAACTGGACGGCGAAGGCGCCCTCGACGACGCACTGCACCGCTGCAACCACGCCGTGCACTCGGCCACCGACGGCCGGCCGGACCTCGTCGCCATGGGCACCACGATCGCCGGGGCCCTCGTCCTGCCGGAGTCGCTGGTGGTGTTCAACATCGGCGACAGCAAGGTGTTCCGGGCGGCGCCGGACGGCCTGCACCAGGTCAGCGTCGACGACAGCCCGCCGCCGGCCCCCGGGCACCGCACCACGTCGGCCGTCACCCAGACCCTCGGCGGCAGCCGCGGCTACCACACGATCGCGCCCCACATCGCGGCCTTCGAGCTGGCCGAGGGCGACCGCTACCTGGTGTGCAGCGACGGGCTGACCGACCCGGTGCCCGACGAGGAGATCGAGGACCTGCTGCGGGTGCACGACGACGGCCGGGCCGCCTTCGAGCTGTGGCGGGCCGCCATCGACGCCGGTGGCCCCGACAACATCACGCTCGCGCTGGTCCGCATCGGCGCGTAGGCCGGACCTTCCGCATGACGTGCGTCACACCGCGCACGGCCGCAGGCAAGGGGGACACGCGTTTATATGATTTTCACGCGTGGATTTCCGTTCCCGCAGGTGCGCAATTACGCCAGACCTGCTACAGGGAAAAATTTACGCCCCCGAAGCCATCCACCGTGCTACTGTGAAGTCAGTTGCAGTTGTGGTTCCCAAAAACTTACAAGTGCTCTCACCTGATTTTCGGTGGGCGCACTTTTTATTTCCGGCGCATGCAGTGAGATTTGCACATTCCGGTCGGGGCAATCATCGCGGCGACGCCGGGCTCGCACAGTGCGGACCCGGGCACTGCCCCAAAGGAGAATTCATATGGCATCTGGCACCGTGAAGTGGTTCAACGCGGAAAAGGGCTTCGGCTTCATCGAGCAGGAGGGCGGCGGCGCTGACGTCTTCGCTCACTACTCGAACATCGCCTCTTCTGGCTTCCGTGAGCTTCAGGAAGGCCAGAAGGTTACCTTCGACGTCACGCAGGGCCAGAAGGGCCCGCAGGCCGAGAACATCGTTCCCGCCTGACGCTGACGCGTACACGCAGCTGAGGCCCGCACCTTGGGGTGCGGGCCTCGGCGCGTTGCTTTTTCCCCGCTCGCGCACCCTGTCGGTCCCCGACGGCCCGCGTGAGCGGCGGGTGACGGCGCTCGGCGCCGGCCCGCCTCGACGTCCGGCCGGGCGGCAGTGTCTCCCACGACGCACCGCCCCGCCCCCGCCCGCACACCGTCCGCCGCATCCCGGCTCTCCGACGCGCAGCGCGGCACCCTCTCCACGACGGACCGGCCCGCCCCTTACGGCACGGCACGGCCCCGTCCCGGCTTTACTCCGGCTCGTTCTCGCGAATCCCCCTGCCCGGGAATTCCTCGATACGCGCCGCATCGAGGAAGGTTCTGCATGAACCGCACCACTCGCACGAACGACCGCACCTCCCGCACCCCCCGCAAGGGCGGTTCCGCGGGCTTCGGCGGCTCCGGCGGCTCCGGCGGCTCCGGCCGCGGCAGCCGTTTCGGCTCGTCGGCCCCCAGCCGCTCCGGCAGCTCCGGTTACGGCGGCTCCGGCCGTTCCGGCGGCGGCCGCCGCCCCGCCGCCCTCCAGGGCGAGTTCGCCCTCCCCGAGACGATCACCCCGGCGCTCCCCGCCGCCGAGGCCTTCGCCGACCTCGACATGCCCGAGCAGCTGCTGGCCGCGCTCGGTTCCGAGGGCGTCACCGTGCCGTTCCCGATCCAGGCCGCGACCCTGCCGAACTCCCTCGCGGGCCGCGACGTACTGGGCCGCGGGCGCACCGGCTCCGGCAAGACCCTCGCCTTCGGACTCGCGCTGCTGGCCCGTACGGCCGGACAGCGCGCCGAGGCCCGGCAGCCGCTGGCCCTGGTCCTCGTCCCCACCCGCGAGCTCGCGCAGCAGGTCACGGACGCCCTCGCCCCCTACGCCCGCGCCATGAAGCTGCGTACGGCCACCGTCGTGGGCGGCATGCCCATCGGGCGGCAGGCGAGCGCGCTGCGCGGCGGCGCCGAGGTCGTCGTCGCGACGCCCGGACGGCTCAAGGACCTCATCGACCGCGGCGACTGCCGGCTGAACCAGGTCGCGATCACCGTCCTGGACGAAGCCGACCAGATGGCCGACATGGGCTTCATGCCGCAGGTCACCGCCCTGCTCGACCAGGTGCGCCCCGAGGGCCAGCGGATGCTCTTCTCCGCCACCCTCGACCGCAACGTCGACCGGCTGGTGCGCCGCTACCTGACCGACCCCGTCGTGCACTCCGTCGACCCCTCGGCCGGCGCCGTCACCACGATGGAGCACCACGTGCTGCACGTGCACGGCACCGACAAGCACGCGACCACCACCGAGATCGCGGCGCGCGACGGCCGGGTGATCATGTTCCTGGACACCAAGCACGCCGTCGACCAGCTCACCACCCACCTGCTGAACAGCGGCGTGCGGGCGGCGGCGCTGCACGGCGGGAAGTCCCAGCCCCAGCGCACCCGGACCCTGGCCCAGTTCAAGACCGGGCACGTGACGGTGCTCGTGGCGACCAACGTCGCGGCGCGCGGGATCCACGTCGACAACCTCGACCTCGTCGTGAACGTGGACCCGCCCACCGACCCCAAGGACTACCTGCACCGGGGCGGCCGTACCGCGCGCGCCGGCGAGTCCGGCAGCGTCGTCACCCTCGTCACCCCGAACCAGCGCCGCGAGATGACCCGGCTGATGGCGGCCGCGGGCATCGTCCCGCAGACCACCCAGGTCCGTTCGGGGGAGGAGGCGCTGAGCCGGATCACCGGCGCCCAGGCCCCCTCCGGCATCCCGGTCACCATCACCGCGCCGCAGCAGGAGCGGTCCGGGCGCAGCGCGCGTTCCTCCCGCGGCCGGCGCAGCCGCCCCGCCCAGGAGCGCCGCCGCTCCCTGGGCATGGCCGCCTGACCCGCGGGCCCGCACCGCCCTCCGTACCGCCCTGTACCGTCCCGTCCCGCCCGCTCCGTCACGTCTGTGAGGCATCATGCGCTTCGTCATCGCCCGGTACCCCTTCGACCTCGAGAAGAGCGAGGTGGAGGAGAAGATGAAGGGCGTCAAGGCCGAGCCCGTCACGGGAGCGTCGGTGATCATCAGCCGCCGCACCTACCCCGTCAAGCAGGTCGGTGAGGTCATCACCCGGCAGGACCGGCGCGACTTCACGGCGGCCGAGGTGACCCGGGCGCTGACCCGGCTCGGCTTCACCTGCCGCGACCTTTCGGTCCCCGTGCCGGCGCCCGCGCTGACCCCGCTCCAGGAGGCCTCGGCACTGCTCGGAAGCTCGGCCGATGCCTGACCGCGCTTGCTAGAGTCGCTGTCCATGTCGATCCCTGACGACCTGCTCCTCGCTCTCGCCGCCATGGTCGAGTCGGAGCAGACCAATCAGATGTCCCTGACCGTCGTCGTCCACGGTGCCGTCATCACGGGCCGGCTCGCCCCCGAGAGCGTCTGGCGTCAGCGGGTGGCCGAGGTCCTGCGGGACTCCGACCAACTGGGCCCGTTCGCCGAGATCTTCAGTTCGGCCGGCCGCGGTGACAGACAGGCCGCGGCGGCACCCTCGCACCTGCACTTCCACGTGGCGCGCATTCTCCAGGGCACCCTGGGCATCCCCGAGACGGGCGGGATGTACCGGATCGCGGTGAAGGACGTCGGCGCGTGGACCGTCGGGGATTTCAGTTACTCCGACAAGTAGGCCCCGCGCCGGGACGTTCCGGCGGGACGTTCCGGCGCGACGAAAGACGGCCCCCGCATTTCCTCTGCGGGGGCCGTCTTTCGTGCATCGGTTACTTGCAGGGCGGCACGAGGCGCACGCGGTCGATGATCGCGATGTTGTTGCTCTTCATGATCGCGGTGACTTCTCCGCACACGTCGGCCACGCGCACCGGACCGGCGTACTGGCTGAAGTTCCCCTCGTCCGTCTGGCACGGACGCGGCGTGCCCGCGGGGCGCGGCTTGGAGGTTTCGCAGATCTTCAGCTTCATGTACTTCGCCGTGCCGAGGTTGTTGTCGAAGACGGCACAGGAGCCCACACCCTCCTTGCGGTAGGTGAAGAGGGTTCCGAACCGGCGGGAGTCCGGCAGCTGCTCGGCGAAGGTCAGCTCGTAGCCGGCGCCGCACAGGTTGGCCGTCGCGGCGGCGGCCGCCGGCTGGGCCTTGGCGACGGCGCGCGTGGTGGCGTCCGCCGCGGCGGAGATCTGCACGCCGCCGGCGGCCGGTACGGACTCCACCGCGGAGGCCTGCGGGGCCGTCAGGGCGAAGGACGCCATGGCGACCGCGGCGACGGTCACGCGCATGGCGGATTTCTTGGAAACGAAAGACATGTTCTCCCCCAGATACTCATTCCGCGATCCCCGATTGCACTGCCGGAGTCGCGCAGACTAAAGTGTCGCTAAAGCGCCCGCACTCCACCCTGATTGGTCGCGCCAGGCCGAAGCGACAGTCAGTAGATCATCACCAACTGCCGTCATTTCGGGCCTATCCGGCAATCGTCGATAACGAAATGGCAATATCGGCGGGGCAAGTCGCACAATGTCGGCATGTGGATCTCGATGCTGGGGGCCCTGGACGTACGGGGCGAGGACGGAAACGGCGTCGGAGTCGGGGGAACACGACTGCGCGCACTGCTGATTCTGCTGGCGCTCGAACCGGGGCGGGTGGTCGCCTCCGAGTCGCTCGTCGACGGGATCTGGCAGGACGAGCCGCCCGCTGGCGCCGCGAACGCCCTGCAGGCACTGGTGTCCCGGCTGCGACGGACCCTGCGCGGCACCGGCGCGGACGTGGAATCGCATCCGGCCGGGTACCGCCTGGCGGTCGAACCGGACGCCGTCGACGTGGTCCGCTTCGAGCGGCTGGCCTCCGCGGGCCGCGGGGCCCTGGCCCGGGACCCCGACACCGCCGCGCGGGTCCTGCGCGAGGCACTGGAACTGTGGCGCGGGCCCGCCCTGCTCGACGTCGCGTCCGCCGACTTCTTCCGGGCGCCGGTGACCCGGCTCTCGGAACTGCGGATGGCGGTCCTGGAGGACCGCATCGAGGCGGACCTACGGGCGGGACGCGGCCGGGAGCTCACCGGCGAGCTCGCCTCCCTCGTCGCCGAACACCCCTTGCGGGAAAGGCTCGTCGGCGCCCTGATGCGGGCGCTCGTCGCGGCCGGGCGCCCCGCCGAGGCACTCACGGCGTACGGGAACGCGCGCGAGGTCCTCGCCGAGGAGCTCGGGGCGGACCCCTCGCCGGAGCTGTCGGCGCTGCACACCGCCGTCCTGCGCGGGGAGGTCCCGGCCGGGCCGCCCGCAGCCGCTCCGGCCGAACCGGCGGCTCCGACCGCACCGGCCGTGCCGGCCGCACCGCTCGGTCCCGAGGTGTCACCGCCGACCAACCTGCGCACCGGCCTGGCCAGTTTCGTCGGCCGGGACGAGGACCTCGCCCACGTCGCCTCGCTCATGGGCCGGTTCCGGCTCACCACGCTCACCGGGCCCGGCGGCGCCGGGAAGACCCGGCTGGCCGTCCAGAGCGCCCGCCCCCTGCTCGACCGGTGCCCCGACGGGGTCTGGCTGGTGGAGCTCGCGCCGCTGAGCGCGGGGGACGACGTACCGCAGGCCGTGCTGAACGCGCTGGCCCTGCGGGAGCACGCGCCGGCCGCGGGCGACCCGCTGGACCGGCTCTGCGCGGCGCTGCGCACCCGGACCGCCCTGCTGGTGCTGGACAACTGCGAGCACCTGATCGAGGCGGCCGCGGCGACCGCCGACCGGCTGCTCGGCGAATGCCCCGGGCTGCGCGTCCTGGCCACCAGCCGGGAGCCGCTCGGCCTGACCGGTGAGGCGCTGTGGCCGGTGCACCCGCTGGCCCTGCCGCCGCGGGACGCGGACGCGGCGCAGGCCATGGCCTCCCCGGCGGTCCGGCTGCTGAACGACCGTGCGGCGGCGGCCCGTTCCGGTTTCGCAGTCACCGCGGAGACCGCTCCGGCGGTGACCCGGATCTGCCGGGCCCTGGACGGGATGCCGCTGGCCATCGAGCTGGCGGCGGCCCGGCTGCGCACGATGAGCGCCGAGCAGCTCGCCGCACGGCTGGACGACCGGTTCCGGCTGCTCACGGGCGGCGCGCGGACGGCTCCGCGCCAGCACCGGACGCTGTGGGCGGTGGTCGACTGGAGCTGGGAGCTGCTGACGGAGGCGGAACGGGCGCTGCTGCGCCGGCTCGCGGCCTTCCCCGGCGGCGCCACGGTGGAGGCGGCCGAGGGGGTCTGTGCGGGCGGCCCGGTCGCGGTGGACGGGATCCTCGACCTGATCACGTCGCTGGCCGACAAGTCCCTGCTGGTGACGGCGGGCGACGGGCGGTACCGGATGCTGGAGACGATCCGGGCGTACGGCCTGCAGAAGCTGGCGGAGGCCGGCGAGCAGGAGGCGCTGCGGCGCGCGCACGCCGCGTACTTCACCGGACTGGCCCGCACCGCGGACCCGTACCTGCGCCGGGCGGAACAGCTGGAGTGGCTGGCCCGGCTCACCGTGGAGCACGACAACCTGTCCGCGGCGCTGCGCGGGGCGATCGCGGCGGGCGACGCGCGGGCGGCCGTACGGCTGGTGGCGGCGGCCGGGTGGTACTGGTGGCTCAGCGGGCACAAGGCGGACGGCGCCGAACTCGCGGCGCGTGCGCTGGCGTTGCCGATGCCCGAGGACGGGCGGCCGGGGGACGGACGGCCGGGGGACGGGCCCGACGGGGAGGCCCGCGCCGTGGCCTGCGCGCTGGCCGTGCTGTTCGCGACGGCCGGACTCGGCGACGACCGGCGGACCGAGGCGCTGCTCCGCGAGGGGGTGGAGCTCGCCGGGCGGACCGGAAGCCGGCATCCGGTGGTGCGCTTCCTGGGGCCGCTGGACCGGCTGCTGCGCGGTGCGGGCAGCGGCGAGGCGCCCCCGGTGGATGCCTGGGACGGGCTGCTGGCCGACGAGGACCCGTGGATACGGGCACAGGGGCGGCTGGAGGGAGCCAAGACCCTGCTGGGGACCGGCGGCCGGCCGGCGGACGCGGAGGCCGCGATCGGGGCGGCCCTGGCCGGGTTCCGCGGGCTCGGGGAGCGCTGGGGGACCTCCTTCGCGCTGACCCTGCTGGCCGACCTGGAGGCCCGGCGGGGCGATCACGGTGCGGCGATCGCGCACTACGAGGAGGCCGTCGCGGTCATCGGCGAACTGGGCGGCATCGAGGACCGGCTGTACGCGTGGGTGCGGCAGGCACAGCTGTGCCTGCTCGCCGGGGATCCGGCGGCCAGCGCCGCGGCCATGGCGCGGGCCGAGCGGGACGCGGAGGCGGCCGGCTGGCCCGAGACGCTGGCCATGATGGCGCAGGGCAAGGCGGACCTGGCCCGCTGGAGCGGCGAACCGGCGCTGGCCCGGGCCGAGCTGGCGCGGGTCCGCGAGGCGGTCCGCGAGGTGGCCGTCCACCCGGTGTACCAGGTGGCGCTCCTCGACTCCCTCGGGTACCTGGACGCCGCGGACGGCGAGTTGGCCGCGGCCGGGGCCCACCGGGCGGAGGCGCTCGAACTGGCGGTGGCCTCCCTGCACGCGCCGACGCTCGCCCAGGTGCTCGTCGGCATCGCGGACCAGGCGGTCCGGCTGGACCGGCCGCGGGAGGCGGCGCGGCTGCTGGCCACGGCCCTGGCGGTGCGCGGCGGCCCGGACCACTCGCGCGCCGACGCGGCGCGGGTGGGGAGCGCGGTGCGCGCCGCGCTCGGCGGGCCGCACGAGGAGGAGACCGCCGTCGCGGACCCGGAGACCGTACGAAGCCTCGCGCGGGCCGTGCTGGGCAGCTGAGCCCGGCGGGGCGGGGCCCGGCGGGGCCCCTTTCAGCTCCGCGGCAGCTCCTGGAGGAAGCGCTGCTGGTCGGCGAGGAGATCGGGCGGGAAGAGGGCGCGCGGGGCGAACACGGCCGTCAGGGTCAGCCGCCAGGAGGAGCGCTCGACCGAGGTCCGGAGCAGGGAGTGGGACGCTCCCGGATAGCGGCGGACCGTGAGCGTGCCGGGGGCGAGCAGGCTCCGGTACACGGCCTCGGTCTCGGCCCCGTCGACGTTCAGGTCGTCGGCGCCGGAGATCAGCAGCACGGGGACGGCTCCCGTGGCCCCCATCGCCCGCAGGTCGGCGGTCGCGTCCGCGGTGTGATTGCGAGTGATGAACGACCAGCGCGCCGCCGTGAGTTCCCGGTCGGCGCCCGGGCTCGCGCGGTACTCCTCGTAGGTGGCTCCGCGCCGCAGCAGTGCCAGGGTGTCCGCCCGGGTGCGCAGTGCGGCCGCCGTGCGCCCGGCGTCGGCCCCGGCCGCGCGGAGCTCGGCCCGCAGGTTGTACTCGCCCTGGCGCTCCCAGTTCACGGCGGTGCCGACCGCGATGACGAAGCGCACCCCGGGCGCCGGGGCCCGCGCGACCACCTTGGGCATGACCCAACCGGCCTGGCTCGCGCCCCACAGGCCGATGCGGCCGGCGTCGATCTCGGGCCGGGTACGGGCCGCCCAGGCGAGCGCGTCGGTGGTCTCGCGGGCCCGGTCGTCCATGCTCTGGCCGAGCCAGTCGGCGGGCTTGTCGAGGGAGAGCGAGGCGTATCCGGCCTTGGCGAAGGCCTCCCAGTAGGGGCGGTAGAAGCCGTCGTGGGTGGCGCCGACCTCGCCGTCGCCGTGCACGAGGACGACGAGCGGGAAGGGGCCGGGCCCCTTGCCGGCGGGGGTGGCGAGCACGCCGGGCAGATCGTGGCCGGCGGCGGGGACGGTGACGCGCTCCTCGTGGAGGCCGTAGTCGTGCTGCCGGAGGACGAAGACGGTGACGCCCGCGGCGAGGAGGGCGGTGGCCAGGAGGAGGAGCAGGGCGGTGCGGAGCGTGCGGGACATGGGGCTCCTTCTCGAATCGGTCGATCCGTCGATCCGTCGATCGGGTCGCTTCATGAAAGCTATCGACTTCAAAACGATCGTAGCGCGAATGAGCGTATTAGACTCGTGCGTATGACGACATTGCTGCGCGAGGTGCCCGACGGCGCCGAGGAGCGGGTGGCCGAGCTGTACTGGGAGGCCTTCGGGGGGAAGCTGGGCACCGCCCTCGGCCCGGCGGAGGCGGGGCGGCGGTTCATCGCGCGGCACCTGCACCGGGACCGGGCCGTGACGGCCCTGTCGGACGAGGACGGCCGGGTGGTCGGCGTGGCGGGCTACCAGCTGGCCGGGCGCGGCCTGGTCGGCGGGGACGCGGCCGCGGTCAGGGCGGCGTACGGGCCCGTATGGGGCCTGTGGCGGGTCTTCCTGCTGGCCCTGCTGGAGCGCACCCCGGCCCGCGGCGAGCTGGTCATGGACGGCATCGCCGTGGACCGGGCCGAGCGGAGCCGGGGCATCGGCGGCCTGCTGCTGCGGGAGGTCGAGACGATCGCCGTGGAGCAGGGGTGCCGGCGGATCCGGCTGGACGTGGTCGCGGAGAACCCGCGGGCGCGGGCCCTGTACGAACGGCACGGTTTCCGGGCGGTGCGGGTCCAGCGGACGCCCTGGCTGCGCGACGTGCTGGGATTCGGAGGCGTGACGACGATGCACAAGGCGGTGGCGCGGTGAGCGGTACGGAGGGCGGGATCCCCACGCGGATGGTCGTGCACGCGCTGGTCCGGGAGGACGGGACGGTCGCGGGCGGCGAGCTGTACGAGGTCGCAGGGCTGCTCGGGATGACCGACCAGCAGGTGCGGCTGTGCGTGAAACGACTGGTGGCCGAGGGCCGGTTCACGGTGGAGGGGCGCGGCCGGCGGGCGGTGCTGCGCCTGGTGGGGACGGCGGGGCCGGGGCCGGTGCTCGTACCGGAGGTGGGGTTCGTCCGGCACGCGTACCGGCAGGACCGGGGACTGGAGCCGTGGGACGGTGTCTGGCACGCCTTCGCGTTCGCCGTACCGGAATCCGCGCGGGCCGCGCGGGACGCCCTGCGGGACGCGCTGACGGGCCTGGGTGCGGCGCCCGTGCAGGGCGGCCTGTACGTCACGCCCAACGCCATCGGCCCGTACGTGCGGGCCCGGGCGGCGGAGCTGGGTCTCGCCGAGGCACTGAGCTGCCTGAGCACGCGCGATCTGGCGGTGGGCGCCGCCGCGGACCCGCGGGCCCTGGCGGCCCGCCTGTGGCCCCTGCCGGAGATCGCCGCCCGCTACGAGACCCTGCACGCCCTGGCGACCAGCGGTACGGAACCGGCGGAACCGACGGGCGGGGCGAACGGCGCGGACGGGGCGAACGGCGCGGACGGGGTGGTGGCGGGGCTGGCGCGCGCCGTCGCACTGGCCGCGGCCTTCTCCGCCGCGATGGTTCCGGATCCGCTGCTCCCGCCGGAGCTGCTGCCGAGGCCGTGGGCCGGGGCGACGGCCCGGGCGGCGGCCGCCGCGGCCTGGGACCGGCTCGCCGCCGCCGCTCCGGCCGACGGCCCGCGGCTGTTCCGCCTGTACGACGAGGCCCTGGCCTGACCGCGGGTCGGCCGGGCCGGCCCCGGCCGACCGCGGCCGGCCTGTGCCGAGCGCCACGGGGCGGACACGGTGGGCGACCCCCGCCGTGTCCACATCCTGGACAACTACGCTCGTTTCATGAACGCAGAAGCCGACGCCCTCGCTGCCGTGAAAGACGCTGACCGGAAGCACGTCTTCCACTCCTGGTCGGCGCAGGAGCTCATCGACCCGCTCGCCGTCGCCGGCGCCGAGGGGTCGTACTTCTGGGACTACCAGGGCAACCGCTACCTCGACTTCTCCAGCGCCCTCGTCTACACCAACATCGGCTACCAGCACCCCAAGGTCACCGCGGCCATCCAGGAGCAGGCGGCCAGGCTGTGCACCGTCGCGCCCGGCTTCGCCGTCGACGTGCGCTCCGAGGCGGCCCGGCTGATCGCCGAGCGCACCCCGGGCGACCTCGACAAGATCTTCTTCACCAACGCCGGGGCCGAGGCCGTCGAGAACGCCGTCCGCATGGCCCGGGTGCACACCGGCCGGCCCAAGGTGCTGTCCGCGTACCGCTCGTACCACGGCGCCACCTCCACCGCGATCAACCTGACCGGCGACGCCCGCCGCTTCGGCAACGACTCCGCGACCGCCGGCGTCGTGCACTTCTGGGGGCCCTTCGCCTACCGCTCGCCCTTCTACGCGGCCACGGAGGCCGAGGAGTGCGAGCGGGCCCTGCGGCACCTGGAGGACACCATCGTCTTCGAGGGCCCGCAGTCCATCGCCGCGATCATCCTGGAGACCGTCGGCGGCGCCCCGGGCGTCCTCGTGCACCCCGACGGCTACCTGGCCGGCGTGCGCGAGCTCTGCGACCGCTTCGGCATCGTCTTCATCCTCGACGAGATCATGGTCGGCTTCGGGCGCACCGGCCGCTGGTTCGCCTCCGAGCACTGGGACGTCACCCCCGACCTGATCTGCTTCGCCAAGGGCGTGACCAGCGGCTACGTACCGCTCGGCGGCGTCGCGATCTCGGCCGCCATCGCCGAGACCTTCGCCCGCCGGCCCTACCCGGGCGGGCTGACGTACTCCGGGCACGTGCTGGCCTGCGCCGCCGCCGTCGCGACGATCAACGTCATGGAGGAGGAGGGCGTCGTCGAGCAGTCCGCCCGCACCGGCGCGGAGCTGCTCGGCCCCGGCCTGCGCGCGCTGGCCGAACGGCACCCGTCGGTCGGCGAGGTCCGGGGCCTCGGCACCTTCTGGGCCCTGGAGCTCGTACGGAACCGGGAGACGCGCGAGCCGCTGGTCCCGTACAACGCCGCCGGGGCGGACAACGCGCCGATGGCCGAGTTCGCCGCCGCCTGCAAGAAGGGCGGGCTCTGGCCGCTCGTCGCCGGCAACCGCATCCACGTCGCGCCGGCCTGCAACATCTCGGCGCAGGACGTGGCCAAGGGGCTGGAGATCCTCGGCCAGGCCCTCTCGGTGGCCGACGCGCACACGGTCTGACCTGGGGAGATGTTCGGTCGCCCAATCCGTGGGTGCCTGTCTTGGATGTTCCGCGCCATTACCAACAACGCGTTGACGTGCTGAAATCCGAACAGAGCACCTACGGACCGGGATGCACGTCAGTCCCGGGGCGGTCCTCCGTGACCGAACGGCGGGGAGCGGGCCTTCCGCTGGACGCCGGGCGTACGGGATCCAGTCAGCCGGACTCCGTGTACCCGAAGGAAGACAGCCATGAGCAAGCACGTCCTGGCACAGAACCAGTACGGCAAGGCCGAGAACCGCATCGTCAAGGTCACCCGCAAGGGCGGCGACAGTTCGTGGCACGAGATCCGCGACCTCAACGTCTCGGTCGCGCTCCGCGGCGAGTTCCGCGACGTCCACCTCACCGGCGACAACGCCAACTGCCTGCCGACCGACACCACCAAGAACACGGTGTACGCCTTCGGCAAGGAACACGGCATCGACTCCCCCGAGGCGTTCGGCATCCTCCTCGCCAAGCACTTCGTCTCCTCGCAGCAGCCGATCCGCGAGGCGCAGATCCGCATCGAGGAGTACGTGTGGGACCGCATCCCGGTCCCGACGCGCAAGGAGCAGCACTCCTTCGTCCGCAAGGGCCAGGAGGTGCGCACCGCGCAGATCACCTACAGCGAGACGACGGGCCTGCAGGTCATCTCGGGTCTGAAGGACCTGACGGTGATGAACTCGACCAACTCCGAGTTCCACGGCTACATCAAGGACAAGTACACGACGCTCCAGGAGGCGTACGACCGCATCCTGGCGACCAAGGTCACCGCGCGCTGGGCGCACTCGGCGCTCGCCGCCGACGACGCCTCGTACGACTGGGACCAGTCGTACAAGAAGGTCCGCAAGAACATGCTGGAAGCCTTCGCGGAGACCTACTCGTACTCGCTGCAGCAGACCCTGAACCAGATGGCCGAGCGCGTGCTCGACCACTGCCCCAAGGTCAACGAGGTGCGCCTCAACCTCCCCAACAAGCACCACTTCCTCGTCGACCTGGAGCCCTTCGGCCTCAAGAACGACAACGAGGTCTACTTCGCCGCGGACCGGATGTACGGCCTGATCGAGGGCACCATCCACCGCGACGGCGTGCAGCCGGTGATCGCGACGTCCGACTGGATCGTCGCGTAACGCCCGTCAGGACGGCGTGCTCGGCCCGGACCGCGTCGCGGGGTCCGGGCCGACGTGCTGCGGCGGCCCCTGCTCCACGTCCTCCGGCCGGCCCAGCAGCAGGTTCCAGCGCCCCGCTCGCCCGGTGAGGGTGGTCACCGACTCCGGCCGTACGTCCAGCCGCCAGAAGACCGGCGCCGGCAGCTCCAGGGCGTACACCACGGCCGCCCGCACGACGGCCTGCTCGACCGCCATCCGGTGGGTGCCCGCGGCCAGCCCGGCCAGCTCCGCCCCCACGCGCGCGATCAGCGCGTCCACGGACTCCCCGCCCGGGGGCGCGTACCCGGGGTCCGTCATCCAGGCCTGCAGGGCCGCCGGATCCGCGGCCGCCACCTCGTCCAGGGTGCGCCCCGCCCACTCCCCCGCGTCCAGGCCGCGCAGCCCCTCGTGCCCGGGGCACGGGCGCGCGTGACCGAAGCGGCCCTGGCGGGCGGCCGTGTCCAGTGGGAGCCTGGAAAGACGGACACGTATCAACGGGGTCTTCATAAGGGGAGCGTAAGCGCGGTACGGTCCGGACGACACAACTGAATGACGACGGTACGACGGAAGCACCGGTGAGAATCCGGCACGGTCGCGCCACTGTGAAACCTCCCGGAGGGGGAGGCGAGTCAGACCCGTCACCGTCGTCGAGAGCACCACTGACCGGGACGCGTGTTTCCCTCTGGAGGTTCTGCCATGGCCCACTCCGCCGTGCCCACGACGAACGCCCCCGCCCTTGCCCCCATCTCGCTCTCCGCACTGGCCCCCTGGGCCGTGTTCGTCGGGGTCCTGATGCTGGTCCTGCTCTATTTCGTCGGCGCCGAGCAGGGCGCCACCGCGGTCTTCCAGGGAGAGACGATCCACGAGTGGTTCCACGACGGACGCCACCTCCTCGGGTTCCCCTGCCACTGATTCCCCTGCCACTGACCTCCGTCTCCGCAAGGGAACAGAACCATGAACGTTTCCCCCCGCACGCTCCTCGTCAGGGGCATGCTCGCCGGTCTGCTGGCCGGCGCCGTCGCCTTCCTCGTCGCGTACCTCCTCGGTGAATCCAAGGTGGACGCGGCGATCGCCATCGAGGAGGCCGCCGCGGCCGGACACGACCACGGCGAGGAGGCACCGGTCAGCCGGGCCCTCCAGGCCACGGCCGGCCTCGGCACCGGCGTCCTGCTGTACGGAGTCGCGCTCGGCGGCATCGCCGCGCTCGTCTACTGCTACGCGCTGGGCCGCATCGGCCGCTTCGGCCCGCGGGCCACGGCCGCGCTGGTCACCGCGGCCCTGTTCGTCACCGTCACCCTGGTGCCGTTCCTCAAGTACCCCGCCAATCCCCCCGCCGTCGGCGACCCGGAGACCGCCGGGCGGCGGACCGCGCTCTACCTCCTGATGATCGCCCTGAGCGCGCTGCTGGCGGCGGGCGCGCTGATCCTCGGCCGGCGGCTCGCGCCGAGGCTCGGCAACTGGAACGCGTCGATCGTCGCCGGGGCGGCCTTCGTCCTCGCCATCGGCGTCTCGTACGCCCTCCTGCCCGGCATCAACGAGGTCCCGGCGACCTTCCCGGCCGCGCTGATCTGGGACTTCCGCCTCGCGTCCCTGGCCATCCAGACCACCCTGTGGACGACTTTCGGCCTGGCCTTCGGTTATCTAGCCGAACGGGCCCTTGCGCCCGCCTCCGCCCGCAAGGAGGCTGTGCAGCCGACGAGTTGACGATGAGGGGGCCGGTAGCACATGCCGACGGCGATCAGGCAATGGCGAGGCTGGACGGGCGCCGCCCCGTTCTGGCTCAACTCGCTCCTGCTGCTCCTGGCCCCCTGCTGCGCCGTCACGCTGTTCGGCCAGATCGGCGTCATCGCCGCCCTGGCCGCCCTCGGCGGCCTGGTCCGCCACCTCTGGTACGGCGACTACGGCCACCCGGCCGTGCACCTCGCCGCCGTCGCGATGGGTGCGGGCACGGCCGCCGTCGTCATGTGAGACTCCGGCACCCCCTTCCACATCACCCTTTCGGGCGCATCACCCACGGGCGCGGGAAGGGGCGCAGGCATACGGCGCGAGCTGGGGAAACGCGTGGATCCCAGGACGACACGCCCGTGACGGTCTGTCAGTCCCCCGTGTTTCACCGGGTGCCGATGGGCACAGGAGGTGTCCACTGCTCACATGACCCGGCCGCACGTGCCGGACAGGAGGGATTCCCATGCCCCGCGCCCAGTGGGTCGTCGCCTCGCTGACGGTGGCTCTGTTGTCCACCGGCATCGTGGTGTTGCAACGGACCGAGGGCGCCAAGCCCGCCGCCGTGACCACCGACGACGCACTCCCCTCGCGGGCGCTGGGGCTGTCCGGACACCGCCGGCTCGTGCGGGAGCTGGAACAGTCCGGGCAGTCCGGGCAGCACACCCCCGGCCGGGGGGAGCGGTCACCGAGGACCGCCGCGGGGCCGCTGCGGACGGTCACCGGACCCCTGCGGACCGCGCGGCCCCTGCGGTTGCGCATCCCCAGCCTGGGCGTCGACGTGCCCCTCACCGGCGACCGCGACGAGGTCGTCTGGGACACCGACGGCCCCGCGCCCGGGGCGGCCGGGACGGCCGTGGTCACCGCGGAGGGGCTGCGCCTGGGCGAGCTGCGGCGCGGCCGGACCATCGAGATCCCGCGCGCGGACAGCCGTACGGCCGTGTTCACCGTCGTACGGGTCTCCCCCGGCGGGGCCATCGCCCGGGAGGATCCGGCCGGGCGGCCACAACTGCGGCTGCTCGGCGGCGAGACCGCCGTACTGGCCCGGCTGACCGGGCAGCGCCGCACCCGCTGACCCGCCCCCGGGATCCCGCGGTCCGGCGCGGCCGGCCGCATCCCCAACCCGCCTCCCACCGCCGTCCGTCAGCCGTGGGGGGTGTCTTCGTCCTCCGGTCGGGGGCTTCTCGGGACCGGACGGGGAGTCGCCCGGCGTGGCGGGGCACACCCCTCGCATGAGCGGGAGGCAACGCGCACGTTCGGCACTGACCCGGGCCCTGACCGCGGCCTGTGTCGTGCTGCTGTGCGTGTTCGGCGCCGGCCCGGCCGGCGCCGCGGCCGCCGAGTCCCGTCCCGCTTCCACGGCGCCCTCCGAGCCCGGCGAACCGGGCGAGGGCCCGTCCGATCCGGCCGCCGACCCCGAGGCACGGGCGGCCGTACGGACCGCCGCGCGCGGGCTGCCCGGCGTACGGCGGGCAGCCCTTGCGGTGTTTCACGTGAAACACCCGGACGCGCCGCCGTGCGGGCCGGCCGCGGAGACGGCCGAACCGGCCCTGTCCCTGCGGACGGTGCGGAGTGTGGTCCTGCGCTGCTGAGCGGGCCGAGGAGGTGTCCGGCCCTTCCGGCAGGACATCCCCGGGACACCCCCGGTCACCGCGCAGCCCCCACACCCCTTGAGCACCGTGAGGTTCCGCCATGCCCATCGACCCGTACGCCGCACTGAACGCCATGCTCCGCGCCGAGGTCACGCGCTTCACCCCGCCGGTCCGCAAGACCGAGCCGGCCGAGCCATCGAAGGCCCAGGCCGTGGCCGTGGCCGCCGAGTCCGAGAGTGAACCGAAGCAGACGGCCACCTCCGACTCGGCCGCGTAGGGGCGACCCGACGCGCCCGCAGGACCGTGCGGTCCTGCGGGCGCCTCGGTACGGGCGCCGCTCTGCGCCTCGGGTCCAGGCGTCAGTTCTCGCGCTGGTAGTAGCGGTAGAACGCCGCCAGGCCGACGCCGATGCCGACGAAGAGGCCGGTCATGGTGGCGCGGAGCACGGAGCAGTTGGTGAGGCTGTGCAGATAGCCCGCGGCGATGCCGAGGAAGACGCCGTACGAGGCGGCGTGGACCTCGCGCTTGAGGCGGGGGCCGATCCGGGCCAGGGCGAACATGATCCCGGCGAACAGCACGCCGCACAGGATCCCGTAGAAGACGTTGCCCGCGTCGACCGGACCCATCTGGCGCTGGATGAAGGCGGCCCATACGCCGTACACGAGTCCGGCGAGCAGGGGTCGCACGTAGGCGCTCTTGCTCAGGTGGGCCATGTCCGCCGACTGCCGGGGCCGGCGCCGGGCGGTGGGTGCCGCATGTGCCATGACGGGCTCCTCTCTCCCATCATCCAGGGCACACCCGCCACCGCGGACCGGCAAGTGGATCAACGGTCAGGGCGTGCGCACCGCGACGGCGTCGATCTCGAAGAGCATGCCGGGCAGGGCCAGCGCGGCCACCCCGATCAGGGTCTGGGCGGGCAGCTCGGTGCCCCAGGTGGCGTGCAGCTCCTTGAGGAGCACCTCCAGCTTCCGCTGGTCGTGGCCGACGATGTAGGTGCCGATGCGGACGACGTCGGCGGGGCCGAGGCCGACGGCCTCAAGGGCGGTCCGGAGGTTGGCGAAGGCCCGCTCGACCTGGTCGGCGAAGTCCTCGGAGACGACGTGGCCGCTCTCGTCGGAGCCGTACTGGCCGGCTATGAACACCTGCTCGCCGGGGGCGGAGACGATGTGGCTGTAGCCGTAGTCGGTCGGGGTGTGGAGTCCTGCCGGGTTGATGATGCTGCGCGTCATGCCGAGCTCCCTGTTTCCGTTTCCGTTTCCGAACGTGCGGTGCGCCGCGGTGGCCGCGGCGCGCTGTCGCTATTGCGCGGCGAGCCAGGCGCGGAGCCGGGCCGGGGCCCCGGGGGCCTGCCGTTCGGCCTGCTGCCGGATCTCGTCGAGGTTCTGGGCGGCCAGCGCCCTGCGCCAGGCCAGTTCGGCGCGGGTCATGGCGTGTGCGATGGCGCAGTCGGCGGCATCGGCCGCCGGGGCGCCGGCGCCCGGCCCCTGCTGCCGGATCTCCGCGCACCGGAAGGCCTCCTCCGGCCCCTCGACGGCGGCGACCACGTCCATGAGCGAGATGGCGGCGAGCGGGCGGGCCAGCTTGAAGCCGCCCCGGGGGCCGGGGGCGGAGGTGACGATGCCCGCCCGGGCCAGCGCCTGCAGCTGCTTGTTGAGGTAGGCGGCGGGCAGGTCGTGCCACGCGGCCAGCCGTGCCGCCGAGACGGCCCGGTCCGGGCCGCTCCAGGCCAGGTTGACGCAGCTGTGCAGCGCCCACTCGACGCCCTCGCTCATCTTCATATCCTGGATACTAGATGTCCAGAATATCGAAGGCAAGGGCGCCGCACCGCCGGACGGTCCACCCCCCAACCGCAGCAACACCGCTCGCGCCCCGGCCCGCGCCCGCATTCCCTGGTGACGTGCGCACCATCCTGTCGGCGGTACTGATCGCGCTCGTGGCCCTCCTGGTGCCCGCGAGCGCCGTCGCGTACTGGGCGGACCGCGAGCTCGGCAACGCCGACCGCTACACCGCCGCCATGTCCCCCCTCGCCGCGAACCCCGCCGTCCAGGAAGTCGTCGTCACCCAGGTCACCCGCGCCCTCGCCGGGCAGATCGACGCGGGCCCCTTCCAGATGGGCGTGGACGCGCTGCTGGGCGAGGCCCTGCACTCCTTCGCCGGCACCCCCGCCTACCAGACGGCCTGGGACGCGGCCAACCGCGCCGCCCACGCCGCCTTCCTCAACGCGCTCACCACCGGCCACGGCGACGCCCTCACCATCGACCTCGCGCCCGTCATAGCCCAGGTCAAGGGCGAACTCGTCGAGGGCGGCGTGCCCTTCGCCGACCGCATCCCGGTGACGCACCTCTCCGTGAAGGTCATGGAGTACGACAACCTCGCCGCCCTCCGGGAGGGGTTCCACATGCTGCAGATCGCCGGCGTCTGGCTGCCCGTGCTGACCCTGGTCCTGGCCGCGGCCGCCATCGCGGTCGCCGTCCACCGCAGGCGCGCCGTGATGGCCACCGGACTCGGGCTCGCGGTCGGGGCGGGGCTGCTGTGGCTCACGGTGGAGGTGTGCCGCCGGCTCACCCTGGACGACCTGCCCGCCGACATCGACCGGCCCGCCGCCGGAGCCGTGTACGACGCCCTCACCGCGTTCCTGCGCACCACCGCCTGGGTGGTGCTGGTGATCGGGCTCACCGCCGCACTGGCCGCATGGGTGATGGGCCGACTGCGCCGCACCCCATAAGCTCGGAAGGTACCAACAAGCGCAGAACGACGCAGAAGAACCCAGAAGAACCGATTCGCGAGCGGCGGCACGGAAGCGGGATGAGCACCGAACGCACCGAACACATATCGTCGCGGCGAGCCCGGCACCATCCGCTCGCTCCCCCCGCCTGGCTGCTCAACGGGCTGAAGCCCAGTTCCGCCCCGATCCCCTGGGCCGCCGTGGCACGCGCCGCGGTCGCCCTGGCCGTCCCGCTCGCCATCGGCTTCGCCCTGGACGAACCCGAATACGGGGCGCTCGCCTCCATGGGCGCCCTCGCCGGAGTCATCGGCGACACCGCCGACGCCTACCGGATGCGGGTCCTGAACATCGCCGTCCCGCAGCTCTTCGGCGCCGTCGGCGTGGCCCTGGGCACCCTGGTCTACGGGCACGGCTGGCTGGCCGTCGGCGCCCTCACCCTGATCGCCCTGGTCTCCGGGATGATCTCCTCCATCGGCACCGTCGCCTCCGTGTCCGGGCTGCTGCTCCTGCTCAACGCCGTCATCGGCGCCGGACTCCCGCTCCCCGAGCCCTGGTGGACGGCCCCGCTGCTGCTGGGCGCGGGCGGACTGTTCGTACTCGCGCTGAGCCTGCTGGGCTGGCCGCTGCGCGGCCGACAACCGGAGCGCGCCGCCGTGGCCGACACCTACCGGGCGCTGGCCACCGCCCTGGAGGCCGCCGGCGGCCCCGGCACCCTCTACGACGAACGCCGCCAACAGGTCACCCAGGCCATCAACCACGCCTACGACCTCGTGCTCGGCCGCCGGGCCCGCGTGCACGGGCGCAGCCCCTCGCTCGTGCGGATGCTGGCCCAGCTCAACGTGGTGATCCCGCTGGTGGAGGCCGCGCCCGCGGCACACCTGCGCGGCAGGCCGCTGCCGCCCGAGATCCCGGCGGCCGTACGGGACCTGGCCGACGCCATCGAGGAGGGCCGCACCGGAACCCCCGTACTGGAACTGCCCGCCGCCCACACCCCGGCCGAACGGGCCGTCGACGCGGCCCTGCGCCATGCCGCGAAGATCGTGTACCTCGCCGAACCGGACCTGCACAACGTGGACGACCGCCTCGGCCGGCCCGCCGCCCTGCGCGTGCGGGCCCGGCGGGCGGTGCGCGACATGATGTTCTCCGAGGCCTCCTGGCGGTACGGGCTGCGGCTCGCCCTGTGCATCGGGCTCGCCCAGTCGCTCGTCTCGGTGATCGAGGTCGAGCGCTCCTACTGGGTCGCGCTGACCGTCACCTTCGTCCTCAAGCCCGACTTCGGCTCGGTGTTCTCCCGGGCCGTGCTGCGCGCCGTCGGCACTGCGGGCGGGCTCGTCATCGCGGCCGCCGTGCTCGCCGAGGTGCCGCGCGGCTGGTGGGACGTACCGGTGATCATGGTGCTCGCCGCGCTGATCCCCGCCTTCTCCGTCAAGGGGTACGCCTTCCAGACCGCCGCGATCACCCCGGTGATCCTGCTGCTCTCCGACCTCCTCAACCACCAGGGCTTCGACCTGATCCGCCCCCGGCTGCTGGACAGCCTGATCGGCTGCGCCATCACCCTCGTCGCGGGATACCTGCTCTGGCCCGAGAGCTGGCACACCCGGATCGGGGACCGGCTCGCCGACACCGTGGACGACGCCGCCCGCTACGTGGAACGGGCCTTCGCCCCGCTCCCGGACGCGGCCGCGCACGCGGCGGCGCGCACCGCCCGCCTCCAGGCCCGGCGGCGCATCTACCGCGACCTGTCGGGCGTGCGCAGCGAGTTCCAGCGGGCGCTGACCGAGCCGCCGCCGACGGGGGCGCGGGCCGCCGCCTGGTGGCCGCTGGTCGTCGCCGTCGAGCGGATCGTGGACGCGACCACCGCCGCGCGGGTCCGCGTCAACCACGGCGCGGCGCCGCCCGACGCGCACGAGGTCGAGGAGATCGCCTCCCGGCTGCGCGAACTGGCCGAGCGGGTCCGCAGCAGCACCACCCCGGAACGCGTCGAGGCTGAGCCCCCGGGCGGGACGTCGAGCGTCCTGGGCCCCGTCCACCAGGAGGTCGCGGCGGCCCGCGCCATCGCCCAGCCGGAGCCCTGACCCCCCGGTCCCCCGGATGGTCCTGAGTCCGGGCCGGGAACCGCCCGGCGGGAGAGCATCGGAACATGCACCGCGCCCCGGCCGTGATCGTCCTCGCCGTCCTCATGGCGGGGTGCGCCGATGTGGAGGGACTGAAGAACGAGGGCGACCTCGGCACGGTGCACGCACCGCTGAGCCTGTGGAAGGACATCCGCCCCGGCCCACCGGAGCCGGACCAGAAACCGGGCACGGCCGCCGTGGTGCCCGGACTCCCCAAGGCGGCGGGCCTCAGCATGCGCGGGGTGAACGCGCTGGGCGTCGTACGCGCCGACATCACCTCCGCCACCGCACAGGACGGCGGGACCGGCCGGCTCGTCGACCCCCGGGCCGTCCAGCGGCTCGCGCTCTGCACACAGGCTGTGGACGGCGGCCCCGACTGCCCGGTGCGCCCCGCCGTCCTGCACGACCTGACGGGCAATGGCCGGGAGGAGCTGATCACCGCACTGGACATCGACGGCCGGCTCAGCGAGCTGCGCGTCTACACGGTCCGGGACGACGGGAGCATCGCCCGGATCCTGTCCCGGCGGGCGGTGCTGGAGGGGGTGGAGGTGGCCGCCGAACACCTCGCGGTCCGCGAACCGACGTCGAACCCCAGGTACGTCGCCGTCTCCGACTACGTGTGGGACCCGAAGGCCGGGATCATGAACCTCTCCCAGCTCACCCTCGACGACTGCCCGTCCCTCACCGGTGTCCCGCTCAGCCCGGGCGGGCAGCGATGCACGCGCTGAGCAGCCTCCGCTGGAAGATCGCCCTGACCACCACGATGGTGTGCTGCATGGTCGCCGCCGTGCTGGGGATCCTGGTGCACAACGTGGTCGCCGAGCAGATCGTCGGCGCGGTCCGCAAGGACGCCGACACAGCCCTGGAGCACGCCCTCAGCCACTACGAGTACGGCACCACGCACGGCGACGTGAACATCGCCCTCGACCCGCCCCAGCTCCCCCGGCTGCTGCGGGAACTCGTCGCCCGCGGCGACACCGGCAGCATCGTCGGCACGTACGACGGCAAGCCCGTCATGTGGGCCGCCGCACCCGCCGACCGACAGGCGCTCGCCGTCTGGATCCCGTTCCAGAGCACCCGCAGCCGACTGCGGGACATCGACACCGCGATCCTCGCCTCCGCCGCCCTCGCCGCCGGTGTGGTGGCGCTGGCCGGCCTCTTCCTCGCCGACCGGATCAGCCGGCGGCTCTCGACCACCGCCGCCGTGGCCCGCAGGATCAGCGCCGGGGACCTGGACGCCCGGGTGGGCTTCCCCTCCCGCGCGGACGACCGGCGGCAGGGCCGCCGCTCCCGGGACCGGGACGAGGTACGGGACGTGGCGCAGGCGCTGGACTCGATGGCCGGCTCGCTCCAGGACCGGCTGGAGGCGGAGAAGCGCTTCACGGCGGACGTCGCACACGAGCTGCGGACCCCGCTCACCGGCTCGCTGGCCGCGGCGGCGCTGCTGCCCGAGGGCCGCCCCAAGGAGATGATCAACGACCGGCTGAAGGCCCTGCACCTGCTGACCGAGGACCTGCTGGAGATCTCCCGGCTGGACTCGGGCGTGGAAAGGGCCGATCTGGCCCGCGTGGAACTCGGCCGGGCCGTGGAGCGGGCCGTCGCCGGGGCCGGGCCGACCGCCACGGTGCGGGTGGTCCGGGACGCCGTGGTCCTCACCGACCGGCGACGGCTGGACCGGATCCTCGCCAACCTGCTGGCCAACGCCCACAGGCACGGCCGGCCGCCGGTCGAGGTGACCGTGGAGGGCCCGGTGGTGACGGTTCGCGACCACGGGCCCGGCTACCCGCCCGAGCTGATCGAGCAGGGCCCCCAGCGGTTCCGGACCGGAGACCCGGGCCGCGGGCGCGGCCACGGGCTGGGGCTCACGATCGTGGCGGGACAGGCGGCGGTCCTGGAGATCACGCTGAGCTTCGCCAACGCGCCCGACGGGGGCGCGCTGACGACCCTCGCGCTTCCGGTCGGGAGGCTGCCGGACGGCAGTTGACCGGACCGGGCGGACGTTTCACGTGAAACACGGCTCACGTGGAACACGGCTCACGTGGAACATCCGCCCAACCACCGGATCAGACGCCGATGTTCTTGCCGTCCTTGCGCCAGACCGAGACGACAGCCGGGCGGACGATCTTGCCGGGACCGTCGGGCCACACCGACTGCGGCTTCTCGACGGACGCGCCGTCGATCTCGCCCGGGTGCTGGACGGAGACCAGGACGCGCTTGTCCTGGATGAGCGGGCCGCAGGTCTCGGCGCCGCGCGGGACGGTCAGGAACTGCTTCAGCTCACCACGGCGGTCGCCGGCCGTCGCGACGCCGAACAGGCCGTCGTGGGAGCCGAGCTGGTTGCCGTCCGTGGAGATCCACAGGTTGCCGTGCGGGTCGAAGGCCACGTTGTCCGGGCAGGAGATCGGGCTGACCTTGTCCTTCGGGAAGCCCGCGAAGTACGTCGCCGGGTCGTTCGGGTCACCGGCGACCAGGAAGAGCCGCCAGGCGAATCCGTCGCCGGCCGGGTCGTCGAAGTTCTCGGCGAGCTCCAGGATCTGGCCGTGCTTGTTCAGGTTGCGCGGGTTGGGCTCGGTCGCGCCTTCCTTGCCCGGCTTGCCCCGGTCGGTGTTGTTGGTCAGCGCGATGTAGACGCGGCCGGTGCGCGGGGACGGCTCGACGTCCTCGGGGCGGTCCATCTTGGTGGCGCCCACCTTGTCGGCGGCCTGGCGCGTGAAGACGTAGACCTCCTCGGCGGTCATGCCCTCGACGTGCGAGACGTTGCCGGTGGCCAGCTTGATCCAGACGCCGGAGCCGTCGAACTCGCCGTCGGAGGGGAGCTTGCCGGTGCCGTCGAACTCGGCGGCCGGGGAGTCGCCGGTGAGCTTGGCGACGTAGAGGGTGCCCTCGTCGAGCAGCGTGAGGTTGTGCTCCTTCGCCGCGCGCGAGTTGCCCTTCTTCATCTGCTTCGACGAGACGAACTTGTAGAAGTAGTCGAAGCGCTCGTCGTCGCCCATGTAGACGACCGGGCGGCCGTCCTCGGTCAGGCGGGGCTGCGCGGCCTCGTGCTTGAAGCGGCCCAGCGCGGTGCGCTTGCGCGGGACGGAGTGCGGGTCGTACGGGTCCAGCTCGACGACCCAGCCGAAGCGGTGCGACTCGTTGGGCTCCTGCGCCACGTCGAAGCGCTTGTCGAAGAGCTCCCACTTGCGCTCGGTGGCGCCGGCGGTCACGCCGTAGCGCTTCAGGCGGGCGGCGGCGGTCGGGTCGGTGACCTGGCCGGCGTTGCCGAAGTACTGGTTGAAGTTCTCCTCGCCGTGGAGGGTGGTGCCCCACGGGGTGGTGCCGCCGGCGCAGTTGTTGAGGGTGCCGAGCACCTTGGTGCCGGTGGCGTCGACGGAGGTCTTCAGCAGGGCGCTGCCCGCGGCCGGACCGGTCAGCTTGAACTCGCTGGTGGCGGTCAGGCGACGGTTGAGCTGGTGGCGGGTGACCGCGGTCAGCTTGCCGCTGCGGTGGTCCTCCTGGACGACGACCACGGACAGGCCGTGCGCGGCCCAGGCGATCTCGACCTGCTCGCGGGTCGGCTTGGCCGGGTCGTAGCCCTTGAACATGAGGATCTCGTCCGTGTACTCGTGGTTGGCCACGAGCAGCTGCTGGCGCTCGTAGTCGCCGCCGAGCGGGAGGAGGCTCAGGAAGTCGTTGTTGTAGCCGAACTGACCGGCCTGCGCGGCGGCGGTCTGCTTGTCGGGGTTGAAGCCCGGAGCGCCCTTGATGATCGGCTCGCCCCAGCGGATGACCACGTTCTGCTCGTGGCCCTCGGGGATGGTGACCTTGTCGTCGGTGTTGGGCGCGACGGCCTTGAAGCGCAGGCCGCGGGCGGCCTCGCCGCCCTTGCCGGCGCCGGCGGCCGCGGCCTCACCGGACGGGGTGGCGTTGGCGGTCTGCCCCGGGCCGCTGAGGGCCACGGCGGAGCCAGCGGCGGTGGCGACCGTCACGACGGCGGCGGAACGCAGCATCGAGCGGCGGGAGTACGCGCGGGCTATGACGTCGCCCGCGTACTCGTTGTCGCTGGTGTTCGGCACCTCGTGGAAGCAGGCGTCGCCACAGCGGTAGCGACAGGTGAGAGCGGACCGGCCGCTCCCATGCGGGTTGCCGATGAGCGGCAGAAGCTTGCGCACGAGTGTCCTCCGAGTAGCTGCGTGGGCGCCGACAACGTGTCGGAACAATCCAGCCGTGACGCTAGGCCCGGGTTGCGCCGAAGCGGCGGCGCGGGGATGAACGGTCGGTGAACCCGGCACGTCGGAGCGGCAGTTCGAGCGCGGTGTGGGCGTGTGTGGAAGCCGGACGCCACGAAAGGCGACCCTGCCGAAGATCCAGCCGGGCGGCCGATAACCTTACGTGTCCACTCTGGGCAGGGATCAACCGCGCAGCACGGACAAATGACGCACGCACTCATGCGAAAGGCCTGGCCCATGGGTATTCGGAGCTTGTTGCGCAAGGTGTTCGGACGGACTGAAGAACCCGTTCCGGACACTACGGACGCCCCCTCGGCCGCTGTCCCCAACCAGGCGGAACGTACCCCCCTGGACGTGGCCGCAGATCTGGTGGCGGCGTCCTTCGACAACCCCACTGTTCCTCCTCAGTCCGCTCCGCGGGACCGCGAGCCCGGGACGGTCCTCACGGCCCCCGCCCCGGCCGCGGACCCCACGGTCCCGGAAGCCCGCCGCGCCCCGTCGCCTGCCGCCCCGCCTGCGGCGACGCCCGGCCCGGAATCCACCCCGCCCGCAGCGGACCAGCCCAAGGCCCCGGCTCCTGCGGAGCCCGAGCCGACTGCCGCGGCGGCCGTCGCGGAGCCGGAGGCAGAGGCAGAAGCCGAGCCGCCGGCTGCCGAAGCGGACGTCACCGCGCCCGAAGCGGAAGCGGAAGCCGCCCCGGCGGCCGAGCCGGAGCCGCAGATCGCCGAGGCCGCTGAGCCGGAGGCGGCCGCCCCCGCGGCTGCGGAGCAGCCCGAGCCGGCTGCCGCCGAGGCCACCACCACCGCTCCCGCGGAGCCGGAGGCGGCCGCCCCGGCCGTTGCGGAGCCCGAGCCGGCCGCCGCCGAGGCCGTCGCAGAGCCGGAGGCACAGCCCCTGGCCGAGGTCGCGCCGGAGGCGGACGCCCCCGCCGCTGCGGAGCAGCCCGAGGCCGAGCCGGTGGCGGCAGAGGCCGACGTAGTCGCGCCGGAGGCGGAGCCGGCAGAGGCCGAGGTCCCGGCGGAGCCCGAGACCGCGCCGCAGGCACAGGACGAGCCGGCGGCGGCCGAGGCGACCGAGCCCGAGGCGGAGCCGGCGGCAGCCGAGGCCACCGCCCCGGAGGCGGAGCAGCCCGAGGCGGAGCCGGTGGCCGCTGAGGCCGACGTACCCGCGCCGGAGGCGGACGAGGTCGAGGGGGCCACCCAGACGGCCGCGCACGCGCCCGCCGTCGTCCGGCGTCGGGCGCCCGAGATCGCCGGCGCCTACAAGGCCGCCGGCCAGGTGCTCCGCGGGAAGGGGAAGGCCGGGGCGCGGGCCAAGGTGTACCTCGTCCTGGACCGGTCCGGGTCGATGCGCGGCTTCTACAAGGACGGCAGCGCGCAGTACCTCGCCGACCACGCCCTCGCCCTCGCCGCGCACCTCGACGACGAGGCGACCGTGCACACCGTGTTCTTCTCCACGGAGCTGGACGGCACCGCCGACCTGGCCCTCGACACCCACGACGCGTCCTGGGTCGAGGCCCGCCACGCCGAGCTCGGCCGGATGGGCCGCACCAGCTACCACGTGGCCGTCGAGGCCGTCGTCGAGCGCTACCAGAAGGACGGCGGCGAGGGCCCGGCCCTGGTCGTCTTCCAGACCGACGGCGCTCCCGACAACCGTCAGCCCGCCCGTCAGGCGATCACCGACGCCGCCGCCACCGCGCCCGGCATCCACTGGCAGTTCGTCGCGTTCGGCGAGCACGACAACAAGGCCTTCGACTTCCTGCGCAAGCTGGACGCCGAGAACGCCGGCTTCTTCCACGCCGGCCCGGCCCCCGCCGAACTCACCTCCGCCGCCCTCCTCAAGGGCATCCTGGAGCGGTTCTAACCGGAACACGACGAAGGGCCCGGGATCCAGTGGATCCCGGGCCCTTCGTCACATCACGGCGACAGCGGCAGCGGCAGCGGCAGCGGCCGCGATCAGCGCGCGGCGTCCGGGTGGACGGCCTCCGCGATCGGCTTGGCGTCCGCCGCCTTCGTCTCGACCGGCTTGCGCAGCGCGATGTTCAGCTCGCGCAGACGGGCCTCCTCCAGGACCGTCGGCGCGCCCATCATCAGGTCCTGCGCGTTGCCGTTCAGCGGGAAGGCGATGGTCTCGCGGATGTTCGGCTCGTCGGCGAGCAGCATCACGATGCGGTCCACGCCCGGGGCGATGCCACCGTGCGGCGGGGCGCCGAGGCGGAACGCGCGCAGCATGCCGGCGAACTCGCGCTCGACGGTCTCCGCCTCGTAGCCCGCGATCTCGAAGGCCTTCAGCATGACCTCGGGCTCGTGGTTGCGGATGGCGCCGGAGGACAGCTCGATGCCGTTGCAGACGATGTCGTACTGCCACGCCAGGATGTCGAGCGGGTCCTTCTCCTCCAGGTCCTTCATGCCGCCCTGCGGCATGGAGAAGGGGTTGTGCGAGAAGTCGATCTTGCCGGTCTCCTCGTCCTTCTCGTACATCGGGAAGTCGACGATCCAGCAGAAGCGGAAGACGTTCTCCTCGAACTGGCCCGCGCGCTTGGCCGCCTCGACGCGAACGCCGGACATGATCTTGGAGACCTCGTCGAAGTCGCCCGCGCCGAAGAACACCGCGTGGCCGGGGGCCAGGCCCAGGCGCTCGGTGAGGACCTTGACGTTCTCCTCGGTGAGGAACTTGGCGATCGGGCCGGTCAGGGCACCGTCCTCGCCGACGCGGACCCAGGCGAGGCCCTTGGCGCCCAGCGAGATCGCGTACTCGCCGAGGCCGTCGAAGAACTTGCGCGGCTGCGCGGCGGTGTCCGGGACGGCCAGCGCGCGGACGTGCTTGCCGGCGAACGCCTTGAACTCCGAGCCCTCGAACACGTCGGTGATGTCGACGAGCTCCAGCTTGGCGCGCAGGTCGGGCTTGTCGTTGCCGTACTTCAGCATCGACTCGCGGAACGGGATCCGCGGGAACGGCGAGGTGACCTCGCGGCCGTTGCCGAACTCGGTGAAGAGCTGGGTCATCAGGCGCTCGATCGGCTGGAAGACGTCCTCCTGCTCGACGAAGGACATCTCCACGTCGAGCTGGTAGAACTCGCCCGGCGAGCGGTCGGCGCGGGCGTCCTCGTCGCGGAAGCAGGGCGCGATCTGGAAGTAGCGGTCGAAGCCGGAGATCATCAGCAGCTGCTTGAACTGCTGCGGGGCCTGCGGCAGGGCGTAGAACTTGCCCGGGTTCAGGCGGGACGGCACGACGAAGTCACGGGCGCCCTCGGGGGAGGTCGCGGTGAGGATCGGCGTCGCCATCTCGTTGAAGCCGAGGGCCACCATCTTGGAGCGGATCGACGCGACGACGGCCGAGCGCAGCATGATGTTGCGGTGCATGCGCTCGCGGCGCAGGTCGAGGAAGCGGTACTCCAGGCGCCGCTCCTCGTTCACACCGTCGTCGGTGTTGATCGTGAACGGCAGCGGGGCGGAGGCGCCGAGCACCTCGACCTCGGAGACCTCGATCTCGATCTCGCCGGTCGGCAGCTCCGGGTTGACGTTGTCGGCGCCGCGGGAGACGACCTTGCCGTCGATGCGGACGACGGTCTCCTTGGTGACGCTGCTCAGCGCCTCGTTCGCCGCCGTGCCCGGCCGGGCGACGAGCTGCGTGATGCCGTAGTGGTCCCGCAGATCGATGAAGAGGATGCCGCCCAGGTCTCGACGGTTGTGCAGCCAGCCGCTCAGTCGGACGTCGGCGGCGACGTCAGAAGCGCGGAGCTCGCCGCAGGTGTGGGACCTGTACCGATGCATCAGTCATCCAGTTCTACGCGATACCAGGGTGGATTCAACCGTCCCAAGGTTACCGTCCGGGAGGGTGACGGGTCGGGCACTCCCTCCAGCCTGCGCAAATGCGCCCGGCGCTCCCTCCTGACAGGCACTTGACGGATATGACCTGTAAAGATGGCCGGGTGCGCACCGAGGACGTCCTGGCCGCCATCGCGACGGGCCTGTGGCGGTGGGACAACGCCTCCGGAACGGTCACCCTCGACGGTGAGGCCGCCCGGCTCCTCGGGCTGCCCGCCGAGCCCGTGGTGCTGCCGGAGGTCTCCGTACGGTCCCGTTTCCACCCGGTGGACTGGAACGAGATCAACGGGATCGTGAACCTGGCGGTCGCCGAGGGCACCCTCGCCGAGGCCCGGCTGCGGATCATGGACGTGGACGGGCGGGTCCTGCGGACCGTGCGCAGCCGCTCCAAACCGCTGGAGAGCCGCTCCGCCGACGGGCGCGTGGACTACGAGCTGATCGGCACCATCCAGGAGATCGCCGAGCCGCAGCCCGGCACCACGGCCGCCCACACCCCCATCACGGGCGACTGGCGGCGCTCCCGCGAGGCCTTCCTGCTGGACGCGGGGCGAGCGCTGGCGGAGGCCCGGTCCACGGCCGAGGTGCTGCGCGTCGCGGCCTCGCTGTCCATGCCGGGCTTCAGCCCGGACGGGCTGGCCGTCTTCGGCGTGGCCGGGGACCGGCTGTCGATCATCGGGCACCACGGGCACGATCCGGGGGACGAGGAACCCTTCACGGACATGCTGCTGGAGACGGACTACCCGGCCGCGGAGGTCGCCCGTACCGGCCGGGCGATCTACCTGTCGACGCCGGAGGACTACAAACGGCGGTTCCCGGCCACCTGGCCGCTCGCCCAGCGCTTCGACCGGGTGTCCTGGGCCTTCCTGCCGCTGACCGTCGCCGGGCGGACCATGGGCGCCTGGATGGCCGCGTTCAAGCACCCGGCGTCGTTCTCGCCCGACGAGCGGTCCGTCCTGACGACCGTGGCCCGGATGCTGGCCCAGGCGCTCCAGCGCGCCGGAGTGGCCGAATCCGAGCGGGAGCTCACCACCGGCCTGCAGCGGTCGATGATGCCGCAGCTCGGCCCCGAGATCCCCGGCATGCAGATCGCCGCGCGGTACGTCCCGACCGGCGGCGGGCTCCAGGTGGGCGGCGACTGGTACGACATGATCCCGCTGCCCTCGGGCCGGTTCGCGCTGGTCATCGGCGACGTGCAGGGCCACGACGTCCGGGCGGCCGGACTGATGGGCCAGCTGCGGATCGCCGTACGGGCGTACGCGTCCGAGGGCCACCGGCCGGACGCGGTGCTCTCCCGCGCCTCCCGCTTCCTGGCCGGGCTGTGCGCCACGCAGGAGTCCGATCCGTACGAGGCCGCGGGCGCGGGCGGCGGCACCGGCCCGGGAGCGGCCGCCGAGGTGGACGCGGACTTCCAGAGCCCGCGGTTCGCGACCTGCCTGTACGTGGAGTGCGACCCGAAGACCGGGATGCTGGAGGTGGCCCGCGCCGGCCACCCCGACCCCGCGATCCGGATGACGGACGGCACCGTCCTGATGCGCCCCACCGCGGGCGGGCTCCCCCTCGGGATCGTCCCCGACACCGACTACCCCACCACCCGGTTCACCCTGGAACCCGGCGAGACGATGATGCTGTGCACCGACGGGCTCATCGAGACCGGCGGGCACGACCTGGACACGGGTTGGGCGCGGCTGCGCGCGGTCCTGGAGTCCGACACCCACGGGGCCGTCGGCGCGCCCGGGCCGGAGTCCCCGGCCGCCGGACGCTTCGAGCCCCCGCACCTCGAACGGCTGGCCGACCTGCTGGTCCAGGCCGTGCACGGGCCGTCCTCGCACCACACGACGGGTCCGCTGGCCGACCGCCGCGAGGACGACATAGCCGTGGTGCTACTGTGCCGCGAGGGCGAGGGCCACGGCTGCGACTGCGGCACCCCGCCGGCGCACCCGGCCCGCCCGGCGCGCCGCACGGTGCTGACGGTGGCCCAGGACGAACCGGAACGGATCGCGGGCGCCCGCCGCCAGGTCCGCGAGCTGCTGCACGACTGGGCCGACGCCGACCAGGTGGACTCGGCGGAGCTGATGGTCTCCGAGATGGTGACGAACGTACTGCTGCACACGGACGGCGACGCGCTGCTGGTGGCGGAGGCGGTGGGCGAACTGGGCGCGCGCCGGCTGCGCGTGGAGGTCGCGGACGGGAGCGACGAGCTCCCGCACAAGCGGCACCCGGGCGAGATGTCCTCCAGCGGCCGCGGGGTGCTGCTGATGGAGATGCTCGCCGACACCTGGGGCGTGGACCCGCAGGGCGAGGGCAAGTCGATCTGGTTCGAGCTGCACGAGCAGTCGAAGACGGGCCCCGACCAGGCGCTGTGAGCCCCGGGCGGGCGGGGCGGGCCGTGATTGGATAAAGCGTGCCCAATCCCCCCGTACCCCTTCTGCCGGAGCCCGTTCGGCGGCTCGCCGCCTGGTGCGGGGTCGTCCTGGTCGTCACGGCGGTCCTGGCCGTCGCCATCTGGCTGTGCGTGGTCTTCCAGACCGCCGTCACGCCGGTCCTGCTGGCCGTGCTCGGCACGGCCCTGCTCGGGCCGATGCACCGGCGCCTGATCCGCATGGGGATGAACCGCTCCCTCGCGGCGGCCCTGACCTGCCTCGCGGTGGTCGGCTTCGCCGGCGGGGCCACGTACGTGGTCGTCCTCGCGCTCGTGGAGACGGGCGACGAGATCGTCGACGCGCTGCGGCGGGCCGGCCGGACGCTCGCCGAGCACTTCGGCGCGGTGGGGACCTCCGTGGAGGACATCACCGAGAACTCCAAGGAGCTGTTGGAGAAGTTCGGCGGCACGGCCGCCTCGGGCGTGGTCGCCGGCCTGAGCGTGGTCGGCTCGGTGATCGCGATGGCGCTGCTGGCGCTGGTGCTGATCTTCTTCTTCCTGCGCGACTCCCACCGTGCGGTGGGCACGCTGCGCTCGCTGGTGCCGAGCCGCTCGGGCGATCTGATGGAGGCCATGGGCCGGCGCGCCTTCGAGGCGGTCGAGGGCTTCATGCGCGGGACCACCTTCGTGGCCCTGGTCGACGCGGTGCTGATCGGCGCGGGTCTGCTGGTCCTCGACGTGCCGGGTGCGCTGGGGCTGGCCGCGCTGGTCTTCGTGACCGCCTACATCCCGTACCTGGGCGCGTTCCTCTCGGGTGCGGTGGCGGTGCTCGTCGCCTTCGCCGACCGGGGCTGGATCATCGGCCTGTGGGCGCTGGGCCTGGTGCTGGTGGTCCAGATGATCGAGGGGTACGTGCTGCAGCCCGTGGTGCAGAGCCGCACGGTGCAGATGCATCCGGCCGTCGTGATGCTGGCCATCACCGCCGGGGCGAGCGTGGCCGGGATCCTGGGGATGCTGCTGGCGGTGCCGGTGACCGCGGCCCTCTTCGGGGTGGTCTCGGAGCTGCGGGCCCGGTACGCCGACGCCGGGGCCGACGCCGGGGCCGGGACGGCGCCGCCCGGTCCCGCGGACCCGGCGGACGCCGCGTAGGGCGCGACGGGCTCCCGGCCGGGAGCCCGTCGGAGCCGGTCAGTCCTCCGCGTCGCCGGCGCCGCGGTGGCCGAGTCCGGTGCGCGCGGTGGTGGGGATGCGGCCCAGCCGGCCGGCCTGGAAGTCGTCGAAGGCCTGCTGGAGTTCGTGCTGGCTGTTCATGACGAACGGACCGTAGTGCGCCATCGGCTCCCGGATCGGACGGCCGCCGAGGAGCACGATCTCCAGGTCGGGGGCGTTGGAGTCCTGGGACTCGTCCGCCCGCACCGTGAGCGAGCCGCCCTCGCCGAAGACGGCCGTCTGCCCGGTCTGCACGGGCCGGCGGTCCTCGCCGACGGACCCGCGCCCGGCCATGACGTACGCCAGGGCGTTGAAGTCCTCGCGCCACGGCAGGGTGATCTGCGCGCCCGGCGAGACGGTCGCGTGGATCATCGTGATCGGGGTGTGGGTGATGCCCGGGCCCTGGTGGCCGTCGAGCTCACCGGCGATCACGCGCAGCAGGGAGCCGCCGTCCGGGGTGGTCAGCAGCTGGACCTGGCCGCCGCCGATGTCCTGGTAGCGCGGGGGCATCATCTTGTCGGAGGCCGGGAGGTTCACCCACAGCTGGAGGCCGTGGAACAGCCCGCCCGACACGACGAGGGACTCCGGCGGGGCCTCGATGTGCAGGAGGCCCGATCCGGCGGTCATCCACTGCGTGTCGCCGCCGTTGATGACTCCGCCGCCGCCGTTGCTGTCCTGGTGGACGAAGGTTCCGTCGATCAGGTACGTGACGGTCTCGAAGCCGCGGTGGGGGTGCCAGGGGGTGCCCTTGGGCTCTCCCGGCGCGTACTCCACCTCACCCATCTGGTCCATCATGATGAACGGGTCGAGGTACTGGTAGTTGATACCGGCGAAGGCGCGGCGCACCGGGAATCCCTCGCCCTCGAACCCACCGGGCGCGGAGACGACGGCCAGCACCTTGCGCGGGACGGCGGCCTGCGGCTCGGCCACGCGCGGGAGGGTCAACGGGTTCTCAACAGTCACTGCGGGCATGGTCAGGACCTCCTTCTGCGTCGAGTTTAGTTGAAACTCGAACTTTCTGCCACACCCCACGGAACAGGAGCGGCCCCGAGGGAATTCCCCCCGGGGCCACCGTGTGCTCAGGCGCAGGTCAGCAGTGGTCGAGCCCGTACCAGTCCGGGTGCGCGTCGAAGGCCGAGGACGTGTTCACGACCTGAGCCGGAACGAACCCGAACGCGCCCCGCACGTCCCCGCGGGCGCCGTACCAGGTGTTGTTGTTGCCGCCGTGCCAGTCACCCGTGGTCCAGCAGTCGAACTGGCTCGGGTTGGTCTTCAGCGTGTCCGCGTACGGCGCGTCGAAGCCCGCCCACCGGTACATGTCGACGTTCGGGGTGTTGCCGCAGTACAGCGTCCCCCCGCTCACACCGCAGCCGGCGGCCTGCGCGGGCGACGCCGCCAGGACCCCCGTACCCAGCGCCATCACCCCCGTGGCCGCCACAGCCGCGAGCTTCATGCGAAACGACGTACGTGACATCGCAGTCTCCCTGTCCGTAGGAGCGGGCGTCCCCCGCAGCACCGATACTCGGGAGCCCCGGCCACGGCCGCGATGGTTTCGGGCAGGGCCGAAGGGTGCGTCAGCCGCCGCTGCGCAGCAGGTCCACGCCCAGGCCCGTCACCGAGTGCAGCACCGCCCTGCCGTCCCGCTCGGTGGTGATCAGCCCGGCCGCGCGCAGGGTGCGGGTGTGCTCGGAGACCGAGGGCAGGCTGATGTCGAGGTCCCGGGCCAGTTCGCTCGTCGTGCGCTGCCGCACCAGCTGCTGGAGCACGGCCGCCCGGGTGCGGCCCAGCAGGGCGTCCAGTGCGCCCTCCGCGGGCCCGGCGCCGACCAGGGGCAGCGGGGTCAGCGCCGGGTACATCAGCACGGGCGGCCCCTGCGGCCCGCCCGGGCCCTGCGCGACCAGCGGACGCCCGGTCCAGAACGGCGAGGGCATCAGCAGCAGCCCGCGCCCGCCGAGCCGGACCTCGTAGTGCGGCGGCCGGTCGACCTCCAGGACGGTGCCCGACCACGCGGCCCGCGGGTCCGTACTCGCCAGGCACGCCTTGATCCCGTGGGTGGCCAGCAGCCGCGTGCGCCAGGCGACGTCCGCCTGGAAGGACTGCCGGATCCGGGCCCAGTGCGGGGCCACCACGACCTCGTGGCCGGCCCTGAGCGCCCCGCCCAGCTGGTCCCACGCCTCCCGGTCCCGGCCCCACAGCGCCCGCAGCCAGGAATCCGGCCCGGGCGCCCGGGCCGCGGCGCGGGCGAGCTGCGCGCCGGTCAGCGCCGGCGCGGCCTCCCGTACGGCGGTGAGCCCCTCCTCCAGCGTGGCCGTGTACGGCTCGACGAACTGGGGGTTGTCACCGTCCGGGCGCAGCAGGTCCAGCAGGGGGCGCACCCGGCCGGGCAGCTCGCGGCCGACCCTGCCCCGCCAGCGGCCGAAAACCGCCGGTTCGTCGGTGCGCTGCCAGGCGACCAGCGCCATGGCCAGCTCCACCATCGGCAGCGGCTCGCCCACGAAGGTGACGTTGAGCAGGTCCTCGGCCGTGAAGTGCACCCGCAGCATCGCCCCGCCCCCCGTCGGACTTCAGCCGGTACGGCCGGCCGCCTGCGCAGCGATGGCGGCTAGCCGTACATGCGGCGCATGGCGAACTCGACCATCTGCTCGACCGCCTTGGCGTCGAAGACCATCCGGTGGTCGCCCTCCATGTCGAGGACGAAGCCGTACCCGGTGGGCAGCAGGTCGATCACCTCGGCGCCGGTGATCACGAAGTACTTGGACTCCTTGCCGGCGTACCGGCGGAGCTCCTTGAGCGTGGTGAACATGGGGATGACCGGCTGCTGCGTGTTGTGCAGCGCCAGGAATCCGGGGGTCTCGCCGCGCGGGCAGTAGACCTTCGAGGTGGCGAAGATCTGCTGGAAGTCCTCCGCGGACAGGGACCCCGTGGTGAAGGCCCGCACCGCGTCGGCGAGCGACGGCGGCGATGGCTCGGGGTAGAGCGGCTGCTCGCCGTACCCGCCGGCCATCTGCTGCGGGGCGGCGTACTGCTGCCCTGCGCTCACGTTCTGGTCGTAGCCGTACATGAGGGGAAGACTACCGACCTGCCCGTCACGCCCGGACACGCATTTCCCGCCAGGCTTGACGCTGGTCACAGTCGCCAGGGGTTGCGTGTTATTACCGACGGGTAGCATCATTACGTTACCGATTGGTATGTACGAGGAACCTCTCTCCCCGAGCCTTAACGGAGCCGTCGCCATGGGGCACTACAAGTCGAATCTCCGCGACATCGAGTTCAACCTCTTCGAGGTGCTCGGCCGCGACAAGCAGTACGGCACCGGTCCGTTCGAGGAGATGGACACCGAGACCGCCAAGAGCGTCCTGTCCGAGCTCGCCCGCCTCGCCGAGAACGAGCTGGCCGAGTCCTTCACGGACGCCGACCGCAACCCGCCGGTCTTCGACCCGGCCACCAACACCGCGCCGGTCCCGGCCTCCTTCAAGAAGAGCTACGAAGCCTTCATGGACTCGGAGTACTGGCGCCTGGGCCTGCCCGAGGAGATCGGCGGCACCACCTCGCCCCGCTCCCTGATCTGGGCCTACGCGGAGCTGCTGCTCGGCTCGAACCCGGCCATCTGGATGTACTCCTCCGGCCCGGCGTTCGCCGGCATCCTCTTCGAAGAGGGCAACGAGGCGCAGAAGAAGGTCGCGCAGATCGCCGTCGAGAAGCGCTGGGGCTCCACCATGGTCCTCACCGAGCCGGACGCCGGCTCGGACGTGGGCGCCGGCCGCACCAAGGCCGTGCAGCAGGACGACGGCTCCTGGCACATCGAGGGCGTGAAGCGCTTCATCACCTCCGGTGAGCACGACATGGAGGAGAACATCCTCCACTACGTCCTCGCGCGCCCCGAGGGCCACGGCCCGGGCACCAAGGGCCTGTCCCTCTTCCTCGTCCCGAAGTTCCACTTCGACTGGGAGACCGGCGAGCTGGGCGAGCGCAACGGCGTCTACGCCACGAACGTCGAGCACAAGATGGGCCTCAAGGCCTCCAACACGTGCGAGATGACCTTCGGCGACCAGCACCCCGCCAAGGGCTGGCTGATCGGCGACAAGCACGACGGCATCCGCCAGATGTTCATGATCATCGAGTTCGCCCGCATGATGGTCGGCACGAAGGCCATCGCGACGCTCTCCACCGGCTACCTGAACGCGCTGGAGTACGCCAAGGAGCGCGTGCAGGGCCCGGACCTCGCGAACTTCATGGACAAGACCGCGCCCAAGGTCACCATCACGCACCACCCCGACGTGCGCCGCTCGCTCATGACGCAGAAGGCGTACGCCGAGGGCATGCGCGCCCTCGTCCTGCACACCGCGACCGTCCAGGACGAGATCCAGGTCAAGCAGGCCGCGGGCGAGGACGCCTCCGCCCTCATAGGCCTGAACGACCTGCTCCTGCCGATCGTCAAGGGCTACGGCTCGGAGAAGTCGTACGAGCAGCTCGCGCAGTCCCTGCAGACCTTCGGCGGCTCCGGGTACCTCCAGGAGTACCCGATCGAGCAGTACATCCGCGACGCCAAGATCGACACCCTCTACGAGGGCACCACGGCCATCCAGGGCCAGGACTTCTTCTTCCGGAAGATCGTCCGCGACCAGGGCGCCTCGCTGAACCTCCTCTCCGAGACGATCAAGAAGTTCCTGGCCGAGGCCGTCGGCGGCGAGGAGCTGGCCGGCGCCCGCGACGCGCTCGCCAAGGCCGCCGTGGACCTGGAGGCCATCGTCGGCCAGATGATCGTCGACCTCACCGCCACCGGCGAGGACGTCAAGAACATCTACAAGGTCGGCCAGAACACCACCCGCCTGCTGATGGCCTCCGGCGACGTGGTCGTCGGATACCTGCTGCTCAGGGGCGCCGCCGTGGCCGCCGAGAAGCTGGCGACCGCCTCCGCGAAGGACGTCCCCTTCTACACCGGCAAGATCGCCGCCGCGAAGTTCTTCGCGGCCGAGGTCCTCCCGGGCGTCTCCGTCCAGCGCGCGCTGGCCGAGGCCGTCGACAACTCCCTCATGGAGCTCGACGAAGCCGCCTTCTAGGCCGCGCGCGGGCACCGCCCGCCCGCCACACCAGTACGCCGTGTACGCACAGCGGCCGGGTCCCCACACGGGGTCCCGGCCGCCGGTGCATCCCGGCCCGGTCCGCCCCGGGGCCCCTGTCCTGCGGCTTTCCCCGATGTCAGTCGTTCATGGGACGCTCGTAGGCATGAGTCCACAGGATCAGCACGGCAGCAGGGGGTACTCCGTCCCCACCGGGCGCCCGTACGCCCTCAAGGAGCTGCAGGCGAGCCTGGGCAGTCTCGGCGACCACCTGCGCGAGCTGTACGACGGCGCCCACCCCGCCGAGTACGACACCATCGCCGACGCGCTGTACGTGGCCTTCCAGACCGCCGCCGGACTCGCCCCCGCCAGGAGCTACACCGGCTGCCCCGAGCACCCCAACGGTGCCCTCGATCCCGAGGCGCCCGACGGCTGGGGCCGCTGCCTCATCTGCAACGACCGGCGGCGCCTCGGACAGCGCCGGCACGGCGGCCCCGCCCCGGCCCCCGCCGGGGAACAGCGCCGCCTCGGATACCCCGTACCGGAGGGCCCGTACACCCTCCAGGCACTGCGCGCGTGCGTGCGCACCGTCGAGGACCAGCGGTTCCACCTGGGCCTGTCCTCCCCGGCCGAGGACTTCGTCCGCATCGCCGACGACCTCCACCGCGCCTTCATCGTCGCCCGCGAACTCTCCCGGCCGCGCAACGCCTCGGGCTGCTCCGAACACCCCGGCGCACCCATCGACCCCGACGCGCCCCCCGGTGAGGCCTGTATCTTCTGCGCCGGACGCAAGAGACGCGCGCAGCGCTCCCCGCAGACCCCGGAGATGCTCCCGCGCATCCGCCGGGGCGAGCGCAGACAACTGCAGCGCCGATTCGAGCGACCGCCGGGCTGAAAACCGACGGGACCGCAGACCACCCACCCTGCGGACCCCGACCTCCGGCCATCCGTCGCAGTCCGGCCATGGCGAACACGACCGTCGTTAAGGTGAACCACATGAGCTCTCCCGCCCGCTTCGACCGCGGCCACACCGACGATCTGATGACCTTCCTGACGGCCAGTCCGTCGCCGTACCACGCCGTGGCCAACGCGGCGGAGCGGCTGGAGAAGGCGGGCTTCAGGCAGTTGTCGGAAACGGACGCCTGGGATGCGGGCACCGGGGGCAAGTTCGTGCTCCGCGGCGGTGCACTCATCGCCTGGTACGTCCCCGAAGGCGCGGCCGCGCACACCCCGTTCAGGATCGTCGGCGCGCACACCGACTCCCCGAACCTGCGGGTCAAGCCGCAGCCGGACACGGGCTCCCAGGGCTGGCGGCAGATCGCCGTCGAGATCTACGGCGGCACCCTGCTCAACACCTGGCTGGACCGCGACCTCGGCCTCGCCGGCCGGCTGACCCTGCGCGACGGCAGCGAGCGCCTGGTGAACGTGGACCGCGCGCTGCTGCGCGTGCCCCAACTCGCCGTGCATCTGGACCGGTCGGTGAACACCGACGGCCTCAAGCTCGACAAGCAGCGGCACATGCAGCCGATCTGGGGCCTGGGCGACGTGCACGAGGGCGACCTGATCTCCTTCCTGGAAGAGGAAGAGGGCCTGGAACAGGGCTCGGTGGCCGGCTGGGACCTGATGGTCCACTCCATCGAACCGCCCGCGTACCTCGGCCGCGACCGCGAGCTGGTGGCCGGCCCGCGCATGGACAACCTGCTGTCGGTGCACGCGGGCGTCGCGGCGCTGGCGGCGGTGTCGGGCTCCGAGAAGCTCGACCACATCCCGGTGCTCGCCGCCTTCGACCACGAGGAGAACGGCTCGCAGTCCGACACCGGCGCGGACGGCCCGCTGCTGGGGAACGTGCTGGAACGTTCAGTCTTCGCGCGCGGGGGCTCGTACGAGGACCGCGCCCGGGCCTTCGCCGGCACCATCTGCCTGTCCTCCGACACCGGGCACGCCGTGCACCCCAACTACGGGGAACGGCACGACCCGACGCACCACCCGCGCGCCAACGGCGGCCCGATCCTGAAGGTCAACGTCAACCAGCGGTACGCGACGGACGGCAGCGGGCGCGCGGTGTTCGCGAGCGCCTGCGAGCGGGCCGGCGTGCCGTGGCAGACCTTCGTCTCCAACAACTCCATGCCGTGTGGCACCACCATCGGCCCGATCACGGCCGCCCGCCACGGCATCCAGACCGTGGACATCGGCGTCGCGATCCTGTCGATGCACAGCGCGCGCGAACTGTGCGGCGCGGACGACCCGTACCTCCTCGCCAACGCCCTGGTGGCCTTCCTGGAGGGCTGACCTCCAGGAAGGCGGTACGTCACTCCGCGGCGGCCTCGTCCATCCCGGCGAGGACGAGGGGCAGCCGGGAGGCGCCGTCGGCGGTGACCCGGACGGGCACGCCCCAGTCCTGCTGGTGGACGTGGCAGGCCGGGTACTCGTTGGCCGGGTCGTCGTCGCAGGACGCCGCCATCGCGGAGACGTGCAGCACGCCCTCGGTGACCTCCGGATTCAGCGCGAGCTCCCGGAACAGGTCCGTCCCGGCGCCCTCGCCCCCGGCGAGGAGCTCGGGCGGGGTCGAGGAGACGAGCAGCCGGGTGGACGGCCCGTAGCGGGTGTCGAGCTTCTGCCCGGCCGGCGCCTGGAACACCACGTCGAGCCGGAGCGTGCCGGACGCCACCTCGGTGGCGGCCCGCTGCGTCCGGTGCGCGACGGACTCGACCCGTACGGCCTCTTCCGGGAGCCGCAGCCGGGTCAGCCGGTGCCGGGCCGACTCGACGACCACGATGTCGTCGCCGACGAGCACGGCGTCGCTGGGCTCGCGCAGGTCGGTGGCGAGCGTGGACACCTGCCCGGTGGCGGGGTCGTAGCGGCGCAGCGCGTGGTTGTACGTGTCGGACACCGCGACCGAGCCGTCGGGCAGGGCGGTCACCCCGAGCGGATGCTGGAGCAGGGCCTGGCCCGCGTCCCCGTCCCGGTGCCCGAAGTCGAACAGGCCGGTGCCGACGGCGGAGGTGACGGCGTAGCCGGTGTCGGTGGGGTGGACGTACCGCAGGGCGCTGGTCTCGGAGTCGGCGATCCACAGCCGGTCCCCGGCGGCCGCGAGCCCCGAGGGCTGGGCGAACCAGGCCTCGGCGGCGGGCCCGTCGAGCAGCCCCTCGTTGGTGGTCCCGGCGGCGACGGCGACGGTACCGCCCTCCGGATCCCAGGTCCACAGCTGGTGCACACCGGCCATGGCGATCCACACCTTGCCCTGCCACCAGGCCACGTCCCACGGCGAGGACAGGTCCACGTCGAGGGCGGGGCCGGAGGTCGGCGAGCCCTGCCACCACTGGCGCCCGGTGCCGGCGACGGTCTCCACGTGCCCGGTGGCCGGGTCGTAGGTGCGCAGCGCGTGGTTGACGGTGTCGGCGACCACGACCCGGCCGTCGGGCAGCAGCGCGAGGCCCTGCGGCTCGCTGAAGGCGTCGCCGCCGAAGCCGCGCTCGCCGCTGCCGATGCGGCGTACGACGCTCTCCCCGTCGGCGTCCAGCTCGACGAGCTGGTGCCGCGTGGTGTCCGACACCAGCAGGTTCCCGCTCGGCAGCAGCACCGCCTTCCCGGGGAACCGCAGGTCGCTCGCGACCGGCTCCGGCGCCACGTACGGCCCGTCCCCGCGCCGCAGCGTCCCCTTGGCCTCGTGCTCGGCCTCCAGCTCCTCGACGAGCTTCGCGATGGCGTGCGCGTGCCCCTCACCGGCGTGCTGGGCGACGATGTACCCCTCGGGGTCGATCACGACGAGCGTAGGCCAGGCCCGCACCGCGTACTGCTTCCAGGTCGCGAGCTCGGGATCGTCCAGCACGGGGTGGTGCACCTCGTACCGCTCGACGGCATCGACGACGGCGGCGTGCTCGGCCTCGTGCACGAACTTCGGCGAATGCACCCCGATGATCACGACGGTGTCGCGGTGCTTCTCCTCCAGCTCCCGCAGCTCGTCGAGGACGTGCAGGCAGTTGATGCAGCAGAAGGTCCAAAAATCCAGGATCGCAATCCGTCCCCGCAGGTCGGCGAGGGTCAGCTCCTTCCCTCCGGTGTTCAGCCAGCCACCCTTGCCGATCAGCTCGGGGGCACGGACACGGGCACGTCGGGGCGCGGGCGCAGGGGTGGGCGCCGAAGCAGCATCGTTCATCCTTCAAGCTTGCCATCCGGGTATGAACGCCGGGTCACAGGTTCAGGTGCACCCGCGGGGGTGACGACGGGCGCGCGCGGGACACGTGGGAGCTGAAAGCAGGCAGCGAAGGAGGCGTCCGGCATGACCACCGCGCGGGAGTACGACGACGGGGTCGATGCCGAGCAGGCTCTGAAGTACGCCGTGCAGCGGGTCCGCGGAGGGCGTGCGGAGGTGCTCGAAGGGGTCATCGACTGCGTGTCGTACGGGTGGGACCACGAACACGCACGGAGCGTCCTGCGGGCACAGCCCGAATACGGCGCACCGCTCTATCTGCTGGTCGACCCGCTGGAGGGCAGTGTCACGCTGTTCGCGGGGCCCGGGCGGCTCGGGTACACCAAGGTGGACGGGCCGCATCCGTTCGGGACGCGGGTGCGGTTGCCCGCGCCGTTCGGGATCGACCTCGACACCGCCGGGCTCTGGCTACGCGTAGGCGAAGAGGGTGCTCAGGCGGGGGAGGCGGGGGGCTAGTTCGGCTGTGTCGTCGAAGTCGAAGTCCCAGGCCGGGTCCAGGGGCGGGTAGCTGATCGTGAAGGAGTCCGCCGGGAGTTCGCGGCCGGTGGCGGACTCGTAGGCGGTCCAGGCGATCGAGAGGGCCTCCTCGTCCCACAGTTCGAGGCCTTCGGCCGCGGCCTCGCGGACCGCCGGGTGGGCCGCCAGGGAGTCCGGGTCGGCGAGGGCCGCTTCGAAGGCCGCCCGGCCCTGGGTGAGGAGCCAGCCTCGGAAGTAGTCGAAGCCGTCGTCCGAGCAGCCGCCGTTGATCACGTAGGCCGCGGCCCAGAGCGGGCTGCGGTAGGACTCCGCCAGCAGGTCCCACAGCACCTGCTGGGCCGCGGCTATCTCCGCCGCCGGACGGGCCGCCAGCAGCTCGGCCGCCCGCCCCGCCACCTCGTCCGCCGCCGTGCCCGCGCGGGCCGTCTCGATCAACTGCCAGAACGTCTGCTTGTCCATGGGAAAAGCCTGGCACCCGGCACTGACATCAGCCGAGGAAGGAGTGGAGAGATCTTGTGAGCGATGTGATGAAGGTGTTCTGGACGTCCGCCGGGAGGAGGTCCAGCGAGAGGTAGGGGTTGAGGTCCTCCAGCTCGACGAGGAGCAGTTCGCCCGAGGGCGCCCGGCAGGCGTCGACGCGCTGGATGCCGTGGTCGAGGGTGTTCCAGTCGATGAAGGCGCGGGCGAAGGCCAGGTCCGCCTCGGTCGGGGCGTAGCGCTCCAGCTCCCAGCGGCGGGCCGGGTCCGGGGCGTACAGCGCGTACTGGAAGGCGTCGTCGACGAAGTAGAACGACACCTCGTACGTGAAGTCGATGCGCGGCTGGATCAGCACGGCCCCGGCCGGGCCGTCCGGTGTCGCGGTGAAGGTGAGGCCGATGGAGTCGGCGCCCTGCTTCGGCTTGACCGCGTAGGTGGGGACCTGCGGCAGCTCCGAGAGCCTCGCCGGGTCGTCGATCGTCGGGATGACCGGGTAGCCGGCGGCCGTCAGGTCGAGGAGGTACTGCTTGCCCGCCATGTCCGCGCGGCCGGTGAGGGGGTTGTAGACCGGCGTGCCGGCGGCGAGGGCGGCGGCACGGAAGGAGTCGTAGGCCTCCTGGTAGTGCAGGACCGGGCCGCTGTTGCGGACGATCACCGCGTCGAAACCGAGCGGCAGGAGCGCCTCCGCGTCCGCGGGATGGCACAGGGCCAGGTCGAAGTCGGCCCGCAGCCGGGAGGTGAGGAATATGTCCTCGTCGCAGTAGCGGCGGCCGCGCGCCGGGTAGGCCAGGTCGGTCACGTAGAGGAGTGGCATGGCGGAAACCTATCGCGGGCACTGATCAGCCCATGAAATACCTCGTACGGGACAAAGTGCTGGCCATCGGGGACGACTACTGGATCGAGGACGAGGACGGGCGCCACGCCTTCCTCGTCGACGGGAAGGCGCTGCGGGTCCGCGACACGCTGGAACTGAAGGATCCGGACGGGATGATCCTGATCACCCTGCGGGAGAAGATGCTCAGCTTCCGCGACGCGATGACCCTGGAGCGCGACGAGCGGCGGTTGGCGGTGATCCGGCGGAAGAGGTTCTCGCTGCTGCGCAACCACTTCCGCGTGACCATGGCCGAGGGCACCGAGCTCGACGTCAGCGGGCGGATCCTGGACCGGGAGTTCAAGGTCGAGTACGACGGGGAGCTGCTCGCGCTGGTCTCACGGCAGTGGTACCGGGTCCGCGAGACCTACGCGGTGGACGTGGTCCGCGAGGACGCGGACGCGGCGCTGCTGATCGCGGTCGCGGTGTGCGTGATCCGGATGGCGGAGAAGGAGGGGGAGGGGGAGCGGGAGGACGACCCGGGTGCCGGCTGAGTACGGGACCGTGGCGAAGTGAGCATGGGCGCTCATGCCGCGGGCGTGCGGGGACGGCGAGGATCGTGCTCGTCCCCCCGGCTCGTGTACGTCCCCACGGAAGGAGCCCATGGTGAATCCCAGCACGTACGCGGCCTTGTACGGCCCGTGGCAGCCGACGCGGCCCGCCCCCAAGGAGCGGCCCGCCGTCGCCGTGCTCGCGGCCCTGCTGTGGACGGTCACCGCCCTCTCGTTCGTCTGGCTGGCGAGCCTGTTCTCCATCGCGCTCGTCTGGGGCGCGGCGGCCGGGCAGCCGGTGGGAGGCCTGCTGCTGCGCTTCCTCCTGGTGCCGGCGGGCGCGGGCGCCGTACTCGCCGCTCTCGCCTTCGCCCCCGGCATCCGCCGGATGGCCGTGTCGAGCCGCCTGCTCCTCCTGGGCGCCCTGGCCTGCCCGGCCCCCACCACCCTCGCGATCATGGTCTGTTTCCGCACCGCCTGAGCCGGCCAGGGCTAGGGCAGCACCATCACGTCGTAGGCCGGGTGCCCGTCCCCGTACCGGGCCCGGCCCACCTTCCGGTAGCCCCACGTGGCGTAGGCCGTCCGCGCCGGTGCGGCCTCGGGGTCGGGGCGCACGGTCAGCGTGATCCGCTCGGCCTCCTGGTCCGCGATCAGGAGCCGGTGCAGGGCGGCCGCGACGCCCTGCCGCCGCCAGGGCCCGCGCACGGCGAGTTCGGCCACGTTGAAGGTCCGCCGGCCGTCCTCCTCGACGAAGGCGTCGTCGAGCGGCTCCTCCAGGGCCCTCCACCACCCGGTGTCCGGGGGCAGCCGGTAGCCGTACGAGAAGCCGACGAGCTCGTCGCCGTCCCGCGCCAGGACCAGCCGGAAGCCGTCCCGCACGGCCTGCCGCCCGGCGCGCTCGCGGAAATCGGCGGCGTCCCGGGGGCCCTCGCGGTACGGGGGTTCCGCGTAGACCTCCTGGTAGACGCGTGCCAGCGCGTCCAGCCGCCGTACCACCTCCTCGGTCCGCCCGATCCGCTCGTACGTCAGACCAGTGGGGGTCACGCCTGGTCGCCGCGGCCCAGGCGGCGGTCCTTCAGGGCCGGGAACTGGTCGCGGGTTTCGGCCACCTTGGCCGGGTCCAGGTCCACCGTGAGGACGGCCTCGCCGGGGCCGGCCTCCGCCAGGACCTCGCCCCACGGGTCCACCACCAGGCTGTGCCCGGCCTGTTCGACGCCCGCGTGGGTGCCGGCCAGCCCGCACGCCAGGACGTACGACTGGTCCTCGACGGCGCGGGCCCGGTTGAGCAGGGTCCAGTGCGAGCGGCGGCGCGCGGGCCAGCCCGCCGCGACGACCATCGTGGTGGCCCCGGCGTCGACCAGGCCGCGGAACAGCTCCGGGAAGCGCAGGTCGTAACAGGTGGCGATGCCGAGGGTCTGCTCCGGCAGCTCCACCGTGGTCAGGGAGTCGCCCGGCGACATGAGCACCGCCTCGCCCTGGTCGAAGCCGAAGCGGTGGATCTTCCGGTAGGTGGCGGCCAGCTCGCCCGCCGGGGAGAGGACGAGGGCGGTGTTGTAGAGGGAGCCGTCGCCCGCGCGTTCCACGACCGAGCCGGCGTGCAGCCAGACCCCGGCGTCGCGGGCGGCCTTGGACATGGCCTCGTAGGTCGGGCCGTCCAGGGGTTCCGCCTCGGTCTCGAACTGCTCGTAGGCGAAGGCGCCGACGGGCCACAGTTCCGGCAGCACGACGAGGTCGGAGCCTTCCTGCTCCCGTACGAGCTCGGCCACGCGGGCACGTCGGGAAGTCACCGACTCGCCCTCGTTCACTGCGATTTGGATCAGCGAGGCGCGCACACTACCACCGTCCTGGCGTTCAAGCCGTCAACTCGGGCCTACGATCGTCACACGAAAGCACTGCCGGGGTGCTCACCGGCAGCGTAGTTTTGGAAACTGAGTCCACTGCTTCCGAAAACGCGCCACTGAACAGCACCGCGAGGGGTCCCGTTGACCGTCCATCCCAGCCTTCAGCCCTATGCCGACGCGTGGACGCACTCCATCGAGGCAATATCCGAGCTGGTCCTCCCCCTGACGGAGGGCGAGTGGAACCGGGCGACGCCGTGCCCCGGCTGGTCGGTCCGTGACGTCGTGTCACACATCATCGGCATCGAATGCGAGCAGCTCGGGGACCCGCGGCCGATCCACACGGTCGCGCGTGACCTGCGGCACGTGGTGGACGAGTTCAGCCGGTACATGGAGGTGCAGGTCGACGTGCGGCGTCACCACACCGCGCCGGAGATGACCTCGGAGCTGGAGTACACCGTCATCCGGCGCGCGCGGCAGCTGCGCAACGAGAAGCGGGATCCGGACACGATGGTGCGGGGTCCGCTGGGTGAGCAGGTGACGCTGGAGCACGCGCTGCGGCTGCGCGCCTTCGACGTGTGGATCCACGAGCAGGACCTGCGGGCGGCGCTGGGCGTGCCGGGGAACTGGGACGCGCCGGGCGCGTACGTGGCGCGGGACATGCTGCTGGCCGGGCTGCCGAAGGTGGTGGCCAAGCGGGCGGGCGCCCCGGCGAACTCGGCGGTGGTCGTCGACGTGCACGGTCCGCTGGAGTTCATGCGGACGGTACGGGTGGACGCCGACGGCCGCGGCACGGTCGACAAGGCGCCGTCGCTGGGCCCGGCCGTGACGCTGACGCTGGACTGGGAGACGTACGTACGGCTGGCGGCGGGCCGGGTGCGGGCGCACACGGTCGCGGACCGGGTGAAGGTGGAGGGCGACGCCGAGCTGGCGGAGGCCATCCTCACGCAGTTCTCCGTCACCCCGTAGGAACGCCGCCGTACGGGCGCCGTCCTACGGGCCGTCGTACGGGCCGTCCTACGGGCCGTCGTACGCGCCCCCGGGCGGGCCGGCCTGCGCCGCCGCGCGGCGGAACGCGGTGGGGCTGATCCCGTACGCCTCGCGGAAGGCACGGCTGAAGGCTGCGGCGTTGCCGAAGCACCAGCGGGCGGCGATGTCGTGGACGGGCCGGGCGGCCAGTTCCGGGCGGGCCAGATCGGCGCGGCAGCGTTCCAGGCGCAGGCGCCGGACGGTGGCCGAGACGCTCTCCGCCCCGTCGCGGAACAGCAGGTACAGGCGGCGTACGGAGATGCCGTGCGCGGCGGCGATCAGGGCCGGGGTGAGCTCGGGGTCCCCCAGGTGGTGCTCGATGAAGGCGTCGATCCGCTCGCGCAGGGCGCGGGCGCGGGCCTCGGCGGGCAGTTCCCCGTAGGCGTCGACGCGCTGGGCGAGGACGGCGGCGGACAGTTCGACGGCGACCGTGCCGAGCCGCTTGAGTTCCTCCGGCGAGCATGCGGAGCCGTGCGTGCCGAGCGAGGTGAGGAACTGGGCCAGGATGGCCGCCATCCCGCTCTCCGCGCCGATGCGGCGGCCGAGCAGCGGGTCGATCCGGCCGGCGCGCAGGGGCAGCGCGGTCCTCGGGAGCTGGACGACCAGCGCGCCGAGCGTGCCCCGCCCGGGGTGGCAGTCGGCCTCGAAGGGGTGCGAGGTGTCCCAGAGGATCATGTCGCCGGGGGCGAGTTCCGCTTCGGCGCCGCACTGGGTGAACCACATCCGGCCGCGGGTCAGCAGCGACAGCTGGTACTGCTCGGGGTCCCCGCGCCGGATGAGTGCGGGCGTGCGCCGCGACCGCACGTGCGAGTACGCGAAGGACGACACCTGTACGGCGCCGAGGTCCAGCGCGGCCGCGTCCGCCTGGAAGTCGGCGGAGCGTTCACTGGCGAGGACGAGCGGCATCAGCGAGTGGGAGATGACGTCGTTGAACCAGTCGAACCTCTCCACCTCCGGCACGGTGGCGGCGGACAGCTTCGTCCACATTCCTGCGCTTCCCCCTCCTGCTGCCGCTCCCTCCCCGGGACTGCGGCCCTACGCTCCCTCGCGCCCTGCGGCGTCCGGCAGGGGACACGCGCGGGACACCCGCTCCGGTTCCGCCTCCCGGGCCAGTGCGCGGCGGCGCAGCCGGAGGATCTGGGAGACGCCCAGCGCTTCGAGGACGAACACCGTCGAGAAGGCGATCCGGTAGTTGTCGCCGGTGGCGTCGAGCAGCACGCCCACGGTGAGCAGGGTGGTCATCGAGGCGATGAAGCCGCCCATGTTGGTGATGCCGGAGGCGGTGCCCTGGCGCTGCGCCGGGTTGGCCGGGCGGGCGAAGTCGAAGCCGATCATCGACGCCGGACCGCAGCCGCCGAGGACCAGGCACAGGGTGATCAGCAGCCACATCGGCGCCGTGTCCCCCGGGTAGGCGAGGACGGCCGCCCAGAGGAGGGCCGTGAGGCCGACCGTGCCCAGTGCGAGCGGGATCCGTGCGGACTGGCGGCGGCCGACGGCTTGGCCGTAGACCAGCCCGAGCGCCATGTTGGAGGCGACCACCAGCGTCAGGAGTCCGCCCGCGGTGGTCCGCGACAGCCCCTGTGCCTCGACCAGGAAGGGCATGCCCCACAGCAGCAGGAACACCATCGCGGGGAACTGCGTCGTGAAGTGCACCCACAGGCCGAGGCGGGTGCCGGGTTCCGCCCAGGACTCGCGGATCTGACGGCGGACGAAGCCGCCCGCCCCGGCGCCGCCGCGGGCCGCGGGCGCCGGACCGTACCCCTCCGGGTGGTCCTTCAGGAACAGCACCAGCGGCACCAGCACCACCAGCCCGGCCACCGCGCTCCCCGCGAAGGCCGCCGTCCAGCCGACGCCGTGCAGGACGGGGGCGAGGACGAGCGTGGAGACGAGGTTGCCCGCCATGCCGACCAGCCCGGCGAGCTGCGCCATCAGCGGCCCGCGCCGGGCCGGGAACCACCGGGTGCCGAGCCGCAGCACCGAGATGAAGGTCATCGCGTCGCCGCAGCCGAGCAGCGCCCGCGCGGCGAGCGCCATCCCGTAGGAGGGGGAGAGGGCGAAGCCGAGCTGGCCGACGGTGAAGAGCACCGCGCCCAGCGTCAGCACCTTCTTGGTGCCGAGCCGGTCGACCATCAGGCCCACGGGTATCTGCATGCCCGCGTAGACGAGCAGTTGGAGGAGGGAGAAGGCGGCCAGCGCCGAGGCGTTGACGTGGAAGCGGTCTGCGGCGTCGAGACCGGCCACGCCCAGGCTGGTACGGAAGATCACCGCCACGAAGTAGACGGCGACGCCGATGGACCAGACGGCGACGGCCCGTCCGCCGCCGGGAGGGTCCTGGAGCGGCTGCGGCGCGGTCCCCCGCGCGCTCGCCGGGTCGGTCCCCCGCGCGCTCCCCGGCTCGGTCCCGCGCGCGGTCACCCCGGCGGTCACCGGCCCGGCCCCCGGACCAGTGCCCCGACCCGCCCGATGTGCCCGCGGACCGCCGCGGCGGCCGTCTCCGCGTCCCCGGCCCGCAGCGCGTCCAGGATCTCGGCGTGCTCGGCCAGCGTGCGCTCCAGCCGGTCGGGGTGGGCGTGCAGCAGGGCCACGCCCATGCGCAGCTGCCGGTCGCGGAGCTGGTCGTAGAGCCGGCACAGGATCTGGTTCCCGGCGTTGCGCACGATCTCGGCGTGGAAGCCGCGGTCGGCGGCCATCATCGCGGCGAGGTCGCCCCCGGCGGCGTGCCGGCGCTGTTCCTCCAGCAGGGCCGCGAGCCGCTCCAGCAGGCCGGGCGGCGCCGGTACGGCTCTGCGCACGGTGAACTCCTCGACCAGCAGCCGGGTTTCCAGCACGTCCGTGATCTCCTGCGCGGAGACCGGCAGCACCAGCGCGCCCTTCTTCGGGTACAGCTTCAGCAGCCCCTCGGTCTCCAGGCGCAGCAGCGCCTCGCGGACCGGGGTGCGGGACACCCCGACGGCCTCGGCGAGTTCGCCCTCGGTGAGGAGGGTGCCGCCTTCGTAACGGCGGTCGAGAACCCCCTCCTTGACGTGCCGGTAGACGCGTTCGGCGGCGGTTGGCGTGGCAGTGAGGGTGGGCGTGGCGGTCGGGGCGGGAGGCGCGGCGGACGGCATGCGCACAGGATAGATACATGAGGGGTGCACGGGCCGCCCCGTCCGGGATGTGGACCTCCGCCCCGCCCGGTGCATCGAAGGATGTACGCGGGCCTCGTCCACCCGCAGGACGTACGGGGCCCCGCGCGCCGGGACGCTGAAGTCATGGCCCACACGACCCTCGTCGCCCCCCAGGTGACCGCGACCCGGCTCCCCCTCCTCGACGTCCTGCGCGGTGCCGCCATCCTCGGCACCCTCATGACCAACGTCTGGATCTTCGCCTCCCCCGGCTCGGAGTGGAGCGTGCTCCAGGGCGGTCTGGGCGCGCCCGACCCGCTCGCGGACCCCTCCGCGGCGCACCTCGCCGAGACCGTGTTCCGGTTCCTCGCCGACGGGAAGTTCCTGTCCCTGCTGACGATCCTGTTCGGGGTCGGCCTGGCCATCCAGTACGACTCCGCCGCCCGCCGCGGCGAGCCGTGGCCCGGGCGCTACCCGCGACGGGCCGCGTTCCTCTTCCTGGAGGGCACGGTCCACTTCGTCCTCGTCTTCGCCTGGGACGTGCTGATGGGGTACGCCGTCACCGCCCTGCTGGTGGCCTGGCTGCTGGCCCGCTCCGAGAAGGTGCGGAGGGTGGCCATGTGGACCGCGGGCGGACTGCACCTGGCCCTCGTCGCCCTCGTGACGCTCGGGGACCTCGCCGGGCCGGCCTCCGCGCCCGAGGCCCCCGACCCCGAGGCCGTCCGGCTCTACGCCCACGGCAGCTGGGCCGACCAGATCGCCTTCCGGCTCGACCACGCCCTCGCACTGCGCATCGAGCCCGTCTTCTCCTTCGGCCTGCTGGTCTTCCTCTTCCTCCTCGGCGTCCGGCTGCACCGCGCCGGCGCCTTCGCGCCGACCGCCGCCGGGCACCGGATCCGGGTCCGGATGGCCGCCTGGGGCCTCGGCCTCGGCCTGCCGCTGGGCGCCGCCGCCACGCTGGGCGGATCCGACTTCTTCTTCCTGGGCCGCTACGGCACCGCCCCGCTGATCGCCGTCGGGTACATCGGCCTGATCGGCTGCGCCCTCGACCGCTTCCGGGTGCGCGGCGCCGACGCCCTCGGCTCCGTCGGCCGCACCGCCCTGTCCTGCTACGTCGGCCAGAACCTGCTGTGCATGCTGCTCTGCTACGGCATCGGCCTGGGGCTCGCCGACCGGCTGGGCGGCAGCGGGCCCTGGTGGGTGATGGGCCTGTGGGCGGCGGTGAGCCTGACGCTGCTCGCCGCGTCCCGGCTGTGGCTGCGCCGCTTCGAGCGGGGCCCGCTGGAGGCCGTACAGCACCGGATGCTCAGGCGGCGCCGCCCGGCCGCGGGGTGACGCCCTCCCGCGGGGTGACCTCCACGTCCAGCACGAACTCGTCGTACGGGGCCTCCTGCGGGTAGGGCGGCCGGACCTGCGCGAAGCGGATCCGGGCCCGGCCGCCGCCCGGGGCCAGGCCCCGTACGACGTACGTCCGCTCGACCGCGGCCCCGGGCAGACCGTCGCCGGCGGCCGGCGACCCCTCCGCCACCGCCACCACGTCCGCGTCCCCCGTGACCTGCCAGGTCCACACGTACCCGCGCGCGCCGCGGCCGGTGAGCCGCAGCTCGTACGGCTCACCGGGGCTCAGCACGACGCTCCGTACCTCCACGCCCGCCAGGTCCTCTCCGCTGCCGGATCTCAGCCGACGGGGCCGATGACCGCCCCCTCGTGCCAGCCCGCGCCGTCCCGCCAGTAGTGCTGGAGGCGGCGGTCGGTGCGCAGGACCACGACTTCCAGATTGAACCCGAAGCTGCCCTGGAGCATCCCGGTGACCGCGGCGACGTCGTGCCCGAAGACCGTGCTGCGGGTCCAGGCCGCGCCGGCCGCGTTGCCCCGCCACCAGTGCTCCACGCGCCCGCCGGCGACGGCCACGCACAGTTCGTGGTTCCCGGCCGTGTCCTCGTCGGCGGCCCCGTACTGCCCCTCGATCAGGCAGGGCGCGGAGACGGCCGGCGTGCCGCTGCCGAAGACCTCCCCGGCGCGCCAGGCGAAGCCGTTCGGATCGTCGCGCCACCACAGCTGCATGCGGCCGTCCGTACGGGCGGCGACGAGGTCGAGGTGGCGGCCGCGGGTCTGGACGAGGGCGGGCCCGAAGTGGGCGATGCCGGAGGCGAAGTGGCCGCCGTCGTTCCAGGTCCAGGGGGCGCCGTTGATGCGCCACCAGTGGTTCAGGCGGCCGTCGGCGGTCCGTACGACCACCTCGAAGTTGCCCGGCTTGCCGTAGTCGCTCTGGATGAAGGCCGGGGTCGAGCCGACGGCCGCGTCGCCCGGCCCGAAGGCGCCGCCGTCGCGCCAGACGCGCACGGACTGCTCGAAGTACCAGTGGCGCAGCCGGCCGCCGGTGGTCACGTGCAGGGATTCCATGTTGCGGTTGTAGGTGGTCCCGGTGAAGGCGGGCTGGCCGGAGGCGTCGTTCGCGAAGGCGTCCGCGCGGGCCCACGCGAAGGGGGCGTCGCCCTCGCGCCACCAGTGCTGGAGCCGGCCGCCGGTGGTGGTGGCGAGGAGCTCGAAGTTGCGGTGGGCGCGGCCGTTGCCGCTCTCGTAGACGTTGCCGGTGTGCAGGCGGCGCTTGGTCCACGGGTCGATGTTGGTGCCGCGCAGGCCGCACTTGGCCCAGTGGTCGATGTCGACCTCGCCGTAGGCGATCCGGCCGTAGCCGCCGACGTGGTAGCCGGTCCCCCAGGAGTTCTTGAACAGCCAGCAGCCGGCCGCGTCGTCGTAGCCGACGATGAGCACGCAGTGGCCGCCCGCGAGCTGGTCGCTGGTGCGGTGGTAGACGCCGGAGCCGAGGCCGAAGAAGTCGTCGTACACGTCGAAGCAGGCGGTCAGCGGGCCGACCGTGTCCAGCCAGACCTTCTGCTGCTCGACGTCGCCCAGCCGCACGTAGTCGGGGATCCGGACGGTGCGCCCGGACCGGTCCCAGCTGGGCGTGTACTCGGCGCGCCAGGCGTCGCGGCGGGCGGCGGGCAGACCGGCGGGCGGGGTGCTGTACGGCCAGCAGTCCGGGTCGGCGAGCCCGCCGTTGTCCTTGATCCAGTCGAGCGCGGTCTCCGGATTGGAACCCTGCCCGCAGGTGAAGCGCAGGCCGTCGTGCACGTCCCCCTCGGAGCGCTCCGCCCATACGCAGTGCTCGATGCGGGCCATGGACTCCACCAGGCCGGCGGCGCCGAAGGCCCAGCAGGAACCGCACGGGTTCTGGTCCTTGACCTTGGTGATCCACGGCCAACCCCAGCGGCTGCGCCAGTCCACGGCGACGGGCCGGGCCGCGCCGGCCGTCGGCGGGCCCGCCAGGAACCCGTGGGCGGCGCGGCGCCGGGTCAGGTGGGGATTGCCGCTCGGGTGACCGAGGAGCGCCCCCAGATCGACGGGCCCCACGTCCTCGGCGGCCGTCAGGTTCGCCCCGGGCTCCAGACCGAGCGAGGGCCGCGGCACCGGCTCCTCGTCGGCCAGGTGCTCCAGTACGGACCAGCGCGCCCCCCGCGCCGCGAGCCGCGCCCGCAGCTCCCCCACCGTCTGGACAGACTCCTCCGGCATACCGGCCCCCCAGTGTGCAACCGCTCGGATGCGAGACCCGCGAGCGTCCCTCCGTCACCGGGGGGCGTCAAGGGGGTCCGCACGGTCGCGCGGTGGCATGGGGGGGGCGTGCCGCCCGGCCTTCACCGGGGCCGGGCGGCGGCGCTCGCGGTTACCTGACGGGGAGTGGCGGAACCGGGAGCGGGAGGGCGGGCAGGCCGGGCAGGCCGAGGCCGGTGAGCAGGGCCACGAGGGCGGCGACCAGGTCGGTCACGACGCCGGTGGCCTTGTCCTTGGCGTCGGTGGAGCAACCGCAGTGCCCGGCGGCCTTGGTGAGGCCGTCGACGGAGCCCTTGAGCTTGTCGATCGCGGCGGTGGCCACGTCCAGGGGGCCGGCGGCCTTCTTGACCGAGACGGTGGTGGCGACCGGCAGCTTCGGAACGGGAACCGGAAGCGCGGGAGCCGGGAGCGCGGGCGCGGGCAGGGCGGGCGCGGGCAGAGCGGGAGCCGGGAGCGCCGGGGCCGGGAGCGCGGGAGCCGGGAGCGCGGGCGCGGGCAGGGCCGGGGCCGGGAGGTCCACCGGGAGCTTCGGCGGCTCCACGGGCAGCGCCGGCGGCTCCACCGGCAGGTCCACGGGCGGCTGGACCGGCAGTTCGGGCACCGGCACGGGCAGCGCCGGAGCCGCGGGCAGGCTCTTCTTCAGGTCGGCGAGGGCGGTGTCGACCTTCTCCTTGAGGGCGGCCAGATCCGCCTCCGGGAGCTTGCCGTCCGGCGACTTGAGCACGGCGGCGAGGAGGTCGGTGACGGGCTTGAGCAGCCCGCCGACGGCCCCCAGCGACTGCACCTGCGCGAGCAGCGCCTCGGTGCCGGGGATGACCTTCCCCGCGACCGGGGCGGGCGGCCGCTCCGGGGCACTCGCGGCGCTCGCGAGGCCGGGGGACGCGGCCAGCAGGGACACGCAGAGGGCGGCGGGGACGGTGAGGCGGGTGTAGCGGGTGAAGCGGGTGAAGCGGCGCAACGGATCTCTCCTGTCTGGGACCTGGGGCATGGGACGTGCCCCACCTGGGGCATGGGACGTGCCCCGCTCCACGTAGGGACACCCCGCCGGCCCCCGCAACCGGGACCCCACCGGGCCGCGCCGGTGACACGCCGCGCAACCGGCGTACGTACGCCCCTGACCAGCTGGTACCTCATCACCCCCTGGTGATGCCCCGTCAGCCTGGCCCCTCGGGGCCCCTCGGGCAGACCGTCGGAACCTTCGCCGTGGCCGCCGTCGCCTTCCTCTGGCGCGTCACCAGGCCCTGGCGCAACGCCACGGACAGGAGCGACCTCCCGCCCGCCGAGCGCAAGCGCCTGCAGGGCAGACGGAACCTGGTCGTCGTCCCGGCCACGGTCGTGATCACCCTGCTCGTGGCGGTGAAGACCGCGGGCTGGGCCGACCCGGACACCGGTCCGGCTCGCGGCTTCAGGGGCGCAGGGCCTCGCGGATGCGGCGGACCGAGGGGTTCACCATGGCCGGGTGGGCGCCGACGACCACCGTCGGGACGGTCTCGTTGCCGTCGGCGACGCTGCGGACGAAGGCCGCCGCCTCGGGGTCCCGCCAGATGTTGACCTTCCGGTACGGGATCCGGGCCAGGCGCAGCTGCGTGCGGAGCTTGATGCAGAACGGGCACCCCGGCCGCCAGTACATCGTGACGGCGTTCGCCGTGGCGCCGTTCGCCGTGACGTCGTTCATCGCGCCACCCGGTGGACGGAGTTCGCGCACGGGATCCTGGTCATGCCCCGCAGCCTATGCCGGAAACCGCCGATCAGGGTGAGGGCCGTACGGGCCGGACCGCCCGCGGAGGGGCCCGTATAAGGTCCCCGTATGGGCACCTGGATCGCGCCGAGCGTCATCGAGAGAGAGCTGTACGAGGCCAAGACCTCCGGCGACTGGGCCGCGTACTTCGACGTACTCGCCCGCGCCCAGCTCTATCTCGCGCAGCCGCGCGTCCAGGCGGACGCGCACCCCGAGTCGGTGTTCTTCCACGCCACCCCGGACCGCATGCTCGTCGTCCACACCGCGGGCATGCTGCCCGCGCCCACCCCCGAGTGGGTCTACGAGTCCCACAGCCTGGACTGGTACGCCAAGGTCTGGGCCCCCACCGACCCCGCCTTCCTCGCGGTGAACCCGGGATCCCCCACCGAGGCCTACCTCACCACCACCCCCGCCGACCTGGCCCGCTGGCGCGCGCACGCGGACGCCGCGCCCGCGTACGGCCTGCCCGAGGGGAAGGTCCACGGCCTCTTCACCGGCGGCCCGCTGCACGGGCCCATCGCGCACGGCCTCGCCATCGGCGGCCATCTCGCCGTGACGAACGGCGAGTTCTGGAACGCCCTGGCCCACCACGGCAGCGGCTACCGGGCCGAGCGCCGCCGCCTCGCGAAGTGGTGGGGCATCACCGACCGCGCCGACTGGCTCTCCAGCCTGGAGCAGCTCCTGAGCGTGGACATGGTCAGCCCCGTCTGGGAGTACGCGCTCCGCGTCCGCCGCGTCCTCGCCTCCGACTTCGCGGGACCCGTCGACGTCGAGCACTGGCGGCACGCCGCCGAGGCCAGCCTGCGCCGCAGCGCCGAGCGTTCCGCCGAGCCGCAGCTCACCCCCGACGGGGTCACCGTCGCCCAGCCGCGCCCCACCGCCGAGGTGGAGGGCGAGATCACCGGGGTCAAACGCCTCATCGGCCGGATCGCCCGCTACGAGCAGCGCTTCCGCGCCGACGGGCTGCTCCCCGAGGACGGCTGGGTCCGTTCGGTGGAGGCCTGGGACCTCGGCCGGGCCTCCCAGATGGCCCGCTGGGGCATCGGCTGCCGCTACGGCACCCTCCACGAGGCCGAGAAGGCCGTACAGCGCGCCGGGGAGGCGGCCCGTCAGACGTACCGCTCGTGGGAGGACTTCTCCGCCGGGTACGTCCTCGGCCGGTGCCTGCACTTCGACGAGGAGGAGTTCGGCACCTGGTACACGAGCGCCCTCGCCGCACACACCGAGCTGACCACCGCCCCGGCCAGTCCGTGGCTCAACATCCCCTGGAAATGACCGACTTCGGTTAGTCACCGGACGCGGCCCGGAAATCGGCGGCGGCCCGGACGCGCCCCGACTAGCCTCGCCGCCATGACTGTTGAGCTGAATGAGACGGTGCGCGGGCTGCTCGACTCCCCGCACCCCGCCGTGCTGTCGACCATCAACCCCGACGGCAGTCCGCAGAGTTCGGTGATCTGGGTGACCCGCGACGGCGGCGACCTGCTGATCTCCACCGAGCAGGGCCGCCGCAAGGAGCGCAACATCGTCCGGGACGGGCGGGTCGGCGTCACCGTCTTCGACCTGGCGAACCCCTTCCTCTACGCCGAGATCCGCGGCACGGCCACCGTCACCGAGGACGTCGGCCGCGCGGTGGCCGTCCGCATCGCCGAGGAGTACCTCGGCCCGGGCGCCGGCAAGGAGTACCGCGACGCCCCGGCGGCGGCCGTCCGCGTGGTCGTCCGCATCACCCCGACCAGGGTCCTCGGCAACGCCGCCCGCGCGGCGGGCTAGGCCGCCCTTTTCGGAGACTGCCCGGTCACGGCAGGTCGGGCCGGACCGCCGACCAGGCGTCGACCGCCTCCGCCACCGGGTCGGCGTCCGTCAGGTGGGGGCGTACGGCGGTCAGCCAGGGGATCAGGGTCTTGATGCGGCGCAGGTGCCGGATGCGGTGGTGCGGGAGGTCGCGCCAGCCGCGGCCCTGCGCCGCCGCCTGCGCCGGGCTGAGGTCGATCAGGGCCAGCAGCTCCCGGGCCAGGGCCGCCGGGTCGCCGCCGCGGGCCGGGCCGAACTGCTGGATCAAGTAGGCCTGTACGCAGGCCAGTTCGGGAGCCCCGACCAGTGCGGGCAGGCCCTCGGCCCGCGCGCACCGGTGGGTGGCGGCCAGCGCGATCCGGCCCCAGCGCAGCCGGACCTCGTCCGGGAGGCGTTCGTCGCGCATCCGCACCCCGGCGAGGACGCGCAGGGTCCGCGGGTGGGGTTCGTCCCGCAGCGGCGGCCCGGTGGCCAGCCAGGCCTCCAGGTCCTCCAGCGAATGCCCGTCGGGCGGCACCGAGGTCAGCACCTGCCCGCGGCTGAGCAGGGCGACCATGGCGCCCGTGAGGTGGACCCTCGCGGTGTGTCCGGCGTCGAAGGAGCCGACGGGCCGCCCGTGCCGCTCGATGTGGCGCAGGCCCATCCGCGAGTCCCCGACGGCGTAGACCTGCCCGGCCCGGGCCACCCCGCCGACGCACCGGACCACGCACACGCCGCCCGTGACGTCGGCCTCCTCGACGGAGTACACCTGCAATTCGGCGATGGACACCCGACCCCCTTCCCCGGGCGGGAGATTACCGCCGCCGCGGGGGCGGGCACACGGCCCGGGTCAGTACGAGGGGCTCTCCAGGACGAGGCGGATCTCGGTGACCTCGTAGCCGGCGCGGTCGAAGGCGGCGGCCATCGGGACGTTGACGGTGTCCGTGGTCGCGGTGATGCGCTGCGCGCCCTCGGCCGCGTGGAAGCGGGTGATCTCGCCCAGGATCTCGTCGATCAGGCCCCGGCCGCGCTGCTCCGGTACGACGCCCAGGTAGCCGACGTTGCGGTGGTACGGGGTCGCCGACGGGATGGCCATGCCCGCGAGGGTGCCGTCCGGGAGGTGGGCGAGCCGCCACCAGGAGCGCTCGCCGGGGCAGTCGAGGTAGAACTCGATGTCCTCGCGGGCCAGTTGCTCCGCCTCCATCGACTGGAGCTCGGTCTGCGTGTGCAGGTCGAGGCTGCCGGTGGACAGCCGGACGAAGGCGTCGAGGAACTCCTCGTCGGTGCCGTCGCGGAAGACGAGCCGCCCGGTGGACTCCGGCGTGCCGGCGGCCGGGGTCCACTCGTAGCGCAGGCGCTCGATCTCGCGCGTCAGACCGGTCTTGTCCGCGGCCTCCCGGCGCCAGGCGATCGCCGCGGCCAGCTCCGGGTCGGCCTGCCAGCCGCGGGGCAGGGAGACGTTGTAGCCGGGCAGCCGGCCGAAGGCGGCGTGGCCGGCCTCCAGCAGCCCGGCGGCGACCGCGGCCGGGTCGGCCACGGAGGCGCGGACCTGGAGGCAGTCGAGCGCGACGGGCTGCTCGCTGTCGGAGCGGCCCCACCACAGGGCGCGGGCCAGGATCTCGCCGTCCTCGTCCTCGGCGAACCAGATCCACTCGGGGCGGATCTGGTTCTCGGCGAGCTCCTCGCGGATCTTCTCGGCGTTCAGGGCGGGGACGGGACCGTCCTCCGGGTAGGCGACGGCACGGTCGAGGTCTGCGGGATCTGCGGAGGCAGAGCGGTAGATCATCCGGTGATGATCACACAGCCCGACCGCTCTGACCAGGGCTTTCCCAGGCCACTGCCGGTCAGATCGACCCCTGGAGGTACACCCGGGTCCGCACGACCGCGGAAGCCGCGGCCGAGAAGGCGAGGGTGCGCTTCTCGCTGGCCACCCGTACGTCGAGACGGTGGCGGGGCAGTGCCGTCAGGGAGATGTCGGCCGTCACCGGCGGCCGCCAGCCCGTCATCTCGAAGTCCTCCACGTGGGAGAACGCGAGGTGGCACTGCAGGGTGTCGCCCGGCCCCCGGTCCCACCGGTCCGGGAACCGCGGGGGTCATGCTCCTCCGCTCCCGCGGTCTTTCCGGCATGCCGATGGCCGGCCTCCGCGGGGGAGGCCGGCCATCGGGTGGGGCGTGGTGCGGGCGTTACGACCAGGTGATCAGGCGGCGGGGGTGTTCCAGGACCGCCGCGATGTCGGCCAGGAAGCGGGAGCCGAGCTCGCCGTCGATGAGACGGTGGTCGAACGACAGCGCCAGGGTGGTGACCTGGCGCGGCTTCACCTTGCCCTTGTGGACCCACGGCTGGAGCTTGATCGCGCCGACCGCGAGGATCGCGGACTCGCCCGGGTTCAGGATGGGCGTACCGGTGTCGACGCCGAAGACGCCGACGTTGGTGATGGTGATGGTGCCGTGCTGCATGTCGGCCGGGGAGGTCTTGCCGTCGCGGGCCGTGGCGACCAGCTCGGACAGGGCCGTCGACAGCTCGCCGAGCGTCTTGGCGTGGGCGTCCTTGATATTCGGGACGATCAGCCCGCGGGGGGTGGCCGCCGCGATGCCCAGGTTCACGTAGTGCTTGAGCACGATCTCCTGGGCCGCCTCGTCCCAGGACGCGTTGACGTCCGGGTTGCGGCGGATGGCCACCAGGACGGCCTTCGCGATGAGGAGCAGCGGGTTGATCCGCAGCCCCGCGAGGTCCGGGTCGTCCTTGAGCTCCTGCACCAGCTTCATCGTGCGCGTCACGTCGAGCGTGATGAACTCGGTGACGTGCGGCGCCGTGAAGGCCGAGCCGACCATGGCCTGGGCGGTGACCTTGCGGACGCCCTTGACCGGGATGCGGGTCTCCCGCGCCGACGCCGGCACCTCGGCCGCCGGGACGGCCGCAGCCGCCACGGGGGCCGCTGCCGGGGCCGCGGCGGGAACGGCCTGCGGGGTGATCGCCGCGGCGGCCGCCGCGTGGACGTCCTCCCGGGTCACGACCCCGCCGTCGCCGGTGGGGACCACCGAGGCCAGGTCGATGCCGAGGTCCTTGGCGAGCTTGCGCACCGGCGGCTTGGCCAGCGGCCGCTCGCCGGTCGGCTGCGCCGGGACGGCGGGGAGCACCGGCGCGGCCGGAGCCGCCGGGGCGGTGCCGTTCTGCGCGGGTGCCCCCGCGACCGCCTTGCGCGGGCGGCGCTTCGTGGACGCGGTGGAGACCCCGTAGCCGACCAGGACGGGCTGGCGGGCCGGGGCGGCGGGCTCCTCCGCCTCGGCGGCGACGACCGGGGCGGCGGCCGGGGCCGCCTCCTGCACCGGCGCCTCGGCACCGGCGCCGGCCTCCGTCTGCACCGAGATGATCACCTGGCCGACGTCGACCGTGGTGCCCTCCTCGAAGAGGAGCGCGTGCACGACGCCGTCGAACGGGATCGGCAGTTCCACGGCGGCCTTGGCCGTCTCGACCTCGCAGACGACCTGACCGTCGGTGACGGTGTCACCCGGCTGGACGTACCACTTGAGGATCTCGGCCTCGGTGAGGCCCTCGCCCACGTCGGGCATCTTGAATTCGCGGATCGTCATGAACGTGGCTCCTCAGTACGCCAGCGAGCGGTCGACGGCGTCGAGCACCCGGTCCAGGCCCGGCAGGTACTCGTCCTCCAGGCGGGCCGGCGGGTACGGGGCATGGAATCCGCCCACGCGCAGCACCGGCGCCTCCAGGTGGTAGAAGCACCGCTCCGTGATGCGAGCGGCGATCTCGGAGCCCATGCCCAGGAACACCGGGGCCTCGTGCACGACGACCAGCCGGCGGGTCTTCTCGACCGAGGTCTGCAGACCGTCGAAGTCGACCGGGGACATCGAGCGCAGGTCGACGACCTCCACCGACTTGCCCTCCTCGGCGGCCGCGGCCGCCGCCTCCAGGCAGACCTTCACCATCGGACCGTAGGCGGCCAGGGTGATGTCCGAGCCCTCGCGGGCCACGCGCGCCTTGTGCAGCTCACCGGGGATGGCCTCGACGTCGACCTCGCCCTTGTCCCAGTAGCGGCGCTTCGGCTCGAAGAAGATCACCGGGTCGTCGCTGAGGATCGCCTGCTGGAGCATCCAGTAGGCGTCGCTCGCGTTCGACGGGGAGACCACCTTGAGGCCCGGGACGTGCGCGAAGAGCGCCTCCGGGGACTCGCTGTGGTGCTCGACCGCGCCGATGCCGCCCGCGTACGGGATGCGGATGACGACCGGCATCTTGATCTTGCCCAGGGCCCGCGCGTGCATCTTCGCGAGCTGCGTGACGATCTGGTCGTACGCGGGGAAGACGAAACCGTCGAACTGGATCTCCACGACCGGCCGGTACCCGCGCAGGGCCAGGCCGATCGCGGTGCCGACGATGCCCGACTCGGCGAGCGGGGTGTCGATGACCCGCTCCTCGCCGAAGTCCTTCTGCAGGCCGTCGGTGATCCGGAAGACACCGCCCAGCTTGCCGACGTCCTCACCCATGATCAGGACCTTCGGGTCCTGCTCCAGGGCCTTGCGCAGCGACTCGTTGAGCGCCTTCGCGATCGACATCTTCTCGACAGCCATCAGTGACCCTCCTCGGCCGACTCGAAGGACGCGAGGTAGGCGGCGAACTGTGCGCGCTCCTCGTCGACGAGCGCGTGCCCGTCCGCGTAGACGTTCTCGAAGATCGCCATGGTGTCCGGGTCGGGCATGGAGCGCACGGCCTCGCGCACGCGCTTGCCCATGGCCTCGCTCTCGGCCTCCAGCTCGGCGAAGAACGCCTCGTCGGCGCCGCCCGTGGCCAGCAGGTGGGCCTTCAGGCGCAGGATCGGGTCCTTGGACTCCCAGGCCGCCGTCTCCTCGTCCCGCCGGTACTTCGTCGGGTCGTCGGAGGTGGTGTGGGCGCCCATCCGGTACGTGAACGCCTCGACCAGCGTCGGGCCCTCACCGCGGCGCGCCCGGTCCAGGGCCCAGCGGGTCACGGCCAGGCAGGCCAGCACGTCGTTGCCGTCGACGCGGATGCCGGGGAAGCCGAAGCCCTGCGCGCGCTGGTAGAGCGGCACGCGCATCTGGCGCTCGGTCGGCTCGGAGATCGCCCACTGGTTGTTCTGGCAGAAGAACACCACGGGGGAGTTGTAGACCGCGGAGAAGTTGAAGGCCTCCATCACGTCGCCCTGGCTGGACGCGCCGTCGCCGAAGTAGGCGATGACGGCCGCGTCGGCGCCGTCCTTGGCCACGCCCATCGCGTAACCGGTCGCGTGGAGCGTCTGCGAGCCGATGACGATCGTGTAGAGGTGGAAGTTGTTGGTGTTCGGGTCCCAGCCGCCGTGGTTCACGCCGCGGAACATGCCGAGCAGGTTGGTCGGGTCGACCCCGCGGCACCAGGCCACGCCGTGCTCGCGGTACGTCGGGAAGACGTAGTCCTGGTCGTTCAGCGCCCGGCCGGAGCCGATCTGCGCGGCCTCCTGGCCGAGGAGCGAGGCCCACAGGCCCAGCTCGCCCTGACGCTGCAGGGCAGTCGCCTCACCGTCGAACCGGCGGGTCATGACCATGTCGCGGTACAGCCCGCGCAGGTCCTCGGTGGTGATGTCGGCGACGAAGGGGGCGAACTCGGCGTTCTCCGCGTTGTCGACGCGGTCCCCTTCGGGCGTCAGCAGCTGTACGAGCTGAGGTACGACATCCTGCGTCTGCGCGGTGGCAGCGGCGGGCTTGGCGGCGCTCGCCGCGCCTGCCGCCCGCTTGGTGCCGCTGCTGCGTCGCGGCTTGCGCGCGGCAGTGCTCTCCACGGTCACGTGTGCTCCTCCGTCGGTCCGGCACCCGGGTTCTCCGGGGTCCAGTGCGGCTCACCTGCATCCGAGACGAGCGCACGGGGTGTGTGCGCGTCGCGTACGGGATTCAGGCGTGACAGGTGCCCCGGCGAGTGCCCTGCGCAATGCACGTTACCCAGTGCGCCGCATAACTGCGAAACCCCGTTTGACCTGCGTTTTTGCTTGGATTTCCAAGTAAATCCACGACAACGGGAACAACCACTGGTCACAGCCTTGCAGGGGCCGGGAACAACGGCACGTTATCCCGGGTAACTCCGGCAGGGAAGGGGTGAGTGTGTGAAACTGACTTCGTGCGCGAAGACGGAAAAATCAAGGTATTCCTCCTGGACGACCACGAAGTGGTACGTCGGGGCGTCCACGAGCTCTTGTCGGTCGAACAGGACATCGAGATCGTCGGCGAGGCCGGTACGGCCGCGGACGCCCTGGTCCGCATCCCCGCCACCCGCCCGGACGTGGCCGTCCTCGATGTCCGGCTGCCCGACGGCAGCGGTGTGGAGGTGTGCCGCGAGGTGCGCTCCCAGAACGAGGACGTCAAGTGCCTGATGCTGACCTCCTTCGCCGACGACGAGGCGCTCTTCGACGCGATCATGGCCGGCGCCTCGGGCTACGTACTGAAGGCGATCCGCGGAAACGAGCTGCTCGGCGCGGTGCGCGACGTGGCCGCCGGCAAGTCCCTGCTGGACCCGGTCGCCACCGCCCGCGTGCTGGAGCGGCTGCGCGACGGCAAGAACGGCAAGCGCGACGACCGGCTCTCCCACCTCACCGAGCAGGAGCGGAAGATCCTCGACCTGATCGGCGAGGGCCTGACCAACCGCGTCATCGGCGAGCGGCTGCACCTGGCCGAGAAGACCATCAAGAACTACGTCTCCAGCCTGCTCTCGAAGCTGGGCATGGAGCGCCGCTCCCAGGCCGCCGCCTACGTGGCCCGCCTGCAGGCCGAGAAGCGCTAGAAGGCCCTCCGCCGGGGGTTCCCGGACCCGTGGCCGGGGTTCCCCCGGGCGCGCCGTGTCATTCGGGACCAACGTCCCCGGTCGTCGGGGCGGGCTCCTCTTTCCCGGCGGGATGCCGGTGGCGGACAGTGGACGTCATGTCCCCAGAGGAACTCCACGCCATCGGACTGCTGCGGCGGGTGCCGTACGGCCGGGTCGCCACCAGCATGCGCGCGCTGCCCTTCCTCGCCCTCGCCCGGCACATCGTGGTGGACGGCAGGGTCGTGCTGAGAATGCACTCCGGTTTCGGCTACCACCAGGCGTGCAACGGGAGTGTGGTGGCCTATGGGGCGGACAACTTCAATTCCGGGGACCCGCAGCTCTGGTCGGTGCAGTTCACCGGAACGGCGCAGCTCGTCGAGCCGACCACCGCAGAACTGGAACTATTCGGTCCGGGTCCGCATTTCATGGACGGCGCGATCTTCGACCCCGTCTACATGCGGATCGAACCCCAGTTCATCACCGTGCACTCGCTCGCCGGGAATCCCGAACGGCAGTACCAGCACGCACTCTGATCTTCTCTGAATTCCTCGTTCGTCACTCCTCGGACAGGCCGCCGGGGCCGCCCGTCTCCGGGGGCTTCGTCGCCGCCGTCGGCGTGGGCTTGGTCGACGGGGTCGTCGAGGGCTTCGTCGTCGCCGTGTTGGACGGCGAGGTCGAACCGGTCGGCGAGTGCGAGGCGGTCGGCGAGTTCGACGGGCTGAAGCTCTGCGTCCGGCTGCGGGTCGGCGTCGGCTGGTTGTCGTTGTTCGAGGGCGTGTTCTCCGTGACCTGGTGCGAAGGCTGGGCGTCCGGGGACTTGGACGCGCTCGGCGAGGCGCTGGTGCTCGGCTTGGTGCCCGGCGTCTGCTTCTCGTCGCCCTTGCCGCCCACGCTGTTGACCGCGAAGGCCACGCCGCCCGCGATCGCGACGATCGCGAGCACCGCGAACAGCCACATCTTCCAGCGGCTGCCGTTGCCGCCGCGGTCGTCGTAGCCGTCGTAGCCGCCGCCGTTGCCGCCGGGCCCGCGGCCGCCGGGGAACGCCGAGCCGTCGTCCGGGTTCAGCGGCGGCACCATCGGCTGCTGGAACTGCGAGGTCGAGGAGTGCGCGGGGTACTGCCGCTGTCCGCCGGTCCCGGCCACGGGCATGACCGTGGTGGCGCCGGCGCCGCCGCGGCCGTGCGGCAGGGCCATGGTGACCGGGCCGGTGCTCCAGGTGCCGGTGTTCGGCCCCTGGTCGTGCAGCATCTGGAGCGCGTACTGGACCAGCCCGCGCATCTCCTCGGCGCTCTGGAACCGGTCGTCCGGGTCCTTGGCGAGGGAGCGCATGACGAGCCCGTCGAGCTCCTGCGGGATGTGGTGGCCCTCCGGCAGCTGCGAGGGCGGGACGGGCGCGTCCTGGACGTGCTGGTAGACCACCGACAGCGGGGTCTCGCCGGTGAACGGGGGCCGCAGCGCGAGGAGTTCGTAGAGCAGACAGCCGGTCGCGTACAGGTCGGAGCGGTGGTCCACGGCCTTGCCGAGGGCCTGCTCGGGCGACAGGTACTGCGGGGTGCCCATGACCATGCCGGTCTGGGTCATCGTCGACTGGACGCCGTGCAGGGCGCGGGCGATGCCGAAGTCCATCACCTTCACCGCGCCGGCGTCGGTGATGATGACGTTCGCCGGCTTGATGTCGCGGTGCACGATGCCGTGCTGGTGCGAGTACGCGAGGGCCTCGAGCACGCCCGAGGTGATGATGAGCGCCTGCTCGGGGCCCGGGGCCTCGGCGCTGACCAGCAGGTCGCGGATGGTGCGGCCCTCGACCAGCTCCATCACGATGTAGGGGACGGTGTTCGGGCCGACCCGGTCCTCGCCCGAGTCGTACACGGCGACGACGGCGTGGTGGTTCAGCCCGGCGACGGACTGCGCCTCGCGGGTGAAGCGGGCCTTGGACACCGGGTCCTCGGCCAGGTCGGCGCGCAGCAGCTTCACGGCGACGGTGCGTCCCAGCCGTACGTCCTCGGCCGCGAAGACCTCGGCCATGCCGCCCCGGCCCAGCCGGTGCGTCAGCCGGTAACGGCCGTCGCCCACCAGGCCGCCGGCGCCCCAGTGCTCAGGACCATCGGTCATCCCGGCGCCGTTTCCCTCGGGTTCGGGTGCCATCAGTCCTCGCCGTCGTCTCTCTCGGCCGCCGCTGAGCGGTAGTCCTCTTCTTTGGTGTTCCGACGAACGCTACAGCCTCGGAACCGGTCACCGTTCGGACAAGACCACCCTGTGCCCATGTGGTCACGGAACGGGCACCCGGCTTGACGTCTGCTTGCCCTCGGGCAGACTGGGCGCCATATGCGCCCGGCCAGCGGCGTGGGGACACATCCCGAGGGGAAGCAACAGTCATGAGCCAGGACGGCACTCAGGGCCAGTACGCGGGCGGCTCTCTGGCCGGTGGCCGTTACCAGCTAAGGGACTTGCTGGGCGCGGGTGGCATGGCCTCCGTGTACCTGGCCTACGACTCCGCGCTCGACCGGCAGGTCGCCATCAAGACCCTGCACAGCGACCTCGGCCGCGAGCAGTCCTTCCGCGAGCGGTTCCGCCGCGAGGCCCAGGCTGTAGCGAAACTGTCGCACACGAACATCGTCTCGGTATTCGACACCGGCGAAGGCGAAGTGACGTTCGGCGGCTCCCGCGCGGGCGACGGCGCCGTGATGCCCTACATCGTCATGGAATACGTGGAGGGCCAGCCCCTCGGCTCGGTCCTGGAGGCGGACATCCGCCAGTACGGGGCCATGCCGGCGGACAAGGCCCTGAAGGTGACGGCCGACGTGCTGGCCGCCCTGGAGACCAGCCACGAGATGGGGCTCGTCCACCGCGACATCAAGCCCGGCAACGTCATGGTGAACAAGCGCGGCGTGGTCAAGGTGATGGACTTCGGCATCGCCCGCGCCATGCAGTCGGGGGTCACCTCGATGACCCAGACCGGCATGGTCGTCGGCACCCCGCAGTACCTCTCGCCCGAGCAGGCGCTCGGGCGCGGGGTGGACGCCCGCTCCGACCTGTACTCGGTCGGCATCATGCTGTTCCAGCTGCTGACCGGGCGGATCCCCTTCGACGCGGACTCGCCGCTGGCCATCGCGTACGCCCACGTGCAGGAGGAGCCGGTCGCCCCGTCCTCCGTCAACCGCTCGCTGACCCCGGCGATGGACGCGCTGGTGGCGCGGGCCCTGAAGAAGAACCCGAACGAGCGCTTCCCCACGGCCGCGGCCATGGGCGACGAGGTCGCGCGGGTGCTGGGCTCCGGGCACACCGGGGCGCCGGTCATCGTCCAGGGCCAGGGACCGCTGAGCAGCGGTGCGGGCGTGGGCTCGGCCGTGTTCCCGCCGGTGGACTCCGGGTTCCAGGCGCCGCCGCAGTCGGTGCAGCAGCCGTACCAGGCCCCGCACACCCCGACGCCCGCGCCGTACGCGCCGACGCCGCCCCCGCAGGCGCACGCACAGGGCGGCTACGCCTACCCGCACACGCCCGCGCCGCAGCCGTACACGGTGCAGCAGACCGGGCAGCCGTACACGATCTCCCCGGTGGGCACGCAGAACCAGTCCGCGGCGGGCGGCGGCGGCAAGAAGAACATGCCGGTGCTCGCGGGGGCGATCGCGGTGGCGCTGCTGGCCGTCGGCGGTCTGATCGCGGCGATCTCGATGAACGGCGACGACGACAAGAAGGAGGGCACCACGGCGGACCCGGGTGCCTCCACGGCGGCGTCGGCCTCGGCCAAGGCCGGGTTCAAGGGGCCCGACACCTCGCGCACGATCGACCCGAAGAAGTGCTCGGAGCCGGTGAAGCACTACAGCGAGGCCGGCAAGTACTCGGCGCCGGACCTCAAGTACAAGAACCTGCTCTCCGTGAAGGAGTGCATCCAGGCCTCGCGCGGCAAGTACAAGATCGAATACAAGGACGAGGCCGTCTACGGCAAGGACACGGTGCTGATGCAGTCGCCGGCCGCCGGCGACAAGATCGACAAGGAAGGCACGGAGTACACGCTGACCGTGTCGTCCGGCAATCCGGAGTAGCCCGCAGCAGCCCGGAACGGTCCGGAGCAGTTCAGAGCAGTTCAGAGCAGTTCAGAGCGGTCCGGGGCAGCCCCCGGCAGAGGCACCTCACGACACACCGGCATCCCGGGCACCCCGATGGGGCGCCCGGGATGCCGCTTTTGCCCCACTATGTAAATCTGGGCGCATATCTCTGACGCTGAGCGAACGACTCGGCCGCTCGGGACGGGAGGGGCTCCCCGTGATCCAAGGCTTCCGTCCGCCGCGCTGGCTGGCCTGTGCCGCCCTGGTCGCCGCCGCCCTCGCGCCTGCCGCTTCCGCGTACGCCGGCCCCTTCGCCCTGTCCCCGGGCGCCGCCTCGCGCACCTCACCCGCCTCGCCCACCCCGACGGACGAGGCCCACCGCGAGCTCGCCGGCAGCTTCGCCGGCGTGGGGCGGGAGCGCCCCGGGCGGCCGGTGGGCGAGCCCGCCAACCCGGAGCTCGCCGTGGCCGCCCGGCCTCTGCCGGTCCGTCCGCACGCCCGGCCCGCCACCCCTGCGGCTCCGTCGCTGCCGCCCCCGCTGCCGCCACCGGCGTCGCCACCGGCCGTGGCGCCGAGTGCGGCGTCCTCCCCGCGCGGCCCGCACGGGGAGGACACCGCACTCGGCACCGAACCGAACGACCGGGCCGCCGACCTGGCCGCGCACATACTGCCGCTCGGCACCGGATTCGCCCTGATGGGACTGGGCCTGGGCTACCTCGGCGTGCGGCTGCGCCGGAGCATCTAGGGGCTCCGGCGGCGAGCCGCGTGACGGGGGTCCGCCTTCCGGCGTACGCCTGGGGATGGTTGCCGAGCGTGAACATACTCGGTATACATACTCAGTATGTCGATCCGTCACGGGCTTCTCGCCCTGCTGGAACGGGGTCCTCGGTACGGCTCCCAGCTGCGCACCGAGTTCGAATCCCGCACCGGCTCCACCTGGCCGCTCAACGTCGGGCAGGTGTACACGACCCTCGCCCGTCTCGAACGCGACGGTCTCGTCGCCCCCGACGGCGAGGACGCCGCCGGGCACACCCTGTACGCCATCACCGACACCGGGCGCGCCGAACTGCGCGAGTGGTACGAGCGCCCCGTCGACCGGGCCAACCCGCCCCGCGACGAGCTCGCCATCAAGCTCGCGATGGCCGTGGGCGCGCCCGGAGTGGACATCCGCGCCGTCATCCAGTCCCAGCGCCACGCCACCATCAAGGCGATGCAGGACTACACCCGGCTCAAGGCCACGGCGCTCGCCGCGGTCGAGAGCGGGCAGTCCCGCGAACGCGACGACGTGGCCTGGCTGCTCGTCCTGGAACAGCTGATCTTCCAGACCGAGGCCGAGGCCCGCTGGCTCGACCACTCCGAAGCCCGGCTCGTACGGCTCTCCCTGCCGGCCGACCGGAGAGCCGACGAAGCCGAACCGCCCCAGGCCACCGCCGCCGAGACCACGGCACCGACCACCACCAGCCGGCCCCGCACCGCCCGCACGCGGCGAGGCTGAACCACCGTTCCAGGGGGGAACCCTCATGCCTGATCAGCACCAGCCCCAGCAGCCCGTACTGCAGTTGGACCAACTCGTCCGCACCCACGGCAGCGGCGCCACCGAAGTGCACGCCCTGCGCGGGATCAACCTCTCGGTCTTCCCCGGCGAACTCGTCGCCGTCATGGGCCCGTCCGGCTCCGGCAAGTCCACGCTGCTGACCCTCGCGGGCGGCCTCGACACCCCGAGCAGCGGCCGGGTCATAGTCGAAGGCACCGACATCACCGCGGCGAGCCGCAAGCAGCTGGCCACCCTGCGCCGCCGCAGCATCGGGTACGTCTTCCAGGACTACAACCTGATCCCGGCCCTCACCGCCGTCGAGAACGTGGCCCTGCCCCGGGAACTCGACGGGACCTCCGCCCGCAAGGCGCGGGTGTCCGCGCTCGCCGCGCTGGAGGAGATGGGCCTCGGCGCGCTCGCCGACCGCTTCCCCGACGAGATGTCCGGCGGCCAGCAGCAGCGCGTGGCCATCGCCCGCGCCCTCGTGGGCGACCGCCGCCTCGTCCTCGCCGACGAGCCCACCGGCGCCCTCGACTCCGAGACCGGCGAGTCCGTCCTCTCCCTGCTGCGCTCCCGCTGCGACGCGGGCGCGGCCGGGGTCCTGGTCACGCACGAGCCGCGGTTCGCCGCCTGGGCCGACCGCGTGGTCTTCCTGCGGGACGGCAGCGTCGTCGACGAGACCCTGCGCAGCCGGCCCGACTCGCTCCTCTCCGGGCAGGCGGCCGGCCAGTGACCTCCTCGCTCCAAGGCTGGTACCACTCCTGGGTCGCGGCCCTGCGCATCGCCCGCCGCGACGCCTGGCGGGCCAAGGGCCGCAGCGCCCTGGTCCTCTCGATGATCGCCCTGCCGATCATCGGCGTGAGCGCCGCCGACCTCACCCTGCGCAGCGCCGAGCTCTCCCCCGAGCAGACCCTCTCGCGCAAGATCGGGACCGCCGACGCCCGCGTGAGCCACTCGCGCATGGGCGTGGCCGTCTACCAGCTGCCGGACGGCACCAGCTCCACGCCCGTCGGCGGTTTCGAGAAGCTCGACGGCGCGTCGGTGCCGCCGGAGCCCCCGCAGGACCTGGACACGTCCGTGCTCCCGGCCGGGGCCCAGGTCGTCAAGGACTCCGTGGGCTTCGGCAAGATCCGCACCAAGCACGGTCTGCTCGACGCCGATCTGCACGAACTCGACACGCAGAGCCCGCTGGTGGACGGCATGTTCACGCTCGACCGCGGCCGGCTGCCCGAGCGCGCCGGCGAGGTCGCCGCCACCACCGCCTTCCTGGAGAACTCCGGCCTCTTCGTCGGCTCCACGGTCACCCCGCGCGGCGCGACCACCTCGTACAAGATCGTCGGGGCGTACGAGCTCCCCAGCGAGCTCGCCAAGGCCGAGATCCTCGCCCCGCCGGGCACCCTGATCGCCCCGCTCGACCGGGCTCTCGAGGCCTCCGGCGCCCTCGGACTCCGCCCCAACGTCACCTTCCTGGTCAAGGTCGGCGGCGATGGTTTCACGTGGAACATGGTCAAGGCGGCCAACACCAAGTCCCTGGTGGTCGTCTCCCGCGCCGTCCTGCTGAACCCGCCCGCCGATGCCGACGTACCGCTCTTCCAGCAGGAACCCAAGGAGCAGTACCAGCTGGACGCGAGCAGCGCCTCCGACATGGCCGTCCTGGCCACCGTCGTGGGCCTCGCCATGCTGGAGATCTGCCTGCTCGCCGGACCGGCCTTCGCGGTCGGCGCCCGGCGCTCGCGCCGCCAGCTCGGCCTGGTCGGCGCCAACGGCGGCGACCGGCGCCACATCCGCTCCATCGTGCTCTCCGGCGGCCTGGTCATCGGCGCCGCGTCGGCTGTCATCGGCACCGTCGTCGGCGTGGTGCTCACCATCGCGCTCCGCCCCGTGCTGGAGGACCAGCTCGGCGTCCGCTTCGGCGGCCTCGACTTCCGCCCGCTGGAACTGGCCGGCATCGCCCTGCTCGCCGTGGTGACCGGCCTGCTGTCCGCGATCGTCCCCGCCGTCACCGCGTCCCGGCAGACCGTGCTGGCCTCGCTGACCGGCCGCCGCGGAGTGCGCCGCGCCAACCGGGTGCTGCCGGTCCTCGGCCTGATCGCCGTCGCCGCGGGCGCCATGATCGCCCTGTACGGCACCGCGTCGAGGATGGGCGCCACCGTCGTCGCGGGCGGCAGCGCCCTCGCCGAGCTCGGCATCGTCGCCCTCACCCCGGTCCTGGTCGGCCTGTTCGGCCGGCTCGGTCGCTGGCTGCCGCTGTCGCCGCGGCTCGCGCTGCGCGACGCCGTGCGCAACCGGGGGCGTACGGCGCCCGCCGTGGCCGCGGTCCTGGCCGCCGTCGCCGGCACCGTCGCGGTGGCGACGTACGAACACAGCCGGGACCTGCAGATGCGGCACGAGTACCTCGCCGACCTGCCGCACGGCGCCGGAGTGCTGGACACCAGGGAGAACAGCGCCTATAAGGAGGTGCCGGCCCTGCGCGTCGCCCTCTCCAAGGAGCTCCCGGTGGCGGTCCGGGCGGACTTCGACCGGCTGGTCGTCGGCATGCCGAGCTGCGAGTCGTTCTCCCGGGAACCCGGCTGCGGCCGCGTCGAGATCATCAAGCCCAAGGAGCAGCGCTGCCCGCTCTACGACGCGCCCGGAGGACCTGACGCCTTCACCTCGGACCAGGCCCGAACCCTGCGCCAGGACTGGCGCTGCACGGACAGCCCGCGCATCATCCAGAACGCGGTGGTCGTCGCCGACGAGAAGCTGCTGAGCGTGCTGGCGGTCACCGACCCGGGCTCCGTGGCCGCCCTCAAGGAGGGCCGCGCCGTCTCCTTCGACAAGCGCCAGGTCAAGGACGGCAAGATCAACCTGCGGGTGATCGTCGCCAAGGAGGGCGTCAACCCCACACCCGCGCTCGGCGAGGATCCTGTCGGCGAGGACAAGATCCTTCCCGTCCACCTGGCACCCGAGACCGCCGACGGCTGGGGCATCCAACTGGTCCTGCCGCCCGCCGCGGCCAAGGCCGCCGGGCTGTCCACCGCGGCGGCCGGTTCGTACTTCACCCTCGACGGGACGGCGAGCAGCCAGCAGCGGCAGAAGATCGCCGGGGAGATCGACCGCATGGGCGTCGAGGCCGACATGCGCATCGAAGAGGGCTACCAGGGCAACGACAGCCTGGGGCTGCTCGCCCTGACCGTCTTCGCGGGCCTGGTCACCATCGGCGCGGCCGGCATCGCCACCGGGCTCGCCCAGGCCGACGCGGAGGCCGATCTGAAGACCCTGGCGGCCGTGGGCGCGGCGCCGCGCGTGCGGCGGACGCTGAGCGGCTTCCAGTGCGGGGTGGTCGCCCTGATGGGCGTCGTCCTCGGCTCGGCGGCCGGGATCCTGCCCGCGGTCGGGCTGCGCATGGTGCAGCGAAGGGAACTGGACGCGCTCTACCAGTACCAGCTCGGCAAGGGCTACGTGTCGGTGCAGGAGGCCGTGCCCTACGTGCCGATCTCCGTGCCGTGGGAGACCCTCGCCCAGCTGATCGTCGTGGTCCCGCTCGGCGCGGCCCTGCTGGCGGCGCTGGTCACCCGCTCCAGCGGCGCCCTGGCCCGCCGGACCGCGCAGTAATCCTGGTGCCCCCGTACAGGGTGGATCACGACTGTACGGGGGCACACCGTGTGAGAACGAAGGTGTGCGAGAGAATGACGGCATGGAGATGCCGAGGAGTGAACGGTCGCAGGACAGTCCCCCGCACGTCCTGATCGTGGGACAGGACGGGACGGCCGTCGGCGACGCCGATGACGAGTCGCGCGAGGTCCCGGTGACGGAGATGGTCGAACAGCCCGCCAAGGTCATGCGCATCGGCAGCATGATCAAGCAACTCCTGGAAGAGGTACGCGCCGCGCCTCTCGACGAGGCGAGCCGGGTCCGGCTCAAGGACATCCATGCCGCCTCGGTGAAGGAGCTGGAGGACGGTCTGGCCCCGGAGCTCGTGGAGGAACTGGAGCGCCTGTCCCTCCCGTTCACCGAGGAGGCCATTCCCTCCGAGGCGGAACTGCGCATCGCGCAGGCACAGTTGGTGGGCTGGCTGGAGGGTCTCTTCCACGGCATCCAGACGGCCCTGTTCGCGCAGCAGATGGCGGCGCGGGCCCAGCTGGAACAGATGCGGCGCGCCCTCCCGCCGGGCGGCCCCCACGACGACGACGATGACGGCGGCCACGGCGCGATCCGCTCGGGCCCGTACCTGTAACTCGCAGGGTCCGGATGCACCACGCATCCGGACCCTTTTCTCTTTTCACCCGATCCAGCCTCGCCTGCGTTTGAGGCGCGCCGGACCACCCGGATAAGCCCGGGGTAAGTGCGGTCCCCCGCAGGGGACATGGTCCGCGCATACTCATGGGCATGAGCTACGACGCGATCGTGCTGGCCGGCGGCGCAGCGCAGCGCCTCGGCGGGGCGGACAAGCCCGCGCTGAGCGTCGGCGGCCGCGCCCTCCTCGACCGCGTCCTCGACGCCTGCCCCGACGCCCTGACCACCGTCGTGGTCGGCGGCCGCCGACCCACCGCGCGCCCGGTCCGCTGGACCCGGGAGGACCCGCCCGGCGGCGGCCCCGTGGCCGCACTGGACGCCGGGCTGCGCGGGACCACCGCCGAGCTGGTCCTCGTACTCTCCGCGGACCTGCCGTTCCTGGACCGGGCGACCGTACGGGCGCTGCTCGACGCGCCCGGCCCGGACGGGGCGATGCTGCGCGACCCCGAGGGCCGGGACCAGCCGCTTGTCGCCGCCTACCGCGCCGAGCCGCTGCGCCGCGAGATCGCCCTGCTGGCCACGGAACACGGCACGCTCACCGGGCTCCCGCTCCGCGCGCTCACCTCCGCACTGGACCTCGCCCGCGTCACGGCGCAGCCACTCGCCTCGTTCGACTGCGACACCTGGGACGATCTCGCGGCCGCCCGGGCCCGCATCAGGGAGCATGGAACCGTGCTGGACCAATGGATGACCGCCGCCAAGAACGAGCTGGGCATCGACCTCGACGTCGACGTCAAGACCCTGCTCGACCTCGCCCGGGACGCCGCCCACGGCGTCGCCCGCCCCGCCGCCCCGCTGACCACCTTCCTGGTCGGTTACGCGGCCGCCCAAGCCGCCGCCACCGGCGCCGACCCCGCCCAGGCCGTCGCCGAAGCCTCCCGCAAGGCCGCCGACCTGGCGCTGCGCTGGGCCGCCGAGGCCGAGGCCGAGCCGGGGCCCGACGCAGCGGGCGGCGCCGCCGCCGAACAGAACGGCTCCGGATGACCCCCGCGAACTCCGCCGAACGGGCCCTCGACGAGGCCCTGGCCCTGGTCAGCCGCGCCCCCGAGGGCGGCGGGGCCGGCGACCACCGGGCCGCCTCCTGGCCGCGCGCCCGGGAGGCCGCCGTCCACGCCGGGGCCGGGGTGCGGGCCCGTACGCACCGGGTTCCCCTCGCCGACGCCCTGGGCGAGGTCCTGACCGCGCCCCTGGAGGCGCTGACCGACCTGCCGTCCTTCGACACCTCCGCCATGGACGGCTGGGCCGTCGCCGGTCCCGGCCCCTGGAGCGTCCGGACCGGCGCCGGGGTCCTGGCCGGTTCCGACCGGCCCGCGCCCCTCGCGGACGGCGAGGCCGTACGGATCGCCACCGGCGCCCGGATCCCCGCCGACACCACGGCCGTCATCCGCACCGAGCACTGCCGCGAGGCGGGCACCCAGCTCTTCGCCGACCGGCCCGTCCTCACCGGCCAGGACATCCGCCCGCGCGGCCAGGAGTGCCGCTCCGGGGACCTGCTGCTGCCCGCCGGTTCCCTGGTCACCCCGGCCGTGCTCGGCCTCGCCGCGGCCGCCGGGTACGACGAGCTGGCCACCCGGCCCCGGCCCCGCGTCGAGATCCTCGTCCTCGGCGACGAGCTGCTCACCGAGGGCCTCCCGCACGACGGGCTGATCCGCGACGCCCTCAGCCCCATGCTCGGCCCCTGGCTCGCCCGGCTGGGCGCCGAGGTCATCGGCACGCGAAGGCTCGGCGACGACCCGGCGGGGGCCGCGGCCCTGCTGGACGCCGTCACCGGGTCCACCGCCGACGTGCTGGTGACCACCGGCGGCACCGCCTCCGGGCCCGTCGACCACGTCCACCCGGTACTGCACAAGGCGGGCGCCGAGCTGCTGGTCGACGGGGTGGCGGTACGCCCCGGGCACCCGATGCTGCTGGCCCGCATCGGCGACCGGGCGGACGGACGGCACCTGGTCGGGCTGCCCGGGAACCCCCTGGCCGCCGTCTCCGGGCTGCTGACCCTCGCCGAGCCCCTGCTGCGCGCCCTCGCCGGCCGCCGCAATCGCCCCCGCTACACGGCGCCGGTCCAGGGCGACGTACCCGGCCACCCGTACGACACGCGGCTGGTCCCGGTGCTGCTGAGCGACGAGCACGCGGTGCCGCTGCGCTACCACGGACCGGCGATGCTGCGCGGTGTGGCGGCCGCCGACGCGCTGGCCGTCGTACCGCCGAAGGGCGCGCGCTCCGGGCAGGAGCTGGAGATCCTCGATCTGCCGTGGACTTCCGGGGGATGTTTCACGTGAAACTTCACGGCCAGGACGCCATGGCCCGCGAAGCCGACGAGAGGCTCGTCTCCCGGCGCATCAAACTGCCCAAGCGGATCGTCGAACAGCCGCTGAGGCAGGTCACCAAGCGCCTGCTGATGGCCCTCTTCGTGCTCTTCCTGACGGTCCTCATCGTGTGGCTGGACCGCGCCGGCTACCACGACAACGCCAACGAGCAGGTCGACTTCCTCGACTGCGTCTACTACGCGACCGTCACGCTGTCGACGACCGGGTACGGCGACATCGTCCCGTACAGCGACAGCGCACGGCTGGTGAACATCCTGCTGATCACGCCGCTGCGGGTGCTGTTCCTGATCATCCTGGTCGGCACCACCCTGGAAGTCCTGACGGAACGGACCCGGGAAGAGTGGCGGCTGAAGCGCTGGAGGAAGAATTTGCGTGACCACACGGTCGTCGTCGGCTTCGGCACCAAGGGCCGCTCGGCCCTCCAGACGCTGCTGGCCACCGGCCTCAGCAAGGAGCAGGTCGTCATCGTCGACCCGAGCGCCAAGGTGATCGACATGGCCAACGCGGAGGGGCTCACCGGGGTGGTCGGCGACGCCACCCGCTCCGAGGTGCTGCTGCGCGCCGAGCTGCCGAAGGCCCGTCAGATCGTCATCGCCACCCAGCGGGACGACACGGCGGTCCTGGTCACGCTGACGGCCCGGCAGCTCAACCGCGGGGCGAAGATCGTCGCGGCGGTGCGCGAGGAGGAGAACGCCCCGCTGCTGCGCCAGTCCGGCGCCGACGCCGTCATCACGAGCGCGAGCGCGGCCGGCCGGCTGCTGGGCCTCTCGGTGCTCAGCCCGAGCGCGGGCACCGTGATGGAGGACCTGATCCACCAGGGCAGCGGCCTCGACCTGATCGAACGGCCCGCCCGCAAGTCCGAGGTGGGCAAGTCGGTGCGGGACACCGAGGACCTGGTGGTGAACGTCCTGCGCGGACACCGGCTGCTCGCCTACGACGATCCGCACGCGAGCCCGATCCAGCTGACGGACCGTCTCATCACCATCGTCCGTGCGGCTCCGTCCGGCACGCGCCCCGCGACCCTGGGCCCTGCCGAGTAGGGGCGAGTTCGCGTAGCCTCCGGGCCATGCATGCGATCACCATCGAGCAGCCCGGCGGCCCCGAGGCCCTCGTCTGGACCGACGTACCCGATCCGGTGGCGGGCGACGGCGAGGTCCTCGTCGAGGTCGCGGCGAGCGCCGTGAACCGCGCCGACGTCCTTCAGCGCCAGGGGTTCTACGACCCGCCGCCCGGCACCTCGCCCTATCCGGGGCTGGAGTGCTCCGGGCGGATCGCCTCGATCGGGCCGGGGGTGTCCGGCTGGTCGGTGGGCGACGAGGTGTGCGCCCTGCTGGCGGGCGGCGGGTACGCGCAGCGGGTGGCCGTTCCGGCCGGCCAGCTGCTGCCGGTCCCGGCGGGCGTGGACCTGGTGACGGCGGCCGCGCTGCCCGAGGCCGTCACGACGGTCTGGTCCAACGTGTTCATGGTGGCCGGACTGCGTCCCGGCGAGACCCTGCTCGTGCACGGCGGGTCCAGCGGCATCGGGACGATGGCGATCCAGCTGGCGAAGGCCGTGGGCGCCACGGTCGCCGTGACGGCGGGCGGCCCGGAGAAGCTGGCGCGCTGCAAGGAGCTGGGCGCCGACATCCTGATCGACTACCGCGAGCAGGACTTCGTGGCGGAGCTGAAGGCGGCCACGGGCGGGGCCGGCGCGGACGTGATCCTCGACATCATGGGCGCGAAGTACCTCTCCCGGAACGTGGACGCCCTGGCCGTGAACGGCCGGCTCGCGGTGATCGGGCTCCAGGGCGGCGTGAAGGCCGAGCTGAACCTCGGCGCGCTGCTCTCCAAGCGTGCGGCGATCACCGCCACCACGCTGCGGGCCCGCCCGCTGGAGGAGAAGGCGGCCATCGTCGCGGCCGTACGGGAGCACGTGTGGCCGCTGGTGTCCGCGGGCCGGATCCGCCCGGTGGTCCACGCGACCTTCCCGATGCGGGAGGCGGCCGAAGCCCACCGGGTCCTGGAATCCAGCACCCACGTGGGCAAACTGCTGCTCACGGTCTGAGGCCGGGCGGGCTCCGCGCAGCGGAACCCGCCCTCGCCGGACGGCTAGGTCGTCTCTTTTGGATCTTGCCGGTTAAGCCCGCGTCGTCTGGCGCCGTGCATCGCAAGGCGGAGGGGCGCCCGAGTACTGGACGTACTTG
>NZ_JBIAVU010000025.1:0-83550 GCF_042894695.1 Streptomyces sp. NPDC001513
AGTACGACAACCGCTACCTGTGGATGTCGCTCAAGCGCATCATCGGCTCGCACTTCGCGAACTACCGCGAGGCGTGGGAGGCCAACCGCCTGATCGCCAAGGGCAGGATCCACCCCACCCTGTCGAAGGTCTACTCCCTGGAGGAGACCGGCCAGGCCGCCTACGACGTCCACCGCAACCTCCACCAGGGCAAGGTCGGCGTCCTCGCTCTCGCGCCGGAGGAGGGCCTCGGCGTCCGCGACCACGAGATGCGCGCCCAGCACCTCGACGCGATCAACCGCTTCCGCAACGTCTGAGTCGGCTCAAAGGCCATAAGGATCGCCTGAGATGACAGAGCGCCAGAAGGACCGTCCGTGGCTCATGCGGACGTACGCCGGCCACTCCACGGCCGAGGCGTCCAACGAGCTGTACCGCCGCAACCTCGCCAAGGGCCAGACGGGTCTGTCGGTCGCGTTCGACCTGCCGACCCAGACCGGCTACGACCCCGACCACATCCTCGCCCGCGGCGAGGTGGGCCGGGTCGGGGTCCCGGTCTCCCATCTGGGCGACATGCGGCGGCTGTTCCAGGACATACCCCTGGAGCAGATGAACACCTCGATGACGATCAACGCCACCGCCATGTGGCTGCTGGCGCTCTACCAGGTGGCCGCCGAGGAGCAGGGAGCGGACGTCTCCCAGCTCCAGGGCACCACCCAGAACGACATCGTCAAGGAGTACCTCTCGCGCGGGACGCACGTCTTCCCGCCGGGGCCGTCCCTCCGCCTGACGACGGACATGATCGCGTACACGGTCAACCACATCCCCAAGTGGAACCCGATCAACATCTGCTCGTACCACCTCCAGGAGGCCGGGGCCACCCCGGTCCAGGAGATCTCGTACGCGATGTCCACGGCGATCGCGGTCCTCGACTCGGTGCGCGACTCGGGCCAGGTGCCCGAGGAGCGCTTCGGCGAGGTCGTCGCCCGCATCTCCTTCTTCGTGAACGCGGGCGTCCGCTTCATCGAGGAGATGTGCAAGATGCGCGCCTTCAGCCGCATCTGGGACAAGGTCACCCGCGAGCGCTACGGCATCGAGAACGACAAGCAGCGCCGCTTCCGGTACGGCGTCCAGGTCAACTCGCTGGGTCTGACCGAGGCGCAGCCGGAGAACAACGTCCAGCGCATCGTGCTGGAGATGCTCGCGGTCACCCTCTCCAAGGACGCCCGCGCCCGCGCCGTGCAGCTGCCCGCCTGGAACGAGGCGCTGGGCCTGCCCCGGCCCTGGGACCAGCAGTGGTCGCTGCGCATCCAGCAGGTCCTCGCGCTCGAGAGCGACCTGCTGGAATACGAGGACATCTTCGCCGGATCCCACGTCATCGAGGCCAAAGTCGACTCCCTGGTCGCCGACTGCCTGGCCGAGATCGACCGGATCCAGGAGATGGGCGGCGCCATGGCCGCCGTCGAGTCCGGGTACCTGAAGGGCGAGCTGGTCTCCTCGCACGCCGAGCGGCGGGCCCGGATCGAGGCCGGCGAGGACAAGATCGTCGGTGTCAACTGCTTCCAGCAGACCGAGGAGAACCCGCTCACCTCCGACCTGGACGGCGCCATCATGACGGTCGACCCGGCAACGGAGGCGCTCACCGTCGAGCGCATCGTCCGCTGGCGGGCGGAGCGTCAGGAGTCCTCGGACCGGCAGGGGAACGGCGATCCCTTCGTCTTCCCCACCACCCGGCAGGCCCTGGAGCGCCTCAAGGAGGCCGCGGCCGGCACCGAGAACCTGATGGAGGCCACCCTGGAGTGCGCCCGGGCCGGTGTCACCACGGGCGAGTGGTCGAGCGCGCTGCGCGAGGTGTTCGGCGAGTTCCGCGCCCCGACCGGGGTCTCCTCGGCCCCCGTCGCGGTCACCGCCGAGCCCGGCACCCCGATGCACGAGGTCCGCGCGAAGGTGGCCCGTACGGCCGACGAGCTCGGCTCGGGCCGGCTGCGCCTGCTGGTCGGCAAGCCGGGTCTGGACGGGCACTCCAACGGCGCCGAGCAGATCGCCGTCCGGGCCCGCGACGCGGGCTTCGAGGTGGTCTACCAGGGCATCAGGCTGACCCCGGAGGAGATCTCCTCCGCGGCGCTGGCCGAGGACGTGCACTGCGTGGGACTGTCCATCCTGTCCGGCTCGCACAGCGCCCTCGTCCCGGACGTCCTGGAGCGGCTCCGTCTGGCGGGGGCGGGTGACATCCCCGTCATCGTCGGGGGCATCATTCCGAACGCGGACGCCGTGGCGCTGAAGGCGGCCGGCGTGGCCGCCGTCTTCACCCCGAAGGACTTCGGCATCACGGAGATCATCGGACGTATCGTCGACGAGATCCGCAAAGCGAACAAGCTCGACCCCCTTCACGACACCGCACACCTTGCAAGCACGGAGGTCCCCGCATGACCACGCCTGTCCACCCGGTGAACCGTCTCCGCCCGCGCCGCTCCTGCCTCGCGGTGCCCGGCTCGAACCCGCGGTTCCTCGAGAAGGCCCAGGGCCTGCCGGCCGACCAGGTCTTCCTGGACCTGGAGGACGCCTGCGCGCCGCTCGCCAAGGAAGGCGCCCGCCACACGATCGTGGACGCGCTGAACAACGGCGACTGGACGGGCAAGACCCGGGTCGTGCGCGTCAACGACTGGACCACGCACTGGACGTACCGCGACGTCATCACGGTGGTCGAGGGCGCCGGCCAGAACCTCGACTGCATCATGCTGCCGAAGGTGCAGGACGCCCAGCAGGTCGTGGCCCTGGACCTGCTGCTGACGCAGATCGAGAAGACCATGGGCTTCGAGGTCGGCAAGATCGGCATCGAGGCACAGATCGAGAACGCCAAGGGCCTGGTGAACGTCGACGAGATCGCCGCCGCCTCGCCCCGGCTGGAGACCATCATCTTCGGCCCGGCCGACTTCATGGCCTCCATCAACATGAAGTCGCTGGTCGTGGGCATGCAGCCGCCCGGCTACGGCGCGGACGCCTACCACTACATCCTGATGCGGATCCTGATGGCGGCCCGCATGCACAACCTGCAGGCGATCGACGGCCCCTTCCTCCAGATCCGTGACGTGGACGCCTACCGCGAGGTGGCCGGCCGGGCGGCGGCGCTGGGCTTCGACGGCAAGTGGGTGCTGCACCCCGGTCAGGTCGACGCGGCCAACGAGGTCTTCTCCCCCTCGCAGGAGGACTACGACCACTCCGAGCTGATCCTCGACGCGTACGACTGGTGCACCTCGGAGGCCGGCGGCAAGAAGGGCTCCGCGATGCTCGGCGACGAGATGATCGACGAGGCCAGCCGCAAGATGGCCCTGGTCATCGCGGGCAAGGGGCGCGCGGCGGGCATGCAGCGCACCAGCAAGTTCGAGATCCCGGAGGCCTGAGCACCATGCAGTTCGGACGCACCTACGAAGAGTTCGAGGTCGGGGCGGTCTACAAGCACTGGCCCGGGAAGACGGTCACCGAGTACGACGACCACCTCTTCTGTCTGCTGACCATGAACCACCACCCGCTCCACATGGACAGCAATTACGCCGAGAACACCACCGACTTCGGCAAGAACGTGGTCGTGGGCAACTACATCTACTCGCTGCTGCTCGGCATGTCCGTGCCGGACGTCTCCGGGAAGGCCATCGCCAACCTGGAGATCGAGTCCCTGCGGCACGTGGCGCCGACCTTCCACGGCGACACCCTCTACGGCGAGACCACGGTCCTCGACAAGACCCCGTCGAAGTCGAAGAACGACCGCGGCATCGTCTACGTCGAGACCAAGGGCTACAAGCAGGACGGCACCCTCGTCTGCGTCTTCCGGCGCAAGGTGATGGTCCCGACCGAGACGTACATCAAGGAGCGCGGCGGCGAGCAGCCCGGCCGCCCCCAGCTGAAGACCCAGGAGAAGTAGCCATGGCCCGACTCGCCCAGACCGCCGGGCTCACGGACGTCCAGCGGGAGATCCTGAAGACCGTCCGGGAGTTCGTCGACAAGGAGATCATCCCGGTCGCGACCGAGCTGGAGCACCGCGACGAGTACCCGCAGCAGATCGTCGACGGTCTCAAGGAGCTCGGCCTCTTCGGGCTGATGATCCCGGAGGAGTACGGCGGCCTGGGTGAGTCCCTTCTCACGTACGCCCTGTGCGTCGAGGAGATCGCCCGGGGCTGGATGTCCGTCTCGGGCATCATCAACACCCACTTCATCGTGGCGTACATGCTCAAGCAGCACGGCACGCAGGAGCAGAAGGACCACTTCCTCCCCCGCATGGCGCTGGGCGAGGTGCGCGGCGCGTTCTCGATGTCCGAGCCGGCGCTGGGCTCCGATGTGTCGGCCATCTCCTCGAAGGCGGTGAAGGACGGCGACGAGTACGTCCTGAACGGCCAGAAGATGTGGCTGACGAACGGCGGCAGCTCCACCCTGGTGGCCGTTCTCGTCCGAAGTGACGAAGGACACCCCGAGGGCACGGCGCCCCACAAGTCGATGACGACCTTCCTCGTCGAGAAGGAGCCGGGCTTCGGTGAGGTCCGTCCCGGTCTGACCATCCCGGGCAAGATCGACAAGATGGGCTACAAGGGCGTCGACACGACCGAGCTCATCATGGACGGACTGCGCATTCCGGCCAATCGGGTCCTCGGAGGCCAGACGGGCCGAGGGTTTTACCAAATGATGGACGGGGTCGAGGTCGGCCGCGTGAACGTGGCGGCGCGTGGCTGTGGCGTCGCTCAGCGTGCCTTCGAGCTGGGTGTCTCTTATGCCCAGCAACGTCACACTTTCGGCAAGCCGATCGCCGAACACCAGGCCATTCAGTTCAAGCTGGCCGAGATGGCTACCAAGGTCGAAGCCGCCCATGCGATGATGGTCAATGCAGCACGCAAAAAGGACTCCGGGGAACGAAACGACCTCGAAGCAGGGATGGCGAAGTACCTCGCCTCCGAGTACTGCAAGGAGGTGGTCGAGGACGCCTTCCGCATTCACGGCGGATACGGGTTCTCGAAGGAGTACGAGATCGAGCGTCTCTACCGGGAAGCTCCGATGCTGCTGATCGGTGAAGGTACCGCCGAGATCCAGAAAATGATCATCGGGCGACGCCTGCTCGAGGAGTACCGACTCCAGGGCTGAAAGTCCCTTTTGCGGCGAATCATCCATGGGTTCGTCGCGAAAGGGTCACTGCCAGTCACTGGCCGACGGTCATCGACTCGGCTTCTGGCTTGCCCAGTTGTTGCGTGCAACCGATAGCATTCCAGTAAAGCCGCCGTCCCGTCCCCCTGTTTGCGGCGCGGCAATCACCCGCTACGAAGGTCATCCATGCCCCACAGCCAAACCTCTGCACCTCGCGACAGCCTCCTTGGCGTACGCCTCGCGCGCGGAGCATCGCCGTGGCTTCTGCCGACCGTCGCCACCGCGGCGCTCAGCCTCACCCGGGCCCGCAAGTCCGGACGCTGGGCCGCGGCGGCCGTGCCCGCCACCGCGCTCGCCGCGGGCATGCTGTGGTTCTTCCGCGACCCCGAGCGTGAGATCGCTCAGGGCCGTGTCATCTCCCCCGCCGACGGTGTGGTGCAGAGCATCATGCCGTGGAAGGACGGACGGACCCGGGTCGCGATCTTCATGAGCCCGCTGAACGTCCACGTCAACCGCGCGCCCCTCGCGGGCACGGTGACGTCCGTGGAGCACATCCCCGGCGGATTCGTCCCGGCGTTCAACAAGGAGAGCGAGAACAACGAGCGCGTTGTCTGGCACTTCGACACCGAGCTCGGCGACATCGAGATGGTGCAGATCGCCGGCGCCGTCGCCCGTCGCATCGTCCCGTACCTGCCGGCCGGCACCAAGGTGGAGCAGGGCGAACGCATCGGTCTGATCCGCTTCGGGTCCCGCGTCGACATCTACCTCCCCGAGGGTGTCGAGGTCGCGGTCGAGGTCGGTCAGGCCACCACCGCGGGGGTGACACGAATTGACCGTGACTGACCCTGAGACTCCGGCCGCCGGCTGGGTGCCCGAGCCTGCCGAGGAGGAGTCCGCCGAGGACGACATGCCGCTCTCGCTGCGGCTGTCGATAGCGGACACCCTCACCCTCGGCAACGCGACGTGCGGATTCATGGCGGTGTACTTCACCACCACCGGGATCCTCATCCCGCACCTCACCGGCAGTGGCGAGTCGGGCATGGCCCGTAACAGCGCCGCGACGGCAGTGATACTGATGCTGCTCGCCGCGGTCTTCGACCTCTTCGACGGCATCGTGGCCCGCAAGCTGCGCAGCTCGCCGATGGGTGCCGAGCTGGACAACCTGTCCGACCTGATCAGCTTCGGCCTGGCCCCGGCCTACTTCGTGCTCGTCTACGGCATGGTCGCCGTGGACGCGCACCAGAAGATGTCGGCGCTGGCCGCGATCGTGGTGCTGCTCGCCGTGGTGCTGCGACTCGCCAGATTCAGCTGCGTGACGATGAAGGACGGCATGTTCCAGGGCATGCCGAGCCCCTTCGGCGCGCTGACGGTCGTCTCGATCGTGCTGCTGGAGCTGCCGTTCATCCCGACCCTGCTGGCGATCATCGGGGTGGCCTGGCTGATGGTGAGCCGGGTCGAGTACCCGAAGCCGCGGGGCGTGCTCGCCGTGGCGATGCTGTGCTGGATCATCGGCGCGATGGGGCTGCTGGCGGCCTGGGCGTTCGACGCCCCGGGCGGTCAGCTGCTGCTCCAGACCGGCTGCGCCCTGCAGATCGCGATGGCGGCGACCATTCCGCTGTTCGCGACGACCCGCCGGGCGAACACGTTCCGGCACAACCGCCGCGAAGCCCGAGCCGCTACGCTGCGCTGAGCTCAGCTGTGAAAGAGGGCCCCGGATGCCGATGGCATCCGGGGCCCTCTGTCGTTTCCCTGGGCCGGGAGCTCGGCGGTGGCGTTGCCGGGGGGCGGGGTCGGCGGCGGGGCGGGGAGTGTCCGGGGTAGGCATGATTTATGGCCCCACGGGCGGGGTGACACAGCACTCCGGAGTGAGGGCCAACAAATCACGTTTTACACCCCGGACACTCCCCGCCCCGCCGCCGACCCCTCCTGCCGGTACACGCGCCTGAGGGCGGGGGCGGGGCCGGTGGTGGGGCGGGGGTTGTCCGGGGTGTAAAACGTGATTTGTTGGCCCGGACCGCCTGGCACTTTTCTGTGCCGCCGTGGGGCCATAAATCATGCCTACCCCGGACGACCCCCGCCCCACCGCCGGACCCGGCCCCGCCCGGCCCCCCGTCGTAGCCTTGATGTCGGAAAACCGCCAGCCGCAGGCGACTCCGCCCCGGATCCTGGAGCCATGCACACCGATACCGAGCGTTGCGTGAGGGCCGTGCAGTCGAAGGACGCCCGCTTCGACGGCTGGTTCTTCACCGCCGTGCTGACCACCCGGATCTACTGCCGGCCCAGCTGCCCCGCCGTACCGCCGAAGGTCGAGAACATGACCTTCCTGCCCAGCGCCGCCGCCTGTCAGCAGGCCGGGTTCCGCGCCTGCAAGCGGTGCCGGCCCGACACCAGCCCCGGCTCGCCGGAGTGGAACGCACGGGCCGACGCCGTCGCACGCGCGATGCGGCTGATCCAGGACGGGGTCGTCGACCGGGAGGGCGTACCGGGGCTCGCGACGAGGCTCGGGTACTCCACCCGCCAGGTGGAGCGGCAGCTCAACGCCGAGCTCGGGGCCGGCCCGCTCGCCCTGGCGAGGGCCCAGCGCGCGCAGACCGCCCGGCTGCTCATCGAGACCTCCGAGCTGCCCATGGGCGACGTGGCCTTCGCGGCCGGCTTCTCCTCCATCCGCACCTTCAACGACACCGTCCGCGAGGTCTTCGCCCTGTCCCCGAGCGAGCTGCGGGAGCGGGCCGCGAAGGCCGGCCGCCACAAGAACGACCCGCCCAGGATCCCCGGGACCATAAGCCTGCGGCTGCCGTTCCGGGCCCCCCTGAACCCCGACAACCTCTTCGGGCACCTCGCCGCGACCGCCGTCCCCGGCGTCGAGGAGTGGCGCGACGGCGCCTACCGCCGCACCCTGCGCCTGCCCCACGGCACCGGAGTCGTCGCCCTGACCCCGCAGCCCGACCACATCGGCTGCCGCCTCGCCCTGACCGACCTGCGCGACCTCACGATCGCCATCAGCCGCTGCCGCTGGATGCTCGACCTGGACGCCGACCCGGAGGCGGTCGACGAGCAGCTGCGCTCGGACCCGCTGCTGACCCCGCTCGTGGACAAGGCCCCCGGGCGCCGGGTCCCCCGTACGGTCGACGCGCAGGAGTTCGCCGTACGGGCGGTCCTGGGCCAGCAGGTCTCCACCGCGGCGGCGCGTACGCACGCGGCCCGGCTGGTGACCGCGCACGGCGAGCGCGTCGAGGACCCCCTGGGCGGGCTGACGCACCTCTTCCCCTCCCCGCAGGCGCTCGCCGCGCTGGACCCGGAGTCCCTGGCGCTGCCGCGCAGCCGCCGTACGACGCTGACCACCCTGGTCGCGGCGCTCGCGGACGGTTCGCTGCCGCTCGGCTTCGACAGCGACTGGGAGGCGGCGCGGGCGCAGCTCGCGGCGCTGCCCGGCTTCGGCCCGTGGACCACCGAGATCATCGCGATGCGGGCGCTCGGCGACCCGGACGCGTTCCTGCCGTCCGATCTGGGGGTGCGGCGGGCGGCGCAGGGGCTCGGGCTGCCGGCCGGCCCGGCCGCGCTGACCGCCCGCGCGGCCGCCTGGCGGCCCTGGCGCGCGTACGCCGTCCAGTACCTGTGGGCCACCGACGCCCACCCGATCAACCACCTGCCCGTCTGAGGAGCACACCATGCGAGACACCGTGATCAGCGGCAAGCAGCACGCCGTCGTCGACAGCCCCTACGGCCCGCTCACCCTCGTCGCCACGGACGGCTTCCTCAGCGGCCTCTACATGACGGAGCAGCGGCACCGGCCGGCCGAGGAGTCCTTCGGGGAGCGGGTCGCCGCCACCGAGGAGCCCTTCCCCGAAGTCGTGCGCCAACTGGCCGCGTACTTCGCGGGGGAGCTCACCGAGTTCGACCTGCCGCTTCGTCTGGAGGGCACCGATTTCCAGCGCAGCGTCTGGGAGCAGCTCGTCCGGATCCCGTACGGCGAGACCTGGTCGTACGGGGAGCTCGCGGCCCGGCTGGGCAAGCCGAACGCCTCGCGCGCGGTGGGTCTGGCCAACGGCAAGAACCCGGTCGGCATCATCGTGCCGTGCCACCGGGTGATCGGTGCCTCGGGCGGCATGACCGGTTACGGCGGCGGGCTCGACCGGAAGGTGCGGCTGCTGGCCTTCGAGTCCGGTGAGCCGCTCCAGGACCGGCTGCTCTAGGACCGGCTGCTCCAGGCTCCCGGCCCGGTCCCAACGGCCGCGCTCCGCATGCGCACGCGTCGCGGCGGGCGTATGAAGGAGGGACCGCTACAAGATCGGAGCCGGGCATGGACGACTACCCACTTCTCAACGTCTTCTGGACGATGTTGTGGCTGTTCCTGTGGATCATGTGGTTCTTCCTGCTCTTCAAGGTCATCACGGACCTGTTCCGTGACCACGGCCTCAGCGGCTGGGCGAAGGCGGGATGGCTCATCTTCGTGCTCCTGCTGCCGTTCCTCGGCGTGTTCGTCTACCTCATCGCCCGCGGGAAGAGCATGGGCGAGCGGGACGTGAAGCAGGCCCAGGACAACGAGGCGGCCTTCCGCCAGTACGTGCAGAAGGCGGCGGGCCCCGGCGGCGGTTCGGCGGACGAACTGCACAAGCTGTCCGCCCTGAAGGACAAGGGCGACATCACCCAGGAGGAGTTCGACCGGGCCAAGGCCAAGCTCCTGGCCTGATCCGCCCGCTCCGGGTCAGACGACCATGAGCGGGACGAGCAGGGCGAAGGCCGCTCCCGCCTCCACGGCGTAGCCGTAGAGCGAGGGGTGCTGGACGGGGGCGGCGAGCAGGACCACGCTCTGCTGGGCGGCGGCCGCCGCCACCCATTCGGCGTCGGCCCCCAGGTTGCCCTCGTACCAGCCCTCGCAGGAGCCGGGACCGCTGACGGCGAGCAGGTCGTCCTCGCGGCGGTACAGGGCCCGCCATTCGGGGGCGGGCACGGACCAGCCGTCGTAGTCGGTGAACCGGGACCAGCCGCCCTCGCGGATCGCGGTGTCGAACATCCAGACGGGCACCCCCTCCGGGGTCACCTCGCCGGCGGACTGCTGGTCGGTCGTGAAGTGGACCATGGGAAGGGCGTCGGGCCCGTCGGCGGTGCTGGGCCAGGCGTACATCGTGATCATCAGCTGATTCTGTCCTGCTCGAAGTGGGCCTCGTGCTACGAAACGCCCGGGCGGCGGCCGTTCTCCAGTTCCACGGTGCCCTCGCCCGACAGCAGGACCCGGCAGGCCTCTTCGGTGCGCCGGCCGAGCGATCCGGGGAGGTAGTCGGCGAGTTCGGCGCGGTCGACCAGCCGCCAGGAGAGCAGCTCCTCCTCCTGGAGCTTGATCGAGGCGAGCTGTCCGGCGTCGAGTACGCCGCCGTCGTAGACGTAGACGACCAGCGGCGGGCGGCCGGCGCCGAGGGACCAGTCGACGGCGAGCAGCCGGCCGAGCGGCAGGTCGAGGCCGATTTCCTCAGCGCTCTCGCGACGGGCGGCGGTGCGCGGCGACTCGCCCTCGTCCGACTCGATCGTGCCGCCCGGCAGGGTCCATCCCTCGCGGTAGTTGGGCTCGACGAGCAGCACCCTGCCCTCGGCGTCCCGGTAGAGGGCGGCCGCGCCGGCCAGCACCCGGGGCAGGCTCGCGATGTACGTGGCGTAGTCATCCGTGGTGGTCACTCCGCCACCCTACCGAGATCACGCGGCGGGGCCGCCGGGCCCGTCCTCGCGGTCCCGGCCCTTGGACTCGGCGACGCGTCGCAGCCGCGGGTGGCGGGCGGTCCCCTGCTCGGTGACGGCGTCGCCGACCATGGCCCGGACGGCGTCCCGCATGCCGTGCAGGGCGTGGTGGCGGGCGGGTCCGGCGCCGGGGTCCTCGCGGAGCTCCTTCACCAGGGCCCAGCAGAGCAGCAGCATGACGACGACGAAGGGCAGCGCGACCAGGATGGTGGCGGTCTGCAGGGACTTCAGGCCGCCCGCGACGAGCAGCACGGCGGCGACGGCGGCCATCAACACGCCCCACGTGACGACGAGCCAGGTGGGCGGGTGGAGGGAGCCGCGGCTGGTGAGCGAGCCCATGACCAGGGAGGCGGAGTCGGCGCTGGTGACGAAGTAGGTCATGACCAGGAGCATCGCCACCCAGGAGGTGACCGTGGACAGGGGCAGCGCGTCGAGCATCGCGAAGAGCGAGGCTTCCGTGCCGTCCTTGATCTTGGCGGCGAAGTCGACGGCTCCGGTGGAGTCGAGGCGGATGGCGGTGCCGCCCATGACGCAGAACCAGACGACGGTGGCCCCGCTGGGCACGAGCAGCACGCCGACGAGGAATTCGCGGATGGTGCGGCCGCGCGAGATGCGGGCGATGAAGGTGCCGACGAAGGGGGCCCAGGAGAGCCACCACGCCCAGTAGAAGATCGTCCACGCACCGAGCCAGGCGGAGTCGGTGAAGGCGCCGGTGCGGGTGGCCATGGGCACCAGCTCGCTCACGTACCCGCCCACGCTGGCGGGGATCACGTCGAGGATGTAGACGGTGGGGCCGAGCACGAAGACGAAGAGCATCAGGGTGGCGGCGAGGACGATGTTGATGGTGCTCAGCCACTTCACCCCCTTGTGCAGGCCGGAGAAGGCGGAGAGGACGAAGGCCGCCGACAGCGAGCCGATGATGATCAGCTCGACGGTGGTGGAGTCCTCGATGCCGGTCGTGAGGCTGAGCCCCTTCGAGACCTGGAGCGCGCCGAGCCCGAGGCTGGTGGCGGTGCCGAAGACGGTGGCGAAGACGGCGAGCAGGTCGACGGCCTTGCCGGCCGGGCCGTCGGCCCGCTGCTGGCCCATCAGCGGGACGAAGGCGGAACTGAGGCGGTTGCCGCGGCCCTTGCGGAAGGTCGCGTAGGCCAGGGCCAGGCCGGCGATGCCGTAGATGGCCCAGGGGGTGAGGGTCCAGTGGAAGAAGGAGTACTCCATGGCCGCGAGGGCGGCGGCGCCGGTTCCGGGGGCGGCTCCGGAGGCGGGCGGCGGGGCCAGGTAGTGGGTGAGCGGCTCCCCCACCCCGTAGAACATCAGGCCGATGCCCATGCCGGCGCTGAACATCATCGCGATCCACGCGAGGTTGGTGAACTCGGGCTCGGAGTCGTCGGCGCCGAGGCGGATCCGGCCGAAGCGGCTGATCGCGAGCAGGACGCACATGACGAGGAAGGTGTCGGCGGCGATCACGAACAGCCAGGCGAAGTTGTTCAGGACCCAGGCCAGCGCGGTGCTCGACGCGGTGTCGAAGGAGTCCTTGCCGAGGGCCGCCCAGGCGACGACGGCCAGCACGGCGATCACGCCCACGGTGACGACGGTGTGGTCGGGCGCGCCGTCCACGGGGCCGCCGGATCCCCCTCCCGGGGTGTCCGGACGTGGCTGTTCCAGTGATTCCGCGCTCATGCGGCCACACTATGCAGGCGTATATCCCTATTTAGGGGCATGGCGCGCCGGGTGTGGCCCAGGCCACTCATGGGCATAGGAGGATCCTCCGGATAAGCTCATGGCGGCGCGACTGCACTGTTCGATAGCAAGGGAATAGCAAGGTGACGGACGGAGCAGTAACTGAGGCCGCGCGCGTGCTCATCGCCGCGGACAAATTCAAGGGCTCGCTCACGGCCGTGCAGGTCGCGGAGCGGGTGACGGCCGGACTCCGCTCGGCCGTACCGGGCGTGGAGATCGAGACCCTCCCCGTCGCGGACGGCGGCGACGGTACGGTCGCGGCCGCCGTGGCGGCCGGTTTCGAGCGCCGGGAGGTACGGGTCACCGGACCCCTCGGCGACCAGGTCACGGCCGCTTTCGCGCTGCGCGAGGGCACCGCGGTGGTCGAGATGGCGGAGGCCTCCGGGCTGCAGCTGCTGCCGGCGGGCACCTTCGCCGCGCTGACGGCGACCACGTACGGCTCGGGCGAGCTGCTGAAGGCCGCGCTGGACGCGGGCGCGCGCTCGATCGTCTTCGGTGTGGGCGGCAGTGCCACCACCGACGGCGGCGCCGGCATGCTGGCCGCGCTGGGCGCGGTGTTCCTGGATGCGAACGGCGAACCGGTCGGTCCGGGCGGCGGCGCGCTGGCCGACCTGGCCTCGGCGGACCTGTCCGGCGTCGACCCGCGCTTCGCCGACGTGGAATTCGTCCTCGCGAGCGACGTGGACAACCCGCTGACCGGCCCGAAGGGCTGCGCGGCGGTCTACGGCCCGCAGAAGGGCGCCTCGCCCGAGGACGTGGCGACGCTCGACGCGGCGCTGGCGCACTTCGCGGTCGTGCTGGAGAAGTCGATCGGCGCGAAGGCCGCCGAATGCGCGGTGCTCCCGGGTGCGGGCGGCGCGGGCGGCATCGGCTACGGCGCCCTGCTGCTCGGCGCCACCTTCCGTCCCGGCATCGAGCTGATGCTGGAGGTACTGGGCTTCGCGCCGGCCCTGGAGCGCGCCACGCTGGTCATCACCGGTGAGGGCTCGCTGGACGAGCAGACCCTGCACGGCAAGGCCCCGGCGGGCGTCGCGGCCGCGGCGCGCGCGGCAGGCAAGCCGGTGGTGGCGGTCTGCGGCCGGCTGCTGCTGAGCCAGGAGGCCCTGGAGGGGGCCGGCATCCGCAAGGCGTACCCGCTGACGGACCTGGAGCCCGACCCGGCCAAGTCCATCCCGAACGCGGGTCCCCTGCTGGAGCAGGTCGCCGCCAACATCGCCGCCGACGTCCTCTGACACGCCCGGCACGGCCCCCGAGGCCCGGACCCCCGCCCCGGGGTCCGGGCCTCGGCCGTACGGAAGGCGGGTGCGGCGGCCGGGAGAACACCGGGGGCGGCCGGACGCCCGCGATCACGGGGACCCCGCAGCCGCCCCCAAACGCCCGGACAGTGTTAGAAATGGCTCATGACCGGACGTAATGGTCGCCAGGCGACCGGGCGGGGCTCGCGCCTGCTCGGGCGCCTGTCCCTGGGGGCGCGCAGTGTCGCCGGTCAGGTCTTCGCCCTCCAGGCGGTGATCGTGGTGCTGCTGATCGCCGCTGCCGCGGTGGCCCTGGTGTTCCAGGCCCGGTACGACAGCGAGCGCGACGCGCGCCACCGCTCGCTCGCGGTCGCCGAGGGTTTCGCCCACTCCCCCGGTCTCGCGGCGGCGCTGGCCTCGCGGAATCCGACCGCGACGCTCCAGCCGCTGGCCGAGGCCGCCCGCCGGGCCTCGGGCGTCGACTTCGTCGCCGTGATGTCCACCGACGGGATCCGCTACACCGACTCGCGGCCCGAACTGATCGGCCGGCGGGCCACCGGCGACCTCAGCCGCGCCGTCTCCGGCCGGTCCTTCACGGAGACCTTCACGGGCGAGCCGAGCAACGCCGTCCGCGCCGTGGTCCCCGTACGGAACGCCGAGGGCAAGGTCGTCGGCCTGGTCGGCACCGGCATCGAGGTGGAGAACGTCTCCATGGTGGTCGAGGGCCAGCTGCCGCTCCTCCTCGGCGCCGCCGCGGGCGGACTGCTGCTCGGCACTGCGGGCGCCGCCCTGGTCAGCCGCCGGCTGCGACGCCAGACCCGGGGCCTCGGCCCCGCCGAGATGACCCGGATGAACGAGCACCACGAGGCCGTGCTGCACGCCGTGCGCGAGGGCGTGCTCATCATCAGCGCGGACCACCGGCTCGTCCTCGCCAACGACGAGGCCCGCCGGCTCCTCGACCTGACGCCGGACTCCGAGGGACGCGCCGTCGCCGATCTCGGTCTCGACCCGCGCACCACCGAGCTGCTCGCCTCCGGCCGGGTCGTGACGGACCACGTGCACCTGGCGGGCGACCGGCTCCTCGCTGTCAACGTACGGCCCACCAAGCCGTACAAGGGCCGGCCCACCGGCAGCGTCGTGACCCTGCGCGACTCCACCGAGCTCGCGGCGCTCTCCGGCCGGGCGGAGGTCGCCCGCAGCCGGCTCCAGCTGCTGTACGACGCCGGGGTGCGGATCGGGTCGACCCTGGACGTGGCGCGGACCGCCGAGGAGCTGTCGGAGGTCGCGGTCCCGCGCTTCGCGGACTTCGTCACGGTGGAGCTGCTGGAGCCGGTACTGCGCGGTGACGAGCCCTCCGGCGTCTACTCCGAGATGCGCCGGGCGGCCATCACCGGCGTCCGCACCGACTCGCCGCTCCAGCCGGTCGGCGACGTCATCCGCTTCGTCGTGCCGACGGCCCCGATGGCGGCGGCCCTGGACGCCGGGCACGCGGTGCTCGCGCCCGATCTGAACGCGGCCATGGGCTGGCGGGCCCAGGACGAGACGGGGACCCGCGAGGCCCTCGACTACGGTTTCCACTCGCTGATCTCCGTACCGCTCCAGGCGCGGGGCGTGGTCCTGGGCATGGCCAACTTCTGGCGGGCCGACACCCCGGAGGCCTTCGACGAGGAGGACCTGTCCTTCGCGGAGGAGCTGGGGGCGCGCGCGGCCGTCTCCATCGACAACGCCCGCCGCTTCACCCGCGAGCACGCGATGGCCGTGACCCTCCAGCGCAGCCTGCTGCCCCGGGTGCTGCCCGAGCAGAACGCCGTGGAGGTGGCCTTCCGCTATCTGCCCGCGATGGCGGGGGTGGGCGGGGACTGGTTCGATGTGATCCCGCTGCCGGGCGCCCGGGTGGCCCTGGTCGTCGGGGACGTCGTCGGGCACGGGGTGCACGCGGCGGCCACCATGGGCCGGCTGCGGACCGCCGTGCACAACTTCTCCACCCTGGACCCGCCGCCCGACGAGCTGCTCGGGCACCTGGACGAGCTGATCAACCGGATCGACCAGGACGAGGCCGGGGGCGGCGGGGACGAGGACGGCGAGGACCCGCAGGGGGTGCCCGAGCCGGCCGCGATCACCGGCGCCACCTGCCTCTACGCGGTCTACGACCCGGTCTCCGGGCGGTGCGCGATGGCCAGCGCCGGGCACCCCGGGCCCGCGCTGATCCGCCCCGACGGGCAGGTGGAGTTCCCCGAGCTGCCCACGGGGCTCCCGCTCGGCGTGGGGGGCATGCCCTTCGAGGCCATCGAGTTCACGCTGCCCGAGGGGAGCCGGCTGGTGCTGTTCACCGACGGCCTCGTGGAGGACCGCGACCGGGACTTCGACGCCGGGCTGCGCCTGCTCGGCGAGACCCTGTCACGGCCCGGCCGCAGCCCGGAGCAGGCCTGTGCGGACGTGCTCGCCGCGATGCTGTTCCCGGTGCCGAGCGACGACATCGCCCTGCTGGTCGCCGACACCCGGCGGCTGGAGGCCGACCGGATCGCCGAGTGGGAGGTGCCCGGCGAGCCCTCGGCGGTCTCCCGGGTGCGCAACGCTGGCTCCGCGCAGCTCGCCGCCTGGGGGCTGGAGGAGATCTCCTTCACGACCGAGCTGATCCTCAGCGAGCTGATCACCAACGCCATCCGGTACGGGAGCGCGCCCGTCCGGGTGCGGCTGCTGCGCGACCGCACCCTCATCTGCGAGGTCTCCGACGGCAGCAGCACCTCCCCGCACCTGCGGTACGCGGCCACCACGGACGAGGGCGGGCGGGGGCTGTTCCTCGTCGCGCAGTACGCCGAGCGGTGGGGCACCCGCTACACCGCTCGCGGCAAGGTCATCTGGGCCGAGCTGCCCCTGACCGGGGGCGGGGAGCCGCGGGAGCCGGATCCGCCGGACCTGGACGCCCTGGAGGGCATGGCGTGGTGACCGTACCGGCCGCCGTCACACCGGCCGGGTACGGGCCAGGAGCACCGCCACGTCGTCCTGCTGGGCGCACGGCAGCAGGGAGCGCAGGATCCCGTCGCACAGGTCCTCCAGCGGCTGCTCCGGCCGGCGCAGGGCCTGCGCCAGCTGGTCCATGCCCTGGTCGAGGTCCCGGTCCCGGGCCTCGATGAGGCCGTCGGTGTAGAGCACGAGCAGGCTCCCCGCCGGCAGCCGCACCTCCTCGGTGCGGAACTCCTGCCCGCCGGTGCCCAGCGGGGTGCCGGGCGGCCCGTCGAGGAAGGAGACGGTCCCGTCGGTGGCGACCACGGCCGGCGGCGGATGCCCGGCGCGGGCGATGACGCAGCCGCCGGACTCCGGGTCGTACACGGCGTACACGCAGGTCGCCATCTCGTCCTCGCCCAGGTCGGCCACCACGGCGTCCAGCGAGCCGAGCAGCAGCTCCGGGGACACCTCGTGGCGCGCGAGGGTCCGTACCGCCGTGCGCAGCTGTCCCATGACGGCCGCCGCGTGGATCCCGTGGCCCATGACGTCGCCGATGACCAGCCCGGTCCGGCCGCCGGGCAGGGGGATGACGTCGAACCAGTCCCCGCCGACGTCGTGGTCGCTGGCGGGCAGGTAGCGCCCGGTGAGCACCAGGCCGGGGACCTCGGGCAGCGCGCTGTTGGTGAGGCTGCGCTGGAGCGTCAGGGCGGCCTCCCGCTGGCGGGTGTACATCCGGGCGTTGTCGATGTTGAGTGCCGCGCGGGCGACCAGCTCGTCGACGAGTACGCAGTCCTGCTCGTCGAAGGGCTCCCGGTCGCGCGTGCGCGTCACGGTGACCGCGCCGAGTACGGTGCCGCGCGCGACCAGCGGGACCAGCCGCGCCGAGCCCAGGGTGGCGAGGTAGGCGCGCAGGGCGTCGGCGCGCGGGGAGGTGATCAGTGCCGGGATGTCGGAGACGTAGAGGTTCATGGGCCGGCCCTCCGCGACGATCCGCTCGTAGTGGGTGCCCACGGGGATCTGGAAGGTCTGGCCGGGGGTGAGCTTGGCGGTGGGGGCCGTGGGGTCCGGGAAGCGGGCCGCCAGGCGGCGCAGGACCCCGCGGGTGGAGGCGGCCGCCACGGCGCCCTCGTCGGGGCCCAGTACCGCCTCCAGCAGCTGTACGTCGGCCGAGTCCGCGAGCCGGGGCACCAGCACGTCGACGATCTCCTCGGCCGTCTGGTGGAGGTCCAGGGTGGCTCCGATGCGGGTGCCCGCCTCCGCGAGCAGCGCGAACCGGCGCTGGGCCCCTTCGGCCTCGGCCTGCGCCCGCTGGGCCTCGGTGATGTCGATGAGGGAGGCGATCACCCCGAGGGCCCGGCCGGAGCCGTCGAGCAGCGGGGCGTACGAGCAGGACCAGGTCCGGTCGTGCTCGGGGTCGGCGGGGGTCCGCCCGGTGCGGCGGACGTCGACGACCGCGGTGCCCCGGTCGAGGACCTGCCGCATCGTCGCCTCGAGGGCGTCGGCGTTGACACCGGGCACCACCTCGGTGAGCCGTCTGCCGAGGTGCTCGGCGGCGGAGACGCCGTTCATCCGGGCCAGCGCGTCGTTGACCCGGAGGAAGCGCAGGTCGGGGCCGAGGGTGGCGAGGCCTATGGGCGACTGCGTGAAGAGGCTCTGCAGGGCGGCGAGCGAGTCCCGCATGTGGAGGACCTCGGAGGTCTCCACGGCGATGAGCATGGCGCCCATGCGGCCCTGCGGGTCGACGGCGGGCACGATCCACATCTCCATGGTGACGCGGTGGCCGTCGCGGTGGCGCACGGGCAGGGTGCCGACGACGGTCTCGCCGGCCTGGACGCGCCGGGTCAGCTGGTCGGCGAGCTCCCGGTTGGCGTCGGGGACGAGGACGGCGGTGCCGAGGCGGCCGAGGATGTCCTCGGGACGGTGCCCGAGCAGGTCCTGGGCGGCCAGCGACCATTCGACGATGCGACCGTCGGCGTCCTCGCGCCACAGGGCGATCGGCAGCAGCTCGCGGAGCACGCCCGCGTACCCGACAGCCGCCACCGGCTGTTCCGGCACCTCGCTCGTCGACTGGTAAGTGTCCAATGCACCGACCTCACCCCGGGGGGCTGATTCCTACCGATTCACCCTATCCGAGGCATCGGCGCGGGGCCTCCAGACTCCGGCCGGGTCCCGGACGGCATCGCGGGCCGGCGCGTACGGGCACATTTCGGCGGCAATGCCGCTTCACGCCAACTCTCCCTTTTTCCAGGAGAGTTGCGATTGATCTGACCTATGTTCTCTGCGGCACATCCCGTCGCCCCAGGAGGTCAGATTGCAGTCCAGGCGCACATTCGCCTTTCCACGCCTGTTACGCCGTTCCCACCTGCTCATAGCCTTCGGCCTCGGCTCGCTCCTGATCGGCCTGACCCCGTGGCTCGGGGTCTCCAGTACGGCGGCCGGCCGGGCCCCGGCTCCCCGGCCCACGCCCGTGCCCCAGGACCAGCAGACGGCGAAGCAGTCACCGCACCACGGCATCGCACCGGCGAACGCCATGGAACCCGCGGCTCCGGTCCTCGACCGGACCGGATGGGCGGCCACCGCGAGCGACGAGGAGACCGCCGGCGAGAACGGCCGCGCGGCCAACGTGCTCGACGGCAACACCGGCACCCTCTGGCACAGCAAGTGGAGCGGCACGGCCACCCCGCTGCCGCACACCCTCACCATCGACATGCGGCAGACCGCGGTCGTCTCCGCGCTCGTCTACCACCCCCGCACGAACGGGCCCAACGGGCGCGTCGGCGAGTACGCCATCAGCCTCAGCCCGGACGGACAGAACTGGGGCGCCCCGGTCGCCACGGGCACCCTCGCCGACGACGCCGGCGCCAAGACGCTGGGCTTCGCCCCGCAGGGCGCCCGGTACGTGCGCCTGACCGCCCTCACCGAGGCCGGCGGCCGCGGGCCCTGGAGCTCCGCCGCCGAGATCGACGTGCTGGGCGACCCCGGCACCCCCGCGGCCACCGTCGACCTGTCCCGCACCGGATGGACGGCCACCGCGAGCGACGAGGAGACCACCGGCGAGAACGGCCGCGCGGCCAACGTGCTCGACGGCAACACCGGCACCCTCTGGCACAGCAAGTGGAGCGGCACGCCCGCTCCCCTGCCGCACACCCTCACCATCGACATGCACCGCACATCGGTCGTCTCCGCGCTCGTCTACCACCCGCGCGCGGACGGACCCAACGGGCGGGCGGGCGCGTACAGCATCCAGACCAGCACCGACGGCTTCACCTTCGCCGCACCCGTGGCCTCGGGCACCTGGCGCGACGACGACACCGTCAAGACCGCCACCTTCACCCGGGCCGAGCACGCCCGGTACGTTCGGCTGACCGTGACCGGCGAGGCCGGCGGCCGCGGCCCGTGGACCTCCGCCGGCGAGATCCGGCTGAGCGGGCCGGCCAGCCCGGCCGTCCACGGCTCCTGGGGCCGGATCACCGGCTTCCCGCTGGTGCCCGTGGCCACCGCCGTCCTGCCCGGCGACAAGCTGCTGGCCTGGTCGGCGTACGCGGTCGACCGCTTCGGCGGCAGCAACGGCTACACCCAGACCGCGATCCTGGACCTGAAGACCGGCAAGGTCACCCAGCGCCGCATCGACAACACCGGCCACGACATGTTCTGTCCCGGCATCGCCATGCTGGCCGACGGCCGGGTGCTGGTCACCGGTGGCAGCAACGCGGAGAAGGCGAGCATCTACGACCCGGCCACCGACGCCTGGTCCGCCACCACCAGCATGAACATCGCCCGCGGCTACCAGGCCATGACGCTGCTCTCCACCGGCGAGGCCTTCGTCCTGGGCGGTTCCTGGAGCGGGGCGGCGGGCGACAAGGCCGGTGAGGCCTGGTCGCCGGACACCCGTACCTGGCGCAAGCTCCCGGGCGTCTCCGCCGTCCCGGCGCTGACGGCCGACCCGGCCGGACCCTACCGGGCCGACAACCACATGTGGCTGTACGCCACTTCGGGCGGCAAGGTGCTCCAGCTCGGTCCGAGCAAGCAGATGAACTGGATCTCGACCACGGGCCAGGGCAGCATCACCCCCGCCGGCCCCCGGGCCGACAGCCAGGACGCCATGACCGGCAACGCCGTCTCCTACGACATCGGCAAGCTGCTCACCCTGGGCGGCTCGCCCGCCTACCAGGACAGCCCGGCCACCCGGCGCGCCTACACCGTGAATGTCACGGGCGGCCAGGCCCAGGCCGCCCGTACCGGGGACATGGAGCACGCCCGCGCCTTCGGCAACAGCGTCGTCCTGCCCGACGGCAAGGTGGCCGTCTTCGGCGGGCAGGCCTATCCGGTGCCGTTCAGCGACGCGACGTCGGTGCTGACGCCCGAGCTCTGGGACCCGGCGACCGGGGTGTTCACCCCGCTCGCCTCGATGGCCGTGCCGCGCAATTACCACAGCGTGGCCAACCTGCTGCCGGACGGGCGGATCTTCTCCGGGGGCGGCGGCCTGTGCGGTGACTGCGCCACCAACCACGCCGACGGGGCGGTGTTCACGCCGCCGTACCTGCTGAACGCGGACGGATCGCCGAAGCCGCGTCCGGTCATCTCCGGGGGCGTGCCCTCCCGGACGGCCCCCGGCACCTCGCTCACCGTGAGCACCGAGGGCCCGGTGGCCTCCTTCGTCCTGATGCGGGCGGCGGCCGCGACCCACTCCACGGACAACGACCAGCGGCGGGTGCCGCTGGTGTCCACGGCCAACGGAGGCGGCTCCTACACGGTGTCCGTCCCCTCCGACACCGGTGTGGTCCTGCCGGGCACCTACCTGCTCTTCGCCCTCGACGCCCAGGGGGTCCCGAGCATCGCCAAGTTCCTCACCGTCTCCTGACCGGGTGACCCCGAGCGGTGTCCGGCCGTCGTTTCCGGCCGGGCACCGTTTCTCCCCGGCTACGCCGTCCGCGCGGCCCGGAGCGAGTCGGCCGTACCGAGAACTCCCGCGATGCCCCGGGCGAGGCAGGGGATGCGGTGCGCCGGGATGCCCGCGATGTTGATCCGCCCCGAGGTCGTGCCGTAGACCGCGTACTGCCTGCGCAGCTGGAGCATCTGCGGCGCGGCGAGCGGCAGCATCGAGAACATGCCCTTCTGCCGGGCGAGGGAGCGCGCCTGCTCGGCGCAGCCCAGGGCGCTCAGGTGGGCGGTCAGATCGGCCCGGTTGGCCATGATCCGGCCCCGCATGACGTCCAGTTCCGCGCGCCAGGCGGCCCGCAGCCCCTGGTCCTCCAGGATCGTGGTGACGACGGCCGCGCCGTGCTCGGGCGGCATCGAGTACAGGGTCCGGGCGGCGTTCTGCAGGGCCGTCTCGGCGTGCCGCACGGCCTGCGCCGAGGACCCGAGCACGATGGCGCAGCCGACGCGGTCGCTGTAGAGGCCGAAGTTCTTCGAGCAGCTGACGGCGATCAGCATCTCCGGGACGCGCGCCGCCAGCATCCGCGTGGGCAGCAGGTCGGCCTCCAGACCGTCACCGAGACCGTGGTAGGCGAGGTCCACGAAGGGCACCCAGCCGCCCCGGACGGCGGAGTCGGCCAGCGCCTCCCAGTCGTCGAGCAGCGGGTCCACGCCCGTGGGGTTGTGGCAGCACCCCTGGAGGAGGACCACGTCGTCCCGCCGGGCCTCGCCCAGTTCGCGCAGGACGCCGGCCATGTCGAAGCCGCCGTCGGCGTCGCGCCAGCCGTACGTGCGGACCTGCAGCCCGGCGGCCTCCAGGATGGGCCGGTGGTTGACGTACGCCGGATCGCTGATCCACACCGTGGTGCCCGGGCGGGTCCGGCAGATCAGGTCGGCCAGCAGCCGCAGCGCGCCGGAGCCGGCGACGGTCTGGACGGCCGCGGCCCTGTCGGCCGGCCCGGCCGGGCCCAGTACCAGGTCCAGCAGGGAGCGGTTGAAGGCGGCGTTCCCGGAGAGCCCGCGGTACTCCTTGGACTCGGAGCGCTCCGCCAGGCGCATCTCGGCCTCGCGCACGGCGGCCATGACGGGAGTGGTGCCCGTCTGGTCCCGGTAGACCCCGAGGACGAGGTTCAGCCGTTCGGGCCGCTCGTCGCTGCCGAACTCGTAGGTCAGGTCCCACAGCGGGTCGGTGGGCGGCGGGGGGAGGAGCTCAAGCATCTGCGGGAACCTCGGGTCGGGGGCGGCGGTTGGCGAGGACGACGCCGGCGGTGATCAGGGGGACGCCGACGAGCACGGCGAGGGTCGGTGTCTCACCGAGCAGGGGGACGGCGAGCAGGACGACGGCGACGGGGCTGAGGCTGCCGACGACGGAGCTGCGCTCGGCGCCGAGCCGGCGGATGGCGAAGGCGTACAGCAGGCCGGCGCACAGCCCGACGCCGAGCCCCTGCACCACGAGGAACAGCGCGATGTCGCCGCCCGCCGCGTGCGCGATGCCCGTCGGGAGCACCCCGGTCAGGACCAGGACTCCGATGGCCGCGAAGGAGGGCAGGCACAGCAGTCCGATCGATCCGACGGGATCGAGGTCCACCTCGCGCAGGCCCACCGTGTAGAGGGCCCACAGCCCGCTGGCGACCAGGAGGATGCCGGCGCCGGCGAGCACGTCGGTGTCCACCGGGACGACGTAGCGCCAGACGAGGGCGGCCACACCGGCCGCGATCAGGGCGAGTCCGGCGGCCTGCGTCCCGCGGGGCACCCCGTGCCCGCGGCGGATCATGATCGCGGAGACGAAGAGCGGGACCATCCCGGGGACGATCGAGCCGACGAAGGCGGCGGAGGTCAGGGCGCCGCCGTGCATCGCGGCGAGGAAGAAGGGCACCCCCGCACCGCAGATGATCTTGGCTGCGGCCCCGGGCCGTACCGCGGCGATGCGGCGACGGCGCCGCCACAGGGCGGGGAGGAGCACGACGAGGGGAACGCCGAAGCGCAGCAGGGCCGCGTCGGCGGGCAGCAGGGAGGAGGCGCTCAGGGCGCGGGCGCTGAGCGCGAAGGCCGCCCAGATCGCCACGGTCACCAGCAGGGCGAGCAGCCCCTCGGCCTGCGGGGAGAGCCGCAGGGCTCGCCGTAGGGACAGGCGCGGGGAAAGCCGCGGGGAGAGCCCGCGCCGGCCGGGGTGTCCGGCCCGCGGGCCCGCCGCGTCGTGAGGCTGGGTCGCCCGGGTGGTGTGCGTCGCGACCAAGGAAATTGCTCCAGCCTCTGGGACTCGGACCGGTCCGGTCCGTTCCCGGGCAACGCTAGGGCTTCGGGCGGGGCAGCCGATTGCCAGTTCTGCCGCTCGGACATACGTTTGGGGCAGAATCTGCCAAGGAGTGGCCGTGGACGCAGTCGATCTGCAGATCATCCGGGAATTGCAGGCCGACGGACGCCTGTCCAACCAGGACCTGGCCGACCGCGTACGGCTCTCCCCGTCCCCCTGCCTGCGCCGGGTCCGGCGGCTGGAGGAGGCGGGCCTGATCCGCGGCTACACGGCCATGGTCGACCAGGTGGCCTTCGGGCTCCCCGTCACCGTCTTCGTCCGGATCCGCCTGGAACGCCACACTGCGGAGGCGGTACGGCTCTTCGAGGAGCACGTGGCCGTCATCGAGCACATCCAGGACTGCTACCTGATGGCGGGCAGCAGCGACTACCTGCTGCGCGTCGTCATCGAGGACCTGGAGGCCTACGAGGCGCTGGTGCGCCACCGCATCCACGCCATCCCCGGGATCGCCTCGATCGAGTCGAGCTTCGCGTACGGCAGCGTCAAACAGTCCCGGACCTATCCGCGGCCCGCCCCGGGCGCGGCACGGCGCGCGTGACCGGTCCCGGCGCCACGGTCCGTCGCCACGGCTATCCGGAGCCCTCGGCCGCCGCCTCGAAGACGGCGTAGGCGGCCGCGTCGAAGAGCACGAACCGCACCTCCCGCACCTCGGTCCGGGCCGCCCGCACCGTCTCCACGGCGATCCGCGCCCCGTCGTCCATGGGCCAGCCGTAGATGCCGGTGGAGATGGCCGGGAAGGCGACCGTGCGGGCCCCCAGCTCGTCGGCGACTCGCAAGGACTCCCGGTAGCAGGAGGCCAGGAGCTCCGACCGGTCCTCCTCGCGCGACCAGACCGGGCCGACCGTGTGGATGACGTGCCCGGCGGCGAGCCGGCCGGCCGTGGTGGCCACGGCCCGGCCCGTCGCCAGCCCCTTGCCGTAGTGCGAGCGCCGCAGGTCCTCGCAGGCCGCGAGGATCTCCGGCCCGCCGCGGCGGTGGATGGCGCCGTCCACCCCGCCGCCGCCGAGGAGGGAGGAGTTGGCCGCGTTGACGATCGCGTCGGCCTTCTCGGCGGTGATGTCGCCGAGCACCAGGGTGATGCGGACCATCGGGGCTCCTTTCGCGTGTGGCACTGTGCCCGGAATGCGGTGCCGAACCGCCGTCAGGCCTCGTTGCGCAGGTGGCGCCAGACGGCCTTGGCGGCGTTGTGGCCGGACATGCCGTGCACCCCGGGGCCCGGCGGGGTCGCCGAGGAGCACAGGAAGACCGCCGGGTGGGCCGTCGTGTACGGGGAGAGGGTGATCTTCGGGCGCAGCAGCAGCTGGAGGCCCGAGGCGGCACCGCAGGCGATGTCCCCGCCGACGTAGTTGGGGTTGCGGGCGGCGAGCTGGGGCGGGCCGGCCGTGGCGCGGGCCAGGACCAGGTCGCGGAAGCCGGGGGCGAAGCGCTCCAGCTGCCTCTCGACGGCCTCGGTGAGATCGCCGTCCCAGCCGGCGGGGACGTGCCCGTACGCCCAGAAGACGTGCTTGCCCTCGGGGGCCCGGCCGGGGTCGACCAGGCTGGGCTGCGCGGTGATGAGGAAGGGGTTGCGGGGGGCCCGGCCGCCCGAGGCCAGCTGCAGCGCGGCGTCGATGTCGCGGGTGCGCGGGCCGATCTGGACGGTGCCGGCGCGGCGCGGCTCCTCGGCGGTCCACGGGACCGGGCCGTCCAGCGCGTAGTCGATCTTGAAGACGGAGGCGCCGTACCGGTAGCCGTCGTAGGCGCGCCCCAGCCGGGCGATCCGGGCCAGCGCGGTCGGCGAGGTGTCGAAGACGTACGCCCGGGCCGGCGGGAGGTCGTCGAGCCGCTTGACCTCGAAGCCGGTGTGGATCGTCCCGCCGAGGTCACGCAGGTACGCGGCGAGCGCGTCGGAGACGGACTGCGAGCCTCCGCGCGCCGTCGGCCAGCCGTTCGCGTGCGCGGCCAGCGCGAAGACCAGACCGACGGCTCCGGTGCCGATCCCGCCGAGCGGAGCGATGACGTGGGCCACGAGCCCCGCGAACAGGGCCCTGGCGCGCTCGTCGCGGAAGCGGCGCAGGAGCCAGGTGGACGGCGGCAGCCCGGCGAGACCGAAACGGGCGAGGGTGACGGGGTCGCGCGGCAGCGCGGTGTTCGGCAGGGACATGAAGTCCCGGGCCAGGGTGTCCCACTTGCCGAGGAACGGGCCGACCAGACGACGGTAGGCACCCGCGTCCCGCGGCCCGAACGACGCCGCCGTCTCCGCGACCGAGCGGGAGAGGACGGCTGCCGTGCCGTCGTCGAAGGGGTGCGCCATCGGCAGCGGGGCGTGCAGCCACTCCAGCCCGTACCGCTTCAGCGGCATCGTGGCGAAGACCGGCGAGCCGACCCCCAGCGGATGCACCGCCGCGCACGGGTCGTGCCGGAAGCCGGGGAGGGTGAGCTCCTCGGTCCGGGCGCCGCCGCCCACCGTGTCGGCGGCTTCGAAAACGGCCACCGAGAAGCCGCGCCGGGCCAGTTCGACGGCGGCGGTCAGCCCGTTGGGTCCCGCCCCCACCACGACCACATCGAAAATCGACGGCACTTGCGACTCCTTCGTCTCCGGCGCCCCTGCGCCTCCAGGATATTGCGCCCCGCGCCACGGGCCGAACACCCCTGGGACCGGCCCGGATGCCGTCCGGTCCCCGGGGACACGGCCTACGCGCCCCGGAGGAGCTCCCGGATGCGTACGGCGGTGGCCTCGTCGCGTCCGACGGCGAACGGCAGCGCGTTGTCGCGGTCCACCCGGAAGGGGACCCCGTCGACCGTGCTCTGCGACCCGCCGGCCTCGGCGACCAGCAGCAGTCCGGCCGCGTGGTCCCAGGCCGAGGGCCAGGTGAAGGCCAGGCCGTCCATCTCGCCGCGGGCCACCTTCAGGTACTCCAGGCCCGCCGAACCGCACGGCCTGGCCGCCACCCCGGGCACGTCCAGCCGGGCCAGCGTCCGCTTGTTCTCGTCGGAGGTGTACAGCGGGTGCGCGATGGCGACCCGCAGCGCGGCGCCGGCCTCCGGCGAACCGCTGTGGATCCGCTCGCCGTTGACGTACGCCCCCTGCCCGCGCACGGCGGTCGCCAGCTCCTCCAGCGCCGGGGCGAAGGTCCAGGAGGCGAGGATCTCCCCGCGCAGGGCCAGCGCCACCAGGGTGCAGAAGGCCGGGTCGCCGTTCACGAACTGGCGGGTGCCGTCCACGGGGTCGACGATCCACACCGGGGCGTCCGCGCGCAGCGCCTCGTACACCCTGGGATCGGCGTGCACGGCCTCCTCGCCGACCACGGCCGAACCGGGCAGCAGCCGGGTCAGGGAGGCCGTGAGGTGCTCCTCGGCCTGGCGGTCGGCGACGGTCACCAGGTCGTGGGGGCCGCTCTTCTCGTCGACCTCGTGCTCGGCGAGCTGCCTGAATCTCGGCATGATCTCGATGGCCGCCGCCTTGCGGACGGCCTCTTCCACATCGGACAGGCCATGGGCCAGGAACTCATCGATCATGCCCCCAGCAAAGCACGACCCGCCGACAAACCCCACTGCCATTCCCGGACGTCCGCCTGGCCACCGGGTGGCCGCCGGGTGAACCGCCCCCGGGCCGGACCCCTCCGGGATTCAGCCGGCGAGCGGGAACATCGACGCCCGCCGGCCCTCGGGCGAGGCCAGCCACTCCAGCCTTTCGGCCGTTCCCGTGCCCGGCAGCGGGGTGTGGAGCACGATCGCCAGGTCGGGGCGGGCCGGCACGCGCAGCTGCGTCGACTCCACGTACAGCACGCCGGCGACCGGATGGTCCATCTGCTTCTCCGTCTGGCCGCCGGGCCGGACGTCACCGCGGTCCCACAGCTCGGCGAACTCGGGGCTGAGCTCCCGCGCCTCCTCGATCACGGCCCGGAAGCCCTCGTCGTGGGGGTTCTCGGAGCAGGCCGCCCGGTACTGGGCCACCACCACGCAGGCGATCCGCTCCCAGTGCGCCGCGCGGGACCGGTAGATGGGGTCGGTGAAGAAGGCGATCAGGCAGTTCTGCACGATCTCCGGGCGCATCCCGAACACCAGCGCCGCCGCGTCGTTGTACGCCACGGTGTTCCAGTACACGTCCATGATGTGCGCCGGGAAGGGCATCCAGGCCTCGATCAGCCGCTTCAGGCCGTCGCACATGCCCCGGTCGCCCGGGGCGACCTCCAGGGCCGGCGGGTTGAGCCCGGCGAGCACGTACAGGTGCCGGCGCTCGGCGCTGGTCAGCTTCAGCACCCGGCCCACCGCGTCCAGGACCTGCGAGGACACCGTGATGTCTCGGCCCTGCTCCAGCCACTGGTACCAGGAGACCCCGACCCCGGCGAGCACGGCCACCTCCTCGCGGCGCAGGCCCGGGGTGCGCCGGCGGGCCCCGCCGTCCGGCAGGCCGGCCTCGGTCGGGGTGATCCGCGCACGCCTGCTCATCAGGAACTCGCGCAGTTCCGTCCGGCGGTGCGCATCGGTCGCTGTGGCCACGAAATCCCCCTGTTCGGCTGCCTGGTGGTGCCGCCAACAGGATAAGTTCCCACTCTGCACGGACATTCCCGGGCCACGAAGGTAGTGGCCATGGCGATCGACACACACCCCACGACCACCGGGCCGCGCCCGGCGACCCCCGACGACACCCGGCTCTCCGGACGGGCCCGGCTGGTCCTCTTCGTCCTCTGCGCCGCCCAGTTCATGGTGGCGCTCGACTTCTCCGTCCTGAACGTCGCCCTGCCGGTGCTCGGCGCGGACCTGGGCCTTGACCGGTCCGCCCTCCAGTGGGCGGTCACCGCGTTCGCACTGCCCTCCGGCGGCTTCCTCCTCCTGTTCGGCCGGATCGCCGACCTGTACGGCCGCAAGAAGCTCTTCCTCACCGGCCTCGCGCTCTTCGGCGCGGCCTCGGTGCTCGCCACCCTCGCCTGGGACCCGGCGTCCTTCCTGACCGGGCGCGCCCTGCAGGGGCTGGGCGCGGCGGTCATCGTGCCCACCGGCATGTCCCTGCTGACCACGACCTTCCCCGAGGGCCCGCTGCGCGACAAGGCGCTGGGCATCTCCGGCACCCTGCTGTCCCTCGGCTTCACCGTGGGCATGGTGCTCGGCGGTGTCATGACCGACACCCTGGGCTGGCGCTCCACGATGGGCCTGCTCGCGGTCGCCTCGGTGGTGGTCCTGGTCCTCGCCCCGGGCCTGCTGCCGGAATCGCGCACCGCCGAGCGGCCGCGCCTGGACGTGCCCGGCGCCGTCACCGTCACCGGCGGACTGCTGGCGCTGATCTACGCCCTGACGACGGCGGCCCAGCGCGGATTCGGCGAGCCGGACGTCTGGGGCACGCTGGTGGCCGGACTCGCCCTGCTCGCCGCGTTCGTCGCGGTGGAGTCGAAGTCCCCGGCGCCGCTGGTCTCCCTGCCGATGCTGAAGCGGCGCACGATCGCGTGGGGCAACATCGGCGGTCTGGTGACGTTCTCGATGATGTCGACGGTCGTCTTCGTGCTGACCCTCTACCTCCAGGAGACCCTGGAGCTGTCGTCCTTCCGGACGGGTCTGGTCTTCGGCGTCCAGGGCATCGCCTCCGTCGTCGCCGGTTCGTACGCCTCGAAGGTGATCGGCCGCTTCGGGGCCCGCCGCACCCTGGTCGGCTCGCTGCTCGGCCAGGGCCTGCTGGGCGTCGCGCTGCTCGGCGTGGGCACGGGGTCGGGCGCCCTGCTGGCGACCGCGGCCGTCTCGCTGGCCAGCATGTGCCACCTCGGCGCGATCGTCTCGTACGGAGTGGTGGTGACGAGCGGCGTGCCCGACGAGGAGCAGGGGCTGGCGACCGGCCTGGTCACCACCACCCAGCAGGTCGGCATCACCATCGGCATCCCGCTGCTCGGGGTGCTGGCCACCACCGGGGCCTCGCTCTTCGACGGGGTGCGCACGGTCCTCGCGGTGGACGCGGCGATCGTGATCGCGGCGGCCCTCCTGGTGGGCCTCGGCCTCGGCCGCCGCAAGGCCTAGAACGGTCCGGCGGTTCGGAATTCCGAGCCGCCGGCCGCGCCGGTTGGCTTGATTCATACAGTGCAATCGCGTCAGGTTCGCAGGGAACCTTTTCTTCCTGTGCTTTCGCAAGCCTAGAGTGCTGTCATAGCCGGTCAGCCACTATATGGAACCGGATATTCCCAGTAACTGGAGCAAAGGGTTCCCCATGCGTAGATCTCTCGCCACACTGGCGGCCCTCGCCACGATGACCGGAACCGCGATTCTCGCGACGGCGCCCAGCGCCTACGCGGGCGGATACGGATGCTCCGGTTCCCAGGTGGGGTCCTACGACCTGCAGGGATCCGATGGCGTCTGGTCCACGAGTTACCTCTATTACTCGAGCGCCAACGGCGGAACCAATTGCGCCGTCCTCGTGGCGAAGAAGTGGGCCGGGACGCGGCACTACATGTCGATTTCCATGAAGGTGCCGGGCAAGAGCGGGCCCAAGGAGAACGAGGGCCAGTTCGCCTCGTACGCGGGGCCGGTGACCCAGACCGGCACCAATGGCCACTGCATATCGATGATCCTGTGGGAGAACAGCCCCGACAACGACCACCAGGCCGGACGGCCCGTGGACAACGTCGCCTGCGGCTGATCCCGACCGCCCGGTCCCGCCGCCACGCGGCCGCCACCCGGCCCGACATCCCGGGCCGGGTGGACGACCGTCGGCGAGGACCGAGCCGCTTCAGCGGTTCATGGCCGGGATGACGTACTGGCCGTACGCGTCGATCGTGGCCTCGCGCGCGTCGTGCATGTCGTACACGGCGAACTGGTCGACGCCGAGGTCGCGCAGGACCCGGAGCTTCTCGATGTGGGCCTCGGCCGGGCCCAGGAGGCAGAAGCGGTCGACGATCTCGTCGGGGACGAAGTCCGCGGACGGGTTCCCGGCGCGGCCGTGGTGGCTGTAGTCGTACCCCTGACGGGCCTTGATGTACTCGGTGAGTTCGTCGGGCACCATCGAGGAGTGCTCGCCGTAGCGGGTGACGAGGTCGGCGACGTGGTTGCCGACCATTCCGCCGAACCAGCGGCACTGGTCGCGGGCGTGCGCGAGCTCCTCGCCCACGTACGCGGGGGCCGCCACGCAGATGGTGATCGCGGCCGGATCGCGGCCGGCCTCGGCGGCGGCCTCGCGGACCGACTTGACCATCCACTCGGTGAGGTACGGGTCGGCGAGCTGGAGGATGAACCCGTCCGCCTTCTGCCCGGCCAGGGCGAGGGCCTTCGGCCCGTACGCCGCCATCCACACCGGCAGCCGGCCCTCGCGGACCCACGGCAGCCGGACCGGGTTGCCGTCGACCAGCGCCTCGCGGCCCTCGGCGAGGTCCCGGATGACGTCGATGGCCTCGCCGAGCCGGGCCAGGGTGTTGGGCTGGCGCCCGGCGACCCGCATCGCCGAGTCACCGCGGCCGATCCCGCAGACGGTGCGGTTGCCGAACATGTCGTTGAGGGTGGCGAATGTGGAGGCGGTGACCTCCCAGGTGCGGGTGCCCGGGTTGGTGACCATGGGGCCCACGTGCAGCTTGCGGGTGTGTTCCAGGATCTGGCTGTAGATGACGAACGGCTCCTGCCACAGCACCGCGGAGTCGAAGGTCCAGCCGTAGCGGAAGCCGTTGCGCTCGGCGCGGCGCATGAGGCTGATGACCTGCGAGGCGGGCGGGTCGGTTTGCAGGACGAGGCCGAAGTCCATGGGGCGGCTCCTTGACGCTTACAGGTACTGGCAGGTGGAGCGGGGGATGAAGGCCCCGTGGCCCGCCCGGCCGGTGAATTCGCGCTGGTCGATGACGAGTTCGCCCCGCGACAGCACCGTGTCGACGCGTCCGGTGATCCGCTTGCCCTCGTACGCCGAGTAGTCCACGTTCATGTGGTGCGTCTCGGCGGAGATGACCTGCTCGGCGTGCGGATCGTAGAGGACGATGTCGGCGTCGGAGCCCGGCGCGATCGTGCCCTTCTGGGGGTAGAGGCCGAACATCCGGGCCGGGGTCGCGCAGGCGATCTCGATCCAGCGGCGGCGGCTGATGTGCCCGTCCAGGACGGCCTGGTGGAGGAGGTCCATGCGGTTCTCCACGCCGGGCAGTCCGTTGGGGATCTTGGAGAAGTCCCCGCGGCCGAGCTCCTTCTGGCCACGGAAACAGAACGGGCAGTGGTCGGTGGAGACCACCTGGAGGTCGTTGGTCCGCAGCCCCCGCCACAGGGCCGCCTGGTGCTCCCTCGGTCGCAGCGGCGTGGAGCAGACGTACTTGGCGCCCTGGAAATCGGGCTCTTCGAGGTTGTCGGTGGACAGGAACAGGTACTGCGGGCAGGTCTCCCCGAAGACGGGCAGGCCCTTGTCGCGGGCGGCGGCCAGCTCGGCCACCGCCTCCTCCGCCGACACGTGGACCACGTACAGCGGCGCGCCGGCGACCCGCGCGAGCTGGATCGCGCGGTGGGTGGCCTCGGCTTCGAGGAGCACCTTGCGGACCTCGCCGTGGTGGCGGGGGTCGGTCTCCCCGCGCGCCAGGGCCTGTTCGACGAGGACGTCGATCGCGATGCCGTTCTCGGCGTGCATCATGATCAGCCCGCCGTTGGAGGCGCCCCGCTGCATGGCGCGCAGGATCTGCCCGTCGTCGCTGTAGAAGACGCCCGGGTAGGCCATGAACAGCTTGAACGAGGTGACGCCCTCCCCGACGAGGAGGTCCATCTCCTTCAGGGTGCCCTCGTTGACGTCCGAGAGGATCATGTGGAAGGCGTAGTCGACGGCACAGTTGCCGTCGGCCTTGGCGTACCAGGTGTCGAGTCCCTCGCGCAGGGAGTGGCCCACGCTCTGCACGGCGAAGTCGACGATGGTGGTGGTGCCGCCCCAGGCGGCGGCCCGGGTTCCGGTCTCGAAGGTGTCCGAGGCGGAGGTGCCGCCGAAGGGGAGTTCCATGTGGGTGTGGGCGTCGACCCCGCCCGGGATCACGTACTTCCCGCTCGCGTCGATCGTACGGTCGGCCGTCCAGACCTCGGCGGCCGCCGAGCCGTGTGCGGCGATGGCCGCCACGCGGCCGTCCTCGATCAGGACGTCCGCGTGCACTTCGTCGGCGGCGGTGATGACGAGGCCGCCGCGGATCAGGGTGCGGATGCTCATGGGAGTCCCCCTACTCGATGCTGCGCAAGGCCTGTTCGAGGATCTCGGCGCCCTCTTCCGCCTCGGCGACGGTGAGGGACAGGGGCGGCGCGATGCGCAGCACGCTGGTGTTGTACCCGCCGCCCTTGCCGAGCAGCAGACCGCGTTCGCGGGCCGCTTCCAGGACGGCGGAGGCGGCGTCCGGGTCGGCCTCGTCGGTGCCGGGCTTCGTCAGCTCCAGCCCGGCCATCAGGCCCCGGCCGCGGACCTCCCGTACGGCGGGTGCGTGCGCGGCGACGGCGCGGAGCCGGTCCAGGAGCAGGCCGCCTACGCGGCGGGCGTTGCCCTGGAGGTCGTGCTCCAGCAGGTAGGCGAGGTTGGCGACGCCGGCCGCCATGGTGACCGGGGAACCGCCGAAGGTGGAGATGGAGTTGGAGTCGATGCAGTTCATCACCTCGGCGCGGGCGACCACGCCGCCGATGGACATGCCGTTGCCGATGCCCTTGGCGAAGGTGAGGATGTCGGGCGGGCCGTTCTGGGCGTGCGCCTGCCAGCCCCAGAAGTGCTCGCCGGTACGGCCCCAGCCGGTCTGCACCTCGTCGCTGATCCACAGGATGCCGTGGCGGTCCAGGACCTCGCGGAAGGCCCCGTACAGGCCGTCGGGCGGGGAGGTGAAACCGCCGACGCCCTGGATCGGTTCGGCGAGGAGGGCGGCCACTCCCCCGCGGGCCTGGCCGAGCACGTCCTCCAGGTCGGCGACGGCCGCGGCGGTGAAGTCGGCGTCGGAGAGGTGGGCGAAGGGGCCGCGGCTGCGGACGGCGCCGTGCACGTAGTACGTCTGGAGCGGCGAGAGGCTGGTCGGGGACCAGCCGCGGTTGCCGGTGATGGAGACGGTGGAGAAGGACCGGCCGTGGTAGCTGTTGCGCATCGCCAGGATCTGGTTGGAGCGGCGGTACGTCGTCGCGAGCAGCAGGGCGGTGTCGTTGGCCTCGGTGCCGGAGGTGGTGAAGAAGACCCGGGCGTCGGGGATGCCGGACAGGGCGGCGACCCGCTCGGCCAGCTCGATCATCGGCCGGTTCAGGTACAGGGTGGAGGAGTGGATGATCCGCCCGGCCTGTTCGGAGACGGCCTTGGTGACCTCGGGCAGGGCGTGGGCGGTCATCGTGGTGAGGATGCCGCCGAAGAAGTCGAGGTAGCGGTTGCCGTCGGCGTCCCAGACGTGGCGGCCCTCGCCGTGGGTGAGCTCGATGGGGTGCTTGTAGTAGAGCGCGAGCCAGTCGGGCAGGACGGTGCGGTGGCGGCTGTGGAGCGGGGTGGGGTCGGTCACGGCTGTACGAGCCCTCCGTAGGCGTCGGGGCGGCGGTCCCGGTAGAAGGCCCATTGGTCGCGGACCTCCTTGATCAGGTCGAAGTCCAGGTCGCGGACGAGGAGTTCCTCCTCCTTGTCGCTGGCGACGTCGCCGACGAACCGGCCGCGCGGGTCGACGAAGTAGCTGGTGCCGTAGAAGTCGTTGTCGCCGTACTCCTCCTGGCCGACGCGGTTGATCGCGGCGACGAAGTACTCGTTGGCGACGGCGGAGGCGGGCTGCTCCAGCTGCCACAGGTAGGAGGACAGGCCCCGGTGGGTGGCGGAGGGGTTGTAGACCAGCTGGGCCCCGGCCAGGCCCAGGGCGCGCCAGCCCTCGGGGAAGTGGCGGTCGTAGCAGATGTAGACGCCGACCTTCCCGACGGCGGTGTCGAAGACGGGCCAGCCGAGGTTGCCCGGGCGGAAGTAGTACTTCTCCCAGAAGCCCTTGACCTGGGGGATGTGGTGCTTGCGGTACTTGCCCAGGTAGCTGCCGTCGGCGTCGATGACGGCGGCGGTGTTGTAGTAGAAGCCCTCGCTCTCCAGCTCGAAGACCGGAACGACGATGACCATGCCGGTCTCGCGGGCGAGCTCCTGCATACGGCGGACGGTGGGGCCGTCGGGGACGGCCTCGGCCCAGCGGTAGTGCTCGGGCTCTTGGACCTGGCAGAAGTAGGGGGCGTTGAACACCTCCTGGAAGCCGATGATCTTTGCCCCCTGGGCGGCGGCCCGGCGGGCGTGCTCCTCGTGTTTGGCGATCATCGATTCGGTGTCTCCGGTCCAGGTGGCCTGGACCAGCGCGGCGCGGACGACTTGGGCCATGAGCTGCTCCTCGCGACGGGAACGCCGAGTTCTACGCACGTAGATGATGTCCGTAGGGAGTAGAACGTAGGCCCCGTCACAGCGTGGGGCAAGACCGCCGTGCGCTGTTGGAGTAGTCGATCAGGTTACGTCGCCCCGCGGTCGATTGCGGTCAGCAGACGGGCGGGTTCGGGGGAGCTTGTCGGACCGGACGCCGCCGCCTCCGGGGCTCCGCCCCGCAGCCCGGACCCGCTCCTCAAACGCCGGAGGGGCTGGATTGTGCGGGCGGGGCTGGATGGTGAGCGGGTTGGATGGTGCGGCCGAATTGGATGGTGCGGCTCAAAGATCGGGGCTCCGCCCCGGACCCCGCGCCTCAAACGCCGGCGAGGCTGAATTTGTGCGGCCGAGGCTGAATGTGTGCGGCGAAGCTGAATTTGTGCCGCGAAGCTGGAAGGTGCGGCCAGGCTGGAGTTGGTGCGGCAGGGCTGAAGGATCTGCGCAGCCGGGCCGGATGGGCCGGGGTCGGGTGTGTGTCGGGGTGATCCCCGCAGGGCGCCGAACACAACAAGCCTCCGCACTCCGACCCCCCGAAACGTTCGGCGCCCGAGGAGACGCCCCGGCGCGCGCCCGGCCCCGGTACAGCCGGCCCCCACCCGAAGCCCCGCCCAAGCGGCGCAGCCAACCCGCACAACCGGCCCCCACCCGACCCCGCACCCCGCACCCCGCACCGCCTCAGCCCGCTCCGATGCCGGCCACCCGCAAGGCGTGGACGAGGTCGCGGTGGCGGGAGCCGGGGAGGGCGCGGGCCGCCTGGAGCAGGCGCGGGGCGAACCACTGCGGGTCGCGGCGGGCCAGCCCGGCCGCCTCCTCCGCGGTGCGGACCCGGACGAACGCGCCGAGCAGGGTGTCGGCCTCGCGGACGCGACCGGCGTCGCCGAGGGCGAGCGCGGCCTCCGCGACCTCGGCGGCGGGGCGGGCCACCCCCTGGCGCAGCAGGGCATCGCAGTCGGCGTCCCGGCCGGCCTCGCCGAGGGCCGCGGCGGCCGCCGCGAGCTGCGCGGGCGGGAGCGAGCCCGCCTCCCACAGCAGGGTGGACCAGTCGGCCGCGAGCCCGGCGCGGGCCAGCTCGGCGGCCAGCCCGGGCAGCCGCTCGGCGGGCCCGGCGGCGGCCTCGCACAGCAGCACGTGTGCCTCCCCGGTGCGGCCCTGTGCGCGCAGCTCGAGCAGTTCGGCGGCGACGGCCCGCGCGGTCCCGGCCGCGGCCGGGGAGCGGGACGCGTCTTCGCCGCCCACTGCCGCAGCCGCTGCCGCGGCCGCCTCGCGCGGCTGCGGCACGGGCTCCGGCGGCACGGGCTCCGGCCGGGGACGGCCGAACCGGGCCCCGCGCGGGGCGGGCCGGCCGTGTTCCTCCCCCGGGCCGTCGGGCCCCGGCCCACCCGCGTCGGCCGGCTGCCCGGGCGGCGGGGTGAAGGCCGGCACCTCGGGCGCCGCCGACCCGGCGTACCGGGCGCCCCCGGCCCGCCGCCCCCCGCGCAGCCACCGCCCCTCGGCCCGCCCCACCGGCGCCCCGCTCCCGTCGGCCGACCGGTCTCCCGGCACGGGCGGAGCCGCGGTCCATCCGGCCGGTGCTTCGGACCCGTCGGCCGGTTGGTGGGCCTGGGGCCAGGCGGACGGCTGGGTGCGCTGGCGGGGGACGGCGGGTAAGGGGGTGGTCCGCAGGGAGGTCAGGCGGGCGGCCAGGTCCTCGTGGCGGCCTGCGGCGCGGGCCACGTCGTCCTGGGTCCAGGAGAGTTCGCGGGTCAGGGCGTCCGTCTCCGCCGGGCCGGCGGAGACGGAGAGCCGCTCCGTCAGGTTCCGCAGGGCCGTCTCCGACTCGGAGCGCTGGGCGGCGGACGCCGCGAGCAGGGTCCGCAGCTCCTGCTCGCCGCCCGGCAGCCGGTCCCACACGGTGACGGCCGCCGTCCGCAGCTGCGCCGCGTATACGGTCTCCCGCGCCGCGGACTCCGCGCCCCGCGCCCCCGCCAGGTCCCTCAGCAGCGACTCCACCACGTCCCACGGCGGCATCGCGGCCCCCTCAAGACAGGCCCGCATGCCCTCCGGATCCCGGCGCAGGAACTCCCCGTACCAGCCTGCCCCGGGATCCAGCCTCTGGGTCAACCCCCGCAAATATCCGGAGAGTTGACTGATCGCCAGTGAAGTCGCGGTCTCCATGACCGCATTGGACCCCACCCGTGTTACGGGCGGGCTACGGGAGTCTCAAAGCTTGACGGCGATCGCGGTGTGCGGCCGCTTCCCGCGCCGCGCCAGGGTGGCGGGCACGTCCACCAACCAGTACTGCCAGGTGTACTTGCGCGACATCAGCTTCCGCACCCGCCGCAGCCCCGTCTCGTCGAGCAGCCGGGCCTCGCCCTCGTGCACCGGCGCCCCCTCCCGGACGCGCCCGCGCACGTCGCACGCGGTGACGGTGACCCGCCCGTTGTTGCGGATGCGCTTGACCTTCCACGTTTCGGTACGCGTCCACACGTACAGCTCACCCCCGTCGGCCACCGCCCAGACCGGCGTCGCCACGGGCGTGCCGTCCTTGCGGAAGGTGGTGAGGCTGATGTAGCGCGCTCTGCCGAGTTCCTCGAGATCCATGCCGCGACCCTAGTCCCGGGGGCCGCCCGGTGGGGGCGGGGGCGTTCTTCCGTTCGCCGCGGCCGGGCCGCGGGCCGTCTTCGAGGGGGCGCGGCTCTCCTCGTCGGGGCGTGCCGGGCCGTCGGGGACGGCGCACGCCGCGAGCAGCAGGCCGCCCGCGAGGAGGCCGCCGAGGATTCCGAAACCGAGTCGCTGGGATGCGTTCGTGGCTGACACGCCTTCACGCTTGCCCCGCGCCCCGGCGCTCCCACCGCCGATTGGGCCGTTCGGCCCGCCGGCCCGCCCGGACGGACCGGTCCTGCGTCAGGCCGGAACGACGGCGGAGCGCGTCAGCAGGTCGTCCAGCGAGAGCCCGAGGGCGCCTGCGAGCGCGGCGACCGTGAAGAAGGCGGGCGTGGGCGCCCGGCCGGTCTCGATCTTGCGGAGGGTCTCGGCGGAGAGTCCCGCGCCGGCCGCGACCTCGACCATGCTGCGGCCGCCGCGCGCCTCGCGCAACAGGGCGCCGAGCCGCTCGCCGCGCTCGCGCTCTTCGGGGGTGAGGGGGGTACGGACCATGCGGTCATCCTACCCCCGGAGGCCAATAACTATCCCGTCATTGTTATACCGGTATAGTTATTGGCATGGTGGAACTGAAGACGGACCGAGAGATCGACGAGATGCGCGCCGCGGGCCGGGTGGTCGGCCGCGCCCTGGCCGCCGTACGGGAGGCCGCGCGCGTCGGGATGACCCTGCTGGACCTGGACCGGGTGGCCCGCGGGGTGCTGGACGAGGAGGGCGCGACCTCGCCCTTCCTGGGCTACCGGCCGGAGTTCGCGCCGGTGCCCTTCCCCGGTGTGGTGTGCGCCTCGGTCAACGACGCGATCGTGCACGGCATCCCCGACGGGTACCGGCTGCGCGACGGCGACCTGGTCAGCATCGACTGCGGGGCGAAGCTCCGCGGCTGGGTCGGGGACGCCGCGGTGAGCTTCACCGTCGGCCGGGCCCGCCCGGCCGACCTGCGGCTGATCGAGACCTCCGAGGCGGCCCTCGCGGCCGGGATCGCCGCCGCCGTCCCCGGCAACAGGATCGGGGACATCGCCCACGCCGTCGGCACGGTCTGCCGCGCCGCCGGGTACGGCGTCCCGGACGGCTTCGGCGGCCACGGCATCGGCCGCGCCATGCACGAGGACCCGGGCGTGCCCAACGAGGGCCCGCCGGGACGCGGCATGAAGCTGCGCCCCGGCATGGTCCTCGCCATCGAGCCGATGCTGATCGCGGGCGGTACCGACGACTACCGGTGCGACGGGGACGGCTGGACCCTGCGCACCGTCGACGGCAGCCGCGCCGCGCACTCGGAGCACACGGTCGCGATCACCGACGAGGGCCCGAGGATCCTCACCGCCCCCTGAGGACTACGGCCTGCCGTGCGGGTGGACCACCATGGCCGAGCCGCCGCCGCGGCGGCTGGTCTCGGCCGCCGCCAGCCAGCGGCCGTCGGGCAGGCGCTGGACACCGGTGGCGGCCCCGATCTCCGGGTTCTGGCGGAAGCCCTGGCCGAGTGCCTCCAGCGAGGCGCGGAGCGGGCTGTTCCACAGGCCCGGCTCCAGCTCGGTGGTGGCCTGGTTGCGCTGACTGGCGCGCGGCGCGGCGATCGCGTCGACCAGCGGCAGGCTCCGGTCCAGGTGGCCGATGAGGGTCTGCAGGACGGTGGTGATGATGGTGGCGCCGCCCGGCGAGCCCACGGCGAGCACCGGCCGGCCGTCCTCCAGCACGATCGTCGGGGACATGGAGGAGCGCGGCCGCTTGCCCGGGCCGGGCAGGTTCGGGTCCGGGACCCCGGGCGCGGCCGGGGCGAAGGAGAAGTCGGTGAGTTCGTTGTTCAGCAGGAATCCGCGGCCCGGCACGGTGATGGCGCTGCCGCCGGTGGACTCGATGGTCAGGGTGTAGGACACCACGTTGCCCCAGCGGTCGGCGACCGTCAGGTGCGTGGTGTTCTCCCCCTCGTACGTGGTCGGGGCGGCCTGCCCGGTGGTGGCGCACGGCACCGGGCTGCGCGGGTCGCCGGGGGCGAGCGGGCTGGTCAGCGTACGGTCCGGCTTGATCAGGCAGGCGCGCGAGTCGGCGAAGCGCTGGGAGAGGAGCTCGCGCGTCGGCACGCTCGCGGCGGCCGGGTCGCCGACCCAGCGGCCCCGGTCGGCGAAGGAGATCCGCGAGGCCTCGATGAACCGGTGCAGGTACTGCGTCTCGGAGAGCTTCGAGAGGTCGGTGCCCTCCAGGATGTTCAGGGCCTCGCCGACGGTGGTGCCGCCGGAGGAGGAGGGCGCCATGCCGTAGACGTCCAGGCCGCGGTACCCCACCCGGGTCGGGTCCTGCCGCTTGGTGGCGTACGCGCGCAGGTCGCGGGTGGTCAGGTCGCCGGAGCGGACGATCCGCGTCGCCGCCGGGTCCACCGGGGGCTTGCGGACGGCTCGGACGATCTCGTCGGCGATCGGGCCGCGGTAGAGCGCGCCCGTGCCCTTGCGGGCCAGTTCGGCGTAGGTGTCGGCCAGGTCCGGGTTCTTGAAGGTGGAGCCGACCACCGGCAGGGCGCCGCCGGGCAGGAAGAGCTTCGAGGTGTCCGGGAAGTCCCTGAAGCGGGCCTCGTTGAGCTCGGTCTGGGCCCGGAAGGTGCCGTCCACCGTGAAGCCGTCGCGGGCCAGTTTCTCGGCGGGCTTGAGCAGGTGGCGCAGCGGGCGGGTACCCCACGCGTCGAGGGCGCTCGTCCAGGTGGCCGGGGTGCCGGGGACGCCGACGCCCAGGCCGCTGGTCTGGCCCTCGGCGAAGGGGATGGGGACGCCGTTCTCCTGGAACAGGGTCTCGGTGGCCGTGGCGGGGGCGGTCTCGCGGCCGTCGATGGTGTGCACCCGGCGCGTGCGCGCGTCGTAGTAGACGAGGTAGCCGCCTCCGCCGATGCCCGCCGAGTAGGGCTCGGTCACCCCCAGCGCGGCGGCGGTGGCGATCGCCGCGTCCACCGCGTTGCCGCCGGAGCGCAGGACGGCGATGCCCGCGGCGGAGGCGTCCGCGTCGACGCTGGCGACGGCCCCGCCGTAGCCCGCGGCGACCGGCACTTTGGCCGGTGGGGTCCCCTGGGTGGGCGGGGCCGCGGCCCCGGTGGAGACGAGCGCTCCGGCGAGGGCGACGAGCGCTAACTGACGTGCGGCGGGACCACGCATCCGGTTCCTCCAGTCGACGGCCGGTCAGGCCTGGCCCGCGCAGCGTAACTTCACCGCACCCCCCGCGTCAGGAAGGCCTGGCGGCCGCTACCATCCGCCGCATGAACGACGACGTGCGCAACATCGTGCTCGGGGTGATTGCCACCGCCCTCAGCGGCGGGTTCGGCTGGTTCTCCCGGACCTATCTGTGGCGCCGCACGCTGCGCCGCAAGCAGGTGTTCTTCGGCCTGCCGACCGGATCCGACTGCCTCTTCGTGGTCAACCGGCAGATGGGCGGCAAGGAATCGTCGGTGCACCGCAACGACGCCTTCGCGTTGCTGGAGATATCCGCGCTGATCAAGGACTGCGGGGCGAACGTCCAGATCGTCACGCACGACGAGGCGCGGCAGGGCTTCGGCGAGCGCGCCGAGTTCTGCGTCGGCGGCCCGACCTCCAACACCCGTACCGTGGCGCACCTGGCCTCGATGCTGCCGGGGGTCCGGGTGAACATCGACAGCCAGGAGCACGAGGACCGGGGCGCGATCCAGGTGGGCGGCGAGAGCTACCGGTGGGTCAAGGACCGGGTGGAGCACGTGGTGCTGGCCAGGCTGGCGGGCGGGGAGGGCGGCCGGCCGGTGTTCCTGCTGTCCGGGCAGACGGCGGTCAGCAACCAGGCGGCCGCCCGCTATCTGGCGCGCAACCACAAGCAGTTGGCCCGCAAGTACGACACCGATTCCTTCTGCCTGATCCTGAAGGTGATCAACTCCCAGGCGTACGGCCCCGATGTGACCGAGCTCGTGGCCGATGTCACCCGGCCCGCCCTGACACCCGTACCGGCAGCCGCGTGATCCCGTTGATGAAGTTCGACACCAACCGGCGCGGCGGGCCCGCCAGTTCCGGTGCGGGCATGGACGCGCACCACTCCTCGTAGAGGATCCGCAGCTGGAGCCGGGCGAAGTGGGCGCCGAGGCAGACGTGCGGGCCGTCCCCGAAGGAGACGTGCGGATTGGGCGTCCGGCCGAGGTCGAGGCGGCCCGGGTCGGTGAAAACCCGCTCGTCGTGGTTGGCGGAGGCGTGGAAGACCACCACCTTGTCCCCGGCCCGGACCTGCCGCCCGGCCAGTTCGGTGTCGACGGCGGCGGTGCGGCGGAAGCTCAGCACCGGTGGGTGGACGCGCAGGAGTTCGTCGACGGCCCGGTCCACGGGGACCCGGCCGCCGACGAGCCGGCGGTAGGCGTCCCGGTCCCCCGCCAGGGCGAGCAGGCCGCCGGGGGCGGCGCTGCGCACGGTGTCGTTGCCGGCGACGGTCAGCAGGAAGAAGAACATCTCCAGTTCGGCCGGGTCGAGTCCGGCCTCGGCCAGCGCGGTCATCAGGTCGTCGCCGGGGTGCGCGCGCTTGTGGGCGGCCAGTTCGCGGGCGTACGCGAACATCTCGCCGAGCAGTGCCGGGGAGCGCGGGTTGAGGGGTTTGCCGTCCGGGCCGGGCACGGGCGCCGGGGCGTCCTCGGGGTCCTGGTAGCCGATGATCCGTACGGTCCACTCCAGCAGCAGGGCGCGGTCGGCGGCCGGGACGCCCAGCAGGTCGGTGAGGTTCAGCAGCGCGTATTCGTCGGTGACGGTGCGCACGAGGTCGGCGGCGCCGTCCTCGGCGCCGTCCCGTGCGGCGGCCAGCAGGGCGCGGGCGCGTTCCCGTACCCGGGCGGCGAACGCGTCGACGCGGGCCGGGGTGAAGGCGCGGGAGACGAGCCGGCGCAGCCCGCCGTGCTCCGGCGGGTCCTGGTTGAGCATGGTGCGCCGCAGGAACGGCAGGTCGGCCGGGTCGGGGTCGCGGATCTGGGTGGCGCCGATCCGGGAGGAGTACGTCCGGTGGTCGCGCAGGACGCGCACGACGTCGGAGTGCCGGGTGACGGCCCAGAACCCGGGGCCCGCCGGCCAGCCCTGGATCTCCGGCTCCGGCTGCCAGGCCACCGGATGGTGCTCGCGCAGCAGCCGGTAGCGGTCGTGCGGGATGCCCTCGGCGTAGATCCGGGGGTCGAAGACGTCCGGTACGTCCGCGGCGTGATCCATGGGGTCACCGTGACGGGTGCGCGGCCCCGCCCGCAAGGGGTGCGGCCGACCGCGTCGGCCGGCCGCACCCACGCGTCACCGCTGGGTGCACTCGGCGGCCGGGAGGATGGTGTCGCTGCCGTGCAGGGTGACCTGGGTGACGACGTCCGGCACGGCGGAGGTGCCGACGGTGCACACCAACTGGTTGCGGGCCATGTCCGACAGGCTGCCCACGGCGAACGGCACGTGGACCGTCAGCCCCTTGCCCGGCGCGTACGGGGTCACGGTGACCGCCTGCTCCTGCCCGTCGGGCACCTGGGGCAGTTCCGTGGTGAGGCCGGCCTCCTGGGCCGACGGGACGGGGCCGTGCAGCAGCAGCCGCACGAGCGGCACGGGCGCGAGGGTGTACTCGGGGTTGATCACTAACGGGACCGCCACGAGCCGGTCGCCTTCTTTGGAGACGTAGTAGAGGAAGGCGGCGTTCTTGCCGTTGGTGACCTTGACGGTGGCGGCGTGGCCGCTCTCGATCACCCCGGTGCGTTTGATCCCGCATCCGGTGAGCAGCAGGGCGCAGCCCGCCAGCGCGGCCGTGGCCGCCGTGGCCCGGGCTCTCGTCTTGCGCCCTCTCATTGGCGGGCCTCCAGCGGCATGTCGAGGGTGAACAGCGCTCCCCCGGTGGGCCCGTTGCCCGCCCGGAGGGTGCCGCCGTGCAGGCGGACGTTCTCGAGGGTGATGGCGAGTCCGAGGCCGCTGCCCGCGGAGCGGGTCCGGGCCGCGTCGGCCTTGAAGAAGCGGTCGAAGATGTGCGGCAGCACCTCGGGGGCGATGCCGGGCCCGCTGTCGGCGACGTCGATGAGCAGCCGTTCGCCGTCCGCGCCCGGTGCGGTCCGTACGGTGATCCGTACGGGGGCGCCGCCGTGCCGCAGGGCGTTGCCCACGAGGTTGGCGAGGACCACGTCGAAGCGGCGGGGGTCGAGCCGGGCGCGCACCTGGTCCGGCAGCCGGGTGACGACGCGCTCGTCGTCCCAGTGGCGTCGTTCGAGGGTCTTGCGCACGGCTTCGGCGATGTCGACGTCGTCGAGGTTGAGCTCGGCGGCGCGGGCGTCGAAGCGGGAGATCTCCATCAGGTCCTCGACGAGGACGGCGAGTTTGCCGGTCTCGGCGCTGACCAGGCGCAGGGCCTTGGCGGTGTCGGCGTCGAGGCGCGAGGCGTCCTCGTCGAGGACCTCGGTCACGGCGAGCATCCCGGCGAGCGGGGTGCGCAGTTCGTGGGAGACGTCGGAGGCGAAGCGGCGGGCGCGGGTCTCGGCGTCCTGCAGTTCGCTGACGGACTGTTCCAGGGCGCGGGCGGTCTCGTTGAAGGTGCGGGCGAGTCCGGCGAGTTCGTCGGCGCCGCGGACCTCGATGCGGGTGTCGAGGCGGCCGCGGCCGAGGTGCTGGGCGGCCCGGCGCATGTCGCGGACCGGCCGCAGCACGCTGCGGGCGGCGAGCAGCGCGGGGACGATGGCGATGGCCAGCCCCGGGACGGCGCCCTGCTGGGCGGCCTCGACCATGGCTTCGACGGTCTGCTTCTCGGTGGAGAGCGGGACGCTGGCGTAGAAGACGGCCCCGGTGGATTCGGTGTAGCCGTTGTGCTCGAAGAGGGCGGGGACGCCGATCGTGAGCCACGGGTTGCCGCGTTGGTCCTCGGCGCGCTGGAAGGCGGCGTACTGGTTGTTGCGGACCTTCTCGCGCAGGCTGTCGGTGATGACGGTGGAGGTGGGTGTGCCCGGGTTGGTGGAGACGCGCAGCCCGCCGTACTCGCCGAAGATGATCCACGGGTGGGGTTTGCCGCGTTTGCCGAGCTCGGTGACGATGCGCTGGAGCTCGGGCTGGGTCAGGGGGAGGCGGATCTCCTGCTGCTCGATCTGGTCCCGCAGGGTGTTGACCGCGGTGTCCTGGGTCTGTTTGAGGATGGCGTTGCGCGCCTGCTGGTAGGTCAGGGCGGCGGTGGTCACCGCGCTGATCGCGGCGACCAGCAGGAAGGCCGCTATCAGCCGGGTGCGCAGCCCGAGCGGTGCTATGCGTCGCACCGCGGCCTACAGGGGACCGAAGCGGTAGCCGAAGCCCCGCACGGTCTGTATGTAGCGGGGGCTGCCGGCGGGGTCCTCGATCTTGTGGCGCAGCCGGCGGACGCAGGCGTCCACGAGCCGGGAGTCGGCGTGGTAGCTGTGGTCCCAGACGTACTCGAGGAGCTGCTGGCGGGAGAAGACCTGCTCGGGCGAGGCCGACAGGTGCAGCAGGAGCTTGATCTCGCTGGGGGCGAGGGCGACGCGCTCGCCGTTCTTGGCGACGGTCAGCCCGGCGCGGTCGATGGCGAGTTCGCCGTGGACCGCGATCTCGTTGCGGGTTCCCACGGGGTCGCTGAGTCGGCGCAGTACGGCCTTGATGCGGGCTTCGATGACCTCGGTGCGGGCGGGTTTCACGATGTAGTCGTCGGCGCCGGCCTCCAGGCCGATGACTATGTCGAAGTCGTCGCCGCGCGCGGTGAGCATGATGATCGGCACCTCGCTGGTCTCGCGAATGCGGTGGCAGACCTGCACCCCGTTCATGCCGGGCAGCATCAGGTCGAGGAGGACGAGTTCCGGGCGGAAGCCCGCCATCAGGGCGAGCCCCTCCTCGCCGGTCTCGGCGGAGCTCACTTCGTGGCCGCGGCGGCGCAGGCCCAGACCCACGCCCTCCCGGATGGACGGGTCGTCCTCGATCAGCAGTACACGTGGCATCCGGTCAGTATGCCAAGTCGTTGTGTTGCGCTTCCTCCCGCTATCGGCCGACCTTCCGCCGCAGGGAGTCCAGCAGGTCGGTGATCTCCGTCAGGCGCAACGGCCGGGCGAGAACGACGACGACGAGAGCGAGGGCCGCGGTTCCCGCCCCGACCGCCACGAAATCGCCGAGGCCTTCGGCGGCCCGGGCGGCGGCGTACCCGGCGGCGGCCGCCGGGACGCAGGCGACCAGGAGCCGCAGGTGGGTCCGTACGGCCGTGGCGCGCCGCTCGGTACGGGTGCCCGCGCGCGGGCCGAGCCGGCGGGAGAGGGTGTACGCGGTCACGGCGGCGCCCGCGAGGAAGGCGAGGGAGGAGGCCGCGGCCATGCCGGTGACCGCCCAGCGCGGGGACAGCAGGAAGTACGCGGCGGCGGACAGCCCGGCGTTCAGCGCGGCGATGACCAGGTTCAGGAAGAACGGGGTGCGGGTGTCGGAGAGGGCGTAGAAGCCGCGCGAGAGCACGTACTGCGCGGAGAAGGCGATCAGGCCGGGGGCGAAGGCCATGAGCATGCCCGCCATGACCTCGATGTCGGCGGCGCCGGTGCGGCCGTACTCGAAGACGCTGCCCATCACCCAGGGGGCGAGGGCGGCGAAGAGCGCGGCGGCAGGGACGACGAGGGCGGCGCTGGAGCGCAGCGCGTAGGAGACGTCCCGGCGTATCGCGCCGAGGTCGCCGTCGGACGCGGCGGCGCTCATCCGGGGCATCAGGGCGGTGACGAGGGAGACGGTGATGATGCCCTGGGGGACGATCCACAGCTGGTAGGCGTTGCTGTAGGCGGTGTAGCCGGCGCCGCCCGCGAGGCCGGCTTCGACGGCGTGCTGTCCGGTGGCGGTGGACAGCCGGGTGACGACCCAGTAGGCGATCTGGTTGGTGAGGACGAGCATGACCAGCCAGCCCGCGTTGCGCAGCGGGCGACCGAGGCCGCTGCCGCGCCAGTCGAAGCGGGGGCGCCAGCGGAACCCGGCGGAGCGCAGCGAGGGGACCAGGGCGAGGGCCTGGACGACGATGCCGGCGGTGGTGCCGAGACCCAGCAGGCGGGTCTCGGCGGCGGTGAGGCCGTCCGCGGCGTCGTGGGAGACGTACAGGAACAGCCCGAAGACGGCGATGATCACGAAGTTGTTGAGGACCGGGGTCCACATCATCGCGCCGAACCGGCCGCGGGCGTTCAGCACCTGGCCGAGCAGGGTGAACAGCCCGTAGAAGAGGATCTGCGGCAGGCAGTACCGGGCGAGGGCCTCGGTGGTGCTCGCCTGGGCGCCGCTGTAGTCGGTGTACGCCGAGATGATCAGCGGGGCGGCGAGGACCGCCGTGGCGGTGAGCGCGAGGAGCGCGACGGTGCAGGCGGTGAGCAGGCGGTCGGTGTAGGCGGAGCCGCCGTCGGCGTGTTCCTTGGCGGCCCGCACCAGTTCGGGGACGAAGACGGCGTTCAGGGCGCCGCCGATGAGCAGCATGTAGAGGATGTTCGGGACGGTGTTGGCGACGGCGTAGCCGTCGCCGAGCAGTCCGGTGCCCAGCGCCGCGACGACCACGGCGGAGCGGATGAAGCCGGTGGCGCGGGAGACGATCGAACCGGCCGCCATGAGCGCGCCGCTGCGCAGCACCGAGGTCTTGCCCGCTGCCGGGCCGCCGTCGGCCTCGGCGGCGGTATGCCGGGCGTCGGTGGCCGTCACCGACGGGCCAGGTAGGCCTGGAACGCCTTGTAGAGCGCCGTGTTGGCCACGCCGTCCATCGGGGTCTCCCATTCGCCGAGCGTTTCGACGACCTGCCCGCCGGTGCCGAGCTTCCAGCGCAGCAGCCCGAAAGATCGTTCGTCGGGGTCAAGGGTGGAGGGTACCCCGCGCATGTCGTACTCCTCCGCGCCGAGGGCGTGCGCGTCGCACATCATGCGCCACTGCAGGGCGTTGCTGGGACGCACCTCACGCCGGTGGTCGGCGGAGGCTCCGGTCTGGTACCAGACCCGCTTCCCGGCGACGATCATCGTGTGGGCGGCGAGGATCTCGCCCCGGTGGATGCCCAGGTAGAGGCGCATGCGGCCGGGCTGCTCCGCGTTCAGGACCCGGTACTGCTGCTCGTAGTACGCGAGGGAGCGGCCGAGCCGGAAGCCGTCGCGCTCCTCGGTGATGCGCAACAACCGGTAGAATTCGGGCAGGTCGGCGGAGGTGCCGAGGACCGTCTCCACGCCGGCCTTCGCGGCCTTGCGCACGTTGCGCCGCCACTCCTGGTTCAGGCCCGACCACAGGTCGTCCAGGGAGCGGTCGGCCAGCGGCACGCGGAAGACGTGGCGGGGCTGGGCGTCGCCGTCGTCCTCACCGCCGCACCTCTTCCAGCCGCGGGTGCGCAGCCGGTCGGCGAGGGCGGCGCCCACCGGGTCGACCTCGGTGGCGAGCACGTCGGATATCTGCCGGCCGGTCCCGGTCCCGGATTTGGCGGTGGCCGCGTCCCAGCGGCGGTAGGCGGGGGTGGGGCCGATGCGGACGGCGAAGGCGCCGGCGGAGCGCATGTGGCGCATGAGGGGCTTCAGCCAGCGGTCGATGCGCGGGTCGGACCAGTCCGCGACGGGACCCTCGGGAAGGTAGGCGAAGTATTTCCGGGTGCCGGGGAATTGCCGGTAGAGAACGAGCCCGGCGCCTTCTATTTCGCCGCCGGGGTAGTGCCATCCGACCTTTTCCGACCGCCAGAGGTCCTTTACCGCGGCCCAGGACGGGTACTGGAGGAAGCTGGCCCGCCCGTGCCGGGAAAGGAACGCCTGGTATTCGAGGTCGGACAGGGTGCGCACCGTCAGCTCCCGGTCCTGGTCGTGGTGCTGCTGGGCGGGGGTCACGAGCAGTGCACACATGGCTGTTCGGCCTTCCTGTACGTCCGCGGCGGGCGGCGGGGATCGGGATGCACAGGACTCTCACAGCAGGCCATGACCGGACGGCGCGGCGTTTGTGACCGGACGGTGACCGTTTTGCTGCGGTCCATGTCACAAGCGGCCGGCGGATATTTTTCCGCGGATTGCGCAACCTAGAGTCGTCTTGTTCGCATCTAGGTTTGCGAACGGTTAATTCTTGGGAGGGGTTTACGTTGAGCCGCACACGCCGCACCGCCATGGCCGGTACCGCACTTCTGGCCGCCGCACTGACCGCCTGCTCGGGCGGGAGCGACAGCGGGAGCGGTGCGACGGGCAAGGCCGATGACAAGCCGAAGGCCGCGATGGCGGTCTCGGTGAACCTCACGGGCGATCAGGTCAAGGCGGGCCAGCCCGTCACGGTGACCGTCGCCGAAGGCAAGCTGGCCCAGGTGAAGGTGACCGACGCGAAGGGCGCGGAGCTGCCGGGGAAGATAGCCGACGACGGCCGCACCTGGACCTCGGAGCGCAACGCCCCGCCCGGCGCCGAGTACAAGGTCGAGGCGCAGAACACCGAGAGCCAGAGCGCGACCACGCAGTTCAAGACCAGTGCCGCCGACAAGGTGAACAAGGTCTCGATCAACATACCCAAGGGCAGCACGGTGGGCGTGGCGATGCCGGTGTCGATCGTCTTCGACAACCCGGTGGCGAACAAGGCCGAGGTGGAGAAGCAGCTCAAGGTCACCACCTCGAACAACACCGAGGGCTCCTGGGGCTGGATCAAGGACTACTCCGGCAACGACCGCGTCGACTGGCGGCCCAAGGAGTACTGGAAGTCCGGCACGGACGTGAAGGTCGAGATGAACCTGAACGGCGTGGACTCCGGCAAGGGCGGCGGCCTCTTCGCCAAGGACTACAACACCGAGTTCAAGATCGGCAAGGACCGGCGGATCGAGGTCAGCCTCGACAGCAAGAAGATGTCGGTGACCGAGGACGGCCAGGCACAGAAGGTGATCCCGATCTCGGCCGGCACTCCCGGCGGCAAGAAGGCGTCCTGGTCCGGGAAGATGGTGATCATGACGAAGGAGGGCACCATCCGGATGGACTCCCAGACGGTGGGCCTGGACGACGCCTACGACAAGATGGTCGACTACTCGATGCGTCTCACCTGGTCCGGCATGTACGCGCACGCCGCGCCGTGGAACAACGCCAACTTCGGCCGCACCAACAGCAGTTCCGGCTGCGTGGGGATGAGCGACGCCGACGCCAAGGGCTTCTTCGCACAGTCCCAGATCGGCGACCCGCTCGAGGTCGTGGGCTCGGGCTCCAAGGGCAACGCCGACATCGGCAACGGCTACGGCGAGTGGAACCTGACCTGGGACGCCTGGAAGGCCAAGAGCGCCGCGAACGGGACCCCGCAGAACGGCTGAGCGTCAACCGCCCGCCCACTGAATCTCGTTCAATTGTTACCACCACGTAACTTACTGACGGGTTACCTCCAGTAATCCCCTCCCGTTACCGTCGGGTCACTTTGACAACCCCGGCGTACGCGAGGAGCGATTGATGGAACGCACCACCACCGCCGCAGCCGTGGCAGCCCTGCTGGCGGCAGCCGCCCTGGGCCTGGCCCCCCACCAGGCCCAGGCGGCTCCCGCTCCCGTCGCGGCGGTCGCCGCCGACGCCCCGGCGGCCTCGCCGGAGCTGCGTTTCCACGACATCCCCGGCTCCGGCGGCATCACCCTCAAGGGCAACGTCTTCACCCCGGCCGGTGCGGTGAGCGGCCGGAAGTACCCGCTGATCGTGCTGCCCACCAGCTGGGGCATGCCCCAGATCGAATACATCGCCCAGGCCAGGAAGCTCGCCGACTCCGGCTACGTCGTGGTCAGTTACACCTCCCGCGGCTTCTGGCTCTCCGGCGGGCAGATCGAGGTGGCCGGCCCGCCCGACATCGCCGACGTCAGCGCCGTCATCGACTGGGCCCTGGCCAACTCCCCCGCCGACGCGGACCACATCGGCCTCGGCGGCGTCTCGTACGGCGCCGGCATCAGCCTGCTGGCCTCCGCGCACGACCCGCGCATCAAGGCCGTGGTCGCGATGAGCGGCTGGGCCGACCTCATCGAGTCCATCTACTCCGGCCGCACCCAGCACCTCCAGGCCGCCGGGATGCTCGGCGCCGCCGGCTACCTCACCGGCCGCCCCGGACCCGAACTCCAGTCGATCCTGGGCGACTTCCTCGGCTCCCGGCTAGACCGGGAGCAGCAGATGATCGAGTGGGGCAGGAAGCGTTCGGCCGCCGAGCAGGTGGACCGGATCAACGCCAACGGCGCCGCGGTCATGCTCGGCAACGCCTGGGGCGACACCATCTTCCCGCCCAACCAGTACGCGAAGTTCTACGAGCGGCTGACCGGCCCCAAGCGCCTGGAGTTCCGGCCCGGGGACCACGCCACCGCCGAGGGCACCGGCCTGCTCGGTCTGCCCAACGACACCTGGACCAACGCCCACCGCTGGTTCGACCGCTACCTCAAGGGCGAGCGCAACGGCGTCGACACCGAGGCCCCGGTGCAGATCAAGTCCCGCAGCGAAGGGGGCTACGAGGGCTACGCCGACTGGAAGTCGGTCGGCTCGGGCGGCACCGAGAGAATCGCGCTCTCCGACAGCGAGCACGTCTTCGCCAATGTCGACTCCGGCGCCAACGGCGGGATCATCTTCCTCTCCAGCATCCTCGACCAGTTCGTCAAGGCGCCCCCGACGGCCTCGATCCCCCTGCTCCCCCGCGCCTTCGCCGCCGTCTGGCAGTCGGAGCGCCACGACACGGCGCGCCGGGTCCGCGGCACCGTCGGCCTGCACACCACCGTCACTCCCACCAAGGCCGACGGCACCTTCGTCGCGTACCTCTACGACGTCGGCCCGCTCGGCATCGGCAAGCTCGTCAGCAATGCCCCGTACACCTTCCACGACCGTACGCCGGGCCGGGCGTTCGGTGTGGACCTGGAGCTCTTCTCCACCGCCTACGACGTGCCCGCAGGCCACCGGCTCGCCCTCGTCGTCGACACCGTCGACCCGCTGTACATCGAGCACAACCCCACCGGGGCGCAGCTGACCTTCTCCTCGCCGCGCTCCGACCCCTCCTACGTCTCGGTGCCGCTGCGCGAGCAGTGATCCGCGGCTGCCGCCGGCTCCTCAGTGCTTGAGGATCTTGGAGAGGAAGTCCTTGGCCCGGTCGCTCTCCGGAGCGGTGAAGAACTGCTCCGGAGTGCGGTCCTCGATGATCCGCCCGTCGGCCATGAAGACCACCCGGTTCGCGGCGGAGCGGGCGAAGCCCATCTCGTGGGTGACCACGACCATGGTCATGCCCTCGCGCGCGAGCTGCTGCATGACCTCCAGCACCTCGTTGATCATCTCCGGGTCGAGCGCCGAGGTGGGCTCGTCGAAGAGCAGGGCCTTGGGGTCCATGGCGAGGGCCCGGGCGATGGCCACCCGCTGCTGCTGGCCGCCGGAGAGCTGGGCGGGGAACTTCTGCGCCTGGTCGGCGAGGCCGACGCGGTCCAGGAGCTCCCGGGAGCGCCGGTCCGCCTCGCCCCTCCCGCGTCCGCGGACCTTGACCTGCGCGAGCGAGACGTTGGCGAGGACGGTCTTGTGCGCGAAGAGGTTGAAGGACTGGAAGACCATCCCGACCTCGGCGCGCAGCCGGGCCAGCTCCTTGCCCTCGGCGGGCAGTGGTTCCCCGTCCAGCAGGATCGTGCCCGACTCGACGGGCTCCAGCCGGTTGATCGCCCGGCACAGGGTGGACTTGCCGGAACCGGAGGGGCCGATGACCACCACCACCTCCCCGCGGCCGACGGTGAGGTTGATGTCCCGCAGGACGTGCAGCTGCCCGAAGTGCTTGTTGACGTCCCGCAGCTCGATCAACGGATCGACGGTCATGCGCTGCCCTGCCCCCTGGGTGTCGGTGTGTCGAGGTCAGCGCAAACTATCCAGCCCCGGAAGGGCACTTCGCCGCGACACGCCGGGCAGCGGGCGCCGGGGCGTCAGCCCTCGGAGGCCTCGGCGTACGCCTGGCTGAGTTCGGGGGATCCGGTCATCGCCCAGGACACCCCCGACTCGATCACGTTCAGCTCGCGGCCCGAGGCCAGCAGGATCACCGGCTGGCCGTTGGGCCACACCTGCCAGCCGGCCCCCGGGATGGTCCGGACGATCACCGTCCCGAGGTAGAAGCCCGCGTCGTTGCCGAGCCAGGGCACCACCTCGGGGTCCCTGCGCCAGCGGGGCATCAGCTGGTCCAGCGACTCCAAGGAGCCCCGACTCTCGTCGAGTTCGAGGCCCGCCGCCCGCGCCTGGACGCGCAGCATCTCGCACTCCGAGAACAGCTCGGCGACGCCCTCGGGATCGTCCGCGAGGGCGGAGGCGAGTCCCGCACCCTGTTCCGTTTCACGCCGGTTCAGCCAGTTGTCCAGGAAAGGGATGTTCATACCGCCCAGCGTCGCACCAGGATCCGCCGCTGGCCACAGGGCGCGCCTGGATCGGCCGGCCCGGATGGCTGCCGGAGGGCGGTCCGCCGCGGCCTACCGGTCGAGGTCGAGGTCCACGACGACCGGGGCGTGGTCGGACGCGCCCTTGCCCTTGCGCTCCTCGCGGTCGACGTAGGCGTCGGTGACGGCCTTGGTGAAGGGCTCGTTCCCGTACACCAGGTCGATGCGCATGCCCCTGTTCTTGGGGAAGGCGAGCTGGCGGTAGTCCCAGTACGTGTACGGGCGGTCGTACTTGAGGGGGCGCGGCAGCACGTCGGAGAGCCCGGCGCCCCGCAGTGCCTCCAGGGCGGCCCGCTCTGCGGGGGTGACGTGGGTGAGGCCGGCGAAGACGGCCGGGTCGTAGACGTCCTCGTCGGTCGGGGCCACGTTGAAGTCGCCGAGCACCGCGAAGGGGCGCGGGCCGGCCGCGTCCTCGGCGACGGCCGTGGTCAGCGAGCGGAACCACTCCAGCTTGTAGCCGTAGTGGTCGTGCTCGACCTCGCGGCCGTTGGGCACGTACACCGACCAGACCCGGACCCCGCCGCAGGTCGCGGAGATCGCACGCGGCTCCTGGACCCCTTCGTAGTCGGGCCCGCCGGGCAGCCCGAGGACCACGTCGTCCAGGCCGACCTTGGAGAGCAGGGCCACGCCGTTCCACCGGCCGGTGGCGTTGACGGCCGATTCGTAGCCCAGCTCGCGCAGCTCGGCGTGCGGGAACTGCTCCGCCGAGCACTTGGTCTCCTGGATGCACAGGACATCGGTGCCGGAGCTCTCCAGCCAGGCCAGCAGACGGGGCAGCCGGGCGGTGACGGAGTTGACGTTGAAGGTGGCGATACGCATGCGTTCCAACCTACCTCCAGGCACCGACACTCACAGGTCCGTGCTGTCCCCCGCGGTGAGTCGGCCGTGGTCGGTGCCGCCGAGGGCGCCCAGGACGTTGTCGTAGATCGGCCGGGCGATGGCGGAGAGGTAGGCGTCGTGGATGTCGAGGGCCCGGCGCGGCTTGACCTCGCGGAGGTAGTCGATCACCTCGGAGACCTTGTTCCAGGGGGCGTGCACCGGGACCATCAGGGTCTCCACCGGCACCCCGGGCACGGTCAGGGCGTCCCCGGGGTGGAAGAGGGAACCCTCCACGAGGTAGCCGACGTTCGTGACCCGCGGAAGGTCCGGGTGGATCACCGCGTGCAGCTCCCCGTGCACCTGGACCTCGAACCCGGCGGCGGTGAAGGTGTCGCCGTGGCCGACGGTGTGCACCCGGCCCGGATAGGCGGGGGCGAGCCGGTCGGCGACGCTGCGCAGGGTCCACAGCCCGGCCGCCGGGTTCGCGTCGAGGGCGGCCCGCAGCCGGCCCTCCTCGAAGTGGTCGGGGTGTTCGTGCGTGACCAGCAGGGCGTCCGCCCCCAGGCCCGCGTCCGGTTCGCTGAAGGCGCCCGGGTCGATGACGAGCGTGCGCCCGTCCTTCTCCAACTGGACGCAGGAGTGCAGCCGCTTGGTGAGCTTCATGATCCCAGGCTAGCGGTGGACCGGCCCCCGTCAGGGGGTGGTCGTGGAGACCACGTAGACCCGGGGCTTCTCGGGGTCGGTGAGGTCCACCGTGATGTCCCGGCTGGGGCGCGGGTCCGGCTGCTCCACGGTGGTCCCGTACCAGGTGGCCTCCGGGCTCCAGCTCCAGCCGGCGACCTCGGAGTCGTGCGCGGAGATCGAGACCTCGCCCCGCTTCAGCCCGGCCCGGCTGGTGCCGACGGCGGCGAGGAAGGCGTCCAGGTCCTCGGGGGTCACCGCGAACGCCGTGAACAGCCGGCTGGTGCGCCAGTTGTTCGTCTCCAGGAACCCGACCCGCCAGGCCTTCGGCGGGATCGGGACCTCGTAGATGCTGCGCTGCACCTTGGAGGGCCAGCCGGGGCGCACCTCGGACGCGCCGACCTTGGCGGCCTTGTCGCGGCCGCTCTCGCGGCTCTGCTGGGTGGAGATCGCGAGGTAGCCCGCGGGTACGCCGATCAGCAGCAGGATGATGATCGCGGTGATCCAGCGGCGCTTGACCACGTGCCTGCGGTCCTCGGCGGTGGGCGGCGGCGTGGCGTCCGCGTCGGGGGCGGGGGCCTGGTGCGGCAGGGAGGGCGGCGTCACTGTTTTTCCTGGTCCTCGGAGCCGGCGGGGGCGCGCCGGCCCAGCTGCTGCGCGTAGCGCTCGTACCGTTCGTAGCGCTCGACCCGCCGGCGGGTGGCGCGCCGGAAACGCCGGGCGACGAGCCGGGCGAGGTCGGCGGCCCCGACCATACCGGCCTCGGGGCCGAGCTCGGCCTTGGCGATCCGGGCCTCCGGGCGGTAGCCGCGGCCGGTGAGGTGGCGGCGGAAGGCCTCGCGCGCGGGGCCGATCAGCAGGTCGTCGGCGGCGCTGACGCCGCCGCCGATGACGAAGCAGGCGGGGTCGAGGGCGGCGGCGAGGTTGGCGATGCCGACGCCGAGCCACTGGCCGATGTCCTGGAGCAGCTCGACGCACATGGCGTCGCCCTCGCGGGCCAGCTCGGTGATGAGCGGCCCGGTGATCTCGTGGACGTTGCCGCCGACCCTGGCGATGATGTTGTACGCGACCGGGGAGTCGGCGGCGGCCAGCTCGCGGGCCTCGCGGACCAGGGCGTTGCCGGAGCTGTACTGCTCCCAGCAGCCGCGGTTGCCGCAGGGGCAGCGGTGGCCGCCGGGGACGACCTGCATGTGGCCGAACTCGCCGGCGACCCCGAAGCGGCCGCGCTTGACCTGGCCGCCCTCCAGGATGGCCCCGCCGATGCCGGTGCCGAGCGTGATCATGACGAGGTGGTCCTCGCCGCGTCCGGCGCCGAAGCGCCATTCGGCCCAGGCGGCGGTGTTGGCGTCGTTGTCGACCATGACCGGGACCGCGAGCCGGGACTGGAGCGCGTCGCGCAGGGGCTCGTCGCGCCAGGCCAGGTGGGGTGCGAACAGGACCCGGGAGCGGTCGGCGTCCACCCAGCCGGCGGCCCCGATGCCGACCGCGTGCACGTCGTGCCGGTCGGAGAGGTCCAGGACCAGCTCGACGATGGTGTCCTCGACGACCTTGGGGCTCTTGGACTTGTCCGGGGTCTCGGTGCGGATCTTCTCGAGGATGATCCCGTCGGCGTCGACGACCCCGGCCATCACCTTGGTGCCGCCGATGTCGATGCCGACGGTCGGCACGCGCGGGGCGGTCAGGTGTGACCGGCGCTCACGGGTTCCGATGGTCCGCAGGACGGTGCCTCGCGCCGACCCCCGGTGGGTGAGCGTGAAGTCCCGGTACGTGCTCATCGAGTCGTGTCGTCCCTCTTGGGTGGGGTGGTACGGGAAGCCGGGTCGGCTGCGCCGCGTGGGGCGTCTGCCCCCGATTCTGCCACTCGCTCCAGTTCGTGGCTCAGTTCGTCGAGCTCGGAGCCGCCCGCCATCTGCCGGGTGAGCTCGTCGAGCGTGATCGAGTCCCGGGTGTGGCTGCCCGCCATGGTGCCGCGCTTGAGGAGGACGAAACGGTCCCCCACCAGGTACGCGTGGTGCGGGTTGTGGGTGATCAGGACCACGCCGAGGCCCGCGTCGCGGGCGGCGGCGACGTACTTGAGGACCACGCCGGACTGCTTCACGCCGAGGGCCGCGGTGGGCTCGTCGAGTACGAGGACCTTGGCGCCGAAGTACACGGCGCGGGCGATGGCCACGCACTGGCGTTCGCCGCCGGACAGGGTGCCGATGGGCTGGTCCACGTCGCGCAGGTCGATGCCCATGCGCAGCAGCTCGGCGCGGGTGGTCTCGCGCATGAGGGGCACGTCGAGGCGGCGGAAGGCACCGCGGCCCCTGGTGGGCTCGGAGCCGAGGAAGAAGTTGCGCCAGACCGGCATCAGCGGGACGACGGCGAGGTCCTGGTAGACGGTGGCGATGCCGCGGTCCAGGGCCGCGCGCGGGTTGGCGAGCACGGTCTCCTCGCCCTCGATCTCGAAGGTGCCCGCGTCGTGCCGGTGCAGGCCCGCGATGATCTTGATGAGGGTGGATTTGCCGGCGCCGTTGTCACCGAGGACACAGGTGATCTCGCCCGCCGAGACCTCCAGGGAGACCCCCTGGAGGGCGCGGATGTTGCCGTAGTACTTGCTGACGTCGGTCAGCTTCACGAGTGCGTCGCCGGTCATGCCCGTGCCTCCGCCCGCTTGCGGACCCATGCGTTGAGCAGCGTGGCCAGCAGGAGCATCGCGCCGAGGAAGAACTTGAACCAGTCCGGGTTCCACTGCGCGTACACGATGCCGTTGCTGGTCATGCCGAAGATGAAGGCGCCGACCGCCGAGCCGATGGCGGAGCCGTAGCCGCCGGTCATCAGGCAGCCGCCGATGACGGCCGCGATGATGTAGAGGAACTCGTTGCCGACGCCCTCGCCCGACTGGACCACGTCGAACGAGAAGAGGATGTGCTGCCCGGAGATCCAGGCGCACAGGGCGACGCCCATGTAGAGGCCGATGCGGGTCTTCACGACGGGCACGCCGGTCGCGCGGGCCGCGTCGGCGCCGCCGCCCACGGCGAAGATCCAGTTTCCGGCGCGGGTGCGCAGCAGGATCCAGGTGGCCACGGCGACGATGGCCAGCCACCACAGGATGGTGACCTTGAGGGTGACCGAGCCCACGTTCCACTGCGAGGCGAAGAGGGCCCGTGCGGAGGAGAAGCCCTCCATGTCGGCGATGGTCTTGGTGGAGACGGAACCGCTGATCAGCTTGGTGAAGCCGAGGTTCAGGCCGGTCAGCATGAGGAAGGTGCCGAGCGTGATGATGAAGCTGGGCAGCTTGGTGCGGGTCAGCATGAACCCGTTGAAGAAGCCGATGGCCAGCGTGACCAGCAGGGACACCGCGACGCCGACCCAGACGTTGGCCGTCATCTGGTAGCTGAACATCGAGCTCACCAGCGCGGAGGTCGTGACCATGACACCGGCGGAGAGGTCGAACTCGCCGCCGATCATCAGCAGGGCCACCGGAGCGGCCATGATCCCGATGGTGGAGGCCGAGTACAGGATCGTGCTCAGGCTGGAGGCCTGCAGGAAGCTGGGGGCGGCGAAGGAGAAGAAGACGAAGACGGCGGCGGCGCCGACCACGGAGCCCAGCTCCGGGCGGGCGAGCAGCTTGCGCACGACGGAGGTGGGCGCGAGCCGTTCGTCGACGGCGGCGGGCGTGCTCATCGGCTGCCCCGCTTGATGAACTCCTCCAGCTTGGACGCCTCGGCGGCGGTGACGATCTGCGGACCGGTGAGCACCGGGCGGCCGCCGCCGAGCACGTTGGCGTTGTAGCGGTACAGCCAGAGCAGGTCGATGGCCTCGTAGCCCTGGAGGTAGGGCTGCTGGTCGACGGCGAAGCCGAGGGCCCCGGACTTGAGGTCGCGGGCCACGGACGCGTTGAGGTCGAAGGTGTCGACCTCGGCCTTGCTGGCCGCCGCGTCCTTCGCCTTGACCGCGGTCGGGGCGAAGGGGGCGCCGAGGGTGACGATCGCGTCGACGGACGGGTCGGCCTGGAGCTTCGCCTGGATGGACGCCTGGACGGAGGGCATGTTGGTGCCCTCGACGTACAGGTTCTCCATCGTGCCGGAGAAGGTCTTCTTCGCCCCGGCGCAGCGCTGCTCGTGGCCCACGTTGCCCTGCTCGTGCAGGACGCAGACGGCCTTCTTGCGGCCGCGCTTGTTCAGCTCGGTGCCGACCGCCTCGCCGGCGATCTCCTCGTCCTGGCCGATGTGGGTCAGCGCGCCGTACTCGGCGGACTGGGCGGAGCCGGAATTGACCGTGATCACCGGGATGCCGGCCTTCACGGCCTTGGCGATGACGTCCTTGAGGGCCTCCGGCTTGGCGAGGCTGACGACGATCCCGTCGACCTTCTGGTCGATGGCGTTCTGCACGAACTGCGCCTGCTGCTGGGCCTGGTCGTCGTGGGCGTAGACGAAGTTGATGTTGTCCTTCGCCGCGGCCTCCTTGGCGCCCTTCTGGACGATGTCCCAGAAGGTGTCGCCGTCGCCCGCGTGCGTGACCATGGCGAAGGTCCAGCGCGGGGTGGAGAAGGCGGGCCGGCCCGCCTCGGCGGCCTTCGCCCGCTCCTCGGCGCGCTTGCCCCCCGTACTGCTGCAGCCCGCGAGCGAGGCCCCCAGTACCGCCGCGAGCACCGCGCCCACGACGCGCACCCCTGTCCGAACCCTAGCCACGTCGCCGCGCCCTTCCCTCGTCACCAATTCGGTCCGCCGTCGAGCCGGTCACCAATCCGGTCATTCCGGCTCCATTCCGGTCCAGCCGCTCAGTATCCGCCACAGTCGACCATGAAGGGGCATCGGGGCACTCGGGGCCAGGTTGACATGCGCGGGCGGATTGACAGGTTCCGCCGACAGGGTCAGGTTGAGTGCATGCGCATCGGGCTCATCGGAACGGGCCGGATCGGGTCCTTCCACGCGGCGGCGCTCGCCCGCCACCGGGATGCCGGCTCGCTCCTGCTCGCGGACGCCGATCCCGCGCGGGCGGCGCGCCTCGCCGACCGGCTCGGGGCCACTGCCGCGCCCAGCGTGGAGCAGGTCTTCACGTGGGGCGTGGACGCCGTGGTGGTGGCGTCGGCGACCGAGGCGCACGCGGATCTCGTCGTACGGGCGGTGCGCGGCGGGCTGCCGGTGTTCTGCGAGAAACCGCTGGCCCCGGACCTGAACCGGACCCTGGCGGCGCTGCGCGAGGTGCGGGCCGCGGGCGGGCTGCTCCAGGTGGGTTTCATGCGCCGCTTCGACGCGGGCTACGGCACGGCCCGGGAGCTGGTCCGTTCGGGCGCCCTGGGGCGGCTGCACACCGTACGGACGACGACGGCCGATCCGGCGCCGCCGGCCGCCGCGTACCTGGCGACCTCGGGCGGGCTGTACCGGGATTGCCTGGTGCACGATTTCGACATGGTCCGCTGGGTGACCGGGCGCGAGGTGGTCGAGGTGTACGCGGCCGGGTCCGACGCGGGACCGGCCCTCTTCCGGGAGGCGGGCGACATCGACACGGCGGCCGCCGTGCTGACGCTGGACGACGGAACCCTGGTCACGGCCACCGGCACGCGGTGCAACGGCGCCGGGTACGACGTACGGATGGAGCTGGCCGGGGAGCTGGACCAGGTCTCGGTGGGGCTGGACGACCGGACGCCGATCGCCTCCACCGAACCGCACGGCCCGCCGCCGGCGAGCAAGCCGTGGACCGGCTTCCTGGAACGTTTCGCCCCGGCGTACGAGGCCGAGCTGGCGGCCTTCATCCGGCTGGTGCGGGGCGAGGCGCCCAACCCGTGCGACGGCCGGGAGGCGCTGGCGGCGTTCCGGATCGCGGAGGCCTGCGAACTCTCGCGCCGGGAGCGGCGACGGGTCCGGCTGGAGGAGCTCCCGGACCTGCCGGTTCTGTAAGGGGGGCACGGGGCCACAGTACGGCGGGTGATCACCTGTGGCTGCGGCGCTTTCCGGCCACGCTCAGGCGGTGGTGGCGGCGCGCCGGCCCCAGGCGGTGCCGACGAGGACCAGGAGGGCGCCCGCGTACCCGAGGAGCCCCGGCTCCTCCCCTCCGATGGCGATACCGGCGACGGCGGCCCACAGCGGCTCGGTGCCGAGCAGCAGGCTGACCCGGGAGGGCGAGGTGCGGCGCACGGCCCACATCTGCACGAAGAAGGCGAAGAGGGTGCAGAACACGGAGAGGAAGGCCAGCCCGGCCCACTCCGCGGCCCCGAAGCCGGCCGCGGCGGCCCACGGGCTCGCCCCTGTCCCGGGCACGGCGGCCAGGAGCGCGAAGACGAGTACGGCGCCGCCGAGCTGCACGGTGGTCAGCGACAGCGAGTCGGCGTCCCGGACGGCCTCGATCCGGGCCATGAGCAGGACGTGCAGGGTCCGGGCGAGGGCGGCGCCGAGGATCAGCAGGTCGCCGAGGCCGGGCGCGGTGAATCCGGCGCCCTGGGTGAGCAGCACGACCCCGGCCACGGAGGCGGCCGCGGCCCCGAGGAACCCGGTGGAGGGTGCCTGCTTCCTGACGGCGGCCTCGGCCAGCGGGGTGAAGATCATGGTCAGACTGATGATCAGCCCGGCGTTGGTGGCGGAGGTGTGGACGACCCCGTAGGTCTCCAGGAGGAAGATCCCGCCGAGTACGAGCCCCAGCAGCCCGGCGCCGCGCAGCTGGGCGGGGGCCAGGGCCCGCAGCCGCGCCCACCCGGCGACGACGAGCACGGGCAGCACGAGCGCGAACCGCAGCACGAGCACGGCGATGACGGTGTGGGCGGTGGTGATGCCCTTGGCGGCGAGATAGCTGCCGCCCCAGACGACGGCGACGGCCAGGACCGGCAGGTCGGCGAGCCAGGCGGCCCGGCGGGGGGCTTCGACGGCGGGCGAGAGCACGGTCAACGCAGGTCTCCAACAGCTCATCGGGGGTGGAGACATCGGCGGCTCGCACGGGTGCAGGGGGCACGCTACCGGAGCCGATCATGCCGGGCGACCCCTTTCCGGGCCGCCCGCGCCGGACCCGTAGCATCGGGCCCATGGCTGATCTCTACGCCCTGGATCTGGCGTTCGACCTGCTCGACACCACGCCCGACGACGTGCTGGCGGAGGTGCGGCGCCAGCTGACGGGGGACGGACTGCTCTCGCCCCGGGGCCCGGCGTGGCGGGTCGGCGGCATGCTGGTCGGCGAGTTCGCGCCGACCGACCGCGGCGGCTGGGCCCTGACCACCCGCCAGGAGGTCCACGAGGAACAGCTCCCGGACCTGGAGGACCTCCTTCTGATCCTGGCCCCCCACGTCCGCCCGCCGGGCCCCGTCGGCCGCATCCGCCACTACGAACACGAAGCCCCCGACCTCCTGGTCCTCCGCGAGGGCCGCGTGGTCCAGCTGGCCCTGGACCCCCGGCAGGGGGTGTTCCCGTAGCCTGCCGGCGAGGCCGCGGTGGAACCGGCGCTGCGAAGCCGGGGCGGCCGGTCCGGAAAGTCATCCGGGACACTTCGGCGTCGACGCCCGCCACGACGAGCTGACCCGGCTGCTCATCCGACCGTGCCGAAGGCGGCGCGGCCCGTCGGGCGGTAGGTGTGGATGGCCGTGCCGGCCGGGGTCGTGCGGGAGGCGGTCAACTCGTAGGCGGTCGGCAGTCCCCCGGTGGGGAACAGCCGCCGGCCGGCCCCGAGCACCACCGGGAACACCAGCAGATTGACCTCGTCCACGAGGTCCCGGGCCAGCAGCCACTGCGCGAGCTGCCCGCTGCCGTGCACCTGGAGCTCCCCCTCCAGCGTGTCCTTGACCCGGACGATCTCGCTCTGCAGGTGCTCCCCGTCGAGCACGGTGACCGGGCCCCAGGCCGGCTCCTTGAGCGTGGTGGAGGCCACGTACTTGGGCAGCCGGTTCAGCTTGCCCGCGACGGGGTCGGCGGGGTCGTCGTGCCCGGGCCAGTACGCGGCGAAGATCTCGTACGTCCGCCGCCCGAACAGAAACGCCTCGGTCCGTCCGAACACCTCGGTGATGAACTCCCCCATCCCCTCGTCGGCGAACGGCGCGACCCACCCCCCGTACTCGAACCCCCCGCTCGGATCCTCGTCGGGCCCCCCGGGCGCCTGCATCACGCCGTCCAACGTCACAAAGGTGGTCAGGGTCAGCTTGCCCATGGCTCTGCGCTCCTAGGTCGTCTCTTCCGGATCTTGCCTGACCCGCGCCGCCTGGCACCGCACCTCGCCGCGTTGTCGGGGCGCCCAAGTACGTCCAGCACTCGGGCGCCCCTCCGCCTTGCGATGCACGGCACCAGACGACGCGGGCTTAACCGGCAAGATCCAAAAGAGACGACCCAGCTCGGTCGTCCCTACACGAATGCAGACTCCCGGACCCCCGAAACCTCATCGCCGCGACGCGCACGAACCCCGGACCCTTTCGGCCCATCGCACCTGGATGCGCCTGTCGGCCGGACACCCGGCTGCCTCGCGGCGCTGGTCCCACGGATGCCTTCCTGCTTGACGTCCGACCTGGCGCGCCCTTGCGCGGTCAACTCGCAGACCGGCCGACGATGGCGGATCCGAGACCCGGCCGGGTGAGTCGCCACGCCGAGCACAATCCGCGACAGCGGGTCACCTTGAAGACATATAGAAAGTTTGGACGCACCCCTCTTCGGCGGTCGCCATGCCCATCGGCGGAGGCGTCTGTGGGGCTACGTCCTCATCCGCCCCGACGGCTCCCCGATCGAAGGGGCCACCCTCACCCGGCACTTGACCGCCCTGCTCCACCAGGCCGGGCTCCGCCGCATCCAGTTCCGCGGCCTCCGCCACTCGGCGGCAACCCTCCTCCTGGAGCAGGGAGTGGAACTCGTTGTGATCAAGGAGTTGTTGGGGCACGCCCACATCGGCGTCACCGCGACGGTGTACGCCCACGTCCGGCTCCGCCTCCAGCGCGACGCCATCGACCTCCTCAGCCACGCCCTCCGCAACCCCGCCGAGGTCACCGGCGCGCCCGGCGGAGGCGACGAACCGCCACTTTGTGCAGTCCCCGTCCGCTGACATTGCCGTCAACTACTGCCGTCAGACGCCCAAGGAGCCCCACCGGAAACAATTCCAGCGGGGCTCCTTGAATTACGGATAGGTCGAGGAACGGGACTACTTACCGCAAATCTTCGCCACTGGAGGCCAGCCAATCCTCAACTGATTCTCTCAGGCCATCACTGATCGGATTGGGCTGAGCTGCGAGCAAGCCTGACCTCAAAGCTATGGCAGTAGCTCGGTCGATGTGAAGTGTCAGAAAACTGGCCGGATCAACCAAGATCGGCTCGAGGTCCAATCCACTACCCCCGATGAGCGACACGAGCCGGCTCCCTCCCTCTCGAGTCAGGCCCGGAACATCGACGCTCCAGTAAAACTCCTGTTCACTGTCGATATACTTCGCCACTTCGATCAACAACCGATCTTGTTCAAGAGTGCTTCGGCTGTGGCCGTCCTGGTCGCCTTGGACCCCAAATCTTCTACGGATTTGGCGATCTTCCAAGTTCCACCGTTGTGCGAGCCGTTACCATCGCCGATATCCTGCGAGATGAACGTTTTCCCGTTGGTGAAAACCGTCTGCCCCTTAATCCTGTAGTTGCTTCGCGTGTAACCCGGCTTGTTAGTGAGGGGTTGTTTTGTTCCCTGCGTCGGGAGGGGGTCACCGTCTGTGTTGTGAACGAGGATCGGCGTCTCGCCAGCCAACACATAATACGTATGGAGGTCGGCGACTGTGAGGTTATAGGTCTCGTTGAGTGCTTGGTAGACGTGGACTCCTGCGACGCGGGTGTCCCGTCCTCGGCGCGTAGGGTCTCGCCTGGCTTGAGGTCTCCGGCATTCTTCCAGACCTGGTCGGATTCAGACCAGAAGGGATGGTGGTCTGTCGTGGTGATGCCCTTGACACTGTCAGCGGCTTGGATGCTGACATCGACATGCTTTTTGTCGTCCTCGGTGAAGATGGTGGCAGTGACAGGCCTTGCCCCTGTTTCGCCAGTTTCAGGGTCGGCTAGCTGCTCGATCGGCTTGCTGGTCCCGTTTGCGAGTTGGACCTTTGTGCCCGCCACGAAGATGTTGCAGCCCTTGGCGAAAAGCCTAGCGAAGAAGCCTTCAGATCTCCGCCAACCCCGCCGCCACTGCGCCCTTGGCTACTGGCGACATAGGAGCCAAAACCTCTGCAGCTATGGATTCAATGGAATTTTCGTCGAATTCGACACCGAACTCCTTGAGGAGCCAGTTGGCCTGTTCGCGTCCAGAGATACCGAAAATGGACATCAACCGGCCGGTGGGCAGCATCTGGTCAGTACTTGCGTAGCCTCGGACAGCCCCCGTCCAGATATTGGTCCAGGTCGAGGGCTTCTTCTTCAGCGTGGTCACACCACCCCTGCCGCCACTGCCTCGGCAGTCCGGATCACGTGAGCAGAGGCGCCTGTTGGATTCCCGAGCCGCCCGCTGGGTGATGCGCTTCTGGGCTACCTGTACCACCTTGTCGGCCGCGGCCTGGAAGCCGCCGCCGCTGTCGCCCTCGAAATACTTGAGGCCGTCCGGGTCCAGGTTGGTGATGGGGTTGCCGTTGCAGTACGTGTACCCGTTCATCCTCGGGGGTTTCCGTAGGGGTCGGACTTCCGACGTGTGACCGCCTGGCCGTCCTTCTGGTCGACGCTGATCGTCGCGGTGTTGTGGTGGTCGGTGAGCAGCTGCGAAAGGGTGTGCCACCGACTGGAGCGTGAACCCGGCCGGCACTCCCGACCAGGCGATCTACTTCACCGGCAACGGCGCCAAGGCCGAGGACATCCGCGAGTACCAGTGGAGCCTGAACCGGCCCCTCTATGACAAGAAGGCCGTACCGGAGACCGGCAGCGACAAGGCCACGGTCAAGATCCAGGTCGACACCACGGGCCCCAACGTCCTCTACGTCCGTACGGTCAGCAAGTCCGGCAACGTCTCCCCTCAGACCACCTACGAGTTCCTCGTGCAGGCCAAGGACGGTCTGGACGCGCCCGGCGACGTCACCGGCGACGGACACCCCGACATCCTGGCCGTCAACGCGGACGGGGATCTCCTGACCTACGCCGGCGACGCGATGGGCGACACCGACGCCCACATCCTCGCGACCGTCGACAACGGCACGCGCGTCAGCGGTCACTGGAAGGATTCGAAGACCGGCAAATCCGCGCTCATCGGCCACTCCACCGACTGGTTCCCGGGTGACGGACTCACCGACCTCATCGCCCGGATGCCCGACGGCAAGCTGTACGTCTACCCGGGCATCGGCACCGGTCAGTTCGACGTCGTCCGCCGGATGGAGATCCTGCTGCCCGCCAGCGCGCCCGACCCGGCGACCTTCCGGCAGATCGTCGTCACCGAGGACGTGGACGGCGATGGACTGGCCGACATGTTCGCTCTCGACGCCGACGGTTTCTGGGCGTTCTCCGGCTACACGGGATCGAGCTTCAACTCCTACAAGCGGTTGGCCACCGGCTGGGCCCCCCGCGACATCGTGGGCGTAAGGGACGTCTCCGGTGACCGGGTCCCCGACCTGATCTTCCGGGACAACGCCAACGCCAACCGCGGCCTCGCCCTGCGCAAGGGCAAGGCGGGTGTCAACGGTGGAGCCGACCTCGCCTCCCTCGCCATGAAGGAAGCCTCCAATGGTGGCCAGGACATCACGTACGCCACCACCGGCTGGGGCCGGACGGCCATCCCGATGATCCTCGGCACGGCCGACGCCACGGGCGACGGGATTCCCGACATCTGGGCCGTGGACAATCTCGGCAAGCAGCGCCTCCACCAGGGTGGGGCAGCTGCCATCGGTGTCGCGTCCGGCATGGACGAGGACGACTGGAACAAGTTCCTCACCATCGGATAGCACTCGCCGATCCACGGAAGAGCCCCGCCGGGAGACCACCCCCGGTGGGGCTCTTGTCGTTGCCGCCACACGAACGCGAGGTCGGATTTCTGCCAGCGGGGTCGGGGCTCCCGGGATTTGATTGAACTCGAAACCAAATGGGATCAAGGGAGGAACGTCATGGACGGCACAGTGGCACTGGTGACGGGTGGCAGCAGGGGGATCGGGGCCGCGACCGTCTTGCGGCTGGCCGAGGAGGGCGCGGACGTCGCGTTCACCTACGTGAGCGGCGAGGCGGCCGCGGCCGAGGTGGCCGGGAAGGTCGAGGCGCTCGGGCGGCGGGTGCTCGCGGTGCGGGCCGACGCCGGGGACGCGGGGGCCGGCGCCGAGGCCGTGGGGCGGGTCGTGCGGGAGTTCGGGCGGCTCGACGTGCTGGTCAACAACGCGGGCGTGGGCGTGCTCGGGCCGCTGGAGGCGCTGACCGCGGCCGACGTGGAGCGGGTGCTCGCGGTCAACGTGCGCGGGGTGTTCACCGCCACGCAGGCCGCGGCCGCCGAACTGGGGCCGGGCGGGCGGATCATCACCATCGGCACGTGCATGACCCAGCGGGTGCCGGGGCCCGGCGGAACGCTCTACGCGATGAGCAAGTCGGCGCTGATCGGGCTGACGAAGGCCCTCGCCCGGGAGCTGGGCGGGCGCGGGATCACCGCGAACATCGTGCACCCGGGGCCGGTGGACACCGACATGAACCCGGCGGACGGGCCCTACGCGGAGCCGCAGGCGGCGATGACCGCGCTGGGGCGCTTCGGGACGGCGGGCGAGGTGGCCGACCTGGTGACGTTCCTGGCGGGGCCGGGGGCGGCGTACGTCACGGGGGCGGAGTTCGCGGTGGACGGCGGCCACGCGGCCTAGCTCCCGCCTGGGGATGCCGCCGTCTCCCGATGCCGCGCCGCTCCCGGGGCTCCGCCCCAGACCCCGCCGGGCTCCGCCCGAACCCGCGCCTCAAACGCCGGCGAGGCTGAATTTGTGCGGCCAGGCCGGAGTTGGTGCGGCCGGGGTGAAAAGCCGCCGGGGCTGGGGTCGAACCGGGCCGGTTGGGCCGGGGTCGGGTGTGTGTCGGGGTGATCCCCGCAGGGCGCCGAACACAACAAGGCTCCGCGCTCCGACCCCTCGTCACGTTCGGCGTCCGAGGAGACGCCCCGGCGCGCGCCCGGCCCCGGCACAACCGGCCACCCCCGCACCCCGCCCAAGCGGCGCAGCCGACCGGCAGCCGACCCGCCCCTCACGCGAGCCAGTCGCCCGCCGTCATCAGTTGGCGGTTCGCGATTTCGTTGACCTCGCGCCACGCCTGGATCCACTCCGGCGTGATCCGGAAGTACGGGTAGGGCGGGGTGCAGGCGCTCGGGTCGAAGCCCGTGTGGGCCGCGAACGCCTCCCGTACGGAAGGCGCGAGGTCGGCTACCTCCAGCGTGGTCGCGGTGCCCTCCACCAGGACCACGTCCCGGGTGACGCCGAAGGCCAGGCGGACCCGGCCGTTCGCGATCAGGTTGCGGGCGGTGGGGTTGGTGCGCTGGGTCGAGACGAGGAAGGTCCCCTCGTCCCAGAGGAAGGAGAGCGGGACCATGCAGGGGACGCCGTCCGCGTCGGCGGTGGCGACCCACACGTCCACGTCGTTCTCGAAGCGGGCCAGGGTGTCCTTGAGGCGCTCCTCGTGCGGGCGCGGCCGCGCGGGTATGGCCGGGGTGCTCTGCTCCGTCATGCGGGCCTGCTCCTGTCCGTCACGGCCGGCCCCGGGCGGAGCCGCCGCGCTCCACTGTGCCCTACCCGCAGAGGGGCGCACCGCGTCGCGGTGCGCCCCTCGGGCCGTGCACGACCCCGGGAGTGTCGGCTCCCGGGGCGGTCGATCGGGTGGCGTCAGCCGCCCAGCTCCTGGTGACGGGCGGTCAGCGCGGCCTCGCCGGTCTCCGTCAGGGAGCCGTACAGGCGCAGGCGGGAGAAGCCGCCGTCGGGGAAGATGTCGATCCGTACGTGGGTGCCGACCGCCGGGGCGTCCAGGACGAACCGGTGGTTGGTGTCGGGCTGCAGGCGGGTGCGCGGCAGGAACTCGGTCCACTCGCCCTCCTCGCCCGTCTTGACGGAGAGGGAGGCCCAGCCTGCCGAGTTGCCCTTGAGGTACGCGGTGTCGATCTCGACGGCGCGGATCTCGGACTCGGTGACGAGCTGGTAGCGGATCCAGTCGTTGCCGTTGTCGCGGCGGCGGGCGGTCTCCCAGCCGTCGTCCATCTTGCGGGAGCGGCCCGGGTTGATGGTGTTGGTCGGCGGGGAGTAGAAGCGGTTGGAGGCGTCCTGGACGGAGCCGCCGTTCTCCAGGGCCACCACGTCGAACGAGCCGAGCGCGGCGAGCCACTTCGGGTCGGGCAGGACCTCGCCGTAGACGCGCAGGCGGGCGATGCCGCCGTCGGGGTGCTGGTTGACGCGCAGGTGCGTGAAGCGCTGCTCGGCGCTCACCTCGAAGCCGTTGGCCGCGTGGCCGCCGACCGCGGTGCGCGGGACCAGGGTGGTCCACTTCACGTCGTCGCCGAGGAGCTCTTCCGGGGTCGGCGCGCCGTCGACCGAGGCGCCCTCGATGGAGACGGCCTGCGGCATGTTGCCGCGGAAGTGGGCGGTGTCGACGACGATGCCGCGGATGACGCCGGGCGCGCCGAGGCGGACGAGCGCCCAGTCGTGGTCCTCGGCGGTCGGCCAGGGCTGGGTGGCGGAGACGCCGCGGCGGCGGCGGGTCTCCCAGCCGTCCATGATCTTGCCCTTGTGGCCGAAGTGCTCGGGGTCGAAGTGCGCGGCCTCGGCGATGAGGAGGTTCTCGCGCTGGGCGAAGAACTCGTCGTTGGCAGCGATGACGCCGGCGCCCAGCTCACGGGCGGCGAGGTTCGCGTACTGGGTGAACGGGAAGTCCGCGGTGCGGTAGTCCGCGTACGGGTCGCCGCCTCCGTACGGGTTCGCGTTGCCGGTGAAAGAGGGAATCGCCACTGTCAGTTCTGCCTTTCGAGGAGGAGGCCCGTGGGCTCGGTCGGGGTGCCGTGGTCGGCGATCTGCGTACCGCGCAGCCAGGTGGACTTCACGACGCCGTGCAGGGTCTTGCCCGCGTACGCCGTGACCCGGTTGCGGTGGTGGAGTTCGGCCGGGTCCACGGTGAACGTTTCTTCGGGGGCGAGCACGGCAAAGTCGGCGTCACGGCCGGCCTCGATCGCGCCCTTCTGCGCCAGGCCGGCCAGCGCGGCCGGGGCCGCGGACATCCAGCGCACGACGTCCTCCAGGGTCCGGCCGCGGCGGCGCGCCTCGGTCCAGATGGCGGGCAGGCCCAGCTGGAGGGAGGAGATGCCGCCCCACGCGGTGGAGAAGTCGCTCGTCTTCAGGTCCGCGGTGGAGGGCGAGTGGTCGGAGACGATGCAGTCGATGGTGCCGTCCGCGAGCGCGTCCCACAGGAGGTCCTGGTTGGCGGCCTCGCGGATGGGCGGGCAGCACTTGAACTCGCTGGCGCCGTCGGGCACTTCCTCGGCCGTGAGGGTGAGGTAGTGCGGACAGGACTCGACGGTGATCTTGACGCCCTCGGCCTTGGCGGCGGCGATCAGCGGCAGCGCGTCGGAGGACGACAGGTGCAGTACGTGAACGCGCGCGTTCAGCCGCTTCGCCTGGGCGATCAGGTTGCCGATCGCGGTGTTCTCGGCGTCGCGCGGGCGGGACGCGAGGAAGTCGGCGTACTTGGGGCCGGGGACGACCGGGGCGGCGTCGAGGTGGTGCGGGTCCTCGGCGTGCACGATCAGCAGGCCGCCGAAGCCGGTGATCTCGGCGAGGGAGGTGGCCAGCTGCTCCTGGTCGAGCTCGGGGAACTCGTCCACGCCCGAGGGCGACAGGAAGCACTTGAAGCCGTAGACGCCCGCGTCGTGCAGCGGGCGCAGGTCCTTGACGTTGTCGGGCAGGGCGCCGCCCCAGAAGCCGACGTCCACGTGCGCCTTGGCGCGGGCGACCTCCTGCTTGACGCGCAGGTTGTCGGTCGTGGTGGTCGGCGGCAGGGAGTTCAGCGGCATGTCGAGGATCGTGGTGATGCCGCCGGCCGCCGCGGCGCGGGTGGCCGTCCAGAAGCCCTCCCACTCGGTGCGGCCCGGGTCGTTCACGTGGACGTGGGTGTCGACCAGGCCGGGGAGCAGGACGTCGTCGCCGAAGTCCTCCAGCCGGGCTCCGGCCGGTACCTCGGCCTCGTACGCCAGCACGGCCGTGATCTTCCCGCCGGCGACGGCCACCGAGGCGGCGCGCGTCCCCTCGGGGGTGATGACGCGCGTCGAGCGCAGTACCAGTTCCACAGCCACGTCGGCCACCGGAACCTCCCCATCTACTTCCACAGAGCGAAATTCAACGTTCTGTTGACGGAGTCTTCACGGCGATCCGGGAGCAGTCAAGAGTGCCCGGACGGACCACTGACACACCGGGACCGCAATTGGATGTTTCCACAGGATGGAATTAAGATTTCACTATCCAGAATGTAGCTACCACCACCGGGAACCGGGCAGGTAACTTCCCGAGGATGTCCGCCACCCGGACAAACCGCCTCTGACCGGCGGCGACGGCCCCGACCCCAGCACTGGGACCGACGCCGACCGCCGGGTAGGCTGCTCCCTTGCCTGCCAGCACCGAAAGGACCGCGCCGTGCCGACGTCCAGCGCCAGCACCACCGACGCTTCCTCAAAGACCCCTGCCGCCAGCGGTGGCGTCCAGTCCCTTGAGCGCGCCTTCGATCTGCTCGAACGCATGGCCGATGCCGGGGGCGAGGTCGGCCTCAGCGAGCTCTCCGCCGCCAGTGGTCTGCCCCTGCCCACGATCCACCGCCTGATGCGCACGCTGGTGGCGTGCGGTTACGTCCGCCAGCAGACCAATCGACGGTACTCCCTCGGCCCGCGTCTGATCCGCCTCGGCGAGTCCGCGTCGCGGCTGCTGGGCACCTGGGCCCGCCCCTACCTCGCCCGCCTGGTCGAGGAGACCGGCGAGACGGCGAACATGGCCCTGCTCGACGGGGACGAGATCGTCTACGTCGCCCAGGTGCCCTCCAAGCACTCCATGCGCATGTTCACCGAGGTCGGCCGCCGGGTGCTGCCGCACTCCACCGGCGTGGGCAAGGCGCTCCTGGCCTACACCCCCGCCGACGAGGTACGCGCCCTCCTCGCGCGCACCGGCATGCCGGCGGCGACCGAGAAGACCATCACCACGCCCGAGGGCTTCCTCGACGCGCTGGAGCACGTCCGCAAGGTGGGCTACGCGGTCGACGACAACGAGCAGGAGATAGGAGTCCGCTGCCTCGCCGTCTCGGTGCCGAACTCGCCGACCGCCGCCGCGATCTCCATCTCGGGCCCGGCGGGCCGGGTCACCGAGGCCGTGGCCGAGTCCTTCGTGCCGATCCTGCAGGGCGTCGCCGCCGAGCTGTCGGTGGCCCTGTCCAACCAGACCCCGGCCTAGGCGGTACGCGCCCGTACGCAAAGGCCCCGGCCGTCCCTCGGAGCGAGGAACGGCCGGGGCCTTCGCGTTCGGCGCCAGCGTGGGGGCGTGCAGGGCGTACGTGAGGGCGTGCGGGCCCTCGTACGCCGCTCAGGAGGCCCGTACGCCGCTCAGGGCGCCCGGTTCGGCGCCCGGCTCCGGGAGCGGCGTCAGGCGGCCGTCGGCCATCGTCGCCGTACGGTCCATCCGCTCCAGGTGGGCGTGGTCGTGGGTGACCACCACCGTGGCGGTCGAGCGCTCGCGGGTCAGCGTGACCAGCAGGTCGAGCACGGCCGCGCCGCGCTCGTGGTCCAGGGCGCTGGTCGGCTCGTCGACCAGCAGCACGGCGGGCTCGTTCATCAGGGCGCGCGCGATGTTGATCCGCTGGCGCTGGCCCCCGGAGAGCTGGTGCGGCCGCTTGTCGGCCTTGTCCGCCAGCCCCACCGCGTCCAGCAGCTCCAGCGCGCGGCGGCGCAGGGCCTTGGCGGGCCGCCCGGAGAGGTGCGCCATCACCTGGAGCTGTTCGGCGGCGGTCAACGAGGCCAGCAGGTTCGGCTGCTGGAAGACGATGCCTATCTTCTCCCGGCGCAGGGCCGACTTCTCGGCGGCGCCGAGGCCCGCCGTGTCCCGGCCTGCGACGACGACCCGGCCGGAGTCCGGGGTGACCAGGGTGGCGGCGACCGCGAGCAGGCTGGACTTGCCGGAGCCGGAGGGTCCGATCACCGCCGTCAGCGTGCCGGCGGGCACCTCCAGGCGGACCGCGTCCAGGGCGGTGAGCCGGCTCTCGCCGTCGGGGTAGGTGAGCGTGACGTCGTGGACGAGCAGGGTCATCGGGCGCTCCCGAGGGCGGTCAGCGGGTCGACGGCGGTGATCCGCCGGATGGACAGGGCCGCGCCCAGCGCGCCCAGCACGATCATGATCGCGGCGGGGACGAGGACGGTGGCGGCGTCGAGCACGAAGGGCACGTTCCCGCCGCTGATCAGCGCGCCGAAGCCGGCGGCCAGCGCGGTGCCCGTCCCGGTCCCGATGGCGAGCATCACCACGGCCTGGCCGAGGGCGTCCTTCAGCAGGTACGGGGTGGAGGCACCCAGTGCCTTCAGGACGGCGATGTCGCCGCTGCGCTGGATGGTCCACACCGTGAAGAAGGCCCCTATCACCAGGGCGGAGATGGCGAAGAGGAAGCCGCGCATCAGCTGGAGGGAGCCGTTCTCGGCCTGGTACGAGCCTATGGCGCCCAGGGCCTCGTCGACGGTCTGGGCCTTGGTCGCGGCGGCCCCGTCGGCGGCCGCGAGGTCCAGGCCGCTGCCGGACACGGCGACGACGGTGGCGAGGGTGTCGATGGAGGTGCCGGGGTTGCCGATGCGCTGCCAGTCGTTGAGGTCCATCCAGACCACCGGGGTGTGGCTGTAGGCGGCGGTCCCGGAGACGGCGGCCACGGTCAGCTCCAGCGGGCCGATCTTGAGCTTGGCGCCCGCGGTGAGGCCGCCGAGTTCCTTCGCGGCCTTCTCGGCGAGGACCACCTGCCCCTGGGTGAGGCCGGCGTTCCGCGGCCCGAGCCGGCCGGCGGGGTCCACGCCGAAGACCGAGACGGCCGCGGTGCGCTCACCCGAGACGGCGTTGGTGGTGCGGATGCCGAGCGGCTCCGCCGCGGTCACCCCGGGCTGCTTGCGCCAGGCCAGCCAGGCGGACTCGGGGACCTGGGAGTTGGTGAAGGACACCTTCTGGTCCCCGGCGGGCGCGGCGAAGGCCAGGTGCGAGGCGGGCAGGCCGGTGATGGCCGAGATGTTCTCCCGGGCCAGGCCGGAGGTGAGCCCGGACAGCAGGCCGACCAGCAGCGTGATCAGCAGGACGACCGACCCCATCAGGGCGAAGCGTCCGTTGGCGAACCGTAGATCTCTCCATGCGACGAACATGTTCCCCACCTTGGTGTTCCGCGTGGACACAAGGCATCGCGCCACAGTAGAGATCCTCGTATCGAAGGGCGCACCGGTACATCAAACTTTCGGTTGACCGGGGCCGGCCGGGCCCGACTTACGCTGGTCCGGTCATGACTGCTGCCGCTGCCCCCCTTCCCGCCGTTTCCCGCCTCCCCGTCTCCCGCGCCCTCACCCCGGTGTCGAAGGTGCTGCGGCTGTGCCTGCACGCGCTGCTCTTCGGGCTGCTCGCGCTCGCCGCCGGGCGGGCCGTGACCGACTCCGCGCCCCGCGCCGGCTGGGTGATCGCCGCCTGCGCGGTGCTGGCCGCCGTCTACGCGGGCGGCGTACGGGCCCCCGCCGTGCACAGCTCGCCGCGCGCCGGGGCGGTGTGGCTGGCCGGGCTCGGCGCGGCCTGGGCGGCGCTGCTGGTGGTCTCCCCCGACGGGCTGTGGATCGCCTTCCCGCTGTACTTCCTGGAGCTGCACCTGCTGCGGCTGCGCTGGGGCGTCGCGGCCGTCGCGCTGACCGCCTGCGCGGCCATCGGCGGGTTCCTCGCGCACAGCAGCGCGGCGACCCCGGGGGCCTTCCTGGGGCCGCTGCTGGGCGGGGCCGTGGCGGTGGCGACCGTACTGGGCTACCAGGCGCTGTACCGCGAGAGCGAGCGCCGCCGCGAGCTGATCGAGGAGCTCATCACCACCCGGGCCGAGCTGGCCGCGGCCGAGCGGGGCGCCGGGATCCTGGCCGAGCGGGAGCGGCTCGCCCGGGAGATCCACGACACCCTCGCCCAGGGGCTGTCCTCCATCCAGCTGCTGCTGCGGGCCGCCGAGCGGGCGCTGCCCGAGGAGGCTCCGGCGCTGGAGCACATCGCCCGGGCCCGGGAGGCCGCCCAGGAGAACCTCGCCGAGGCGCGCCGCTTCGTACGGGCCCTGACCCCGCCGGACCTGGAGCACGGGTCGCTCGCCGCCGCGCTGGAACGGCTGTGCGCGGGGGTGCCGGGGCCGCGGGTGCGGTTCTCGCTGAGCGGCGGCCCGCGGGTGCTGCCCACTCCGTACGAGGTGGCGCTGCTGCGGATCGCGCAGTCGGCGCTGGCCAATGTGGTGCGGCACGCGCGGGCCGGGCGCGCCGAGATCACCCTGACCTTCATGGACGCCTCGGTCACGCTGGACATCGTCGACGACGGGCAGGGCTTCGACCCTCCCTCCGCCGCGTCGGCCTCCGGTGACGGCGGCTTCGGGCTGCCCGCGATGCGCTCGCGCGCCGAGACGCTGGGCGGGCTGTTCACCGTGGAGTCCGCCCCGGGCCAGGGCACCGCCGTGGCCGTCACCCTGCCGCTGCCCCTGGAGGTCTGACGATGACGATCCGGCTGCTGCTCGCCGACGACCATCCGGTGGTCCGGGCGGGACTGCGCGCGGTACTCGACACGGAGGCGGACTTCGCGGTGGTGGCCGAGGCGGCGACCGCCGAGCGGGCGGTGGAGCTGGCCGGCTCGGAGCCGGTGGACGTGGTGCTGATGGACCTCCAGTTCGGGCCGGGGCCCGGCATGCACGGCTCCGAGGCGACAGCCTTGATCACCGCCCGCCCGGACTCCCCCCGGGTGCTTGTCCTGACCACGTACGACACGGACGCGGACATCCTGGCGGCGGTGGAGGCGGGCGCCTCGGGCTACCTGCTCAAGGACGCCCCGCCGGAGGAACTGGCGGCGGCCGTGCGGACGGCCGCCGCGGGCCAGTCGGCGCTGGCCCCGGCGGTGGCGCTGCGGCTGATGGACCGGATGCGGACCCCGGCGGAGGCGCTGACGAAGCGGGAGCTGGAGGTGCTGCAGCTGGTCGCGGACGGCCTGTCGAACCAGCAGATCTCCAAGAAGCTCTTCCTCAGCCAGGCCACGGTCAAGTCCCACCTGGTGCACATCTACGCCAAGCTCGGCGTCGACTCCCGCACCTCGGCGGTCGCGGCCGCCGCCACCCGCCGCCTGATCCGGACTCCGTGACGGCGTGGCCCGAATATCGGTTCTTCCGCGCCGTAGTGATCATTAAGGTCTGGACCATGAACTCCTTACCGACACGCACCGCGGCCCGGGCCGCACTGATCGCCTCCCTCCTGATCGGCGGCAGCGCCCTCACGGCCGTCCCGGCAGCGGCGGCCGCGGCCGACGAGCCCGACATCACCGGCCTGAGCTGCGGCTTCGACAACCGCACGCCACCGCCCACGGTTCAGGTCGGCAGCACGGGCAGGACGGTGCGGGAGGCACAGTGCCTGCTGAACTTCTGGACGGGGCTGCGGACGACGGAGGAGGAGCCCGAAGGCGTCTTCGGTCCGGACGCCGCATCGGCCACGCGGCACTTCCAGGGCGTGCGGGGGATCCCCGTGACCGGCGCGGTGGACGCCGCGACCTGGGGCGAGTTGCGGCACAGCTGAGCCGCGCGGCACGGTCTACCCGGACCGCCGGCCCGCCGGACCGCGCGGCTCAGGCCACCCAGTGCGGGCGGTCCACCGCCGACGGCAGCGGGATGCCGTCGTGGAAGGCGCTCGCGAGGCGGCGCACGCCCTCGTCCAGGCGGTCCGGGGAGAGCGTGTAGGGGATCCGGAGCCGGTGTTCGAAGGTGCCCGGGTCCACTCCGAAGCGGGCGCCGCGGCCGATGTGCACGCCGGCGGCCGCGGCGCGCTCGGCCAGGGCGGAGCTGACCGCCTCGCCCAGGTCGACCCAGAGCGAGAGCCCGCCCGGCGGGACCTGCCAGGACCATTCGGGCGTGTGCCGCTGGAGGGCCTGGACCAGGGCCTCGCGCTGGATCCGCAACTGGGCGAGGCGTGCGGGCAGGGCCCGGTCCATGTCGGCCATCAGCGGGAGCGCGACCAGCTGGTCGAGGACCGAGCCGGTCATGTCGGCCGAGACCCGTACCGCGGTCAGCTCGGCGATCATCTTCGCGCCGGCCCGGACCCAGCCCACGCGCAGGCCGCCCCAGTGCGTCTTGCTGAGCGAGCCGATGGTGATCACGTGGTCGGCGCCGCCGCGCGGCGCGAGGGAGGCGAGCGGCGCGGGCGCGGGCACGTCCAGCGCGATGTCGGCGATGGTTTCGTCGACCACCAGCCAGGTCCCTGTCGCACGGGTCGCCGCGAGCAGCCGCAGCCGCTGCTCCGGCGGCATCAGCGCGCCCGTCGGGTTGTGGAAGTCGGGGATCACGTACGCCATCCTCGGCACGGTCTGGCGCAGGGTGGACTCGGCGATCTCCATGTCCCAGCCCGCGTCGGAGACGGCGATGGAACCGGTGCGCAGCCGTGCGTGGCGCAGGGCGTCGAGGGCGTTGGCGTAGGTGGGGTTCTCGGTGACGACCCGGTCGCCGGTCCGGCAGAGCAGGCTGACGACCAGGCTGAAGGCCTGCTGGGCGCCGGAGGTGAGCAGGATCTGCTCGGGGCGCGTGGGCAGTCCGCGGCGGGTGAACCGCTCGGCGACGGCGGTCCGCAGGTCGGGCAGGCCGAACGGGTGGTAGCCGGGGCTGCGGGCGAGCCGGGGCAGGCGCGGCGCCGCCCAGGCGAAGGCCTCGGCGAGGCTGCCCTCCGGGGCGCCCATGGCGGCGATGGCGAGGTCGATGCCGGGCTCGCCGTCGGCGCTGTAGCCGCCGGCGCCGACGAGGGCATGGGCTCCGACCGGGCGGTGGCCGTCGGGGAGTTCGGTCCAGGTGCCGGAGCCGCGCCGGCTGCGGACGTAGCCGCTCTCGCGCAGCAGGTCGTAGGCGCCGGTGACGGTGGCCCGGCTGGCGCCGACGGCCTCGGCGAGTTCGCGTTCGGCGGGCAGCCTGACGTGCAGGGCGATCCGGCCGTCGAGGATCAGCGTGCGGACGGCGTCGGCGAGCGCCCGGTAGCCGGGGCGGGCCAGGACCTCCGCGGGCAGCAGGGCGGCGAGCTGCCGACTGCCGATGGTCCTGTCCGCTGTCTGGACCACTCGCCCGTTTGCCATGCCAACCTCCCCTGATTGGCTCTGACGGCCAGGCCAATCGAGGACCAGACTCGCCGTATTGGCCCCCGATTGGCAAGGAGACGGCGAGATGCTCACCGACCGTGACGAACGTGCCCTGCTGGCTGCCGCCGAGAACCGGGTCGCCCGGCCGCTGCGCATCGGGGCCGCACTGGACTCCGTACGCCGCACTCTGACGCGGCGCTCACGGGATTCCGCACAGGAGCGAGAATCGGTGGCATGCCAGTCGACTCCCCGTCCGATTCCGACGCCCCCTCCGATTCCGACGCCCCCTCCGCTGCGCCCGTGATCGCGGGCCTGCTCCTGGCGGCCGGCGGCGGCCGCCGGCTCGGCGGGCGGCCCAAGGCCCTGCTCCCTTACCGCGGCCGCCCGCTCGTCGAGAACGCCGTACGGGTCCTGCGCGAGGCGGGCTGCGGCCCGGTGCACGTGGTGCTCGGCGCCTCGGCCTCCGAGGTCCGCGAGCGGGCCGACCTGACCGGCTGCGTGGTCGTGGACAACCCGGACTGGGCGGAGGGGATGGGCTCCTCCCTGCGGGTCGGACTGACCTCGCTGGCCGGTACGGGCGCCCGCGCCGCCCTGGTCTCGCTGGTGGACCAGCCGGGCATCGGCCCGGCGGCCGTGGCCCGGGTCCGGGAGGCCTACCGCTCCCCCGCGAGCCTGGTGGCGGCGGCCTACGGCGGGGAGCGCGGCCACCCGGTGCTGTTCGGGGCGGACCGCTGGGCGGACATCGCGGCGACCGCGACGGGCGACAAGGGCGCGCGGGTGCACCTCGCACGACACGCCGAAGAGCTCATGCTGGTGGAGTGCTCGGACATCGCGGAGGCCTTCGACATCGACACCCCGCCCGACCTGGTACGTCTCCTCTGAGCACGGTGTGACGGCGATGGCACTGAGGGCCACCGAGAAGTGGAATCTGTCGACTCAGAGAATCTCGATATCAACAAACCATTGAACTTCCACCATGAGGAAATTACTATCCACTGGTCAGAAGCGCCCTGAACCCCCAGACGGCGCCCGCGACCGTATTCCGGAACTCTCCACACCCGACGACACTGCGTGCCGTCTCGCGCGAGCATTCCCCCGCGGCCGCCAGGCACCGCCGCTGAAGGAGTGACAGATATGTCCGCACCAGCGCCGTCCCCGCTGGCCATCGTCGACGCCGAGCCCCTGCCCCGGCAGGACGAAGTCCTCACCGAAGCGGCTCTCGCCTTCGTGGCCGAGCTCCACCGGCGGTTCGCCCCCCGCCGCGCCGAGCTCCTCGCCCGCCGCGCCGAGCGCCGTGCCGAGATCGCCCGGACCTCCACCCTCGACTTCCTCCCGGACACCGCACAGGTCCGCGAGGGCGACTGGAAGGTTGCGCCGGCCCCGGCCGCGCTGAACGACCGTCGTGTGGAGATCACCGGTCCGACGGACCGCAAGATGACCATCAACGCCCTGAACTCGGGCGCCAGGGTCTGGCTCGCCGACTTCGAGGACGCCTCCGCTCCCACCTGGGAGAACGTCGTCCTCGGCCAGCTCAATCTCATCGACGCCTACGAGCGCCGCATCGACTTCACCGACCCGCGCACGGGCAAGGCGTACGCCCTGAAGCCCGCCGACCAGCTCGCCACCGTCGTGATGCGGCCGCGCGGCTGGCACCTGGAGGAGCGCCACCTGCGGTTCGAGGGCGGCCCGGCCTCCGGCTCGCTCGTGGACTTCGGCCTGTACTTCTTCCACAACGCGAAGCGCCTGATCGACCTCGGCAAGGGCCCGTACTTCTACCTGCCGAAGACGGAGTCGCACCTGGAGGCGCGCCTCTGGAACGAGATCTTCGTCTTCGCCCAGGACTACGTCGGCATCCCGCAGGGCACCGTCCGCGCCACCGTCCTCATCGAGACGATCACCGCCGCGTACGAGATGGAGGAGATCCTCTACGAGCTGCGCGACCACGCGGCGGGCCTGAACGCGGGCCGCTGGGACTACCTCTTCTCCATCGTGAAGAACTTCCGTGACGGCGGCGAGAAGTTCGTCCTGCCGGACCGCAACGCGGTGACGATGACCGCCCCGTTCATGCGGGCGTACACCGAACTGCTGGTCCGCACCTGCCACAAGCGCGGCGCGCACGCCATCGGCGGCATGGCGGCCTTCATCCCGTCCCGCAAGGACGCCGAGGTCAACAAGGTCGCCTTCGAGAAGGTCAAGGCCGACAAGGACCGCGAGGCGGGCGACGGCTTCGACGGCTCCTGGGTCGCCCACCCCGACCTGGTCCCGATCGCGATGGCCTCCTTCGACGCGGTCCTCGGCGAGAAGCCCAACCAGAAGGACCGGCTGCGCGAGGACGTCTCGGTGGCCCCGGGCGAGCTCATCGCGATCGACTCCCTGGACGCGAAGCCGACGTACGAGGGCCTGCGCAACGCGGTCCAGGTCGGCATCCGCTACATCGAGGCCTGGCTGCGCGGCCTCGGCGCCGTCGGCATCTTCGGCCTGATGGAGGACGCGGCCACCGCCGAGATCTCCCGCTCGCAGATCTGGCAGTGGATCAACGCCGGCGTGGTGTTCGAGAACGGCGAGACCGCCACCGCCGACCTGACCCGCAAGCTCGCGGCCGAGGAACTGGCCGCCATCCGCGCCGAGGTCGGCGAGGAGGCCTTCGCGGCCGGCAAGTGGCAGCAGGCCCACGACCTCCTCCTCCAGGTCTCCCTGGACGCGGACTACGCGGACTTCCTCACGCTCCCCGCGTACGACCAGCTCGTCGGCTGATCCCCGGATTCGGCTGAAACGCACAGCGGCCGAACCCGCCGGCTCCGCCCCCGTCACCTTCACGGCACGGGGGCGGAGCCGTTTGCGTTCCACAACAGGAGGAGCGGACTCCCGAACGACCGATCGGTCGTTACTCGTTCGTAACTTGCCTGTACCTAGCGGTAACAAGTGGGCCCGTGTCACCTTTCCGATGCCACCGGCCGGCGGTACCCCCACTTTCCCAGCCACGCGACGGAGTCGTTGCCGACTTCGGCATGGCCGAAAACAGGAGTTCCGCAGTGATCGGATTCCGCAACGTCAGCAAGGACCGGTACCGCAGTCGGGTGCGACGACTGGCCGGAGCCGGATTGGTCCTGCCGCTCGCCGTCGGCGCGCTGGTGACCGGCGGCGCCGGGACCTCCGTGGCCAGCCCCGGGACCGGACCCACCGCCGTGGTGTCGATGGGCGACAGCTACATCTCCGGCGAGGCCGGACGCTGGAAGGGCAACACCCTCACCAACACCGGAAGCCGGAACGGGACCGACCGGGGCTGGGTCAGCGGCAGCACCTACGATCCCGGCAAGGTGTACGGGGCCACGGCCGGCGGGTGCCACCGCTCCGACTCCGCCGAGGTGCGCAGCGCCGGGGCGATCGCCGACGTCGCCGTCAATCTGGCCTGCTCGGGGGCGGTTTCGGACAACGTGTTCCGCGCCTCCAACGGCGGTGTCGCCTTCAAGGGCGAGGCGCCGCAGGCGGACCAGCTCGCCGCGGTGGCCGCGAGCCACAACGTCAAGGTCATCGCGCTGTCCATCGGCGGCAACGACCTCGGCTTCGCGGACATCATCAAGGACTGCGCGCTCGACTTCGTCATCTGGAACTCGTACTGCTACGACGACCAGCAGTACGGGGTCGACCAGAAGATCGACGCGGTCATGGGCAAGGTCGGCAAGTCCGTGGACGAGGTGCGGGCGGTGATGCGCGCGGCCGGGTACGCCGACTCCTCGTACCGGATCGTGCTGCAGTCCTACCCGTCGCCGATCCCGCGGGGCGCGGAGAACCGGTACACGCAGAGCGACTGGAGCCGGCTCAACACGGGCGGCTGCCCCTTCTGGAACCGGGACTCCGACTGGGCGCGGGACTCGCTGGTGCCGCAGATCGCCAACCGGATCAAGGGCGTCGCCGCGGCCAAGGGGGCGCAGTTCCTGGACCTGCGGGACATGATGCAGGGCCGTGAGGTGTGCGCCAAGGCGAGCAAGCAGGTGAGCTCCACGGTGCCGGCCTCGGCGAAGACGAGCGAGTGGGCGCGCTGGATCGACAACAACGAGTCGCAGGGCCTGATCCAGGAGTCCATGCACCCGAACCACTTCGGCCAGCTGGCGGCCGGCCGCTGCCTCGCACTGGTCGTCGCCCAGCCCGCGAGCTCCGGCTTCAGCTGCAAGAACACCGCGGGCGGGGACCAGACCGGGATGTTCCTGACCCCGGCCTCCTAGGGCCGGTGAACGGGCGTACGCGGCCCTGCCGGCGGGCAGGGCCGCGTACGCCTCAGGGGCCGCCGTTCAGCACGGACAGGATGTTGCCCGCCGGGTCCTTGAACCAGGCGATGGTGGGCATGCCCTCGTCGCCGTGCACGATGCCCTTGGCGTCCGCCTCGAAGCCCTCGTAGCGCTCGAACGCGACACCGCGGGCGGTGAGCTCGTCGACGGCCCGTTCCACGTCGTCCACGGGGAAGTTCAAGATCGTGTAGTTCGCGGGCCGGTGGTCCTCCTTCGGGTAGACCATGATCGTGGTCCCGCCCGCGAGGTCCAGGCGGAGCAGGCCCATCTCCTCGTCCTGCGAGACGTTCAGGCCGAGGGTCGAGCCGTAGAACTCCCTGGCCCGCTCCAGGTCGTCGACCGCGAATCCGCTGAATGCCCTGCTGTTTCCGAACATGGCCGTTCCTTCGGTCCGGGGCACCCCGCTTCCCATGGTCCCTCCGGCAGGGCCGGGCGTCGATTCCGCGCACCCGGCCCCCGGAAAACGGGGTGATCGCCGCGCGGGCTGGTGGCATCCTCGGGCGCATGGCAGCCCGCACCGCACGTCCCAGCCTGTACATCTCCGTCGACATCGAGGCCGACGGACCCATTCCCGGCCCCTACTCGATGATCAGCTTCGGGGCCGCGGTCGCGGGCCGGCAGGACGGGGCCTCGTATACGGCCGCCGATCCCGAACAGCTCACCTTCTACCGCGAGTTGCGTCCCATCGGCGAGGAGTTCGTGCCCGAGGCGCTGGCGGTGAGCGGCCTGGACCGCGACCGGCTGGTCCGGGAGGGCGCCGACCCGGCGGCGGCCATGGACGAGTTCCGCACCTGGGTGCGGGAGGTGTCGGCCGAGGCCGGTGCGCAGCCGGTGATGTGCGGCTATCCGGCGTCCTTCGACTGGACCTTCCTGTACTGGTACCTGATGCGGTTCGGCGCGGACAGCCCCTTCGGCCACTCCGGCTGCCTGGACATGAAGACCCTCTACGCGACGAAGGCGGGGGTGCCGCTGCGCGCCGCGGTCAAGGGCCGGATGCCCCGTGCACTGCTGTCGCGGCGCCGCCACACGCATCACGCCCTGGACGACGCGATCGAACAGGCCGAGCTGATGAGCAACCTGATGCTGTGGCAGCCCCCGGTGCCGGTGCCGGCGGATCCGGCCGTGTAGGTCTCCAACCGGCCGGCCGCCACCGAGCGGGTCGCCGGCCTCTTCCACTCGACCTGCTGACCGGGCACGCGTACGGCGGTGGGGGCGGGCCCCCCCCCCGGGGGGGCCTTCGCACCCCCGGACGTACCGGCGCCCCCCGGTGGGCCGGCGGGGCCGGGCCGGGCACCCGCACCCGGTCGGGTGCGGCCGCCGCGGGC
>NZ_JBIAVU010000026.1:0-68852 GCF_042894695.1 Streptomyces sp. NPDC001513
CAGGTCTTTTTCAAAGGAACCTCATCCACCGAAATGGACGGGGTATCAACTTTTGGCGTTGATTTTTGGCACGCTGTTGAGTTCTCAAGGAACGGGCGCTTCCTTTGTACTCACCCTCGCGGGTTTTCCTCCGGGCTTTCGTTCTGTGTTCTTGCGTTTCCGACTCTATCAGACTCTTTCGTGTCCGACTTCCTCGGTGCTTTCCAGTTCCAACGCTTTCGCGCTTTCCCTTTCCGGCGATTCCGACTCTATCAGCGATTTCCCGGCCCCTTGACCACTCGCCGTATTACCGAAAGGGCATACGAAAAGACAGAAAGGAGTTCAAGATCGTTGATGAAGAGGAGGAGGCCCGTCCATCTGCCGTTCGCGAGAAGTTCACACGAGGCGTCCTGGCGGGAGTCACGACAGTACAGGCCCCATGGTGCCCAAGCAAATCGATTCAGGCGTATGGTCTAGTCCACCGGTCTAGTCCACTAGTCTCCGTGCCGAAGGGCCAGCCCGGATCAGGACCAACATCGGGCGAACCCGAACATCAAGTGACATATCCTTCAGAAGAGTACGCCGTTCGCGACAGGCAGTGACGGCGACACGATGAGCCCCACCCCTGGGAGGCCCCCATGACCAGCGTGACGTCCCCACTTGCCGGGATCGCCATCGGACTCGCGGCAGTGCCGGATCCGGTGTTCTCCGGCGCGATGGTGGGACCGGGCACCGCCATTGATCCCGTGCGCGAGCCCTCGGAGGCGGTGTCCCCCGTCGACGGTGTGGTCGTGTCCCTGCACCCGCACGCGTACGTAGTAGTCGACAGCGAGGGCCACGGCGTACTCACGCACCTCGGGATCGACACGGTTCAGCTCAACGGCGAGGGCTTCGAGCTGCTCGTGAACAAGGGCGACACCGTGACCCGCGGCCAGGCCGTCATCCGCTGGAACCCCGCTGCCGTCGAGGCCGCCGGCAAGTCGCCCATCTGTCCCGTGGTGGCACTTGAGGCGACGGCCGAATCCCTCTCCGACGTCGTCGACTCCGGCGACGTGAAGGCTGACGACGCTCTCTTCAGCTGGCAGTGACGCTTTCGCCCGCAACGGGCGAATGAGTCGGACATCCACCGCGGCGGCTCGGCCCGCCGCTCAACCGGAGACGGGTGAAATGGAGACAACGCTGCGAGGCGTCGGCGTGAGCCACGGTGTGGCGATCGGCGAGGTGCGGCACATGGGCACGGCGGTTCTCGAGCCGCCGGCCAAGCAGATCACCGCGGACGAGGCGGAGCGCGAGCAGGGGCGCGCCCGTCAGGCCGTGAGTGCCGTGGCGGCCGATCTGATCGCGCGTGGCCAGCTGGCCGGTGGCGAGGCCCAGCACGTGCTCGAGGCCCAGGCGATGATCGCCGAGGACCCCGAGCTGATGGCGGACGTCGACCGGCGGATCGCCGTCGGCAGCACCGCCGAGCGGGGCGTGTACGACGCCTTCGCCTCCTACCGCGATCTGCTCGCGGGGGCCGGCGAGTACATGGCCGGCCGGGTGGCCGACCTGGACGACGTACGGAACCGCATCGTGGCGCGGCTGCTCGGTGTACCGATGCCGGGTGTGCCCGACAGCGACGAGCCGTACGTGCTGATCGCGCGGGACCTGGCTCCCGCCGACACGGCGCTGCTGGACCCGGCGCTCGTCCTCGGTTTCGTGACCGAGGAGGGCGGGCCGACCAGTCACAGCGCGATCCTCGCGCGGGCGCTGGGCGTGCCGGCGATCGTGGCGCTGCCGGGTGCCGGTGAGATCGCCGAGGGCACGGTCATCGCCGTCGACGGCAGCACCGGTGACCTGTTCGTCGAGCCCACCGCCGAGAAGAAGGCGGAGCTGGCGGCCGCGGCCGCCGAGCGCAGGGCGGCTCTTGCCGCCTCGTCGGGTCCGGGTGCGACGTCCGATGGTCACAAGGTGCCGCTGCTGGCGAATGTCGGCGGTCCCGCCGATGTGCCGGCGGCCGTCGAGGCGGGCGCGGAGGGTGTGGGTCTGTTCCGCACCGAGTTCCTCTTCCTGGACGACAGCAAGAAGGCGCCGTCCGAGGAGAAGCAGATCGAGTCGTACCGCAAGGTGCTCGAGGCGTTTCCCGAGGGTCGTGTCGTCGTGCGGGTGCTGGACGCCGGCGCCGACAAGCCGCTGGACTTCCTGACCCCGGCCGACGAGCCGAACCCGGCACTGGGCGTCCGCGGGCTGCGCTCGCTGCTCGACCACCCGGACGTGCTGCGTACGCAGCTCACCGCGCTGGCCAAGGCAGCCGAGGGGCTGCCGGTCTACCTCGAGGTCATGGCCCCGATGGTCGCCGACCGCACCGATGCCAAGGCTTTCGCGGACGCCTGCCGTGAGGCGGGCCTCAAGGCGAAGTTCGGCGCGATGGTGGAGATCCCCTCCGCCGCGCTCCGGGCGCGCTCGATCCTGCAGGAGGTCGAGTTCCTGTCGCTGGGCACGAACGACCTCGCGCAGTACGCCTTCGCCGCCGACCGGCAGGTCGGAGCGGTGTCGCGGTTGCAGGACCCGTGGCAGCCGGCGCTGCTCGACCTCGTCTCGATGTCGGCCGAGGCCGCCAGGGCCGAGGGCAAGAGCTGCGGTGTCTGTGGTGAGGCCGCTTCGGATCCGCTGCTGGCCTGTGTGCTGACGGGTCTGGGTGTCACCTCCCTGTCGATGGGTGCGGCGTCGATTCCCTATGTGCGGGCGACGCTCGCCAAGTACACGCTCGCCCAGTGCGAGCGTGCCGCGGCGGCCGCCCGTGCGGCGGACAGCGCCGAGGAGGCGCGCCTGGCCGCGCAGGCGGTGCTCTCCGGCGAGTAGCCGGACGGGGTGTGGTGTGGATCGAGGGGCCTTCGCCGGTGGCGAGGGCCCCTCGGTCGTTCAGTGGTGCGGGCCGGGGTCGTCGACCTCGTAGCCGGGGCAGTATTCGACCCCGGATTCCGGGGCCACGGGCTCCCCGGTGTCGGCGTCGGTGCAGTAGGCGTTGAAGACGGCCGCGGCCGAGAGTGCGGTGAGGCGGCCGCGGTCCAGGCGCCAGCCGTGGACCCGGTCGCGGTGGCCTTCGGTGGTGCTCCGCACCACCAGTCCCCCGGGTCCGCCCTGGGCGAGCCCGGCGGCGAGGACCGTCACGAAGTCGAGGCTTTCGCGGCCCTCGATGCGTGGTGGGGTGTCCGGATCTCCGGTGGTGTCGGCGTGGAGGACGGCGACGAGCTGTTCCGCTTCCGTCGGGATGCTGCAGACGAAGTGGTGGTGGCCGGGTCCGGCGCCGGCCACGAGGCGTTTGAGCGCGTCGGTGGCGCGGTCGAAGGAGGCGTGCCCGATGTCCTCGCCGCAGTCCGCGCAGCGGCCGATCCCGGCGAGGAGGGTGGTGGCGTACTCCCAGGTGGCCTGGCGGACCGCCTCGTCGATGAGGAGCGGGACGATCTCGTCGACGGGCTGGCCGCTGTAGGGCAGGACGGCGCTGCCGCCGGCCAGTTCCGCGGTGAAGCGGGTACGGGTGTCGGCCGTGTCGGGATCGAGGCCGTGTTCCCCGCAGTACGCGGCGTACGCGTCGGGGTCGAAGAGGGCGACGGTGGTGTGGATGCCGCGGGCCGCGAGGGACCGGAGCAGGCCGTCGACGTGGCGGAGGTACTCGGTGTAGTCGGCGGGGTGGTCGAAGGTGAAGCTGCGGTAGCCGCACATGGCCGCGAAGTCCCCGGCGTCGGCCAGCAGGCCGAGGGTGCTGGGGACCTCGCGGCGCAGCGTGCGGCGCCTGTCGGTGTCGTGGTCGTGGTCGTTCTTGCGCGGTGGCATGGCTCCCCCTGAGTGATGCGATCTACTGCTCACTCAGAGTAATCGTCACCACTGACAGTGACGGTTGGGTCGCCTCAGCCGCGGGTGCGGGCCAGCTCCTCGTAGAAGTGGAGGAGGTCGAGGTTGTCCACGGAGCCCGGGTTGACCGCCTTGGCCAGGGGGGCGCCCTGGAGGAGCCGCTTGACCGGGACCTCGATGCGCTTGCCCGTGAGGGTGTGCGGGATGCCAGGGACCTCGATGATCTCGTCGGGGACGTGGCGCGGGGAGAGTTCCTCGCGGATCGTCGCCTTGATCCGGGCGCGCAGGTCCTCGTCGAGGGTGGCGCCGGGGGCGAGGTGGACGAAGAGCGGCATCCAGTAGCCGCCGTTCGCCTCCTCCAGGCCGATGACCAGGGATTCCTTGATCTCGGGGAGCCGCTCGACGGCCTCGTAGATGTCGGCGGAGCCCATCCGGACGCCCTGGCGGTTGAGGGTGGAGTCGGAACGGCCGTGGATGATCACCGAGCCGTGGTCGGTGATCGTGATCCAGTCCCCGTGGCGCCAGACCCCCGGGAACATCTCGAAGTAGCTGTCGCGGTAGCGGCTGCCGTCGGGGTCGTTCCAGAAGTGGATCGGCATGGAGGGCATGGGGTTGGTGACGACGAGTTCGCCGACCTCGCCGATGACGGGCTTGCCGGACGGGTCCCAGGACTGCAGGTCGGTGCCGAGGCAGGCGGCCTGGAGCTCGCCGATGTGGACGGGGAGGGTGGGGACCGCGCCGGCGAAGCAGCTGCAGACGTCCGTGCCGCCGCTGACGGAGGCGATCCAGAGGTCCTCCGCAACCTCGTCGTGGAGCCAGCGGAAGCCGTCGGGCGGGAGCGGGGAGCCGGTGGTGGCCACGCACTTCACGGCGGAGAGGTCGAAGTCGCGCGCCGGGTGGACCTCGGCCTTGCGGCAGGCCATGACGTAGGCGGCGGAGGTGCCGTAGAGGGTGGCCTTCGTCCGCTCGGCGATGCGCCACTGGGCGCCCGTGTCGGGGTAGCCGGGGCTGCCGTCGTAGAGCACGACCGTCGTACCGGTGAGCAGTCCGGAGACGAGGAAGTTCCACATCATCCAGCCGGTGGAGGTGTACCAGAAGAACCGGTCCTCCGGGCCGAGGTCGCAGTGCAGGCCGAGCTGCTTGAGGTGTTCGAGGAGGATGCCGCCCTGGGACTGGACGATGGCCTTGGGCAGGCCCGTCGTACCGGAGGAGTAGAGGACCCAGAGGGGGTGGTCGAAGGGGACCGCCTCGAAGACGGGCTCCACGTCGGCGGCGGTGAGGGCGGACCAGTCGAGGGCGCCGTCGGGGGCGGGCGTGCCGAGGAGCGGGATGTGGACGACGGCGCGCAGGGTGGGGAGCTCGGCGCGGAGTTCGGCGACGGTGTCGCGGCGGTCGTGCTCCTTGCCGCCGTAGCGGTAGCCGTCGACGGTGAACAGGACGACCGGCTCGACCTGCTGGAAGCGGTCGAGGACGCTGCGGGCGCCGAAGTCGGGGGCGCAGGAGGTCCAGACGCCGCCGACGGCGGCGGTGGCGAGGAGGGCGACGGTGGCCTCGGGGATGTTGGGGAGGTAGCCGCTGACCCGGTCGCCGGGGCGTACGCCGAGGGCGCGCAGTTCGGCGGCGAGCGCGCCGACCTGGCGGCGGAGCTCGGCCCAGGTGACCGGGGTGACCTCGTGGGTCTCGTCGACGTACAGCAGGGCCGGGTCGTCGGCGCGGGCCGGGTCCTCGGCGGCGCGCAGGGCGTGCTCGGCGTAGTTGAGGGTGGCTCCCGTGAACCAGCGGGCGCCGGGCATGGAGCGGTCGGCGAGGACGGACTCGTACGGGGTGGTGAAGCGGACGTCGAACCACTCGGCGACGGCCTGCCAGAAGGTGTCGAGCTCGTCGACGGACCAGCGGTGCAGGGCGGGGTAGCCGCCGTCGGCGGGGGCTCCGAAGCGGGTCGCGGCCCAGGCCTGGAAGGCGGTGATGCGGGCCGCGGCGATCCGGTCGGGGCCCGGCGCCCAGAGGGGTTCCGGCTGCGTGGCTGAGGTCATGGGTCGGCTCCCGGTCAAGTCTGCGGCTCGCGCTTCGTGTGCGTACGGTGCCATCGCCCGGTGGGTGTCCGCGCGACGGCTCACAGGGACGATGCCATGTGATCGACAGTCGCACCAGAGTCGTCATCGCCGCTCACGGGGTCGGCGGTATGTGGGCCGCCGCTGGTCGCGGGCGGTCGCCCCACGGGTGAACGACAGTTGAACGCAGCACCTTCGGCCGGAGGCCGGTGGCAGGGTGATCTCCATGGACGGTCGTGATCTGGTGCGTGCGGTGAAGGACATCGGTTCGGAGCGCGGGCGGCGCGCCTGGCGTGCGGCGTGGCGCCACCGGCGTGCGGATGCGGTGGGGCTCCCGCGCCGGGGCGCGGAGCGGGCGCGCGTGCCGGGGCTGCTGACCGGTACGGAGTCCCGCCCGGGCGGGGGTGTGCTGCGGTTCGCGCGCTCGGAGCTGCTGGTACGGGTCATGGCGGGCGGCGCGGTGTTCTGGGGCTGGGACGGGGCCGGGCCGACGCCCTCGTACGCGGTGGTGGGCGACGGGCCGGAGCCGGATCCGCGGGCGGTGCTGGAGCCGGACACCGGGGGCGGCTGGCGGGTGGTGTCGGAGCGGGTGACGGTGGCGGTGTCCCGGCACGGGGCGGTGGAGGTGCGCACCCCGGGCGGGACGGTGCTGCGGCGGGAGGCGCCGCCGCGGTGGTGGGAGCCGGTTCCCCTCGCCGGGGAGGCTGCGGTGGGGGCCGGATCCGCTTCGGGCGGGACGCACCGCGCCGGCCCCGGCGGGGTGGGCTCTGGTGGGCTGGGCTCTGGTGGGGGGCGGTGGGTGCAGCGCAGTGAGGTGGCGGCCGACGCGCGGTTCTTCGGACTGGGCGGGCGGGCCGCCGGGCCGCGGCTGCGGGACGGGGCGTACCGGCTGTGGAACACGGACCCGAAGGGGGGCTTCGGGCCGGGCGTCGATCCGCTGTACCTCACGATGCCGGTGCAGATGGTGGTCGCGGACGCGGGCACGCACCTGGTGTTCCACGACAACTCGTGGGACGGGCGGGTGGTGCTGCGGGAGGGCGAGGAGGGCGCGGGCTCGGGCGCGGACCGCCCCGGGGCGAGCGAACTGCGCATGGAGGGCGGGCCGCTGCGGTGCTGGGTGCTGGTGGGGACGCCGGCGCGGGTGCTGCAGGGCTGGTCGGGGCTGACGGGCGCGGCCGCGGTGCCGCCGGAGTGGGCGCTGGGGTACCAGCACGCGCGGTGGGGGTTCGGGAGCGCGACGGAGGTGCGGCGGGTGGTCGAGGGGTACGCGTCGCGCGGGCTCGCGCTGTCGGCCGTACACCTGGACATCGACCACTACGACGGGCACCGGGTGTTCACCGTGGACGAGGAGGCCTTCCCCGATCTGCCCGGGCTGGCCGGGGAGTTGCGGGAGCGGGGGGTGCGGCTGGTCTCGATCGTGGATCCGGCGGTGAAGGCGGGGGACGCGGTGCACGCGTCGGGGCTCGCGGTGGGGGCGGAGGGCGCCTTCGTGCGGGACGCGCGGGGCGAGGAGGTGCGCGGTGAGGTGTGGCCTGGCGAGTGCGCGTACCCGGACTTCACGGATCCGGCGGTACGGGAGTGGTGGGGCGGGCTGTACGAGGAGCGGCTCGCGCAGGGCTTCGCGGGTTTCTGGCACGACATGAACGAGCCGGTGTCGTTCGCGCCGTTCGGGGACGCCACGCTGCCGCGGTCGGCGCGGCACGCGATGGACGGGGCCGGCGGGGACCACCGCGAGGGGCACAACGTGTACGCGCTGGGGATGGCGCGGGCGGGGTGGGAGGGGCTGGTACGGCTGCGGCCGGCCGAGCGGCCGTTCCTGTTCTCCCGGTCGGGCTGGGCGGGCATGCAGCGGTACGGGGGCACCTGGTCGGGCGATGTGGAGACCAGCTGGGAGGGGCTGCGGGCGTCGCTGGCCCTGGTGTTGGGACTCGGGCTGTGCGGGGTGCCGTACTCGGGGCCGGACGTGGGCGGGTTCGGCGGGTCGCCGTCGCCGGAGTTGTACGTTCGATGGCTGCAGCTGGGGGCCTACCTGCCGCTGTTCCGGACGCACTCGGCGATCTGGGCGGGGCGGCGGGAGCCGTGGGAGTTCGGGCCCGAGGTGGCGCGGCAGGCGGCGGAGGTGATGGCGGAGCGGGAGCGGCTGCGGCCGTACTTCGTGACGCTGGCGCACCTGGCCCGGCGGACGGGTGCCCCGTACGTACGGCCGCTGTGGTGGGGGGCGACGGAGGACCGGCGGTTGCGGGACTGCGAGGACGCGTTCCTGCTGGGTGACGCGCTGCTGGTCGCCCCGGTGCTGGAGTGCGGGGCGGACCGGCGGGCGGTACGGCTGCCGCGGGGCCGGTGGTACGACACGGCCACCGGGGCGGCGTACGAGGGTCCGGGCCAGATCCTGCTGGACGCACCGCAGGGGCGGATCCCGGTGCTGGCCCGTGCGGGGGCCTTGTTGCCGGTACGGGCCGCCTCCGGCGGCGGGGTGGAGCTGGAGGTCTGGGCGCCGGCGCGGGGGCGTACGGGTGGCGGGGTGGTGATCCGGGACCCGGGGCCGGGGTTCGAGGCGGGCACGGTCGAGCGGTACACCGTGCGGTGGGCGGGGGACGAGGTGGTGGTGGAGACCGAGGCGGGCGACTCCGTCGAGGGGGTCACCGTGCGGGGGTTGTAGGGCGGTCGCCGGGGCGAGGGGGTGGGTGCCGGTGCGGGATCGGGGCTCCGCCCCGGGCCCCGCGCCTCAAACGCCGGCGAGGCTGGATTTGCGCCCGGCGGCGCTGGAACGGTGCCGACGGGGCTGGATTGGTGGCCGGGGTGAGGGGGCGGGTGCGGGTTCAGGAGCGGGGCTCCGCCCCGGGCCCCGCGCCTCAAACGCCGGCGAGGCTGGAATGGCGGCTACGAGGTGTATTTGCCTGCGAACCAGGCGGTGGCGGCCTGGGTGTGGAGGGGGAAGGCCAGGGGGGACGGGGTGTGGAGGATGTGCCAGCCCGTGGTTTCGTCCGTCGGCTTGGAGGCCGGGAGGTCGGCGGCGGGGCGGGGCGGGAGGAGGCCGAAGAGGAGGAGGTGGCCCGCCGGGGAGCTCAGGGCGTCGGCCAGGGTGACCTCGGAGGCCGGGGCCGTGATGCCGGTCTCCTCGCGGAGTTCGCGGACGACGGCGTCGCGCCAGTCCTCGCCGAAGTCGATGAAGCCGCCGGGCAGGGCGATGCCGCCGAGGGCCGGTTCGATGGTGCGGGTGATGACCACGAGGCCGGTGCCGTCAACATCCTCGACGGGCAGGAGGGTGACGGCCACCGGGAGCGGGTTGCGGTAGGCGGTCGCCCCGCAGGCGGTGCAGGTACGGGGCCACGCATGGGTGGAGTACGGCGCTCCGCAGGTGGAGCAGTGCGAGTCCTTCAGCTGTGCCGGCATCCGGCGATGGTATGCCAAGGGGTATGCGGATGACGGCTGTTGTGGGTGTGCTCGCGGTGCTGGCCGGCGGGGCGGCGCCCTCCGGGCCCGGTGCCGGTTCCGGCTCGGGGCCCGGGTTCGTGGCGCTGCGCGAGGTGGATCCGAGTGTCCGGCAGGACATGCGGTACGCCGGTGCGCGGAATTTCACCGGCGCGGTGGTGGACGGGTACGAGGAGCCGGTGTGCCTGCTCGCCCGGCCCGCCGCCGAGGCGCTGCGGCGGGCGCAGCGGGGGCTGCTGCGGCGCGGCTACGCGCTGCGGGTGTACGACTGCTACCGGCCGCAGCGGGCGGTGGACCGGTTCGTGCGGTGGGCGCGGGAGGCGGACGGCCCGCAGGACCGGGCGCGGAAGGCGGAGTTCTACCCGCACGTGGAGCGGGACCGGCTGATTCCGGAGGGGTACATCGCGGAGAAGTCCGGGCACAGCCGCGGGAGCACCCTCGACGTGACCCTGGAGGAACTCTCGGGCCGGGAGGTCGGCATGGGGACGGCCTTCGACTTCTTCGATCCGCTCTCGCACACCGACGATCCACGGATCACGGGCGCCGCCCGCGCCAACCGGCAGTTGCTGAAGGGGGCGCTGGCCGAGCAGGGGTTCGTGAACCTTCCCGAGGAGTGGTGGCACTTCACGTACAAGCCTGAGGCGTATCCGGACACGTATTTCGATTTCCCCGTCACTGTCGCCGCCGTGCGGCCGTGAGTACCGTGCCCGCATGACTTTCAGCTCGTACGAGGAATTCTGGCCGTATTACGTCGCGATGCACTCCCGGGCCGCCACCCGCTGGATCCACCTCGCCGGCACGCTCACCGGTCTGGCCATGACGGCCTACGGGCTGGCGCGCGGCCGCAAGCGCTACCTCGCCGCGCTCCCCCTGATCGGGTACGGGACCGCCTGGCCGGCGCACTTTCTGATCGAGGGGAACAACCCGGCCACCTTCGGCAATCCGGGGTGGTCGCTGCGCGGGGACGCGCAGATGATCCGGATGATGCTGGCCGGGCGGGACGCGGAGCTGGGCGAGATCGCCCGGAAGTGGCTCGCCGAGAACCCGTGCCAGGGGTGCCCGCCCGTGACAGACTTCTGACGATCCGTCAGAAGTCTGGCTTGGGAGGGGTCTTGGCACGCACACGCACACCCGTCGTGAACGGGTGGTTCACCGAGAACGGTCCGGACGGCGGCTTCCGGCTGCTCGGCACCCGGTGCTCGGCCTGCACCGCGGTGTTCTTCCCGCGCGAGGACGCGTACTGCCGCAATCCGCACTGCCCGGGCGGCGGCGAGCTCGCCGAGGTGCCGCTGTCCCCGCGGGGGCGCGTCTGGTCCTACACCGACGGGCGCTACCGGCCGCCCGCTCCGTACGTGTCCGACCCGGACGCGCCCTGGGAGCCGTACACGCTGGTCGCGGTGGAGCTGGAGGCCGAGGGGATGGTCGTGCTGGGTCAGGCTGCGCCCGGAGTGGGGGTCGCCGATCTGGCGGTCGGGACGGAGGTCGAGGTGGTGGGCGGCGTACTGAACGAGGACTCCGGCACCGTCTGGACCACCTGGCGGTTCAAGCCGGTGGGAGGGACGGCATGAGCGTCGCCGACATCGCCGTCCTCGGGGCGGGCATGCACCCCTGGGGCAAATGGGGCCGCAGCTTCGTCGAGTACGGACGGACCGCCGCTCGGGCCGCGCTCGCGGACGCCGGGCTGGACTGGACGGACGTGCAGTCGATCGTCGGCGCCGACACCGTGCGCTCCGGATATCCGGGCTACGTGGCCGGTGCGACCTTCGCGCAGGCGCTGGGCTGGCAGGGCGCGCGGGTGACCAGCGTGTACGCGGCCTGCGCCTCCGGGGCGCAGGCGATCGGCGCGGCCCGCGCGCAGATCCTGGCCGGCCTGGCCGACGTGGTCCTCGTGGTGGGTGCGGACGCGGCGCCCAAGGGGTTCTTCGCCCCGGCGGGCGGCGATCGGCCGGACGATCCGGACTGGCTGCGGTTCCGCGTGCTGGGCGCCACCAACCCGGCGTACTTCGCGCTGTACGCCCGGCGCCGGATGGCGGTCCACGGGGACACCCCGGAGGACTTCGCGCAGGTCAAGGTGAAGAACGCGGCGGCCGGGGTGCTCAATCCGAACGCCCGCTACCGCAAGGCCGTCACCGCCGAGGAGGTCGCGGCCTCGGCGATCGTCGCCGATCCGCTCCGGCTGCTCGACATCTGCGCCACCTCCGACGGGGGTGCGGCGCTGGTGCTGAGCAGCATGGACTTCGCGCGCTCGCGCGGGGTGGCCGATCCGGTGCGGATCCGGGCGGTGTCCACGGTGACGCCCACGTATCCGCGGACGGTGCTGGACCTGCCGGACATCGCCACCGACTCGGCGGTGGCCGTGGACCCGGCGGCCGGCTCCTTCCGGGCCTCGATCGCGCGCGCCGCGTACGAGGAGGCGGGGCTCGGGCCGGACGAGCTGTCGCTCGCCGAGGTGTACGACCTGTCCACCGCCCTCGAACTGGACTGGTACGAGGACATCGGGCTGTGCGCGGAGGGCGAGGGGGCGAAGCTCGTCCGGGAGGGGGCGACGGCGCTGGGCGGCCGGATTCCGGTCAACACCAGTGGCGGGCTGGCCTCCTTCGGGGAGGCGGTGCCGGCGCAGGCCATCGCGCAGGTGTGCGAGCTGACGTGGCAGTTGCGCGGGACGGCCGGGGACCGGCAGGTGCCGGGGGCGAGGGCCGGGATCACGGCCAATCAGGGGCTGTTCGGGCACGGGTCTGCCGTCGTCGCCGTGCGCTGAACAGCTCGTGTTGTCCGAACGCTTGACGGCCCCCTGCGGCAGGTTCACACTCGCTCCACAGTCCCGCGCCGCGACCGGGACCCCGAACCCCCCGTGAGAGCTGCGGCCCGTACCCCAGTCGGCGGGGGTACGGGTCGCCTCGATGTCGGGCCCCTCGTACGGGCCGCCCGTCAGGCGCCCGCCGAGAGGCTGCGGCGCCGCTCGCGCGCCAGGGACATCGCGTGTTCCACGACCCCCACCAGCACGTCCTTCACGGACTCCCGGTCGCGTGCGTCGCACAGCAGCACCGGCACCCCGGGGTCGAGGTCGAGTGCGGTCCGTACGGTCACCACGGGGTGCCGGTCGGCGCCGTCGAAGCAGTTGACGGCGACCACGAACGGGATCCCGCGCCGCTCGAAGTAGTCGACGGCCGCGAAGCAGTCGGCGAGGCGGCGGGTGTCGGCGAGGACCACGGCGCCGAGCGCGCCCTGCGCCAGCTCGTCCCACAGGAACCAGAAGCGGTCCTGTCCGGGCGTGCCGAACAGGTACAGCACCAGGTCCTCTCGGAGGGTGATGCGCCCGAAGTCCATGGCCACGGTGGTGGTGCTCTTGCCCTCCACTCCCCCGGTGTCGTCGACGCCGACGCCCGGCTCGGAGAGCCGTTCCTCGGTCCGGAGCGGTCTGATCTCGCTCACCGCACTGACCAGGGTGGTCTTGCCCACCCCGAAGCCGCCCGCGACCAGGATCTTCAAGGTCAGCGGTTCGACCGGCGACACCGCGTGCATGGCACCGGTGCGGCTAAAGCGCCCGAAGGCCATCGATCACCTCACGCAGAATGGATTCATCGGGCAGTTCGGCCGGTGGTACCGGCCTGGTCACGTGGACCAGTTCCTCGTCGACCAGGTCGCCGATCAGGACGCGTACGACGCCGACCGCGAGGTCGAGGTCGGCCGCGAGTTCGGCGACCGACTGGGGTCCGCCCCGGCACAGCCCGAGGATGTGGGCGTGTTCCGGGGAGAGGGTCATGTCCCAGACCGGATCGTCGGCCGCCGTTTCGGCGACGACGAGCGCGATCAGGTCGAGGCGGTGCTGACCCGCGTGGCTGGTCCGGCCGCGGGTCATGGCGTACGGGCGTACGACGGGACCCGCGTCGTCGTCGAACCAGTGCGCGTGCTCGGGTCCGTCGGCCGACGGGTCGACGGGGAAGCCGAAACCGTCGGCGATGTCGGTGTCCGTATCCGTGTCCGTGTGGGTGGAGTGGTCCTGGCCTGATTCGCTCATGCCGTACGACTCACCCTCCGGCTGGCAGCCCGGTGCGCGGGGCGGTCGCCAGGTGGTCGCCCACTCGCTTGACCATCAGCGTCATCTCGTACGCGACCTGCCCGACGTCCGAGTCGGCGTCGGCCAGCACGGCCAGGCAGCTGCCGTCGCCCGCGGCCATGACGAAGAGGAAGGCCTCGTCGAGCTCGACCACGGTCTGGCGGACCCGGCCGGAGTCGAAGTGCCGGCCCACGCCCTTGGCCAGGCTGTGGAAACCGGAGGCGACGGCCGCGAGGTGCTCGCTGTCCTCACGGGTCAGGTCCTTGGAGCTGCCGGTGGGCAGGCCGTCGCCGGAGAGGACCACCGCCTTGCGGATGGAGCCGACCCGGTCGACGAGCTCGTCGAGGAGCCAGTTGAGCGGGCCGGAGCCGCGGCCCCTGGTGTCGTTGCCGGTCTGCGGTGCGGTCATCGACCGTCCCCTTCGTTCTCGAATCCGGGGCCTTCGGCGGCGGAGGTGCCTGCCTCGGTGCCGGACTGCTGCGGTGCGTGCTGGTTGCGGCCGGCCGTCCAGCCACGCTGGAGTGCGGACATGCGCGTGCGTACGTCTTCCGCGTCGCGGTCGGCCACCTGGTCGGCGGCGGCTTCGGCGGGTGCGGCGGACGGGGACTTCTTGAGCTGGGGTGCCAGGCTGGCCTGGCGGACCCGGCGGGGAAGCCCGCCGGTGCCCGGTCCGGGTGCGGGGTCCGTGTCACCGGATCCGGCCGCCGAGGCGGGGGTGGGCTGCGGGACCACCGACACCGGACGCTCCACCCGGCGGCCGTGCTCGGCGACCAGGGTCGGCGCGGGGCGGCGGCGCGGCAGCGGTACGGCCCCCGCAGAGCGGGGGCCGTCGGATCGCGAGGCCTCCACGCGCTGGGTCTCCACGCGCTGGGTCTCCAGCCGGACGGGTCCGGTGGGAGCGAGCGAGTCGCGGTCGCGGTCGCCCTTGCGGGCGCCGTTGCGTTCGGTATGCCGGTCCGTGTGCGGCCGGTCGGCCGGGCGCAGGCCCAGCAGGGCGCTGCGGGGGGTGCCGTTCGGCGGGGTCTCGTCGTCGAGGGTGGCCATGACGGGGCGGCCGGCGGCGCCGGGGCGGCCCGCGATCCCGGCGGCGGCTTCGTCCGGGGCCGCGGGGTCGTCGAGGCCGTCCAGCGGGTCCAGGCCGCGGCCCGCGAGCGGGGCCTCCAGCTCGACCGGGCCGCGCAGTTCGGCGGCGGGCAGCGGGCGGCCGGAAGCGGCACGCTCCACCGCGGCCGGCGCGGGCCCGCCGGCCCGTAGGGACGGGGCGGCCTCGCGGGGGCCGTCGAGGCGCACGCCGTTGCCGTTGGTCTCGGGGGCCTCGGTGAGCAGCGCCACGGGGAGGAAGACCACCGCGGTGGTGCCCCCGTACGGGCTGGGCTGGAGGACCACCTTGACGCTGTGGCGCTGGGCGAGGCGGCTGACGACGAACAGGCCGAGGCGGTCGGTGTCGGAGAGTTCGAACTCGGGTGTCTCGGCGAGCCGGAGGTTCGCGTCGAGCAGCGCCTCCGGGGTCATGCCGAGGCCGCGGTCGTGGATCTCCAGGGTGAATCCGTTCGCCACGCGCTCGCCGAGCACCTGGACCGCGGTGTGCGGCGGCGAGAACACCGTGGCGTTCTCCAGGAGTTCGGCGATGAGGTGGGTGATGTCGGCGACGGCGGGGCCGACGATGCCCAGGCGGGTGAGCCGGCGCACCTCGATGCGCTCGTAGTCCTCGACCTCGGCGACGGCGGCCCGTACGACGTCCATGAGCTGGACGGGCTTGCGCCACTGACGGGAGGGCGCGGCGCCGGAGAGGATCACCAGGCCCTCGGCGTGGCGGCGCATGCGGGTGGTCATGTGGTCGAGGCGGAAGAGGTCGGCGAGCTCCTCGGTGTCCTCGGTGCGGCGTTCCATGGTGTCGAGGAGCGTCAGCTGGCGGTGCAGCAGCACCTGGTTGCGGCGGGCCAGGTTGACGAACACCTCGGAGACGCCGCGGCGCAGGTCGGCCTGTTTGACGGCGGCCTCGACGGCGGCGCGCTGGAGGGTGTTGAGGGCCTGGCCGACCTGGCCGACCTCGTCCTTCTCGTATTCGAGGTGGGGCGACTCGGTCTCCACGTCCACCTGCTCGCCGGCGGCGAGGCGGCGCATCACGCTGGGCAGCCGGACGCCGGAGGCCTCGTGGGCCTCCTTGCGCAGCCGGGACAAGTCGCGGACGAGGTCGCGGCCGATGCGGACGGAGAGGACCAGGGAGACGATCAGGGCTATGAAGCCGAGCACTCCGGCGGCGGCGGCCTGGACCATGACGTCCATGGCCACGGGTTCAATGCGCTGCTGGTAGCGGTCGCCGGCGGCGGTGTTCATGGCCGCGAGGTCGTCGAGGACCTTGAGGGCGGCCTCGTCCCACTGGGCGGCGGTCACGCTGCGCGGCTTGTTGACGGCGCCGCCCGCGATGAACCGTTCCTCGGCGTCGCGCAGGGGCTTGCTCTGGGCGTCCTTCCAGTACAGCTCGAACCGCTCCCGGTCGTCGGCGGGGAGGGTCACGAGGTTGAACTCGTAGAGCAGCGTGCGGTTGGCGGCGAGGTCGGAGACCTGGCGCACGTCGGGTGCGGTGACGTTGCGCGCGGCGAGGGCGGAGGCGACGACGGCGTCCTCGCGGGCGAGCAGTTCGCGGGCGCGGCTGATGCCGACGAGGGCGCGGCCCTCCTTGTCAACCTCCACGTTGTCCAGGCCGTGGAGGTTCATGAGGAAGTCGTAGCAGGGGTCGATGAGCCGGCTGTAGAGCTCCAGGGCCTGGGTGGGGTCCAGGGCGTTCTGGTCGACGGAGCGGCGCATGGCGCCGATGCCCTGGAAGGCGGCGACGATGGAGCTCAGGCGCTGGGAGCTCTGCGAGCTCAGCTCGTCGATGACCTTGGGGTCGCGCGCGCTCACGCTGATCTGCTCGACGGCCTGGTCGGTTTCGGCGCGGCGCTTGGTGAGTTCGGCGGTGGCCGTGGCGGCCCGGGGGTCGCCGAGGACGACGAGGGTCTGGCGCCGTTCCTTCTGGATGACGCGGACGACGTCCTCGACGGGGTAGCCGACCTTGTCGATCACGTAGGCCACGTCGAGGAGTTGGAGTGCCTCACGACCGGTGATGACCGTGGCGAAGCCCCAGAGGGCGGTCAGGGAGACGAGCGGCACAAGGAGCAACGCCACGATCTTCCGGCGGATGGACTTCCCGCGAAAGCGCATGGCCTCCCCAGCCTCCCCCAGGTCAACCCCGTTACCGGGGGTCGGTGTTCCGTCATTTAAACGGCGTGAGCCTACTACTGCTCCGCAGCAGGTTCGAAGGCGTGTCCGGACGTTTTCGGCCTGACCCCCGGAGGAAGATCACCAGTTGTCCGACACTTCCGGTCAAGTGCGGCCCGATATGTGGCAGATGACACTTGGTGGGGCGTCAGTTCCCGCAACCTGATGGATGGCTGGAATTGTTTGTTCCGCGATCATCGCGGCCTGTGGAGGGATCCGGGGCGGTTCGGGAATCTCTCGGCGCCGTCGGACGTCTGTCTGTGCGAGGGCCGCGTCGGGGGTAGACGTGGTGGATGGACATGGCGAACCGCGGCGTGGGGAGTGAGCGGACCATGAGCAGTGACGAGGGTGGCGGCGGGGCGGGTTCGGGGGCGTACGCGGGGGTGGCGGGGCGGGGGCTGTGGGTGGAGGAGCCGGCCCGCCGGCGCCGGATGCCCGATCCGGTACGGACATCCGCGGTGCGGGCGGTGGTGATCGTGGCCGTGACCCTGACCCAGGCGACGATCACGTTCTTCCTGACCCTGACCGGGTCCTGGCTGGCCCTGCCGATGGCGCTCTGCGCGATCGCGGGGACGATCGTGGCCACCTGGGGCGTGCTGGACGTGTTGATCACCCGGCAGATGTGGAACCAGCGGTACGGGGTCCTCTCGGCGCCGAGCAGCACGGCGCGCCGGCGCCGCCGCGAGGCCCGCAGGGCGGCCCGCGGCGCGCGCGAGGCCGCCCCGGGGCGAATACCCCGCGAGGACGGCCCCTTGGCCGCCTCCGGGCCGTACACCACGCGCTGACGGCGGCCCGGCCTCTGCCCGCCTGCGGCGGGGCCGGCCGAGGTCACCTGCCCGGCGCGGCTGCCGCCCGCCCTCCGGAGGACGGAGTCCGGCGCAACGGGCCGAAGCCCGTGAGGCGCCCCGGCGCCGAGCGGTGCGAGGTGCGCCTCAGGAAGCGACGCCGCTGCGGCGGAACATGCGGGTGGCCGTGATCTCGCCGTGGATGGTCTCCTCCTCCGGGGACTGCTGCGGCAGACCCGGGCGCAGGTGTTCCTCGACGCTGATGTACTTCAGACCAGCCCGCAGGTCCGCGTCGTTGCGCAGCCGGATCACCAACGGGAACTCGGCGAGGGCGGTGGTGTCGAACAGGCCCGTCGTGTAGAGCAGCTGGACGCCCAGCGCATCGGAGACGGCCCGCTGGAGCTCCAGCAGGTACGTGGCGTTCGCACGGCCGATCGGGTTGTCGAGGAACAGCGTGCCCGCGTGGCGGTGCTTGTCGCGGCCGCGGTCGTTGCTGCGCAGCGCCGCCATCGTGCAGTAGAGGGCGATCGCGGCGGTCAGCAGCTGCCCGCCGGAGAAGACGTCTCCCATCTGGCCGACGGGGACGCGTTCGGCGCGCAGCACCGCGTCCGGCTTGAGGATCTCCACGGAGATGCCCTTGGGTTCGAGGGCCGCCTGGACGCCCCGCAGCAGCAGGGACATGCCGTCGCGGCGGCCCTCGCCGAAGGAGGCGGTGCTGTTCTTCTTCACGGCCGCGCGGGTGGCCTCGTCGACGACCTCGCCGAGCCGTTCCGTGAGCGTGGCCTGGTCCGGCTCCTCGAAGCGGATCCGCAGGAACTCCTGGCCCGACCATTCGCCCAGGCCCTCGGGGAGCTGGGAGAGGCGCTGCGCGGAGCGGAGCGTGGCCAGGGCGGATTCGACGAGGCCGCGCAGGCGGTCGACGATGCTGTCGCGGTTGCGCTCCAGCTGCGCCAGCTCGTCGGTGAGGACGCGCAGCCGGGGGGCGAAGGCCGCCGCCCAGGCCGCCGCGTGCTCGGGCAGGGCCGCGGCGGGCAGTTCCCGGATCTGCTGGCGCGCGGGGGTGCGTACCTGCTCGTAGCGGGTGGCGTTGGCGTGCCGGACCAGGATGTCGCTCGCCTCGCGCACCGCGGACTCGGCGGCCGAGAGGTCGGCCGCGCAGCCGCGCAGGGAGCGGCGGGCCTCGGTGGCCGACTGGCGGGCCTCCTCCAGGGTGCCCGGGTGCGCCACCGGCTCCTGCTCGTCCTCGGCGTGCGCGTGGTCGCGCAGGAGGTCGCGCAGCAGGGTGGCGGTCTCGTCGAAGCCGCCGGCGCCGTCCTCGGCGGTGCGGTGGGCGCGCAGCAGGTCCGCGTGGGCGGCGCGGGCGCCCTCCACGGCCGCGGTGTGGGCGGCGAGCTGGGCGGTGGCCGTACGGAGCAGGGCCTGGGCCTGTTCGACGTCTCCGGGGATCAGTTCCTCGGGCAGTTCGGTGTGCGCCTCGCCCTCGGCGGGGGCGTGCCGCTCGGCCTCGCCGCGCAGCCGGCCGAGCTGCTCGCTGGCGGTGGACGCGCGGGTCTCCAGCATCTGCACGAGGGACTCGGCGCGGGCGGCGGCGGCCTGCCGGGAGGGGCCGTCGGCGCCGTCGGTGCCTTCGAGGAGCTGGGCGGCGCGGGTGCGGACCTTGTTGGTGAGGCGGTCGAGTTCGGCGAGGGCGGCGCTCTCGTCGCTCTCGGCGCGGGCCTGTTCGGCGCGCAGGTCGGCGCCGACGCCCACCTTCTCGTAGAGCTGGGAGGCGGCGCGGTAGGCCTCGCGGAGGTCCGGGAGGGGTACGCGCGGGCCGTCGGCGTCGGGCAGCTGGTCGGGGGCGCCGGCGATCTCGGCGCGCTCGGCGCGCAGGGCGCGGGCGGTGCGGCGGGCGTCGTCGGCCGCGCGCTGGGCGGCGCGGCGGTCCTCGTCGGCGGCGCGGGCGCGGTCCAGGCAGACCTCGGCGCGGGCCTCGGACTCGGCGGCCTCGTCGGCGAGTTCGCGGAGCCTGGCCTGCCAGCCGGCCCGCTCGCGCAGGCGGTAGGCGAGGCCGGCGAGGGCGTCGGCGACGCGGCGGGCGCGCTGGGCGGTGTCCTGGCGCTCGTCGCGGACGCGGGCGGCGTCGGCGGCGGCCTCGTCGGCCTCGGCGCGTACGGTACGGGCCTCCGCGAGCTCGGTGTCGGCCTCCTCGGCGAACGCCCGGGCGGCCGCGGCCTGTTCGGCGAGTTCGGAGAGGCGGCCGGGCGGGCAGCCGGTGCGCCAGGAGGCGAGGCGGGCGGCGAGTTCGCGGTCGCCGGAGAGGCGGGCGGCGAGCTCGCGGATCTCGGTGTCGCGGGCGCCGGCGCGGGTGCGCAGCGCCTGGCGCTCCTCGTCGGCGGCGTGCTCGTCGTGCATGGCCGGGTTCGGCGGGACGAGAAAGACCGCGGTGTCGGTGTCGGCCGCGGGCGGTACGGGCGCCAGCAGGGCGGCCGCGGTCCCGACGGCGACGGTGGAGCGGGGCAGCAGGGCGGCGCCGGAGAGGACCTCGCGGGCCCGGCTGTGGGTGTCGGGGTCGGTGATGACGACGCCGTCGACGAGTTCGGGGCGGGCGGCGAGGACGGCGGCGTGGTCGGCGGGGTCCACGGACTGGGCGAGGTAGCGCCAGCCGGGGAGGGCCGGGATGCCGTGCTCGCCGAGGTACTCGACGGTGGCGAGGACGTCGGGGCCGGGCGGCAGCAGGCCGCCGTCGCCGAGCGCGCCGAGGATGCGGGAGTCGTCGGCGGCGGCGGTGCGCAGCTCGAACAGCTGGCGTTCGGCCGCGGCGACCCCGTCGGTGAGCAGGGTGCGCAGGTCGTCGGCGTTCCGGTCGAGGTCCGCGACGGTGAGCCCGCCGCCCGGGGCGGCTTCGGGACGGCCGGCGGGCCCGGCCTGGGCCGGACCGTGTCCGCCGGAGCCGTGCGCCGCCCCGGCCTGGGCGGCCTGCGACGCGGCGGTGCCCGCGAGGGCGCCGGAAGTGCCTCCCTGCGTGCGCGGGTGCGGGACGAAGGTGTCGGGGACCGACGGGAGCCCCAGCAGCTCCGCCAGGCGCGGGGCCGCGGCGAGGGAGGCCGCCGCCCGGTACTCGGCGTCGTGCGCGGCCTCGGCCGCCTCGGCGGCGTCCGCCGCGCGGGCGGCGGTGAGTTCGGCGCGGGATTCCGCGGCGGCGGCCTCGCGGGCGGCTTCGGCGCCGGCGCGCGCGGCGTCCCGGGCCTCGTCCCAGGCGGCCACGGCGGTCTTCTCGGCGTCGGTGGCGGCGAGGGCCGCGCGCGCCGGGTCGGCGTCGGGGGCGGAGTCGTCGAGCCAGCCGGCCCGGACGGCTTCGGCGGTCTCCTGCTGGACCTCGGCGAGGCGCGAGCGGAGGTGTTCGGCCTCGCTGCGGGCCCGCTGGGCGGCCGTGGCGGCGGCGGTGGCGTCGCGGTGGGAGTCCTCGCCGGTGGCCTGGAGGGCGGCGGAACGCTCCTCCTCCTCGTTGGCGAGCCGTTCGCCGTGCTCGGCGGCGGTGTGCAGGGCCCGTACGAGCTCACCTGCGGCCGTGGCGCGCGCGGCCAGCGCGGGGGCGGCGTCCCGCTCGGCCTCGCGGATGGCGACGGCGACGCGGGCCGAGCGGTCGGCGGCGGCGCGGTGGCGCAGCACGGTCTCGGCGGCCTGCCAGGCGGAGTGCAGCGTGCGGGCTTCGAGGAGTTCGCGGCGCTGGGCGGCGGCGGCCTTGTCGGCGACGGTCAGGGCCAGCGAGGCGTGCCGGTAGGCGAGTTCGGCGGAGACGGCGGCGCTGCGGGCGCGGGCGGAGTCGGCGGCGGTGACCTGGTGGGCGGCGGCGGTGACCCGCTGGGCGAGGTCGGCGGCGCGGCCGCGCTCGTCGGCGGCGCGGGCGGACAGCCGCCGGGCGAGGGTGCGCGTACGGCGTTCCGCGCCCGCGTGGACGTCGCGCAGCCGGGAGCGGGCCCCCGCGGCCTCGACGATCTTGGTGAGCAGGTCCACCGAGCCCGCGGTGAAATCGCGTTCGGCCATGAGCTCGGCGCGGCGGCCGAGCTTGTTGCCGAAGCCGTGGACGAGGTCGGCGAGGCCGTCGGTGTCGCGGGTGTCGGTGACGGCGCGCAGCAGGAGGTCGGTGAAGTCGGAGTCCTTCTTCACCGCGAAGAGGCCGGCCGCCTCGCCCTCGTCGGCGTTCATCTCGCGCTGGTAGCGGAAGAGTTCGGGGTCGAGGCCGAGCTCGGTGAGGTGCTCGTTCCAGCGGTCGTGGATCTCCTCGAAGTACACCTCGAGGTGCGGGTACGCCTTGCCCGCCTCGGTGAGCGCGTCGCGGAAGCCCTTCATCGTGCGGCGGCGGCCCTGGGCGCCGGAGGCGCCTTCGACGGGCGGGCGCACGGCGGTGGCCTCGGCGACGGGCAGGTTGTCGAGGCCGAGGCCCGGGCCGGGGCGGAAGGAGTACCAGGCCTCGGCGAACTTGCGCGGGTCGTTGGAGACCTGGCGGCCGCGCCATTCGCTGACCTTGCCCACGACCACGCACTCGCCGGTCTGGGTGTGCTGCCACTCCAGGGCGACGTGACCGCAGTCGTCCGCGAGCAGGAACTTGCGCAGGACGCCGGAGCTCGCGCCGCCGAGGGTGTTGCGGTGGCCGGGGAGCATCACCGAGAAGATCAGTTTGAGGAGGACGGACTTGCCGCCCCCGTTCTCCAGGAAGAGCACGCCGGCGGGCGCGGGGCGGCGCGGCGGGCCGGTGGGCTCGTCCTCGAAGAACTCCGCCTGGGCCGGCGCCGGGTAGGGCACCGGCTCGCCGACTCCGCGCAGGTCGAGCACGGTGTCGGCGTAGCGCGCACCGGCGGGCCCGATGGAGTAGAGGCGGATCCGGGACAGCTCGTACATGGCGGCGGACTCTCGTGGTGTCTGGTGACTCAGGGCGTACGGAGGACGGGTGGCTCAGGCGTGGAAGGGGAGCCCGGCATCGGCGGCCAGGTCCAGGTCGTCGCCCTCGGGCGGCGGCAGGAGGGTGGCGGAGCCGTCGCTGACGGGGACCACGCCGAGTTCCAGGAGTTCGGCCATGGCCGCGCTGCCCGCCATGTCGCGGACCTGGAGCTGGTAGCGGGGGGTGGTGCGGTAGGTGCCGCCGGACTCGTCGCCGGTGCGCTGGAGGAAACCGGAGTCGGTGAGGAAGGCGGCGGCCTTGCCGACGATGCCGGTGGTGGAACCGGCGAGGCGGCGGGCGTCCTTGGTTGCGCCGGTCGCGCTGCGGCGGGAGTAGACGCGCCAGGCGGCCTCCAGGCCGGGGGCGTCGGAGGCCGGGTCGGTGTTCTCGCCGGTCTCCTCGGCACGCTCCTCCAGGCGGCGGCAGGTCTGCCGGACGAAGGAGTCGACGCCGTTGACGGTGATGCGGCCGATGTAGCCGTCGTCGGCGAGGTCCTCGGGGCGGGGGAAGGCGAGGGCGGCGACGGCGAGGTGGGCCAGGCCGTGCAGGAACCGGTCGGCGGAGTCGGCGGCGGTGCGGCGGGCGTAGTCGCCCATCCGGACGGCGAAGACGGAGTCCTCGCCGGCGGCCACGGCCATGCCGGCGCGCGGGGACACCTCCAGGACGACGAGGCCGAGGCCGGTGGCGACGGCGTCGGCGAGGCGGCCGAAGGCGGGGTCCTCGCGGTAGCGGCGCAGCAGCTCGGCGTACTCGGCGTCACGGGCGGGGAGCAGCTTGGGCTGCAGCCCGAAGGCGACGAGCCGGGCCGCGTCGGCGGCGTCCGCCGGGGTCACCGGGGCGGGGCCCTGCGCCGGCGCGGCCGTCACCGGCTGCACGGGCTCGCTCCACGCGGTGGGCTCGGCGTGGTGGTCGCTCACGGGTGGGTCTCCTCGGCGGTGCGGATGGTGCGGGCGGCTTCGGCGGTGGCCCCGGGTCGGGCTCGGCCCGCCGCCCACGCGAGCGCGGGGCGACCGGCCCGATTCAGCCTCGCCGGCGTTTGAGCAGGGGGCACCTCCCAGCGGTAGCTGGGGGAGGGTCCGGGCAGCGCCCGGTGCCCGGCGGAGCCGGGTTTCCTGGGGCTCCGCCCCAGACCCCGCTCCTCAAACGCCGGAGGGGCTGGATGGGGAGCCGGCGAGGCTGCGAGGGGCTGGGCCGAGGCGACGGCGGTCATGAGGCCTCCGCGCGGTCCGCGGCCATGCCGGCGGCGTCGAGGAGGGCGGTGCCGACGATGAGGTCGGCGCCGCCGAACTCGGGGTCGTCGAGCTGCGTGCCGTCGTCCACCGCGAAGAGCAGCCGCTCCTCCCCCTGCCGGTACGCCGTGCCGACGGCCGGGCTCGCCGCGTGCACGGCCAGCAGGGCCACCAGGTACGGCAGGTCCGGATCGCTGCGGCGGGCCTGCGCGAGGAGCCCGGACAGCCGTCGGGGTGCGTCGTGCGGGAGGTCCAGGAGCTCCTTCGCGGCGGCGAGCTGCTCCTCGCTGAAGCGGCTGTCGTCCGGGGTCGCGATGAGGTCCGGCTCCGGCATCTCCGCGCCGAGGTGCTCGCGCTCCACGGGCGGGGTGAGCAGGATCTCGACCAGGTCGGTCACCCGCACCGAGACGGGTGTGCGCAGCCCCGCGCCGGAGGCGAAGAAGGCGGCGGTCACCCGGCTCGCCTGTTCCAGGGGCAGCGGCAGGAGCGGGGCCACGAGCTGGCCGTACAGGTCGATGCCGGAGTGCGGCGCCGGGGCGGCGAAGGCCTGGCGGTCCTGCTCGGCGCGGAACAGCGGGCCCGCGTCCAGCAGCCGGGACTGGAGCTGGGTGTGCCGGCGGATGCAGTCCTTGACGATGTCGACGAGCTCGGCGGCGCGGCGCTTGCTCTCCGGCTCCTCGGCCTCGTCGCGCGCCTTGCGGATGTTGGTCAGGATCGCGTTCTCGTGGCGGTAGCGGTCGGCGACGTGGTCGAGGGCCTCGGCGATCATGTCGGGCACGGCCTGCAGCCAGTCCACCGCGCGGACGTTGCGCCGGGTCGCGTCCAGGGTGCGGCGCAGGGTCTCGGCGTACTGGACGGTCCGGTAGCGGGCCTGTTCGGCGGCCAGCTGGGCGTCCGCCAGCCGCCCGCGGCTGATCAGCACCTCCAGCTTGACCTCGGCGGCGATCTGGGCGCTGGTGACGTCGGTGTCGAGGGCTCCGACCAGGACGTTGACGGCTTCGTCGGTGGTGCGCAGGTAGACGACGCCGCCGTAGCCGGGGACCTCTTCGATCAGCTTGAAGTCGTAGTCGCGGCGGACGTAGACCCCGTCCGGGCCGAAGGTGCCGTAGATCGCGCGGAAGCCGCGGTCGACGCTGCCGACGTTGATCAGGTTCTCCAGCACCCAGCGGGCCACCCGCTCGTGCTCGGCCGCCGGGCGGGAGGGGGCCTGGGCCGCGACGCGCGGCAGCAGCCTGGCCACTATCTGTTCGTGGTCGGCGCCCGTGTCGAAGTCCATGTTGAGCGTGACCAGGTCGATCGCGGCCAGCGCGACCTCCGCCATCGCGTAGATCCCGTACTCGCCCGCCAGATTGGCCTTGCGTACGTCGAGGTCGTGCAGCGGGGCGGTGCAGGCGAGGGCGCGAAGCCGCCGGGCCAGGCCCTCGTCGGCGGCCGGGCCCGGCGCCGGGGACGGGAGGGTCTTCGCCGGGGCTGGGAGAGTCACGGACAAAGACTAGGCGCTGTTGCTGACAACATCCCAAACGGCATGGTTCGGCCGGATCGTCCCCGGCCTGACCGTCGGACGTCTGCTCTACGCTCGGCGCATGGATTCCATGATCGCATCCTCGTCGGTGGTCGACCTCAACGCCGACCTCGGCGAGGGATTCGGGCGCTGGACGCTCACCGACGACGAGGCCCTGCTCTCCGTCGTCACGAGCGCCAACGTGGCCTGCGGTTTCCACGCCGGCGACCCGTCCATCATGCGCCGGGTCTGCGAACTGGCCGCCGAGCGGGGCGTACGGATCGGCGCGCAGGTCTCCTACCGCGACCTGGCCGGCTTCGGACGGCGCGCGATGGACGTCCCGGCCGCCGAGCTGGCGGACGAGGTGGCCTACCAGATCGGCGCGCTGGAGGTGTTCGCGCGGGCGGCCGGCTCCCGGGTGTCGTACGTGAAACCGCACGGTGCGCTCTACAACCGGACCGTGCACGACGGCGACCAGGCCGCCGCCGTGGTCGCGGGCGTCCGGCTGGCCGCCGGGTCCGGTGCCACCGGGGGCCTGCCCGTCCTGGGCCTGCCCGGATCGCTCCTGCTCGCCGCCGCCGGCGAGGCCGGGCTGGCCGCCGTACCGGAGGCCTTCGCCGACCGCGCCTACACGCCCGCCGGGACGCTGGTGCCGCGCAGCGAGGCGGGAGCGGTGCTGCACGACCCGGACGCGGTGGTGGCGCGGGCCGTGCGGATGGCCGCCGAGCGGACGGTGGCGGCCGCCGACGGGTCGCCGGTCCCGGTGGCCGCGCGTTCGCTGTGCCTGCACGGGGACACCCCGGGGGCGGCGGTGCTCGCCCGGCGGGTCCGGGAGGCGCTGGGCGCGGCCGGGGTCCGGGTGGAGGCCTTCGCGTGAGGACGCTCGTGGTGGGCGGTGAGGCGCTGCTGATCGAGCTGGACTCGGCGGCGGAGGTGGCCGCGCTCCACGCCGAGCTGTTGCGCCGCCGGGACGCGGGCGGGCTGGGCCCCGTACGGGACCTCGTACCGGCGGCGCGGACGGTGCTGCTGGACGGGGTGCGGGACCCGGCCGCGCTGGGGGCCCGGATCGCCCGGTGGGAGGTGCCAGCGCTCGCGGAGGCGGAGGGTCCGCTGGTCACCGTCCCGGTGCGGTACGACGGCCCGGACCTGGCGGAGGTGGCCCGGCGGTGGGGGGTGCCCCCGCGGGAGGTGCCCGGGATCGTGGGCCGCACCGGCTTCCGGGTGGCGTTCTGCGGGTTCGCCCCCGGCTTCGGCTACCTGACGGGGCTCCCGGAACGCTTCCACCTGCCCCGTCGGGACACGCCCCGTACGGCCGTCCCCGCGGGCTCGCTGGCGCTGGCCGGCGAGTACGCGGGGGTGTACCCGCGCTCCTCCCCCGGCGGCTGGCAGCTGATCGGCTCCACGGACGCGGTCGTGTGGGACCCGGAGCGGGAACCGGCGGCGCTGTTCGCGCCGGGCGTCCGGGTGCGGTTCACGGAGGCGGGCCGTGACTGAGCTGCTGGTGGTGCGGCCGGGCGCGCTGACCACGGTCCAGGACCGGGGGCGCCCCGGGTACGCGCACCTGGGCGTGCCCCGCTCGGGAGCGCTGGACACGGCGGCGTACGCGCTGGCCAACCGGCTGCTCGGCAACCCGCCGGACGCGGCGGCGCTGGAGACGACCCTGGACGGGACGGGGCTGCGGGCGCTCGCCCCGACGGTCGTGGCGGTCACGGGCGCGCCCTGTTCCGTACGGGTCTCCGGTCGCCCGGCGGCCTGGGGAGCGGCGGTCCGGCTGCCGGCCGGGGCGGAGCTGGAGGTGGGCCCGGCGGAGTCGGGGCTGCGCGGCTACGTCGCGGTGCGGGGAGGCCTGGCCGTCCCGCCGGTCCTCGGCAGTCGTTCGGCGGACCTGCTGTCGGGCCTGGGGCCGCCCGTCCTGTCGGCCGGGATGCGGCTGCCGGTGGGCCCGGCCGGGCCGGATCCGGTGCCCTGGGCGGACGTCTGCGGCCTGCCCGGGCCGCCTGCGGAACTGCTGCTGCCGCTGCGCCCGGGGCCGCGCGCGGACTGGTTCGCGCCGGCTTCGCTGGCCGGGCTGTGGCGTGCGGAGTTCCGGGTGTCGGCGAGGTCCAACCGGATCGGCCTGCGCACGGAGGCGGGCCCGCCGCTGGTCCGCGCCCGGTCCGGGGAACTGCCGAGCGAGGGCATGGTGCTGGGCGCGGTCCAGGTCCCGCCGGACGGCCTGCCGGTGGTGTTCCTGGCCGACCACCCGGTGACGGGCGGCTATCCGGTGGTCGGCGTGGTCCCGCCGGGCCCGGCCCTGGACGCGGCGGCGCAGGCCCGGCCGGGGACTCCCGTGCGCTTCCTCCGGTCCCGGTGAAACGTTTTCGGGGGCTCCGGCCAAGTACGGAGTGAGGGGGCCGACCGGGCCCCCGGCGCAGGGGAGGAACCAGGGTGCGAAGCCCAGGACGACAGAAGACCGGGCCACCGGATCTCACGACGCACGAGGGATTCGGCGCGTTCTACGAGGAGCACATCGACGCCGTGCTCGGCTTCGTCACCCGCCGGGTCGCCGACCCGCACCTGGCGGCGGACCTGACGGCGGACATCTTCCTCGCGGCGATGGGCTCGGCTTCCGGATATCGGCCCAACAGGGGGGCGCCGATCGCCTGGTTGTTCGGGATAGCCCGCAACGTCCTGTCGGGGCACGCCCGCGGGCTCGCCCGCGAGAGCGGCGCCCTGGCGCGGCTGAGCGGCCGCCGCCTCCTCGAGGACGAGGACGTCGCGGCCCTGGAGGAACGGATCGACGCCCAGCGGGCCTTCAGGGCCCTGGCGGAGCGTCACGCCGCCCTTTCCGAGCCGCTGCGCGCGGCCCTCGACCTCGTGGTGGTCGACGAACTCACCCCGGCCGAGGCCGCCCAGGCCCTCGGCGTCACCCAGGCGACCGTCCGCGTCCGCCTCCACCGGGCCCGCCGCGCGCTGCGCGGGACCGGGCCCGCAGCCGGCACCGAAACGCAGTTGGAGGCAGCCCGATGAGCACCAGGCCCAGCGGGTTCGAGGACCGGCTCAAGGCGGCGCTGCTGGCCCGCCTCCCGGAGGAGGCCCCGGCCCCGGCTCCCGCCCGTTCCTTCGCCCGCCGCTACGGCATCCCGCTCGCGGTGGGTATCGCCACGGCCGCGGTCGTCGCGGTGATGACCCTGGCCGGGGACAGCGGCGGCAACGGCTCGCTGCCCTCGGTCGGTCCCACCGGCTCGCCGAGCCCTTCGGCCACGGACGCGCCCGAGATCAAGAAGGACCCGGACGGCTCGCTCCGGTTCAAGCTGCCCGAGCAGCGGCAGGTCCCGGCCCTCGCTGCCCGGCTGAAGGAGCTGGGGGTGCAGGTCGCGCTGGTCCCGAAGCGGCCGCCGTCCCAGTGCGACTCCGAGCTCTACGGCGGGGTCCGGGGCTTCGATCCGATGGACGACCCCGAGGCCCGCATCGGGCAGCAGGGCGATGACGGGTTCTTCCTCAAGGTCAACGCGAAGACGGTCCCGCCGGGCTACGCGCTGGCGTTCGCGTGGGCGGAGCACTACCCGCTGGGCGATCGGGCGTTCAGCTTCAACGTGGTCGAGAAGGCCAGGGTCCCGTCCTGCACGATCGACAACTCGGAGGGCCTGGAGGAAGCACTGAAAGCGCGCACCGAGCCCCCGAAGGACCCCGGCAGGACCATCGAGATCCGCGCGCCCAGGCCCGCCGACCTGTCCGAGGTGGTCCGGAGCCTCCAGGAACAGGGGGTCAGCGTCGCGCTGACCGAGCTGAAGCCCCGGTCGGAGTGCACGCACCTGGGCGTCGGATACCGCCTTCGTATGGCCGACCCCGAGGCCGAATTGGCCTCGGGGCGGGAGAAGGACACGTTGAGGATCAACTCGAAGACGGTCCCTCCGGGGTACACGCTCGTCCTCACGAAGCCGACGAGCGCGTCGGACCCCGACGCCCCGGTCAGGTACGGCGTGAAGGAGACGTCCAAGGTCACGCCCTGCGAGATCGACCCCACGGCGGGCAGATAGGGCACAGGCCGGGTGAACGCCTGGCGGCAGGCCGAGCGCACGGATCGGCGGGGGTGTTCCCGGACCCCCGCCGCACCGCCCGCCACGTCGCCCCGGTGAGCCCTCGCCCCGGCCCCGTCAGGGCCGGGGCGTCCGTGCGCCCGCGACGAGGCGGGCGACGATCAGGTGGTGGAAGGGCTCGATGGCGCGGAAGTACAGGCGGCCGACCGGCTTGTTGAAGCGGACCACGGTGGTGCAGACGCCCTCCGTGCCCGCCGAGCCGGCCATCGGCCGCACGGCGAACGAGGCGCGGAAGTCCAGGTGTTTGTCGTCGTCCCCGCAGAGGACCTCGTCGTCGCCCACCGACAGCACCCGGAACGGGCCCACCTTCAGGCCCGGTTCGATCCGTGTGTCCCGCGCCGGGCGCTCCCGCTCCTGTACGTGGAGTCCGAAGGGCGCGACGAGGCGGTCGCGCAGCGACATCAGCCGGCCGGTCCACCCGGGGCGTCCCGTGAAGACCAGCCGGGCGAACTCCACCGCGTCGGTGCCGGGCGGCAGTTCGACGGACACGGCGTCCACGTGGTCGAAGGACCCGAGGCTCGCTCGTGCCGCCTCGACCACGGGTACCGCGCGTCTGCGCACCGCCTTGCCCATCACGCGCCCCCTACACGGCCGACTCCGGGGCGATCCTGCTCCGGACGGCCGACTGTACGTCCTCTTCCTCGGCCGGATCCGTCGCCAGGCGGCGCAGCCGGGGTGCGACCCGGGCGTCGGCGGTCTCGGCGTGGTGGGCCGCCACCTCGCGGGTGGTCTCCTCGCAGTCCCAGAGGCATTCGACGGCGAAGCCCGCCGCGAAGGAGGAGTCCGTGCTGGCGAGGGCCCGCGCGGCCCGGCCGCGCAGGTGGGACGAGGCCGTCTCGCGGTAGATGTGGCGCAGCACGGGGGCGGCGCAGCCGATGGCGAGGCGGCCGGCGCCGTCCACGAGGGGGTAGAGGTGCCGGGTGTCGGGGCCCGAGCCGCGGACCGTGGAGCGCAGGGCGCCGAGGACCAGTTCCGCGTCCTCGGCTCCGCCGCGGGCGGCCAGGGTGGCCGCGGCGGCCGCGCCCAGGGCGTCGGGGCGGTGGATCCAGCGCCGGGCCCGTTCGACGGCCTCGGGGCCGCACATGCGTTCGTAGGCGGCCACGGCGGGTTCGTCGGCGGCGGCTTCGATGAGGTCCAGCACGGCGGGGTTGTCCGGCTCGGCGAGGACCAGATGGTGCAGGGCGGTGGCGCGGGCGGCCTCGCCGGAGGCTCCGGCGGCGGCCGCGAGGATCGCGGAGCGGTCCTCGGGCGCGGCGACCGCGGCCAGGCAGCGCGCGGCGGGCACGTGCAGCGGGGTGCCGCGGCGCAGGCCGTCGGCGGCCCAGTCGAAGACGGCCTGGACTCCCCAGCCGGGCCGGGGGCCGCTGGGGGTCAGCTGGCGCTGCCAGCGGTCGAAGGAGCCCTGCTGGCGGGCGGCGCGCAGGCGCTCGCCGTGCTGCGGGGTCTCCTCCCACAGGCACCACGGCCGGGGCTCGTAGGCATCGCGGACGGCGGCGGCCAGCCGCGCCTCGCCCTCCGCCGTGGCGGGGAATCTCGCAAGGATCGGCGCGGCCAGGGACCGCAGGCCTTCGTCGTCGTCGCGCAGGGCGAGTTCGTCGAGGGCCCAGGCCCAGTTCGCCCCGGAGGCGGCGTACCGGCGCAGCAGCATGAGCGCGTCGTCGCGGCCGTACGAGGCCAGGTGGCCCAGGACGGACAGGGCGAGGCCGGTCCGGTGGTCCTCTTCGTCGACGAGGTCGTCGGCGCTGAAGAGGTGGTGCTCGATCTCGCCCAGCGGACCGTTGAGGTCGAGGTAGAGCCGGGCGTAGTACAAGGAGCGGTTCTCGACCTGCCAGTCCTGGCGCGGATCGCGGAGCACGCACTGGTTGAGGGCCTCGAGGGCCTCCGCCCTGGGTGCCGCGAGTGCGTGCAGCGTGCCGTCGCCACGGCCGCGCTGGAGGAGCCCGAGCAGGGTACCGCTCGGTGCTATGACTGGTTCGAACATGGGAATGGCCTCATATCAAGCTGGGGACGCAACCGGGAATCGGGATTCACAAGGCCGCGTAACAGCATGTGAGGACGTCCGCCGTCATGTTCCGCTCGATGTAGACCATTGCCTTCTCACTCTCGTCAGTTCTTCGTGATCATGGTGGCCGGCTCGGGTCGGGACACCCTTCGTGTCCCACCCGTTCCGGCCCGCCCCCCGTGCTCGCGAATCGAATCCGACGCCATGATGGCCCAGCCGGTTTGTGCACCGCGACCACATTTACGGCCGCCGTGACCAATCTGTGAGGTCGGGAACCGGCCGGGCCCGGCCAGATCCGAGGCAAAAACGGACTACTCAGCTCCGAAAAGTTCCAGCAGGTCGGCCTTGGCGAACATGCGCGCGGTGTCCACGGCGGAGGGAGTTCCGGCCGTCGGATCGGCCCCGCCGGCGAGCAGGGCGCGGATGACGGCCTCCTCGCCCTTGAAGACCGCCCCGGCGAGCGGGGTCTGGCCGCGGTCGTTGGCGCGGTCGGCCTCGGCGCCCCGGGCCAGCAGGGCCGACACGGCGTCGGCGTGGCCGTGGTAGGCGGCGAGCATGACGAGGGTGTCGCCGCGGTCGTTGGTGAGGTTCGCCGGGACCCCGGCGTCGAGGTAGGCGGTGAGCGTCTCGGTCTCACCCTGACGGGCGAGGTCGAAGATCTTGGTGGCCAGTTCGATGACGTCCTCGTCGGGGACGTCCTGGGAACCGGCGCCTTCCGCGGCGTGCTCGCTCATCGTTCGTTACCGCCTTTCACTCGTTGCTGACATGGTCCGCCCCGCAGCCCCGTCCCCAGGACGGGCGGGCAGGGGGGTGCACGGCACTGCGTCCGTACGGGTGAATCGCCAGAGTAGCGCCCTGGCCTGCACATGTCCGGGTCGGGCCGAGGCAAGGATCACCCTCGCCCCCCGGTGCGCCGGACGCGCCAGCCGGGCTGAGCCGGTCAAGTGAAAAACTCGCGGATTCACCCGTATGCACCTTTTGTCGCATTGATACTTCCTGTGAGCCTGGAAGAACTGATGGTGACTGTCCCCACCAACCAGGAGAACTCCTCATGGTCCTGTCCATCTCAGGCGTGGTCCTGCTCGGCATCATCTGCTTCCTCTTCTTCAAGAAGGACGGGATGAAGCTGACGCACGCGTTCGTCTGCGCGCTCTTCGGCTTCTTCCTCGCCGGCTCCGCCATCGCCCCGAGCATCACGGCGAGCACGGCGAGCCTCGCGAGCCTGCTCGGCGGGATCAAGCTCTAGCCCGGCCATCGCGCAGCACCACCAGCAGCACCCGAAGCACCCGTCACACCCACAACTCCAGGAGACGCCCGTGGCCCGGCGCCCACTTCCCCGCATCCTCAGCAGCGGCACCGCGTCGCTGTCCCGGGGCCGCGACCTCGCTCGCACGGCCGCCGACACCGCCACGGACGTCCTCCATCCGCTCCTCACCATCGGACGCGGCCTGCGCGTCCTGGCCTCGGCCGGGCGCCGCAGATGGTCCGAGACCCCCAAGGACAAGCGTGGTCCCGCGCTGTTCCTGGGAGCCGCCTGCGTCCTCGTGGTCGCGCTCGTCCCCTACGGTCCGCTCCTCGCCCTGATCACCCTCATGGCGGCCGCGGCCTGGCAGGGACGCGACCGCACCCCGGTGAAGACCGGGCCCAGCGATGCCGAGACCGAACGGCTCGGTTCCCTCTACGAAGCCCTCGTGCCGTACTTCTCCATCCCGGAGGACCCGAACCCCCTCTTCGCCCACGGCGGGGACTGGGACAAGGCCTTCAGCGGCTACGAGTTCGACGAGGCGGGCCGCATCACCCGGCTCCACATCCGCTACCCGGCCTACTTCACCGATGGCGAGGCCGCCTCACGGGCCCGGATCGAGGCACTGCTGCACGCCAAGTCCGGGCGCGGACGGGAGTATCTCTTCGACTGGGACGAGGAGGGCAACCAGCTCGACCTGAGCGTGCTGGCGGCGCTGCCGACGGGCATCGCCGCCCAGCCGTTCGTCACCTCGCCCGGCGAGACCGTGCTCGGCTTCACCGACGCGGGCGGCGTGCAGCGCACCCTGCCCGTCCTGGAGGGCGACGAGCCCCGCGACGTGCCGCCGGTGATCTGGCGCACCGGGTCCCGCTCCACCGAGCCCCACCTGCTGGCCGTCGGCCAGCCCGGCAGCGGCACCTCCACCCTGATCCGCTCCCTCGCCCTGCAGGCCCTGCGGCACGGCGGCGACGTGCTGATCGTCGACGGCGGCGGCAGCGGCGAGTACGCCTGCCTCTCGGGCCGCGCCGGCGTCCTCGCCGTGGAATGCGGGCCGATCGGGGCGCAGGCCACCCTGGAGTGGGCCGCGCAGGAGACCGAGCGGCGGCTCATCGCCAGCCACCGGGCCCGGGAGTCCGGCCGGCCGGCGCCCGAGGACACCCGGCGCCCGCTGTGGATCCTGCTGGACCAGCCGAGCGTGCTGGCCCACCTCGCGATCGCCGAAGGGGGCCCCGACCCGCTGGCCCAGTTGCAGGTGCCGCTGCGGCACGGGCGGCCCGCGCACGTCACGGTGGTGGTGGCCGAGCACTTCGACCACCTGGAACTGCTGAACGACTCCGTCTGGCAGCACACCCGCGCCCGGATCGTCCTCGGGCCCGCCGGGATCCAGCAGATCGCCGACGTGCTGGGGCTGCCGCCGCACACCACCCCGACGGCCCAGGTGCCGCCCGGCCGCGGGTACGCCCGGCTCGGCACGGGTCCGGTGCACCGGCTGCAGGTGCCCGCCACCCCGGACCCGTACGACGAGGCCACGCACCCGGCGTACCGACAGGCCGTCCTGGAGCTGCTGCCGGGTCGGCTCGCGCCCGGCGGGGGCGGCGGACGGGACCACGGCACGCCGGACAAGCCGCTCCACGGGCACCCGCCGGCACAGGGCTCGGCCCTGGGCGCCCCGGAGATCCCGGCCGAGGCCCCCTAGGCCGGTCCCGCCTGGTCCGGGCGCGCGCCGGGGCCGGCGGGTTACGCCACGAACGTGCGCGGCGGTTCCGCGCCGCTGCTGCCGGCGCCCGTGCCGACCAGCCGGGCCGCCGCCGCGAGCCGGGAGGCGGCTTCCTCCGCCACCGGCCCGCCCACGGTGAACGGCAGCCGGACATAGCCCTCGAAGGCCCCGTCCACGCCGAACCGCGGCCCCGAGGGGACCCGTACGCCGACCCGCTCCCCCACCTCAGCCAGCCGGGACCCGGACAGGCCGCCCGCGCGGGCCCACAGGGTGAGCCCGCCCTGCGGAACCTCGAACTCCCACTCCGGCAGCTCCCGGCGGACCGCCGCGACCAGCGAATCGCGGTTCTCCCGGGCCTGGTCGCGGCGGATCCCGACGGCCTCCCGCCAGCCCCCGGTGCGCATCAGCCAGTTCACCGCGAGCTGTTCCAGCACGGGCGTGCCCAGGTCGGCGTAGGCGCGGGCGGCGACCAGGCTGCGGATCACGTCGGGGGCGGCGCGGACCCAGCCGATCCGCATGCCCGCCCAGAAGGCCTTGCTGGCGGAGCCCACGGTGATGACCGTGCTGCCGGCGGGGTCGAAGGAGCAGACCGGGCGGGGCATCTCCAGCTCCGGGTCCAGCTGCAGTTCCACCATGGTCTCGTCGGCGACGAGGACGGTGCCGGCCGAGCGGGCGGCCGCCACCATGGCGCGGCGCTGCTCGTCGGAGGCCAGGGCCCCGGTGGGGTTGTGGAAGTCGGCCACGACATAGGCGAGGCGGGGGGCCGAGTCGCGCAGCACCTGCCGCCAGACGTCCATGTCCCAGCCGGCCAGCCCGTCCGCCATGGCGACGGGCACCAGGCGCACCCCGGCGGCGCGCATGAGCTGGAGGATGTTGGCGTAGGACGGCGACTCGACGGCGATCCGCTCCCCGCGCCCGGCGAAGAGGCTGCAGATGGCGTCGATCGCGCCCATCGCGCCGGTGGTGACCATGATCTGCTCGGGCATGGTGGGAATGCCCTGCTCGGTGTAGCGCTCGGCGAGCATCCGGCGCAGCGCGGGCAGGCCGGCCGGGTAGTCGCCGTGGGTGTGCGCGTACGGGGGCAGCTCCTCCAGTGCGCCCTGGACGGCCTTGGTGAGCCAGGGCTCGGGGGCGGGGAGGGCGGCGCAGCCGAGGTCGATCATCGAACCGAGTGACTCGGGCGGCAACGGTTCCAGGCCGCGCGCGGGCAGCGGGTTCCCGGCCGGTACGGAGGTCCAGCTGCCGGCGCCCCGGCGGGACTCCAGGAACCCCTCCCCGCGCAGGGCCTCGTACGCGGCGGCGACGGTGGTGCGGCTGAGGGAGAGGGCGACGGCCAGCTCCCGCTCGGCGGGGAGCCGGGCGGCGACCGGGACGCGGCCTTCGAGGACGAGGAGCCGGATGCCGTCCGCGAGGGTGCGGTACGCGGGCAGTTTGCGGGCGCCGGGGACCGCGGGGCGCTCCTGCTGCGAGGTGATGAGGCGGGCGAGCTGGGCGGCGCCGACCGCCGAGGTCCATTCGGCCATTGCGTCCGGTCCACCTTCGTCGGATTGGCCTCTACGGCGGGTGCCGGAAGCCGGGATTGGATTGATGCCTGCGGGCCCAGACTGTCACGCGCCAGTCCACTTGCACCAGGGGCCGCCACACGGAGGGGGTCGGACGGGGCCGGATCGACCTCCTGTGTGTCCGCCGCCGTGTCCCCCGTTCACCTCGCGGACCACCGTCCCCTCACGTCACGGGGGATACTGCCGCCGTGACGCACGTACGCCTTCGCCATCCGTATCTGGACCACCCGGCTCCGATCCCCTTCGCACACCGGGGAGGTGCCGCGGACGGGCTGGAGAACACCGCCGCCGCCTTCCGCCGGGCTTCCGAAGCGGGCTACCGGTACTTCGAGACCGATGTGCACGCCACGGCCGACGGGAAACTCGTCGCCTTCCACGACTCCACGCTGGACCGGGTCACCGACGGCCGGGGCCGGATCGCCGAGCTGCCCTGGAAGCAGGTCCGCGAGGTGCGCGTGGCGGGCACCGAGCCCCTGCCGCTCTTCGAGGAGCTGCTGGAGGAGTTCCCGGACGCCCGCTGGAACATCGACATCAAGGCCGAGTCGGCCCTGCACCCGCTGGTCAACCTGATCGCGCGGACCGGGATCTGGGACCGGGTCTGCGTGGGTTCGTTCTCCGAGAGCCGGGTGGCCCGCGCCCAGCGGATCGCCGGCCCCCGGCTGGCGACCTCGTACGGCGTACGCGGGGTGCTGGGCCTGCGGCTGCGCTCGTACGCGATCCCGGCGGCGCTGCGCGTGGGCGCGGTGGCGGCCCAGGTGCCGGAGACCCAGGCGGGCATCCGCGTGGTCGACCGGCGCTTCGTGCGGACCGCGCACGAGCGGGGTCTGCAGGTCCACGTGTGGACCGTGAACGAACCGGAACGCATGGAGGCTCTCCTCGACCTGGGAGTCGATGGCATCATGACCGACCGGATCGACATCTTGCGCACGGTGCTGGACCGGCGCGGGGCCTGGGCCTGACACGCTCTTCGGCCGCCGCCCGGGCCCGATGGCCGCTGCGGCACGGGGACCAGCGAGGGGGACACCAGGTGAGCGCGGAAGACAGCAGGACGACCGAGGAAGCGGAACCAGCGGAACCGGGAGCCGAGGACGGCAGATCGGCCGCGGCGACCACGGCGGTCGCGGCCGCAGAGGCCGGGGAGACCGGAGAGGCCGGGGCAGCCGCGCGCAAGCGTGAGCAGCGCGGCTGGTACTTCTACGACTTCGCCGTGTCGGTGTACTCGGCGAGCGTGCTCACCGTGTTCCTCGGGCCGTACCTGACCTCGGTGGCCAAGGCCGCCGCGGACGCCGAGGGCTTCGTGCACCCGCTGGGCATCCCGGTGCGGGCCGGGTCCTTCTTCGCCTACTCGGTGTCGGCCTCGGTGATCCTGGCCGTGCTGCTCATGCCGCTGGTGGGCGCCGCGGCGGACCGGAGCGGGCGCAAGAAGCCGCTGCTGGCGGTGGCGGCGTACACGGGCGCCGCGGCGACGGCCGGGATGTTCTTCCTGGGCGGTGAGCGCTACCTGCTGGGCGGGCTGCTGCTCATCGTCGCGAACGCCTCGCTGTCCGTATCCATGGTGCTCTACAACGCGTACCTGCCGCAGATCTCCACGCCGGACGAGCGGGACACCGTCTCCTCGCGGGGCTGGGCCTTCGGTTACACCGCGGGCTCCGTGATGCTCGTGCTGAACCTGGTGCTCTACATGGGCCACGACTCCTTCGGGCTCACCGAGGGCATGGCGGTACGGATCTGCCTGGCCTCCGCGGGCCTGTGGTGGGGGGCCTTCGCCCTGATCCCGCTGCGCCGGCTGCGGGACCGGGCCGTGGTCCGGGAGCCGGGGGCCGGGCCGGCGGTCAGCGGCTGGAAGCAGCTCGTCGCCACCCTGAAGGACATGCGGCGCTATCCGCTGACGCTGTCGTTCCTGCTGGCGTACCTGATCTACAACGACGGCGTGCAGACGGTGATCTCCCAGGCCTCCATCTACGGATCGGAGGAGCTGGAGCTGGACCAGTCCACGCTCATCGGGGCGGTGCTGCTGGTGCAGGTCCTCGCGGTGGGCGGGGCGCTGGGGATGGGCCGCCTCGCGCGGATCTACGGCGCCAAGCGGACGATCCTGGGCTCGCTGGCCGCGTGGGGCGTGACGCTCGCGGTCGGCTACTTCCTGCCGGCCCGCACCCCGGTCTGGTTCTTCGCGCTCGCGGCGATGATCGGACTGGTGCTGGGCGGCAGCCAGGCGCTGTCGCGCTCGCTCTTCTCGCACCTGGTGCCGGCGGGCAAGGAGGCCGAGTACTTCTCGGCGTACGAGATGAGCGACCGCGGGCTGAGCTGGGTGGGTCCGCTCGTCTTCGGCCTGACCTACCAGCTCACGGGGAGCTACCGGGACGCGATCATCTCGTTGGTGGTCTTCTTCGCACTGGGATTCGTGCTCCTGGCGAGAGTGCCGGTGCGGCGCGCGGTGGAAGCGGCAGGCAATCCTGTACCGGAGCGGATCTGAGAGCGGGTCCGCGAGTGCGCACGGCCCGGATCCGCGAACGAATTCCGAACGAATTTAGACGTTGAAGCAAAGGGCCGGTAGTGTACGCCCTTGGCCTGCCAGGCGGACCGTTACTGCGCGCCCAAGAAGCATGGACGTTGGGTGACATCTGCTGCCAGATGTGACAAAACGGGCATTGGTGGGTACAACAAGGGGCGGCACGACGGGCGACGCACGACCCGGAGCGGGAATCTATACCGCCGACCGGACGTTGACCGGATGACGACGACAGCGACACCTGTCCTGTGGGCGACAAAGCCCGGGAGGCACGATTCATGAGTGAGCGAGCTCTCCGCGGTACGCGCCTCGTGGTTACCAGCTACGAGACGGACCGCGGCATCGATCTGGCCCCGCGCCAGGCGGTGGAGTACGCATGCCAGAACGGACATCGATTTGAGATGCCGTTCTCGGTTGAGGCAGAAATTCCGCCGGAGTGGGAGTGCAAGGCGTGCGGCGCCATGGCACTCCTGGTGGACGGGGACGGGCCCGAAGAGAAGAAGGGCAAGCCTGCGCGAACGCACTGGGACATGCTCATGGAGCGACGCACCCGCGAGGAGCTGGAGGAAGTGCTGGCCGAAAGGCTGGCGGTCCTTCGTTCCGGCGCCATGAACATTGCCGTGCATCCGCGGGACAGCCGCAAGTCCGCCTGACAGCCGGACACGGTTTTAAACCGGATACAGTCACAAGCCGAGGGGCCCCGCCACACATTGTGTGGCGGGGCCCCTCGGCTTTGTCCTGTGCTGCGCCCGGTGTCCGGCGGCGCAGCAGCGCCCGGCGCCGGCCGCACCGAGCGGCCTGCGGCGGGCGGCGGTCCTACGGGGTCAGGGGCGGGCGGTGGCCCGTGTCCGGGCCGGCTGGCCCCTCGGGCCGGTCCTCGCGGATGACCTCGCCCTGCACGACCTTGCCGTCGGGGTAGTGGATCCGGGCCTGCTGGAAGGCGTCGCCGAAGCTCCCGGCCGGAGCCGAGGCCATCTTGCGCTCCAGCGAGCGGGCCGCGCGGCGGCCGATCCACGCCCGGACCGGCGGGAGCAGGAGGAACAGGCCCGCCACGTCGGAGAGCAGCCCCGGCATCATCAGGAGCAGCCCCGCCAGCATGGTGAGGCCGTTGCCCTGGCCGGGCTGTTGCGGGGTGGGCTGGCGCCCCTGCTGGGCCTGCTGGAAGGTGTCCGACAGGTTCTTGAATGCGCGCCGCCCGGCGCGCTTGATGACCACCGCGCCCAGGACGATCCCGCCCGCCAGCAGCGCGGCCACGGCGAGCCCGCCGGCCACGTCCGCGACCACGGTGAGCAGCCAGATCTCCAGGATCAGCCAGGCGGCGATGGCCAGCGGAAGGAAGGTTCGGGCGGGCGAACGCCGCCGGGGGGCCGTGGAAATACCGGTCGTCATACCACCCAGTGTGCCTGGGGCCGCGTAAAAGCGGCCTCAGCCGGAGGTACCGGACATCCCCTAGGGGCTTCCCCAGGGGCTCACCGCTTGTCGCCGTCCTTGCCCAGCAGCCTGGCGGCCTGGGCCTTGAGGCCCCACTGGGTGACCCGCCACAGGGCCTCGACCACGATGTCCTTGCTCATCTTGCTGTCGCCGAACTCACGCTCGACGAACGTGATGGGCACCTCCACCACGCGGAAACCCTTCTGCACCGCCCTGCGGGCCAGGTCGACCTGGAAGCAGTAGCCCGCCGAGGCCACCTCGTCCAGGCCCAGGCCCTCCAGGGTCTCGCGGCGGAAGGCGCGGTAGCCGCCGGTCACGTCGCGGATCGGGACGTTCAGCATGAGCCGCGAGTACGTCGAACCGCCGCGCGAGAGGATCTCCCGGCTCTTGGGCCAGTTGACGACGCGGCCGCCCGGCACCCAGCGGGAGCCGAGGACGAGGTCGGCGCCGGCCAGTGCGGTGAGCAGCCGGGGCAGCTCCTCCGGCTGGTGCGAACCGTCGGCGTCCATCTCGACGATCACTCCGTAGCCGGCGTCCAAGGCCCAGAGGAAGCCCGCCAGATAGGCGGCGCCGAGCCCCTCCTTGCCCTTGCGGTGCAGCACGTGCACGTGGTCGTCGCCGACCGCGAGCTCGTCGGCGAGCTTGCCGGTGCCGTCGGGGCTGTTGTCGTCGGCGACCAGGATGTGGGCCTCGGGCACCGCCGCCCGGACGCGGCCGACGATCAGCCCGATGTTCTCCGCCTCGTTGTAGGTCGGAATGATCACCAAGGCCGTACCGAGCGGCCCGTAGGTCCGCTGTCCGCCGTCGCTCACTGAGTCCCCTTTTGTGCTCTTGCACGTCCTGTACGTCTGGTCGCAGAGGATGACTTTAGAACAGTGATCGGGGCCCGCGGTCCTTCGGGCCGGTCAGACGCCCGCTGGCTGCGGGCCGCCGTGACCGTTGTCTACTGGACCGCAGGGCCCCGACCCGGGGCCACCCTCCCCCAACTACCACTGGGGGTGCCCCCACCGGCGAAACCTTCCCTCGCCCCCGAGGCGCGGGCGCGCTGAGCAGACGGATCCGTCCGGCACGGACGTCCTGTGGTGGACCCGGCCGAACTTATCCGGGTCCGACCGCCGGTACCGAACCGAGGCACACCGGATCACCCCTGTGGGCGTACGAATACCTCCCGCCCGCCGACGACGGTGGCGAGGCACACCGGCAGTTCGGATCCGGGGGTCAGATCGGGCAGTCCGGGGGTGCCCGAGCGGGGATCGGTGGACCAGCGGGCGACCCTGTCGTCGGGGGCCTGGACCACCAGTTCGCCGGTCTGCCAGACCGCGTAGTCGGCCGGGGCGCCGGGTACGAGGGTCCCCGCGTCGTCGCGGCCCAGCGCCCGCCAGCCGCCCCGGGTGTGGGCGGTGAAGGCGGCCCGTACGGAGATGCGGTGCCCGGCGGTCCGGTGGAAGGCGGCCGCGCGGACCGTGCCCCAGGGGTCGAGCGGGGTGACCGGGGCGTCCGAGCCGAAGGCCAGCGGGACCCCGGCCTTGAGCATGGCCGCGTACGGGTTGAGGGTGCGGGCGCGCTCCGCGCCGAGCCGGTCGGCGTACATGCCGTCCTCGCCGCCCCAGGCCGCGTCGAAGGCGGGCTGCACGGAGGCGGTGAGCCCCAGCTCCGCGAACGCGGCGATGGCGGCGGGGGTCATCATCTCGGCGTGTTCGACCCGGTGCCGGGCCGCGCGGACCCGGGCCAGGCCGACCTTCTCGGCGGCCGCCCGGACGCCCTCGACGACGGCGGTGATCGCGGCGTCGCCGATGGCGTGGAACCCGGCCTGGAGGCCCTTCTCGGTGCAGGCCGTCACGTGCTCGGCGACCGCGACCGCGTCCAGGTACTCCGTACCGGTGTGCGAGGCGTCGGCGTACGGGGCGTGCAGGCAGGCGGTGTGCGAGCCGAGGGCCCCGTCGACGAAGAGGTCGCCGGCGGCTCCGACGGCCCCGAGCTCCCGGGCCAGCTCCAGGTCGCGGTCGGCCCAGTACCCGAAGACGCGCGGGCCGGGCCGCTCGGCGGCCAGGGCGAGCAGGCCGGTGAAGTCCTCGGCGGAGGAGATGTCGGGCCCGCCGCACTCGTGCAGGGAGCCGATGCCGAGGGAGGCGGCCCGGTCGAGGGCGGCCCGCTGGGCCTCGACGCGCTGGGCCGGGGTGACGGCGGCCAGGGCCGCCCGTCGTACGGCGTGGTGGTCGTCGGCGGTCAGCGGCTGGTCGCCGACGACCAGCACGCCCGGGACGAGGTCGAGCAGGGCCGTGGTGACCACGGCCGAGTGCACGTCGATACGGCTCAGGTAGAGCGGGCGGCCGCCCGCGGCCTCGTCGAGCTCGGCCCGGCGCGGCGCCCGGCGCTCGGGCCAGCGGGCGGCGTCCCAGCCGTGCCCGAGGAGCACCCGGTCGGCCGGACGGCTCGCGGCGTACGCGCGTACGAGGTCCAGCGCGGCCGTCAGGGAGCGCGCTCCGGAGAGGTCCAGCCCGGTGAGGGCCAGACCCGCGGAGGTGGTGTGGACGTGGGCGTCGGTGAAGGCGGGGGTGACGAGCGCGCCGCCGAGGTCGACGACCTCGTCCACGCCCTGCGCGAAGGCGTCGGCCGCCCCCTCGGAACCGACCCAGGCGATGTGGCCGCGCTCGACGACCATCGCGGTGGCGAAGGGGTCGGCGGGACTGTGGACCTCGCCCCCGCGGAGGAGGACGGTCCTGGTCGGTGCTCCGGCGGCGTCGGCGGAGTGGGCGGTGCGGTCGGTCATGCCGACCAGTGTCCCGCGTCGCCCACCCCGGGCCGACCACCGGGTCCCCGCTCAGACGCGGGGCGGCCGGGCTTCGTACGGAGTGGAGAGGACGACCGTCGTACGCGTCGAGACGTGGGCGAGGGCGCGCAGGCGGCCCAGGAGGTCCTCGAGCTCCAGGGGGGTGGCGACGCGCACCTTCAGGATGTAGTTCTCGTCGCCGGCGACGCTGTGGCAGGCCTCGATCTCCGGGACTCCGGACAGCCGGTCCGCGATGTCGTCCGGGGCACTCGGGTCGAAGGGCTTGACCGAGATGAACGCCGTCAGCGGCAGGCCGACGGCCTCCGGGTCGACGACCGCCGCGTACCCGCGGATCACCCCTCGCTGTTCCAGACGGCGTACTCGCTGATGGACTGCCGACGTGGACAGTCCCGTGGCCTTGCCCAGATCCGTGTAGCTCATCCGCCCGTCCCGTACGAGCAGATCCACGATCTGGCGGTCCAGCTCCTCCATTGCGCTCATAGCCGCTCAACTTAAGGCCCAAGGGCACTCCAGGCCCAGTGGTGTCCGCCCACTGGAGGCATCTGCGCCAGGCATGTGACCAAGGCCACAGGGGTATGCAGGTGCAGGCCGGTCTGTTGTGGTTACTCGTGACGCTCGACGGGAAGTGCTTGCTGTGGCCGAGGCCGCAGAACCTGCCCGCCCGGCCCACCCAAGGGGGAGTACATCCATGCTGAACACCAAGCGCGCCGGTCGCACCGAACCGGGGCCCCTCGAACCGCTCGATTCCGGGGACGGCCCGTACGCGGTGGACACCGCATACGCCGAATACCCCGAAGACCTCGACGGATTCGAGATCCACCACGCGATCTGCCCCGACTGCGGCCAGTCGATCGCCCTCGTCGCGGACGAGGAGTACCTGCCGCAGCACGCGCTCTGCCTGACCCCGTGGAACCCCTTCGGACTCACGGTGTGCGCGGGCACCGGGCGGCCGGCCACGGACGCGCTGCCGACCGTCGGCATGATCCAGCCGGTGGAGGCCCCCGAGCCCGTCGTCCTGTCGACGACCCTGCCCCAGGGCCTGGACTGGCGGACGCAGCCCTTCTCGCACGTGGGAGGCCCGGGCTCGCGTCCGGTCCGCGTGGTGAGCCCCGTACTCCCGCGGCCGCAGGCGCAGACGCGGCAGCAGCACGCCCAGGCGGCCTGACGACCGCCAGGGCCTCCCGCTCGACCCCCTACCAGTACGTTCCCTGCACCATGGCGGCCAGGCTGGCGTGGTGCAGGATCAGGCTGTCCGGGTCCGCCGGGATCTCGACCTCCCCGAAGTGCGCCTGCCGGTAGGCGATGCGCAGCATCACGATGGCGTGCCGCAGGGCCGCGTAGAGGGTGTGGAACTCCATGTCCCGCGGGGTGTGCCCGGTGAGTTCGGCGTACCGGCGCTCCAGGTCCTCCCGGCGCAGGAAGTCCGGGAGGCCGGGCTGTCCGAAGCTCACCGTCAGGTCCTGGAAGAAGCAGTGCAGGTAGATGCTCCAGCCCAGGTCCACCTCGCGCGGGGCGTAGGCGGCCATCTCCCAGTCCAGGACGGCGACCGGCGTGAAGCCGTCGTAGATGACGTTGCCGATGCGGGCGTCGCCCCAGTTGAGGACCGCGGGGCCCTCGTCCGCCGGCCACAGCTCCTCCAGGCGGGCGAAGGCCCGCTCGATGAGCGGGGACGGGGCGAGTCCGCCCACCACCCAGGCGTAGTAGGCGCGTTGGCCATCCACGTGCCGGCGCAGGGGCGTGCCCACACCGTCCGGGAGGAGGAACTCGGCCTCCTCGGCCGGGAACTGTTCGTGCAGGCGGGCCAGCAGCGAGATGCTCGCCTCCTGCAGGACGGCGCGCTCGGCGTCGGTGGCGGCGTGCAGCCAGTTGCCCTCGTAGGTATAGGGCATCACATCGGGCGGGACACGTCCCTCGGCGCGGGCCATCACGAAGAACGGCGCCCCCAGCGGCCCCGGATCCTCCTCCAGCCACTGCACCCGCGGGACGGGCAGGTCCGTGTGCTCGGCGACCAGACGCATCACCCGGTGCTGGCGCGGCATGTCGTACGTCGGGAAGACGGTGTAGGCGGCCGGGTCGGCGGCGAGCCTCAGCGCGCAGGCGCGGACCGGGGTGTCGGGGTGCTCTATGTCGAAGAGCAGGGTCTCGCTGGACATCCCGTTGGATCCGGGAACGGAAACGCCGGTGACCTTCGCGCCGGGAAGCCTGCCGTCGAGCCAGGCGGCGAGCCGCCGGCCGAGCTCTTCGGGCTCCCGGGTGGAGGTACGCGGACGTGGTGCGATGGCCATGAATGAGCCCCTTCCCGCTACTGGGCGACGGAGGAGTAGTCGGTGAACCCGCTCGGGTCGTGGCGCCCGAAGCTGCCGTGCTCGAAGATGCCGTGCCCGATCTGCCCGTCGAGGGTGAAGCGGGCCGAGTGGTCGGTCACCCCGAAGGCGGCCATGGGGTGGGCCGCGGGGTCGGACAGGTCGTAGGTACGACGGTCTGTCCAGCCGCGCCCCTGCCAGGTGCCGTGCTGCCAGTCGCCGGCGGGCGGGTAGCCGGCGCCGACGGCCAGCGGCGAGGAGTTCAGGATCTCCACCCCGAGCTCGAGGGGCTTACGGGACGGATCACTCAGATGCACGACCGCCCGCTCGGGATGCCGACCGCCCGGCCGGTAACGGATCTCGGTGTGCGGCCAGCCGAGCTGCACGTCATGGCGGCCGCTGCCCTCGGGGAAGACCTGCACGGCCTCGTTGAGGGTGCGGTGCCCGTCGGCGTCCTCCTGCGCGATGACCATGACGAAGCGGTCCTCGAAGCGAACCGGGATCCAGAGCCAGTGAAACCCCTCGGGCCGGTACTCCTCAGCCGCCCGCCCCCCGTCCTCACCGGGTATCGGCCGCACCCCCCAACTCCGGTCACGGGTGCCGGTCCACTCCCCCGGCGTGAGGACGAACTCCTCCCCCTTCGCCCGGATGACCCCGCTCACGCCCCCGGCCTGGACGAATCGGCGCCCCTCCAGCATGAGGCGGTCGCCGCGCCGCTGGATGTGGTGGGGCTCCCACACGGCGGGGAACTCGGCGGTCCAGGTGACGTCGTACGAGAGCCCGTCCGGATCCTCCGGGTCCGCCGCGCAGCGGAGCGTGAGCCGCTTGAGCGGCACGTCGACGGTGATGGATAGCGGCCCCACGGACAGGTTCATCCGATCGTCGGTGAGGGCGTCGGAGGCCCGGACGGCGAGGAGCTCGTCGCCGATGCGGAGGGTGGCGTAGGCGTCGATGACCCCGGCGTTGGGGTACACGCCGAGGCCGAGGATGAGGACGGCGCGGCCCGCGTGGTCGAAGACGTGGAAGATGCAGCGGTCGTAGGCGTTGCGGTCGCCGCTGACGAGGTGCTTCATCGACAAGGGGGCCTGGTGGATGGGGTACTCGTCGAGGGCGACGGGCCGGTCGACGGACATGGCGGACCTCCTGGACGGCGGGCTTCGGGGGGCGGCTCAGGCGGATATGACGGTACGTCAGAAACCCTGCCGGGGACCACCCTTCTGGCACGTCCTGACACACCGGCACACCACGCCGCCGCCAAATCGGTAACGGAACCACGCCCCCAGGCTGTCGCCGAGGCCGGCAGCCGAAGCCGAGGCCGGCAGCCGAAGCCGAGGCCGGCAGCTGGGGGCTCCGCCCCCGCACCCCCGCGCCTCAATCGCCGGCGAGGCTGGATCGGCCGGCGGCCGGCGCAGAGGAGCACCAAGAGGCGCGAAGCGCGTAACGGATCGCGGCGGCTCATGCCCACCCCAGGGCGACCAGCAGACGCTAAGACGTGCGGGAGCACGTAGCCATCGGTGGCGGCTCATGCCCACCCCAGCACGACCAGCAGACGCTGAGACGTGCGGGAGCACGTAGCGATCGGTGGCGGCTTATGTCCAGCCCAAGACGGCCGACAGACGCTAAGACGTGCGGGACCGCGTAGCGATCGGGTGCGCGGCGGAACCCGCCCGCACCTCTGCGACGGGGCCGTTGTGGAGGTCCCGCCCGGCCCGTTCCTTTGGGGGTTTCTCGGCTGTCTTCGGTTTTCCGTGGCGGGCCGGTCGGTCAAGGGTGGCCGTAGGCCATCGCGTAGCGACGCGACGAAGGAGCGCCCTTGAGGGACCGGACCGCCACGGAAGGACGATGAGACTGACGGGAAACCCCCACCCCCACCCCCCGGGGACGGCTCGAACGGATACCCGCACCCCGGGGGCGATTACCCGGCCCTTCGCTCCCGCGTTGGCCGTGCATGACCATGCTTCAGGCTTCAACCGGCCGAAGGCGTCGGCCGACGCCGCCGGGTTTCGAAGAATCGGTTCAGCATCACCGCGACCAGCGTGATCAACGGGACCTGCGCGAGCCCCGCGACCCCCGCGACCAACGCGAGCCACAACAGCAGACGCCGGACCCGCCCATCTACCGCGATCTGCTCGCCCGGTGGGCCGATGCCGGCCGCACGCTGCCCGGACGCCGCGACCCGGAGTGGTCCCGGCTCACGTCCTCCCCGGTCTGGCCCACGACCAGCAGCGGGCTGTACTAGCCGGCCAGCCCGCCCCGCCCCCAGGGCTGCTCCGCACTCCGGTCAGCGGGTCTCCGGCCCCGCCAGGTGCCGGGCGATGACCATGCGCTGGATCTGGTTGGTGCCCTCCACGATCTGGAGTACCTTCGCCTCGCGCATCAGGCGCTCGACGGGGAAGTCCGCGGTGTAGCCGTACCCGCCGAGGACCTGCACGGCGTCCGTGGTGACGGCCATCGCCGCGTCCGTGCAGAACAGCTTGGCCATCGCCGCCTGCCGGGAGAACGGCTTGCCCGCGTCCCGCAGCCGCGCCGCCGCGAGGTACAGCGCCCGGCCCGCCTCGATCTTGGTGGCCATGTCGGCCAGCATGAAGCGCAGCCCCTGGAAGTCGGCGATCGGGTGCCCGAACTGCTTGCGGTCCAGCGCGTACGTCAGCGCCTCGTCCAGCGCCGCCTGCGCGACGCCGATGGCGCACGCGGCGATGCCCAGACGCCCCGCGTCCAGCGCGGCCAGCGCGATGGTGAAGCCCTGGCCCTCCTCGCCGATGCGGCGCGCGTCCGGCACCCGTACGCCGTCGAAGTGCAGCTGGGCGGTGGGCGAGCCCTTCATGCCCATCTTCTTCTCGGGCACGGCCGCCGTGAGGCCCTCCGCGTCGCCGGGGACCAGGAAGGCGGTGATGCCCTTGGGGCCCTCGACGCCCGTCCGTGCCAGGACCGTGTAGAAGTCGGCGACTCCACCGTGGGTGATCCAGGCCTTGGTGCCGGTGATGATCCAGTCGTCACCGTCCCGCACCGCCTTGGTGGTGAGCGAGGCGGCGTCGGAGCCGGCGGCCGGCTCGGAAAGGCAGTAGGCGCCCAGCAGGCCGCCGCCGAGCATCGCGGGCAGGTGCGCGCCCTGCTGCTCCTTGGTGCCGTAGCCGGCGAGGCCGTGACAGGCCAGGGAGTGCACGCTGACACCGAGGCCGACGGTCAGGCGGGCCGCGGCCAGCTCCTCCAGGACCTGGAGGTACACCTCGTACGGCTGCTCGCCGCCGCCGAATTCGCCGGGGTACGGGAGGCCGAGCAGGCCCGCCTCGGACAGCAGGGTGAAGACCTCGCGGGGGAACTTCCCCGAGTCCTCTTCCTCGGCGGCCCTGGGGCGGATCTCCCGCTGGGCGATCTCGCGTACGAGCGCGAGGAGGTCGCGGGACTCCTCGGTGGGCAGCTGACGGTCCACCGGCTGCGGGGCGCGGTCTGTCATGGCGGCGCTCTCCTCCCTGGTCGGGCACGGCGACGACGCGTGAGGTGTGGGACGCGACGCCGGGTCTCGGTGCTCTCACAGCCGATACTGCCCTCCCGGATCACGGAATGGGCTGTTCAGCGGCTGCGGCGGCTTGAGTATGCCCGATCAGGAGCTTCCCGTCACCGGGGCAAGATCATCACGCTGACCGAACGGTCCTTCGGTAGCGGGAGGTGCCGGACACTCCGGGACGAACTCCTCGATCACCGTCAGCGTCGCGCGCAGCTGGCGCACCAGCAGAGCCCCGAGCTCGGCACGATCAGGCCGGCCCCCCAGCTCGGCACCATCGGGCCGCCCCCCGACCGCGGATCCACCGACCGCGGATCCACCGCCGTCACCGTCACCCCCGTCGTCCCCGAGCCCGCCGATCCATTCCAGGGTGATCCCCTCCACCGCGGAGAGCCAGCCGACGAGGGCGAGCCGGGCGATCGGCGGGAGCGAGCGGTGCCCGTACGCGCCTTCGGCGATGGTGGCGACCAGCTCCTCCCGGACGGCGTCGCGGATGGCGAGCACCTCGGCGTCGGAGCCGACGCCGCCGGTGACGATGGTGCGGTAGGCCGCGCGGTGGTGCTCGGCGTAGTGCAGGTACCCGTCGACGGTGCGGCGGACGCGCTCCGCGTTCGGGAGGTCCGTCTCGCCGCCGGCGCGGGCGACGAGCTCGGCGACCGACTCCTCGACGATGGCGAGGTAATAGCCGCGCTTGCTCTTGAAGTAGTAGTAGATCAAGCCCTTGGCGACGCCGGCGTGCTTCGCTATGTCGTCCATGGAGAGGGCGTCATAGGAGGTGTCGGCGAACAACTTGCGCCCGGTTGCCATGAGTTCGGCCCGGCGCACCTGCGATCGCTCGGTCGCGCCGCGCTGTTGACCACTATGCAAATTCAGCCCCAGCCTCGAACCGCCCGACGTGCCCGACGTGCCCGAAGTATGGCAGCACTCCGTCGGCGCGTCCTGAGGCTGGAGGCCTCGCCATCCCCGGAGCGGGCTACAGCCAGCCGACCTGGGTGACGAACATGGCGACGACGACCACGAGGGTCCAGCCGAGGACGTGCTCCAGCCAGGAGGAGTCTTCCTTGGGGCCGCCGGTGCGGACGAGGTCCAGGGCGGGGGCGGTCGGGGTGGCGCTGTCGGCAGTCATGATGTCCAATGTGCCAGCGTTCGCGGCCTTCGCGGTAGATGACGATGGTCACGTGGTGGCGCGCATCACACCGCCGGGCCCCCACCACGCCTTCGGGAGCGGTGGGGGCCCGGCGGCCTGACCGGACGGTCGTCAGATGCGGGTGTCGCGGTTGCGGCCCGCCATGGCCGCCATCGCGAGGCCGAGGCAGAGGGCGACGGCTCCGGTGATCACGTTGTTGACCACCGTGCGCGTCGTGTCCATCTCTCCGGCGATGACCCACGGCGCGATGATCGTCCACGCGCCGAGCGCGACGGCCGTCCAGGCCATCGCGTGGGTGCGTTCGTAAGCGGATCCCAGACCACCCATGCACAGGCAGAACGCCAGGCCGGTGATCAGGTTGTTGATGGCCAACGGGGTCAGGACGCTGAACCCGGCTATCCACGGCGAAGCCGCCAGGTACAGGCCCGTGATCAAGGCCAGTGCCTCAACGGCCTGCGCGGCAGGGGTGCTGGTCACCCGCTCGAACCGAGTGCGCATCTCGGCAAGGTCCGGGTGGTGCTCGATACTGCTGGGATGAGTGGTCATGGCGGGCTGCCTCCTACGAGAAGCCTTATGTGCCTTTTATGCCCATATTCCGCCCGTTAAGCCATTCGGACCAGCCCAGCTTGCCCAGAACTTGCCCAGAACTTGCTCCGGACTTGCTCCGAACCTGCTCCGAGCGTGCCCAGAGCACCCCGAACACCTGCTCAGAACACGCCGACCGCCGTCAGCGCCGCCACCTGGGCCGCGGCCGGGGCCGCCGGCACGTAGAGGTAGCAGATGCCTCCGCTGCCCGAGGCGACCTTGCCGGCGGTGCCGTGACGCTTGGTCCGCAGCCAGATCGTCTCCCATTCGGCGCGCTTGTAGACGCGGCGGACGGAGGGGTTGTCGGCCGAGTTGGGGTCGTTGGCGATCACGTCCCCGGCGGCGGTGAAGCCGATGACGGTCATCAGGTGGCCCGCGGTGCCGTAGCCCGCGCCGGTGAGTTCCTCCGGGCGGAAGGACTGCGAGGTGATGGCCGGAATCCCGGCCGCGACCAGGGTCTCCAGGTCGGTCAGGGAGGTGAGCCGGGTGACCACGCCGCCGAGCCCGCGGTAGGTGGCCGCGTACGCCGCGTTGAAGGGCCAGTTGCCGCAGCCCTTGTAGGCGGCGTCGTAGGTGGAGCGGGCCGCGTGGCAGATCTGCGGGTCGGAGTACCTCGGGTTGACCCAGGTCAGGGCGGTGGCGCTGGCCTTGCCGCCCCAGTACTCGATGATCATCTGCGAGGAGGTGGGGCTGCACCAGGCCTCGCCCCCGTTGTCGTACTCGGGGTACTGCCCCGCGTGGGTCTCCTGCGAGTAGCGCGGGACCTTCAGCTCGTGGGCACGGCCGGAGGGGGCGGAGGCGGGGACGGTGAACCGGTCCGGGACGTCGGAGACCATGGCGCCCGCCAGCCACACGGTGGGGCCGCGGCCCGCGCCCGGCTTGCGGTACAGGGTCAGGCGCAGCTGCCAGTCCCTGATCCGCAGCCCGGCGGCCGCGGCCGGGGCGTCGACGGCGAGGGTGTCGGTCCAGACGGTGGACTTCCCGTCGGTCTGGCCGTCCACGGAGGTGCGGCGGATGTCGTGGTCGCCGGAGGCCCATCGCCCCATCACGTACCAGGGGGTGGCGGTGCCGTCGGTGTAGGTGCCGCGCAGTTCGATCTGGATCCAGGTGCCGGCCGGGGTGCGGGCGTTCCAGGAGGCGATCGCCTCGGTGGCGGGCACGGTGGAGCGGTGCACCGGGGAGGTCCAGGTGGCGTACTCCCAGACGCTCTTCTTCCCGGTGTGCGGGTCGGCGTACTCGGTGCGGCCGGCGGCGGTCTTGATCTCCAGGCCGGGGCGGGCTCCGGCGACGGCGGTGGTGCCGCGGTGGGTACCGGCCAGCCAGTGGGCGAGGGAGTACCAGAAGCGGTTGTCGACGGTGCGGCCCGATGCCCGCGGGGTCGGCCGGGAGGCCGCCGAGGCGTTGCCGCCGGGGATCGCGGCGGTGGCGGTGGCCGCGGTGGCGACCGCGAGCGCGGCGACGAGTACGGCCCTGCGTGGCGTGGATGCTGTCATCGCGAGGTTCCCCCAGGGGGTGGGTCGGCGCTGGGTCGGCGCTTCGGTGGCTTCACCCTTCCAGTTCCCGGCGGCCGGACGCCGAAGCGAGGGGTCGTGTCGGGCTTGTCTACGCTGGTCGGGTGGAGCCACAGCAGTCACTTGAGTCACTCGCACGGGAGCTTGCCGCGTTGCCGCCCTCCCTCGGCCCGGTGCGCCTGATCGGGATCGACGGGCATGCCGGATCCGGCAAGAGCACCTTCGCGGCGCGGCTCGCCGAAGCGCTGGGGCACCCCCGATCGGGACACGCGCCGGGACACCCCCCGCTGGGACACCCCCCGCAGGCTGCTCCCGTGCTGCACCTGGACGACGTGGCCAGCCACGAGGAGCTGTTCGGCTGGGAGGAGCGGCTGCGCGCGCAGGTGCTGGAGCCGCTCGCCGCGGGGCGGCCCGCACACTGGGCCCCGTACGACTGGGTGGAGCGCCGCTTCGGGCCGGAGCGGGTGCTGGAGCCGGCGCCGGTGCTGCTGATCGAGGGGGTCGGGGCCGGGCGGCGGGCGCTGCGCCCGTATCTGGCGCGGCTGCTGTGGATGGAGACGCCGCGTGCTCAGTCCTGGATGCGGGGGCGAAACCGGGACGGGCGTGAACTTTCCGACTTCTGGGACGGATGGGAGCGCGCGGAGCGCGCGCACTTCTCCAATGATCCTTCGCGCCCCTTCGCCGACACCCTGGTACGCCAGAGCGGTACGGGATACGAGTGGTCTTCCGGGACCGGAGCGACGGTGGGATTCACCGCTTCCGTGACCGAGGGTGACGAACTCCCCCGGGCCTGAGCCGGCCTGGAAATCCTCTCCGCCGGGCCTCCACCGACCTGCTTGACCTGGGGCCCGCACCGGCCTTACGTTCTGAATGCGCGCCTTTACCGGCTGCCGCGGACACGAAGCCCCCGATTGTTCCCCCGTGATCGGGGGCTTCGTTCTGCCCGCACATCCCTCCGTACATCCCTCCGCGTGGGCGTCACGCCCGGCGAATCCGCCCCGGTTCTTCACCCTGAGTCACCGGGTGCTCTTGGGGCGCACGCACGAACCCGGCCTGTCGCGCCCTACGTAAGGTGCGAAACCGCAGGTACGATGCAGCCCTGATTTCATCGGCGCAATGGGCAACTCGCGCGCTCGAAGCGGGGGTTGCCGCGCACCACGGGGGCAGGCTTGTGGGGGAAGTGATGGATTTCGGCACGCCGGGCAGCATGCACGCCCCGGCCGAACTCGCCTGGCTGCGCGGAGTCGACGCCTGCACCATGGGCGCGTATCCGCAGGCCGAGGAGGAGTTCCGGGCGGCCGTACGACTCGATCCCTCGATGGCCGACGCCTGGCTGGGGCTGCACGCGCTGCGGGTGGACACCGGCAACGCGTTACTCAGGATGTACGCGCACCGGGACCGCTTCGGAGAACAGCGGGCCCGGCACCGGAGGACGCTGAACTCCTGGTACTGGCTGGGCTGGTGGGTGCAGCCGGTGCTGGAGAGCCGGCGGGACCTGCTGCTCGCCCACGCCTCGCACTGGCTGGACGGCCGCCACGTGCCCGAGCTGGACCAGGCCCTCGCGGCGCTGCCGCCGGTGGACACCGACGCGCAGGTGCGGTTCCTGCACGCCTGCCGGGCCTACCTGGTCAAGGACTGGGAGCAGCTGGTCCGGCACACCGAGCCGCTGGTGAACGATCCGCTGCTGGGGATCGAGGCGGGCCTGTTCGGCGGGATGGCCCGGGTCCGGCTGGAGATGTACGGGCAGGCGGAGCCGATGCTGTCGGCGGCGCTGATGCGATGTCGCAGCGAGCAGCCGCAGCGCAAGGAGCTGCGGTACTGGCTGGCGCGGGCGCACGAGGGCACCGGGCGCAGTGCGGCGGCGCTGCCGCTGTACCGGGCGGTGCACCGGGTGGATCCCTCGTTCATGGACACCGCGGCCCGGCTGACGGCCATCGAGGACGGCGACGACACCGACGGCATGGCCGATCTGGCGGGCCTGGCGGGGTACGCCGGGTACGGGGGCTACGCCGGGCACGGCCCCTCCCCCGTCGGCGGGGACTTCGCGGCGGTCGCGCTCGGCGGCGGGCCCGTCCAGGACATCGCGGCCGACAACCAGGCCGAGCCCGACCCGCTGCCTCCTCCGACACCCCCGGCGGGCCGGGTGGAGGGCGCGCGGCGCAAGGTGCCCGTCCCGCCGCAGGGCGCGCCCGAGGGACTGCCGGCCGGGCCCTCCGACCCGGTGGCGCTCGCCGAGGCGCTCGCGGAGCTGGAGCGGATGGTGGGCCTGGAACCGGTCAAACGGCAGGTGAAGGCGCTCTCGGCGCAGCTGCACATGGCACGGCTGAGGGCGGGCCAGGGGCTGCCGGTGCAGCCGCCGAAACGCCACTTCGTCTTCTCCGGCCCCTCGGGCACCGGCAAGACCACCGTGGCGCGGATCCTCGGCCGGGTCTTCTACGCGCTGGGGCTGCTCGGCGGGGACCATCTCGTCGAGGCCCAACGGGCCGATCTGGTCGGTGAGTTCCTGGGCCAGACCGCGGTGAAGGCGAACGAGCTGATCGATTCGGCGATCGGCGGGGTGCTGTTCGTGGACGAGGCGTACTCGCTGTCCAACTCGGGCTACAGCAAGGGCGACGCGTACGGCGACGAGGCCCTGCAGGTGCTGCTCAAACGGGCCGAGGACAACCGGGACCACCTGGTGGTGATCCTGGCGGGCTATCCGGCCGGGATGGACCGGCTGCTGGCGGCCAATCCGGGGCTGTCCTCGCGGTTCACCACCCGGGTGGACTTCCCCAGCTACCGGCCGCTGGAGCTGACCGCGATCGGCGGGGTGCTGGCGGACGCGAACGGGGACCACTGGGACGAGGAGGCTCTGGAGGAACTGCGGAGCATCAGCGGGCACGTGGTGGAGCAGGGCTGGATCGACGAGCTCGGCAACGGGCGGTTCCTGCGGACGCTGTACGAGAAGAGCTGCGCGTACCGGGATCTGCGGCTGGCGGGCTTCGCGGGGGAGCCGTCGCGGGACGACCTCGCGACGCTGCGGCTGCCGGATCTGATGCAGGCGTACGGGGAGGTCCTGTCGGGGCGCGGGCCGCAGGAACGGCCGGAGCCGCCGCCGCTGTGAGCCGGGCGGCCGGCGCCGCCCTCCCTTACGGCATGTCCGGGGGTGTTCCGGAGAAGGCCGCGATGGCGTTGAAGACCAGCCAGAGGACGAGCAGGGGGATCGCGAACCAGAGGACGGAGAGCAGGGGGCCGCCGCTGCGCGCGGCCCAGGCCGCGTCCTCCGGGCTGCCGAGGTCGCCCCGCAGCAGGGCGTCGGCCTCCGCCGCGAACGCCGGATCCGCCTCGGTCAGGTCTAGGAGCGCCGCCGTGAGCCCGTCGGCCGCTTCCGGTACGGAGGGGTCACGCTCGAAGGCGGCCAGGAAGGCCAGGTCCTGTTCCGGCAACCGCTCGCGCAGCAGCGCGCGGAGCCGGCGCGCCACCGGGGACGCCACGTCCGGGTCCTCGCTCAGCAGGACCACCATCCTGGCGGCCGTCTCGCCCCGCTCCCCGGACATCCGACCGCCCCCTCCCGCGTACGGTCAGTCCTGCCCCGGTACCCGGCCGCCCAACCGGCCGAACCCGCCGCGGGACGGCGGGTTCGGCGACGGGTCGAGCGGTCAAGCGGTCAAGCGGTCAGTGTCCTTCCGGGCGGAGTCCCGGACGGCCCGCCAGGACGCGGTGGGACGGGTCACGGACCTCGCCGACCAGCATTTCCAGGACGTCCTCCAGGGCGACCAGGCCCAGGACCCGGCCGCCCGGGTCGGCGACCTGCGCCAGGTGGGTGGCGTCGCGGCGCATGACGCCGAGGGCGTCGTCCAGCGGGACGGTGGCGCACAGCGTGGTCATCCGGCGCCAGACCCGCTGGGGCACGGCCCGGTTCCGGTCCTCCAGGTCCAGTACGTCCTTGACGTGCAGGTAGCCCATGAAGGCGCCGCTGGCGGCGCGGACGGGAAAGCGGGAGTAGCCGGTGCGCACGGTGAGCTGCTCGATCTGGCGCGGGGTCACGTCGGGGCCGACCGTGACCAGGCGGTCCCGGTCGAGGAGGACGTCGGTGACGGGGCGGCTGCCCAGTTCCAGTGCGTCCTCCAGCCGCTCCTGCTCGACCGGCTCCAGGAGCCCGGCCTGCCGGGAGTCCTTGAGGAGGCGGCCCAGCTGGGCGGAGGTGTAGACGGCCTCGACCTCGTCCTTGGGTTCGACCTTGAAGAGCTTCAGGACGAGCTTGGCGCAGGCCCCGAGCGCGGTGGTGACCGGCCCGCACAGACGGGCGAAGGCGACCAGGCCGGGGCTGAACCACAGGGCGGTCTTCTCGGGGGCGGCCATGGCGAGGTTCTTGGGGACCATCTCGCCGATGACCAGGTGCAGGAAGATCACGGCGGCGAGCGCGAAGGCGTAGCCGAGGGGGTGGATCAGGCCCTGCGGTACGTGGACGGCGTGGAAGACGGGCTCCAGCAGCCGGGCCACGGTGGGCTCGGCGACCGCACCGAGGGTGAGGGAGCAGATGGTGATGCCGAACTGTGCGGCGGCCATCATGCGGGGCAGGTTCTCCAGGCCGTGGAGCACCTGGCGGGCCCGGGCGGACTCGGCCGCGAGGGGCTCGATCTGGCTGCGCCGTACGGAGACGAGTGCGAACTCGGCGCCGACGAAGAAGCCGTTGGCGAGGACCAGCAGCAGGGCGAAGAGGAGCTGGAGCGCGTTCATCGGGAGGCGCCTTCCAGCTCGGCCCGCTGCGGGACGGCTTCGCCGTGGCGACCGGAGCCGAGCAGGGCGGCTCCTTCGGCGGCGGAGGCGGGCCGGTACGGGCCGGCCGCGGGCACCGCCGTCAGCCGGACCAGGCGCACGCGCTCGGCGCGGTTGCGGCCGACCTGGCGGACGGACAGCTTCCAGCCGGGGAGGTCGGCGCGGTCCCCGGGGGCGGGGATCCGGCCGAGCAGGTCGGCGACGAGGCCGGCGACGGTCTCGTACGGGCCTTCCGGCACCTCCAGGCCTATCCGGCGCAGGGTCTGCACCCGGCAGCTGCCGTCGGCCTCCCAGGAGGGGCTGCCGTCCTCGGCCGGTACGGCGGCCAGTTCGGGGCTCTCGTCCTCGGCGAGGTCGTGTTCGTCGCGGACCTCGCCGACGAGTTCCTCGACGATGTCCTCCAGGGTGACCACGCCGGCGGTGCCGCCGTACTCGTCGACGACCACGGCCATCGGCTGTTCGCTGCGCAACCGTTCCAGCAGCGGCTGCACCGGCAGGGAGCCGGGCACCAGCAGCGGGGCGACGCAGATCCGGCTCACGGTGGTGCGGTCGCGCTCGGACTCGGGCACGGCGAGGGCGTCCTTGAGGTGGACCACGCCGGTGACCTCGTCGATGCGGTCGCGGTAGACCGGGAAGCGGGACAGGCCCGTGGCACGGGTCAGGTTGAGCACGTCGGCCGCGGTGGCCGTGTGCATCAGGGCGCTGACCTTCACCCGGGGGGTCATGACGTGCTGGGCCGTGAGCTCGCCCAGCGAGAGGGTCCGTACGAAGAGGTCGGCGGTGTCCTGTTCGAGGGCGCCGGCCTGGGCCGAATGGCGGACCAGGGAGACCAGTTCGCCGGGGGTCCGGGCGGAGGCCATCTCGTCGGTCGGCTCCACGCCGAGCGCCCGGACGAGCCGGTTGGCGACGGCGTTGAGGCCGGCGATGACCGGCCGGAAGGCGCGGGAGAAGGCGTTCTGGGGGCCGGCGACGAAACGGGCGACCTGGAGCGGCCGGGAGACCGCCCAGTTCTTCGGGACGAGCTCGCCGACGACCATCTGGACGGCGGAGGCGAGCAGCATGCCGATGACGACGGCGACGCCGGGGACGGCTCCCTTGGGCAGGCCGGTGGCGCCGATCGGCCCGGCCAGCAGTGCGGCGAGGGCGGGTTCGGCGAGCATGCCGACCACGAGGGAGGTGATGGTGATGCCGAGCTGGGTGCCCGAGAGCTGGAAGGAGAGCTCCTTCAGGGCTTCGACCACCGTGCGGGCACGGCGGTCACCGTCGGCTGCGGCGCGCTCGGCCTCGGGTCTCTCCACGGTGACGAGGCCGAATTCGGCTGCCACGAAGAAACCGTTGGCGAGGATCAGGGCGAATGCCGCCGCGAGCAGGAGTAGCGGAATGGTCATGCCGCCGCCTCCGGAGGGAGGGCGGCGCGGGTACTACCGGACGATCCGTCCATTGCTGGAGGGAGTCACTCCTCAAGTCGCAGGTGCCCGCGGGCCTCGGGGTCCCGGGGCCGGTGGGAGGGCGCACAGCTGCGCCCCGCCACCAGAGTAGTCATTGAGATCCCGGCCGCAACGGTACGCAGCGACGAGGATCGGTGGGCTCAGTGGTCGTTCGCACCGGTTCCGCGGCTTTCGGCGAGCGCGCGCAGGGCGCGGGCGTCGCCGATCGCCTGCTGCCTGGCGATGCCCGGCTGGATGCCGAGGACGGGCAGGCTGGTGCCGTCGTTGAGGTCCAGGAACACCCACGGGTCGCCGGGGCGGAGGTTGACGCGCAGGATCTGCGGCCACTCCAGCCGGCGGGTGGTGGTGATGTTGACGACGGTGACGCCGGCCTCGTCCGCGACCACCTTGGGGCGGCTGAGCAGGACGAGGACGGAGCTCAGCAGGACGGCGGTGAACAGGAAGCTGATCCGCTCCCCCGTGCTGAGGTTCTCCAGGAGGAAGGAGATCGATCCGATGGTCACGAACATGGCGGCCCCGACGCCCAGCAGGACGGCCCGGGTCCGGTTCGGCCGGAAGGTGACCGGCAGGGCGGGGGTTCGGGGCTGGGCGGCGGACTCGGCCATGGTGGTTCGGATGCCTTCTGCGGTGGTGGTGCGGGTGGGACGGGTCAGAGCCGGCAGGCGTGGATCGACGTGGTGAGGATCGCGCGCGCGCCGAGCTCGTACAGGTCGTCCATGATCCGCTGGGCCTCCTTGGCCGGGACCATGGCGCGGACCGCGACCCAGCCTTCGTTGTGCAGCGGGGAGACGGTCGGCGACTCCAGGCCCGGGGTGAGGGCGACCGCGCGCTCCAGGTGCTCGGCGCGGCAGTCGTAGTCCATCATCACGTAGCTGCGGGCGACCAGGACGCCCTGGAGGCGGCGCAGGAACTGCTGGACCTGCGGGTCGTCGGCGTCGGCGCCGTTGCCGCGGATGACGACGGCCTCGGAGGTGAGGATCGGCTCGCCGATGACCTCCAGGCCCGCGTTGCGCAGGCTGGTGCCGGTCTCGACGACGTCCGCGATGATCTGGGCGACGCCGAGCTGGATGGCGGTCTCGACCGCGCCGTCGAGGTGGACGACGGAGGCGTCGATGCCCTTCTCGGCGAGGTGCTTGGCGACGATTCCCTCGTACGAGGTCGCGATCGTCATCCCGTTGAAGTCCTCGGGGCCCTGCGCGGTGCCGGGGGTGGTGGCGTAGCGGAAGGTGGACCGGCCGAAGTTCAGCGGCAGGATCTCCTCGGCGCTGGCGCCGGAGTCGAGCAGCAGGTCCCGGCCGGTGATGCCGATGTCGAGCTTGCCCGAGGAGACGTAGATCGCGATGTCCTTGGGACGGAGGTAGAAGAACTCCACCTCGTTCTCGGGGTCGACGACCACGAGCTCCTTGGACTCCTTGCGCATCCGGTAGCCGGCCTCATGGAGCATCGCCGACGCCGGTCCGGAGAGAGAACCCTTGTTGGGGACGGCGATGCGCAGCATGGGGCTTCCTTTGATGCGTGGGTGGTGCGTGCTTACGGGTGGGTGTACGGGCCGGAGCTCAGAGGTGCGCGTAGACGTCGTCGAGGGAGATCCCGCGCGCCACCATCATCACCTGGACGTGGTACAGCAGCTGGGAGATCTCCTCGGCGGCGGCTTCCTTGCCCTCGTACTCGGCGGCCATCCAGACCTCGGCGGCCTCCTCGACGACCTTCTTGCCGATGGCATGGACGCCCTGGTGGACGAGCTCGGCGGTACGGGAGGTGCTGGGGTCGCCGTTGGCGGCCTTGAGCTGGAGCTCGGTGAAGAGGTCTTCGAAGCTCTTGGAGGGTTTGTTCGCCATGATGTCCTTAGGGTACGGGCTCACCCGGGTGTCCCCGTGCCGGGGTTCACTCCTTGGACTGCTGCCGGACTAGCGCCAGGGTTCGCTGACGGTCCGCAGGGTCATGGCGGTGGAGACGGCGGCGGTGACCGCTTCGTGCCCCTTGTCCTCGTTCGACCCTTCGAGTCCGGCGCGGTCCAGCGCCTGCTCGTCGTTGTCGCAGGTCAGTACGCCGAAGCCGACGGGGACTCCGGTGTCGATCGACACCTGCACCAGGCCCTGGGTGACGCCCTGGCAGACGTAGTCGAAGTGCGGGGTGCCGCCGCGGATGACCACGCCGAGGGCGACGATGGCATCGTATCCACGGCCGGCCAGTACCTTCGCCACGACCGGCAGCTCGAAGCTGCCGGGGACGCGGAGCAGGGTGGGCTCGTCGATGCCCAGCTCGTGCAGGGCCCGCAGGGCTCCGTCGACCAGTCCGTCCATGACCTTCTCGTGCCACTGGGCCGCGATCACGGCCACTCGCAGGTCTCCGCAGTTCTTCACGCTCAGTTCGGGTGCGCCCTTGCCGCTCACAGCTCTGCTCCTCGGTGCTTCGTGGATGTACGTACGGGTGGTGGTGCGTGCTTACTGGTTGCCGCAGGCGGACGTGGTCACGGCCCCGTCCAGCCAGGGCAGGTCGTGGCCCATCCGGTCCCGCTTGGTGCGCAGGTACCGCAGATTGTGCTCGCCGGCCTCGACCGGCATGGCCTCCCGGCTGGTGACCTCGATGCCGTGTCGGACGAGGGCGGCGGACTTGTCGGGGTTGTTGGTGAGCAGCCGGACGGTGTGCGCACCGAGGTCGGCGAGGATCTGCGCGCCGGCGGCGTAGTCGCGGGCGTCGGCGGGCAGGCCCAGCTCCAGGTTGGCGTCGAGGGTGTCGCGGCCGCGCTCCTGGAGTTCGTACGCGCGCAGCTTGGACAGCAGCCCGATGCCGCGGCCCTCGTGGCCGCGCAGGTAGACGACGACCCCGCGGCCCTCGGTCCTGATCCGCTCCATGGAGGCGTGCAGCTGGGGGCCGCAGTCGCAGCGCTGGGAGGCGAAGATGTCGCCGGTCAGGCATTCGGAGTGCATGCGGACCAGGAGGTCGCTGCCGTCGCCGATCTCGCCGTGGACGAGGGCGACGTGCTCGACGCCGTCGACGGTGGAGCGGTAGCCGTAGGCGGTGAAGGCGCCGAAGGCGGTCGGCAGGCTGACCTCGGCCTCGCGGCGCACGGTGGGCTCGGCGGAGCGGCGGTAGGCGATCAGGTCCTCGATGGAGATGATCGTCAGGCCGTGCTTGCGGGCGAAGGGGATCAGCTCGGGCAGGCGCAGCATGACGCCGTCCTCGCCGGCGATCTCCACGATGGCACCGGCCGGGCGCAGGCCCGCGAGGCGGGCCAGGTCGACGGCGGCCTCGGTGTGGCCGTTGCGGACCAGGACGCCGCCGGGCTTGGCGCGCAGCGGGAAGACGTGGCCGGGGCGGACGAAGTCGCCGGGGCCGGAGACCCCGTCGGCGAGGAGCCGCAGGGTGGTGGCGCGGTCGGCGGCGGAGATGCCGGTGGAGACGCCGTGGGCGGCGCTCGCGTCGACGGAGACGGTGAAGGCGGTCTTCATCGACTCGGTGTTGTTCTGGACCATCTGGGGGAGTTCGAGCCGGTCGAGCTCGGGGCCCTCCATGGGGGCGCAGATCAGGCCGCGGCACTCGCTCATCATGAAGGCGATGATCTCCGGGGTGGCCTTCTCGGCGGCGATGACGAGGTCGCCCTCGTTCTCGCGGTCCTCGTCGTCGACCACGACGACCGGCCGGCCCGCCGCGATGTCGCGGATGGCCTGCTCGACGGGGTCGAGGAGGAAGGTCTCTTCGGGGATCTCGGGCACGGGCTTGAGGCTGGTCATGCCGTTGCTCCTTCCAGGGCCGGGGCGGGGGTGGTGGTGCGCGAGCGCTGGTACCAGTCGTAGGCGCCCCAGACGACGAGGGCGAAGTACACGACGTAGACGAGGCCGGAGAAGGCCAGGCCGCCGTTGAAGGCGAGGGGGACGCCGACCAGGTCGACGAGGAGCCAGGCGATCCAGAACTCGACGAGGCCGCGGGCCTGGGCGACCATCGCGACGATGGTGCCGACGAAGATGTACGCGTCGGCCCACGGGCTCCAGGACAGGTCCGGGTAGAGCGTGAACAGGCCGCCGACGGCGAGGGTGCCGAGCGCCGCCCCGGCGAGGAGCAGAGCGCGCTCCTTCCAGGTGGCGGTGCGTACCGCGATGGAGCCGTCCTGGGCCTTCTGGCGGCCGAGCTGCCAGGCGCGCCAGCCCCAGGCGGCCACGCCGATGACGAGGAGCTGCTTGCCGACGCCGCCGGCGAGGTGGGCGGAGGCGTAGGCGGCGATGAGGATCAGGCCGGAGAGGAGCTGGGCGGGCCAGGTCCATATGGAGCGGCGCCAGCCGAGGGCGAGGGCGGCCAGGCCCATCAGGTTGCCGATCATGTCGGACCAGATGACCTTCTGGCCGAAGACGGTGAAGGCCTCGGCGTTGAGCCAGGTCAGGGCGGTCACCGGCCGTCTCCCGTCGGATTCGCGTGCAGCGGGTCCACGCCGGCGGCCAGGAGGCGTTCGACGTACTTCGCGAGGACGTCGACCTCCAGGTTGACCGGGTCGCCGGCCTGCTTGGTGCCGAGCGTGGTCAGGGCGAGGGTGGTGGGGATGAGGCTGATGGTGAACCAGTCGGCGGCGGCTTCGACCACGGTGAGGCTGACGCCGTCGACGGTGATGGAGCCCTTGTCGACGACGTACCGCGAGAGGTTCTCCGGGAGGGCGACCTTGACGATCTCCCAGTGCTCGGAGGGGGTCCGGGAGAGGATCTCGCCGGTGCCGTCCACGTGCCCCTGGACCAGGTGGCCGCCGAGGCGTCCGCCGAGGGCCATCGGGCGCTCCAGGTTGACCCGGGAGCCCGTGGTCAGGGCGCCGAGGCTGGAGCGGTTCAGGGTCTCCTGCATGACGTCGGCGGTGAACTCGCCGTCGGCGGTCTCCACGACGGTCAGGCAGACGCCGTTGACGGCGATGGAGTCGCCGTGCTTGGCGCCCTCGGTGACGAGGGGGCCGCGCAGCCGGAAGCGGGAGGCCTCCTCGAGCTGCTCGACAGCGGTGACCTCGCCCAGTTCTTCGACGATTCCGGTGAACACTCAGAGCTCCTTGGGGGCGGTGGTGGGGATGGCGGTGATGCGCAGATCGGGGCCCACGCGGACGGCCTCGGTGATGTCGAGGCGGACGGCCTGGGAGATGTTCGTGATGCCCGCGTCGCCGAAGGCGGCGGGGCCGGCGCCGAGCAGGGCCGGGGCGAGGTAGCCGACGACCCTGTCGACGGCTCCGGCCTCGACGAAGGCGCCCGCCAGGGTGGGGCCGCCCTCCAGGAGGAGGGAGCGCACGCCTCGGGCGTACAGCTCCGTCAGGAGCGGGTGGATCGGGATCCGGCCCTCGTGCGGGGGCAGCCGCAGCAGGTCGATGCCGGGCAGGTGGCGGGTGTCGGCGTCCTCGGCGACGACCAGCAGCGTGGGCGCGGAGTCGTCGAGGATGCGGGCGGACGGCAGGAGTCCGGCGTGGGTGTCGAGGGCCACGCGCAGGGGCTGGGTGGCTCCGTCGATGCCGCGTACGGCCAGGTGGGGGTCGTCGGCGCGCAGGGTGCCGCCGCCCACCAGGACGGCGTCGGCCTCGGCGCGCAGCCGGTGGACGTCGGCGCGGGACTCGGCGGAGGTGATCCAGCGGCTGGTGCCGTCGGCCGCGGCGCTGCGGCCGTCGAGGGTGGCGGCGTACTTCCAGGTCACGTGGGGGCGGCCGAGCCGTACGGAGGTCAGCCAGGCGGTGTTGCCGGCCTCGGCCTCGGCTTCCAGGAACCCGGCCTCGGTGTCGATCCCGGCGGCGCGCAGGGTGGCCGCGCCGCCGCTGGCCTGCGGGTTCGGGTCGGAGACGGCGTAGACCACGCGGGCGATGCCGGCCTCGACGAGGGCGCGGGCGCAGGGTCCCGTACGGCCGGTGTGGTTGCAGGGTTCGAGGGTGACGTAGGCGGTGCCGCCGCGGGCCGCGTCGCCCGCGGTGCGCAGGGCGTTGACCTCGGCGTGCGGGCCGCCGGCCCGTTCGTGCCAGCCCTCGCCCACGACGGTGCCGGAGGCGTCGGTGATGACGCAGCCGACGACGGGGTTGGGGCTGGTGGAGCCGAGTCCGCGGGCGGCGAGCTCGACGGCTCGGCGCATGGCACGGGCACCCGCGTCGGTTGCGGGTGCTGCGTGCGCGGCGTGTGTCGCCACCGGGTCCTCCTGCCTCATCGGGCACGGACTCCGGGGCCTGTCGGGATACGACAGATGAAGCGGTCCAGCTCACAGGGGGACGCCGAGGCCGAAAAAACGGTCCGATCGGGCATGTCCGCAGGGATATGCCGATGAACCGCCGACGGCGGCGTACCCGTGACTGGCCCGCCGCGCACTGCCTCCCATCCGGACTTTAACCGTCGGTCCAGGAATCTCACCTGGTCAACCGGCCGCTGGCTGCGGACGGGTCGCGGACTATAACCGCCGGTTCGGAATTACACCGACCCCGGAGTGCGCTGCTACTGGTACTCCAGCCAGTCTGCCACGGGTGATCCGCCACCATGCAGACGATGCGGTGTGGCCTGGCTCACAGAGGGTGACCCGGGGGTGACCGCCGCCGGGACCTGGCCAAGTGGACGCGGGGTTGGTCCAGACCTATTGACGGGGTGGTCTAGTCCTCTTAACGTTCCCTTCATCTTCTCGGGAACAGCCCGTCAGATGTGCGCACGTCACGGGCCAACACGCTTCTGCACCAGTCCTGTTGCTTCACGTTGTGTCCACTTGTGTCCCGCATCCTCCCCTCCCCAGGAGGCACCATGCTGTCCCCCACACGTACGAGAGCGATGCTCCTGGCATCCGGCGCCGCGATCGCCGGACTGCTGGTGGGCGGGCTCTCGGCGGGCGTCTCCCATGCCGCCGACAACGAGTCGTGTCGCCCCGACGGGCTGTACAAGACGGCCGGCGTCGACGTCCCCTACTGCTCGGTCTACGACTCCGAGGGCCGCGAGAAGATGGGCGCCGACCACCAGCGCCGCGTCATCGGGTACTTCACCGGCTGGCGCACCGGCAAGGACGGCACCCCCGCCTACCTCGCCCACAACATCCCGTGGTCCAAGGTCACCCACCTGAACTACGCCTTCGCCCACGTGGGCGCCGACAACAAGATCTCGGTCGGCTCGGACAGCGTGAACAACGCCGCCACCGGGATGACCTGGCCCGGCGTCGCGGGCGCCGAGATGGACCCGGCCCTCCCCTACAAGGGCCACTTCAATCAGCTGACCAAATTCAAGAAGCAGTACCCGAACGTCAAGACGCTGATCTCGGTCGGCGGCTGGGCGGAGACCGGCGGCTACTTCGGCGACGACGGCAACCGCGTCGCCTCCGGCGGCTTCTACTCGATGGCCACGAACGCCGACGGCTCGGTCAACCAGGCCGGCATCGACACCTTCGCCGACTCCTCCGTCGAGTTCGTCCGCAAGTACGGCTTCAACGGCGTCGACATCGACTACGAGTACCCGACCACCATGAAGGACGCGGGCAACCCGCTCGACTGGCAGCTGGCCAACGCCCGCCGCGCCGGTCTGGTCCAGGGCTACGCGGCCCTGATGAAGTCCCTGCGCGAGAAGCTCGACCGTGCGGGCGCCGCCGACGGCAAGCACTACCTGCTCTCCGTCGCCGCCCCCTCCTCCGGCTACCTGCTGCGCGGCATGGAGACCTTCCAGGTCCAGAAGTACCTGGACTACGTCAACATCATGTCCTACGACCTGCACGGCGCCTGGAACGAGTACGTCGGCCCCAACGCCTCGCTCTTCGACGACGGCAAGGACGGCGAACTCGCCGCCGCCGGCGTGTACTCCACCTCCCAGTACGGCGGCATCGGCTACCTCAACACCGACTGGGCGTACCACTACTTCCGCGGCTCGATGCCGGGCGGTCGCATCAACATCGGCCTGCCGTACTACACCCGCGGCTTCAAGAACGTGCAGGGCGGCACCGACGGCCTGTGGGGCAAGGCCCCCGCGACCACCTGCCCGGCCGGCGCGGGCCTGACCAAGTGCGGTGACGGCGCGGTCGGCATCGACAACCTGTGGCACGACAAGGACACCAACGGGGTCGAGTCCCCGGCGGGCTCCAACCCGATGTGGCACGCCAAGAACCTGGAGAAGGGGGTCGTCGGCGACTACGTCACCAAGTACGGCTTCCCGGCCAACACCACGCTGACCGGCACCTACGTCCGCAAGTACGACTCCACCCTGGTGGCACCGTGGCTGTGGAACGCGCAGAAGAAGGTCTTCCTCTCCACGGAGGACGAGCAGTCGGTGGCCGCCAAGGCCGACTACGTGGTGAACAAGGGCATCGGCGGCACGATGGTCTGGGAGCTCGCGGGCGACTACGCGTACAACGCGGCCAAGGGCCAGTACGAGATGGGCGACACGCTCACCGACACGATGTACCAGAAGTTCAAGTCGGCCTCGCCGTACGGCGCGAAGAAGTCCGACGCGGCGCTTCCCACCCAGGCCGTGAACATCAAGACGGAGTTCACCGAGTTCAAGCTGGGCGACTCCAACTACCCGCTCACCCCGAAGCTCAAGATCACCAACAACACGAACACGACGCTGCCCGGCGGCACCGAGTTCCGGTTCGACTACGGGACCTCGGCCCCGGACAACGCCTCCGACCAGTCGGGCTTCGGCACGAAGGTGATCAGCAGCGGTCACACCGGGAACAACGTCGGCGGCCTGAAGGGCGACTTCCAGCGGGTCTCCCTGAAGCTCCCGGCCTGGCAGACGCTGGCCCCGGGCGCCTCGGTCGACCTGGCGTTCAACTACTACCTGCCGGTCTCCACGCCCTCCAACTGGACGGTGAACATCTCCGGCACCACCTACGCCCTCGCCGGGGACCTGGCGCGCGGCACCACGGTGACGGAACCGGGCGGCACCCAGCCGCCGACGACCCCGCCGACCACTCCCCCGACCACGCCGCCCACCACCCCTCCCCCGACGGGCGGGACCTGTACCGGCCCGGCGTACGTGGCGGGCACGGTCTACAACAGCGGCAACGTCGTCTCGCACAAGGGCCACACCTGGAAGGCCCAGTGGTGGACGCAGAACGAGGAGCCCGGCACCACCGGTGAATGGGGCGTCTGGAAGGACCAGGGCGCCTGCTGACCCTGATCCGACCGAGGACCCGGTGGCCCGGCGGCCACCGGGTCCTCGCCCGTGCCTACGCTGTTCCGGTGAGCACCCATGTCACCGCGACCGACGCGGTCTTCGAGGAACACCGGCCCCGGATGTTCGGCATCGCCTACCGCATGCTCGGCTCCGCCGCGGAAGCCGAGGACACCGTGCAGGACGCGTACCTGCGCTGGGCGTCGGCGGACCGCGGGGACGTCGGCAACCCGGGGGCCTGGCTCGCCAAGGTCGTCACGAACCTGTGCCTCAACCACCTCACCTCGGCGCGGGTCCGGCGCGAGGAGTACGTCGGCCCCTGGCTGCCGGAGCCGGTCCTCACCGGGGACGGGACGCTCGGCCCGCTGGAGTCGGCGGAGCAGCGGGACAGCGTGTCCATGGCCCTGCTGGTGCTGCTGGAGCAGCTCACGCCGGTGGAGCGGGCGGTGTACGTGCTGCGCGAGGCCTTCGCGTACGGCCACCGGGAGATCGCCGGGCTCCTCGACCTCTCCGAGGCCAACTGCCGCCAGCTGTACCGGCGGGCGGCCCAGCGCGTGGAGGCCCCGCGGCCGCGCTTCCGGCCCGACCCCGCGCAGTGGCAGGGCCTGGTGGACACCTTCATGTCGGCGGCGCGCAGCGGGGACGTGTCCCGGCTGGAGGACATGCTGACGGCGGACGTGCGGTACGTGTCGGACGGCGGCGGCGTGGTCAACGCGGCGCGGCGGCCGATCCTGGGCCGCGACAAGGTGGCCCGCTTCGCGGTGGGCGCGCTGGGCAAGTACGTGGCGGGTCTGCCGGTCACCTTCGCGGAGGTAAACGGGGCGCCCGCGCTGCTGTTCGGGGAGGCGGCGGTCCTGCTGATCGAGTTCGAGAACGGCCTGGTCAGCGGGATGCAGGCGGTCGTGAACCCGGAGAAGCTGGAATTCCTGCGGCGCCAGCTGTCACATTCCTGAGGGCTGTCCGGTCCTTGCTGGCGAAGGCTTTTCCCCAGGGAAGGACGGACGGACCATGAGCACCATCCTCGTCACCGGCGGCACGGGAACCCTCGGATCGCAGGTCGTCACCCGGCTGCGGGACGCGGGCCACGAGGTCCGCGTCCTGAGCCGGCACTCCCCGGACCACCCCGTCGACCTGCGGGACGGCGCCGGGCTGGACGCGGCGATGGCGGGGGCGGAAGTGGTCGTGCACTGCGCGAGCAGCCCGCGCGGCGGGGACGACACGGCGGCGGGCCACCTCATCGGGGCGGCCCGGCGGGCGGGGGTCGGGCACCTCGTCTACATCTCGATCGTGGGCGTGGACCAGGTGCCGTACTCGTACTACCAGGTCAAGCACAAGGTCGAGCGGATGCTGGAGGAGTCGGGCCTGGGCTGGACGGTGCTGCGCACCACCCAGTTCCACGACCTCGTCCACGGCTACTTCCGGGCGATGGCGAAGCTGCCGGTCCTGCTGGTGCCCGCGGGGACGCGGGACCAGCCGATCTCGGTCGACGAGGTCGCGGACCGGCTGGCGGCGCTCGCGGTCGCCCCGCCGGCGGGGCGGGTGCCGGACATGGGCGGCCCCGCGTCGCGCGACATGACGGACCTGGCCCGGGCGTATCTCCGCGGCACGGGCCGCCGCCGCCCGGTCCTCCCGGTCCGCCTCCCGGGCAAGGCCGCCGCCGCCTTTCGCCGCGGCGGGCACCTGGCCCCGGCGCACGCCGTCGGCAAGGCCACGTTCGAGGACTTCCTGGCGCGGCGCTAACAGAACCGGCCTGTCGGGACGGGGCCGGGCGTGGCGCCGCCCCGGGGCTCCGCCTCGCACCCCGCTCCTCAAACGCCGGAGGGGCTGAAATGGTGCGGCGAGGCCGGACTGTCCGGGCGGGGCTGGACGGTGAGCGGGTGGGGTAGTGCGGCCGGATTGGCTGGCGCGGCTCAAAGATCGGGGCTCCGCCCCGGACCCCGCCGGGCTCTGCCCGGACCCGCTCCTCAAACGCCGGAGGGGCTGAATGTGTGCGGCGAAGCCGAATGGTGCAGCCAGGCTGGAGTTGGTGCGGCTGGGCTGAAGGATCGGTGCGGCAGGGCTGAAGGATCGGCGCAGCCGGGCCGGTTGGGCCGGGGTCGGGTGTGTGTCGGGGTGATCCCCGCAGGGCGCCGAACGCACT
>NZ_JBIAVU010000027.1:0-61988 GCF_042894695.1 Streptomyces sp. NPDC001513
GCCCGGCCACTACATGCTCTTCCTGCTGGACGAGAAGGGGGTACCGAGCGCGGCCAAATGGGTGTCCCTGCGCTGAACGAAACGAACGGGAGCGACGGCCCGGCCTGGAATCCGGATCCCCGGATTCCAGGCCGGGCCGGCACTCGCGCCGGACAGGTGTGAATCAGCCAAGTGCTTTCGTCCCCGTCTGCGCGCCTGTGCGCTGCGGGACAACGGCTGGCGATGACCGTCACCACCACCGCCCCGGAACCGCGACCGGACGGCTACAGCCCCTTCGCCCACCTCACCGTCCAGAACGCGGCTCTCTACCGTCAGGCGATGCGGGTGTTCGTCATCGCCAAGCAGCGGTTCGCGGTGCTTCTGCGGCCGGAGGAGGTGCACGCCGCGTTGCCGGCCGAGGCGCGAACCGCCGAGCTGGACGCGGTGGAGGCCATGAGCGTCGCCGCCAGCACATCACGCGCGCCGAACGCCAAGTCACTCACCAGCAGTTGCAGGACGAAGGCCGGCAAGATGGCCAGACCGACGGCGCGGTGCGCGCCCTCCTCGAAGAGCCCGATCTGGAAACAGCCGACGATCACCGAGGCGATGGCCACGGAGTAGAAGCCCAGTGGCATGGGCGAGGCGATGGGCCGCAGATTGACGCGCGTCATCCGGCGCAGGCCGGGTTCCAGGTGCCTCCCCCCGTCGGCCGGGCCGTGCTCCGGCACCGTGGCGGGCGCCGGTTCGGGCTCAGCCATCGGCCAGCGCCCGCTCCAGGACGCGGACGGCGAGCTCGATTGCGGACGCTGCCGCCCGGGTTCCGCGCAGTGCGTCCAGCATGACGAAGTCGTGGATGATGCCCTGGTAGCGCACTGCCGTGACGGGCACGCCCGCGGCACGCAGCTTGTTCGCGTACGCCTCGCCCTCGTCCCGCAGGACGTCCGCCTCCGCGGTGATCACCAGCGCCGGGGGCAGGCCGGTGAGCTGGTCGGTGGTGGCGCGCAGCGGGGAGGCGGTGATCTCCGCCCGCTGTGCCTCGTCCGTCGTGTACTGGTCCCAGAACCACTGCATCCCGTCGCGGCGCAGGAAGTAGCCCTCGGCGAACTGGTGGTAGGAGCCGGTGTCGAAGGCGGCGTCGGTGACGGGGTAGAAGAGGACCTGCTGGCGCAGGTCCAGGCCGCCGCGCTCCTTGGCCATGAGGGTGAGGGCGATGCTCATGTTGCCGCCGACGGAGTCCCCGGCGACCGCGATCCGGGTGGCGTCCAGGCCGTGGCCGGCGCCGTCGGTGACGACCCAGCGGGCCACCGTCCAGTTCTGCTCGATGGCGACCGGGTAGCGGTGCTCCGGGGAGAGGCCGTACTCGGGGAAGACTATGGCCGCGCCGGTTCCCACGGCGAGTTCGCGTACGAGGCGGTCGTGGGTATGGGCGTTGCCGAACACCCAGCCGGCTCCGTGGATGTAGACGATCACCGGGAGCGGCTCGGATGCCCCCGTCGGGCGGACGATTCGCGCGCGGACCGAGCCGGTGGGGCCGCCGGGGACGGTCACCCACTCCTCGTCGACGGCGGGTTCGGCGATGTCACCGGACTGGACTTCGTCGACGGCCTTGCGGCCCTCGGCCGGCGGGATCTGGAACAGGAACGGCGGCTTCGCAGTGGCCTCCGCGAATGCGGCCGCGGCGGGTTCCAGGACCGGACGAGCACTCTTCTCAGTCATGTCGGACTCTCCAAGGCGTAGGGCATCGAGGGCTGGTGACCCTCGGCGGTCGTCGTGCCCGCCGCCTGGCAGGCACACCAGGAAGGTAATGCACGATTAAGTCGTGCACAACTTAATCGAGCACGCTATGGTCGCGCGCGCTTCGAATAGTAGGATGAGAAGCCGGGGATCCGAGCCGATGGCAGCAGCGGACCAGGCGGAAGCAGAGGGAAACGGCGACATGGCGAAGGCGGCGACAGTGCAGGCGGAAGGCGACTCGCTCAGGCTGGAGGACCAGCTCTGCTTCGCCCTCTACGCCGCCTCACGTGCGGTCACGGCGAGCTATCGGCCCCTGCTGGACGAACTGGGACTGACCTACCCGCAGTATCTGGTGATGCTCGCCCTCTGGGAGCGGGACTCCCTCTCCGTACGGGACCTGGGCGCCGCGCTCCAGCTGGAGTCCAGCACGCTCTCCCCGCTGCTCAAGCGCCTTGAAGCAAACGGCCTGGTCCTGCGCGAGCGGCGCGTGGACGACGAGCGCTCGGTCGCCGTGCGCCTCACCGAGGCTGGTGCGGCCCTTCAGGGCAAGGCCCGGACCGTCCCGCTCGCCATCGGCGATGCGATGAACCTGACTCCGGAACAGGACGCCACCGCCAGATACCTGCTCCGCCTGATCACGGCGAACGTCACCGCAGGTGAGCGCCGCTCTTGACCTCGGCCGCCGGGTCTTCCCCGAGCACGCACTCCGTCGGTACCCGAACACCACAGTCAGACGGGCTTGTTCACCCCGCCGCTGCGCAGCTTCTCGACCGCCGGACAGAGCACGGTGCCCTCGATGAACGGCAACGGTCCCTCGTGGTCGATCCACGCAACCCGGCGGGTCAACCGGGACCCGGTCCGAGCGGAGTCGGCCCAGTACCTCGATCGGCAGATCGCCGAGTGCTCCGTCTCCGGGCGTGTGGAGCAGCGAAGCAGCCGGTAGCGCTAAGCACTTGATCTTGCTCTTGAGGACTCGGAAACGCGACTGAAGCGCTGGCTGCCCACCTGCCAGGCCCTTCACGTGTGTGAGGGGATTCAGCCGTGTTCTTCCTCCTCGGATTCCATGTGCCGGATTCCCTGGTGGGTGAGGGTGACCATCGCGGGGGTGTTGCCGGGTTCCCAGTCGACGGTGATCAGTCCTTCGCCCGCCAGGTAGGTGCAGGCGGCGGCCAGGTCCTGTTCCGGTACGTGGAGGTCGCGCCGCAGCTGTGCTCCGGTGATGCCGAGGAGGCGGTTGCCTTCGACGGCTTCGTACAGGACCCGGAGCACCTGGTCGCGGTAGGTCTTGCGTTCGCGCAGTGTGGCCATGACCGCTTCCTTTCGTGAGGGGGGTGGAGTGGGCTCCGGGGCCGGTCGGGGATTCTCAGATCTCGTCGGAGTGTGCGCCGGTGCCGGCCGGGGTCCTACGCGGAGGCGGGCACGGCCGTCGTGGGCGGGTGAGGAGGCCGGCGGGTCGGGGCGCCGAGGCGCCCCGACCGCTGCCCCCGGTCGGAGGAAGGTCTGTTCCTCACCGGTCGGCACCCGTGTGGTGGGCTCGACGACCGGTGTCGTCCGGCAGGCCGGGAGGCCTCGGCAGGGGGTCACTGAAGCGGTAGGCCTCGATCCGCGCATCGTGCTGCGCGTTCAACAGGTGGATCCAGCGCATTCCGACGCCGATCATGAGGATGATCACCACGATGAGGACGATCGTCTCCACGAAGCTCACCTCCAGCCGTTCGCGGACAGTGGGAGGGCGCTTCGTCCGAACGGCTCCCCGAAGGTGGACATGCAGGCCCCGCCCTCGTCCTCCCAGGTGGCTTCCCGGCGGCGGGCGTCGCGGATGCCGCGCCCGATGACGACTTCGTTGGCCATCAGGACCCCCGCGGCCAGGACACTGCCCGGGATCGCGGCGGCGGCCAGCAGCCGGGCCGCAGCCGCCGGCTCGGTCTCCGGCGGGATCACCAGGAGATCCCAGCGGCCGACGGTGTAGGAGAGCAGGATCAGCTTGTCGGGGTCCTGCTCGGTGAACCAGCCCACATGCAGCACACGCCCGGCCACGGCAACCGTACGCGGGACGACCGGCCAGCGGCCGGGGTTCACACTGACGCGCGTGATGCGCCCCCAGGGCTCCTCCAGAGCGGCGGCCAGCGCCGGGAGCTCGGCTTCGAGGTCACGCGAGTACGGCCACCAGGCACCGTCCAGCTGACCTGCGAGGGTGGTCTTCGGCGTGAGGGACAAGCGTGCCGGGAGCTCTGCGGCGAGGTCGCGGGGCGCGGTCCGGTCGAGGGTGGTGGTCATGATGCGGACCTGCCCCCGGACTGCCCGTCGGCAGCCCGGTTTTTAGGCGATCGCCGGAAATGACACCCGCGTGAAGCCGGTGCTCGAAGTACTTCCGGTGCTTCAACTGTACGCCTGCTCGATGGGCAATGACCGGTTTGACCAGGTATTTTTCGGCGGAGGCGCTGTGGAGAGCGACGGTGCGGGCGGCGGTAGTACCGTGGAACGACGGCGGGCTCGCGTACGTCGCAGGTCGGCATCGGTGCTGACCTGCCATGAGGCGCGGCCGCACTCCGTGGACGGGCGGATCCAGATGGCTGACTCCGGCATTCCCGACAGGCCATCACTGCTCCTGCCGGACGCGATCCACCAGGCGGTCAAACCTGGCACGGCCCTGCTGCGGCTGGAGACCACGCGGTCTCGGGAGGGGCTCCTGGACGGTGCGTGGTGGCCCCGCACCCGCGACATCGAGGCCGAGCTGCCTGCGCTGATCAGCGTGTTGACCGGGCATCTCGGGCCGATCACCCGCGTGGGCGTGGACGCGTCGGCTTGGAACGGCCTCCCGACCCGCATGGTCATCGACGGCCAGGTCGTGCACCTCGACGCCGACCCGGTCGGCGACGACACCGTCCTCATCACCCGCGGCCACAACGACCACTTCGCCCTGCTGGTGGTTCCTCCGGACACCACCGCCGACGCCGCCCGTGAAGCGATGGCCCGCGCAGTCCGCGCCGACAACATCACCGAGGCCGCTCAGATCGTCATCGCCACCACACCCGAACCTGAGTAGGGCCAGGTCGTTGACCTGGGAGTACTGAAGAGCAGCTGGCGAGACCGGCCGGGCACTCCAGACGCCTGGCCGCCGGACGCCACGTCCCCGACCACAGCCAGTAGCACGAAGGTGATCACTTCCGGGCCTCTCGCAGGCAGCCGTCTGGGCTACGGGCCGCAGCCTGCAGACGGGTCGAAGCGGTCAGTTGGTCCCCGCTGACCGTCTGCGTGGGCGGTGCTGTCCCGTTCGGGTCAGGCTGGGTTGACGTGGGGGCGTTCAGTCGAGGACCGCGAGGTGGTCGGCGGCGCCCCCGCGCCATTCGATCATGAAGAGGGTGGCGTCGTCGCTGGTGTGCCCGCCTCGTTCGCTCTTCAGCGTGTGGGAGAGCCGGCGCAGGTCTGCCCGCATCCCCTCCGACGGCTTTTCCCCGAGGAGGTTGACGCAGCGGATGAGGCGTTCCTCGCCGAACTGCTCCCCGCCGGTGACGTGTTCTTCGATGATGCCGTCGGTGTAGCAGAGCACGCGGTCGCCTTGCCGGAGTGTGTGCTCTCTGATCCGGGGCTCCTCGCCGCCGAAGCCGACGGGCAGCGTCGTCGCGCTGTCCAGCTGCCGCAGGACCTTGCCGTCGCGGATCAGCAGCGGCGCGGGGTGGCCCGCGTTGACCAGCTCCAGCTCACCGGTGGCGATGTTCAGGTGCATCAGCTGGGCGGTGACGAAGTGGTCGGGACCGAACTGCCGGGAGATGGCGTCGTCCATGTACGTGTACTTCTCGGCCAGGCTGACGAACACGCGCCGGGCATGCCGGTAGGCGCCGATGGCCACGGTCGCCATCACGGCGGCGTTCAGGCCGTGGCCCATCGCGTCGATCACGGCCACGTGGAGGATGTTGTCGTTGAGGGCGTAGTCGAAGCTGTCTCCGGCGACGCGGTAGGCGGGCTCCAGCATGCCGGCCACCGCGACCTGCGGCACGGTCATCGTCAGCGGCGGCAGCAGGCCCCACTGGATCTCCGCGGACACGCTCATCGGCTCCCGGCGCCGGGCCAGGAAGAACTGGTCGGTGTAGGCGTTCTTGGTGACCAGCAGGTCGGCGACCAGGCCCGCGAGCCGGCGCAGCAGGCGCCGGTCGTCCTCGCCGACGTCGTCCAGGGTGAGGGCCATGACGCCCACCGTGTCGCTGCCGTCCAGCAGCGGCAGGTACATCCGGACGCCGCCGCGGGCCAGCGGCACCTCGACGGCCTTCCCACGCAGAAAAGCCCGGCCAGCCGGGGAGTCGATCACCGGCTGGGGCTGACTGACGTGCAGCTTCCTGCCCGGCAGCGGCACCAGCAACTCCTGCGCATAGTCCTGGAGCAGGATGGAGACATCACGCCCTCCGACCCTGCCCACCTCCTCCGCGATCAACGGAGCGATCAGCTGCGGCGGCAGATGCGGCGCCCGGTCCAGCAACAGGCCGAGCAGCCGCTCACCGAAACCCTCCGACCGGTCCACTCTCTCTTCGTCCATGACCTGCCCCGCCACCTCATTTAACACCCAGCCACGCCGGTCACCGCCTGCACACAAAGTGACCTGGGGAGCCGCCGGAGCGGCTCATTGCGCCATGCGTGGCATGTCGGCCCACGCTGATCGCAGGGGAAGTCCTTGCCCCGACTTCTTTCGCCGTTGTCGCTGGGAGGGCAGACCCTCAGAACGAAGGTAGTGAATGGAGCCGGCAACCACGCCACCTGGAACTCAAGGGGCGACGTCATAGGCAGACGTGCGTTCCGTTGAACGCCGTGTACGAGCAGGCGTCTGCCGAGGCGTGGGGAAAGGACCCAAGAAGGACAGCGGCGTAATTGTCAGCCAGAGGCCGCCGTGAGTTGGCGCCGACGCCTTCCCGGACCCGGTAGGTATGCAGGCGAGCCCTCGGTTCGACGGTAGCGGGCCGTTCGGCCGCGGCCTGGGTGCCCTACCGGGACCGCCGCGTCCTGCTGGAGAACCTGGTCTCCGGACGTGCACTCACAACCCCGTGGACGCTGTGCCCAACGACCACGGACCTGGCCATGGCGCGGGAACGGCTTCGGTCCTGGACAGACGCCCGCATGGTGCCTGTGTTCGGAGTCGGGGGTGGCCGTGGCCGAGGGGCCGTTCGCGGTCGGTGAGCGAAGCCCCGCTCGCGCACCGGCACCTGACACCTGTGTGGCGTCGCCGTACCCGTCATTGCCGAGTGCTGTTGCTCGACACCCCGCTGGGCAACGGTCAACCGTTCGCGGAGAGAAGGACGCCCCGCGCATCCCTGGAGCCGGCCGTGTTCGTGCTGGTCCTGCACGCCTTTTCGTAGCGGGCACGTGCGGATTGCTCTGCTGCAGGCAACACCGCACCCCCGTAGTCATCCGATCGAGCGAAACCAGCCGCTCCGACCGAGCCGCTGCGCCCGCGGCACCGAAACCAGCGCTGAGGCCCGATGGCAGTGCCTCTCCGGAGCCCGAGACGGGCTTCGGGTTCCCTTCCTGACCTTTGGAGGCAGTCATGTCCCGTGTTCTCAAGTGTGTTGTGCTGGCCCTCACCACCGCGGCCGCCGTGCTCGGTGCCGGATCAGCGGCTTCCGCCGACGCCGGCGCTCAGGGTGTGGCCGCCTACTCGCCGGGCGTCGGCTCGGGCAACCTGATCCAGATCCCGATCCACATCCCGGTCAACGCCTGCGGCAACTCCATCAGTGTCATCGGGCTGCTGAACCCCACCTTCGGCAACACCTGCGTCAACGCCTGAGCCCCCACCCACTCCGGCCCGTTGCCTGCAACGGGGAGTCACGGGCCGGACGATCCCCGCTCGACGCGCTCGGGAGTGCCAGTCGTACTCCGCGCCCTGACGGGTGAGCGCGGTTGAGGGGGATCCGCTGCGGGTGGCGGTCGGCACCGCCACCCGCAGTACCCGCCCGCTTCGGACAGGACAAACGCCTTCGCCGGAGGATGACCAATCCGCCGGACGGAGCCAAGCGAATGGCAAATGTGAGCACCTCCCGCACGCCCTTCACCCGCGGCGCGCTGGGCGCCGTGTCCGGTCTGCCGGCCGGATACGCGGCGCTGGCGGTGGCCGAGCTGGTGGCCTCGCTGGTGCGGCCGCAGGCCGGACCTGTGACCGTCGTGGGCGGTGCCGCCATCGACCGAACACCGGCCGCGGTCAAGGACTTCGCGATCCGCACCTTCGGCGAGAACGACAAGCTCGTCCTGCAGCTCGGCAGCCTCGCCGTCCTCGGGCTCCTCGGCGTCGTCCCCGGGACGGGCACTGACAGGCCGACGCGGCCAGGGCGCAGTGGCCTCCCGGGCCGCGGTCGAGCTACCCGCACCGGCATCCCCGGCCCAGCCGCTCCCCAAAGGAGTCCAGCTGAAAGCGGTGGGCATCAGCTCCTTCACCACCCGGAACAAGGACTTCTACCGCGTCGACACCGCGCTGGTCGTCCCCAAGGTGGACGCGCGGGCCCCCGGCGGCCGCGCATCCGCGGGAAGGGTGTCACCCGCCCCCGCACCTACACGTTCCGGGAACTGCTGGACCGGCCGCCCATCGAGCGCGACATCACCTTGACCTGTGTCTCCAACGAGGTTGGCGGCCCCTGGATCGGCCACGCATGCTGGCTCGGCGTGCGCTTGGTCGACCTGCTCCGGGAGTGCGGCGTCAAGCCGCCGTCCAGCGGTGGAAAGTCGACCACGGCTTTCCCGTACGCATGCTCGTCCCCGGCCTGAACGGATACGTGTCGGCCTGCAAGTGGATCGAGGAGATCGAGCTCAGCACCTTCGACTCCTACGACCCGTACTGGGTCAAACGCAAGTGGGCCCGCAAGGCACCGATCAAGACCCAGGCCCGTATCGACACCCCCCGGCCCTTCGGCCGGCCCGCAGCCGGAACCGTGACGATCGCCGGCTTCGCATCGGCCCGGCACCGCGGCATCCAGCGCGTGGAGGTCCGCATCGACGACGGACCCTGGCAAGACGCGGACCTTGCCCCCCAGGCCACCGTCGACACCTGGCGCCAGTGGTCCTTCCCCTGGAATGCCAATCCCGGCGGTCGCAGATCCTCATGTCCAGCACGCTCCGTTTCCGCCGCACCGCCGCACCGCCGCACCGCCTCGCCGCCGCCGCGGCCGCCGTCCTGCCATTCGCCCTCGCTGCCTGCTCCGACTCCGGCAGCGACTCTTCCTCCGGATCCGCCGCAGACAAGAGCAGCGATGCTCCCGACGCCTCCCGGCCCGCGACGTCGGACGCTTCGATGGCGATGGACAAGCCGTTCGGCCCGGCCTGCGCCGGGGTTCCCGCTGAGGGCGCGGGCTCCTTCGACGGCATGGCCAAGGCCCCGGTCGCCACCGCCGCCTCAAACAACCCGGCCCTTTCCACCCTCGTCGCCGCCGTCGACCAGGCCGGCCTGGTCGACACCCTCAACAACGCCAAGAACATCACGGTCTTCGCCCCGAACGCGCTTCGTGGGCCGGATCTCCCCCCCCGGGGTCCGGCTCACGGCCTTGTCCCTGTCCGCGGTGAACAGGCCATGTGCACGCGCAGGTTCACGCTGTCGCAGGTCGGTCGGACCGGCTGGTGCGGGCACGGGACGGAGAAGAGGCTTGCGTGCCGCCGCGACGTACTCAGCCCCAGGTACCGCCTTGTCCTGGCCATCCGGAGCTCGGGCGCGGCCGCCCCCAAACGGCCGCGCCCGAGGTGTGTGGCGGCTAGCGCCCCTGGTTCAGGGGCAGAGCGATGTCGGTGACTTGCTGCCGGCTCGGGAACGTGCCCCGGCTGGTGGCCTTGCCGTTGAGGATGTTGATCTCATACAGGCTGTAGGAGCTGCCCGTGCCGAGGGTGGCGAAGCCCTTGTTCGTGCCGGTCTTGGCGTTGTAGTAGATGTCGAAGCCGGCGTCCAGGGCGGCGTCCACACCAAGGTTGCCGGTGGGGGCGAGGGTGCCGGCGTTGGCCGGGGACTGCAGGGAGATCCGGTTGGCCATCGTGTCGACGTCGAAGAGGGTCGTCGCGGTTGCCGGGTTCAGGTCGTTGTTGGTGTAGGCGGCGCCGGTGACTCCCATGGCGGTGGAGGGCGGGGTGGTGGGGTTGGTCAGGGCGCCGTCGACAGTGGTGCCCAGAAGGGCCGCGGCGTCGTCGATGTTGTGGCGCAGGTTCTGGCCGGTGTCGGAGATGACGCGCAGCCGGTTGGCGGCGGGATTGAAGTCGACGCCGAACTGCCCACCCGACAGGGGGACGGTGAGCTGGGACACCTTCGTGGCCCTGGCGTTGTTGGTATTGAGGGTGTAGATGCCGCCACGGTCGCCGACGCCGTAAAGCTGCTCGTTCTGCACACGGAAGTCGATGCCAACGAGCTTGGTGTCACCCTGCAGGCCCGACACCCTGCCCAGCGCCTGGGTCTTGGACGGCTGGTCGACGTCGAATTCCACCAGGCGCTGGTCGGAGGTCAGTCCGATCGCGGTCAGACCCCTGTGGTCCATGGCCGGCAGGGTCTGCGCCGGGGGGTCGATGTCGGAGACCGAGGCGAGGGCAGGGGTCGTGCAGACCGCCGCGAGGACGGCGGAGAGGGCGATGACAGTGCTGCGAGTACGCATGTTCACCTTTCGCATGGCTGATGGCCCGACCAGGGTGGTGGCAGGCCCAGCGCTACTTCGGAGGCGCCGTGCTTACGGATGCTCCCGGACCGGGGAGACCACCCCAACGGCGCAGTGTCGGACGGCACTGGCTGCCTTGACGCGCAGAAACCCGCCGGAAGCGTTCGCCCGCCGAGTGGGACACGAGCAGCCGAGAACGCCTCTGGCGGGCTCTCGAGCCCAGCACCCGTCAATCCAGGCTGCCGCAGGATCGGTCAGGGCTGGTGCATCCGCCGCGTGCTGACGCCGGACCCCGCCTGGTGGCGAGACGCGTCACCCGGACGTCACTGCGGCGGAGGGGTGGCCGGGCTGTGACCCGCAGAAGAGGCGTCAACCGTGATCACAGCCCGACGGCGGAAGGAGGCGTGGACATCCTGCCGCATGGAATCAGCGTGCCCGCAGCGGAACGGATGTGCTGGTGTGGCTGGCCGCAGAGCGCGCGACAGGCCCCGAACGGCCGTCTCGGCTTCGGTCTCCTTACGGTCCCCGTCCGCCGACCGACGACACGGTCTCGGTCCTGCCGCACCACCAGGAGATGCCCTCACGCATGCGCAGGGCCAATCCGGCCGCGGTCATGTCGCGAATCACCCATGAGGAGAATTTCTGCGAGGTGGGACCCGTGACCGACGAAGAGTTCGAAGATCTCATGGCGCAAGCACGGGCGGATGCGCATCGGATCTCCTTTCCCCCTCCGCTCTCAGACGACGATGCCGAGTACGCTTTTCACCCGCAGCACGCGGAGTTCGGAGCGTCCGCTCACTGACGGGCGTACAGTGGCCCTGCCCCCTTGGCCCCCCGGAAATGGGGTGCGCATCGGGTGCCCCTGGAGACAGCCGAAGCGACCAAATGCGGCCCCGCACCGCAGCCCGCCGGACCGGCAGCCTCTGAGGCCCCGTACCGGCCGTGTATGCGGCGCACCAGGCCGACCGGGCGACGCATCCGCCTAGGGCGTTTCCTGTGGATCATCTGATCGTTAGTTGATGTGTGTCGTTGACCGATGCCCAGTGGGAACGTATCGAGCCGTTGTTGCCGGATCGGACACCTCGGCGGGGTGGGCGGTGGCGGGATCACCGGCAGGTGATCGACGCGATCGCGTTCAAGTACCGCACCGGAACGCCTTGGATGGACCTGCCCGGACGGTTCGGGTCGTGGAAGGGCGTCCACAACCGGCTGCGGACATGGGCCGCCGACGGCACCTGGGAGAAGGTGTTCACCGCTCTCCTCGCTCAGGCGGACATCGAGGGGGATCTGGACTGGGTGGTCTCAGTCGACTCCACGATCGTGCGTGCCCATCAGCACGCCGCAGGGGCCCGTCAAAGGGGGCTCCGGCTGGCGAGCCGCACGATCATGCCCTCGGACGGTCCCGCGGCGGGTTGACCACGAAGATTCACACCTCGCAGCAGACGGCCACTGCCGACCCCTGGCCTTCGTCGTCACGCCCGGTCAGGCCGGGGACGCTCCCGCATTCGAGCACGTCATGGATCAGATCCGGGTGCCGCGGCAGACCGGGCGGCCCAGAACCACGCCGGACGCGGTCCTGGCCGACAAGGCCTACTCATCCCGCGCAATCCGCCACTACTTGCGGCGTCGCGGCATCCGAGCGGTGATCCCGCAGCCGGCCGACCAGGCTGCGAACCGCAAGCGGTTGGGCACCCGGGGCGGCAGACCCCCGGCCTTCGACCGCGAGGCATACAAGCGCCGAAACACGGTCGAACGCTGCATCAACCAGCTAAAACAGTGGCGCGGCCTTGCCACTCGCTATGACAAGAACGCTACCGTCTACCTGGCCGGACTCCACCTCGCCGCCATCCTCATCTGGTCGGCGAGGTGACGCGAAACCAGCTGGCTAGACCCACCCGTCGTCGAGGTAGATCGTCCAGGTTTCTCTCACTGCCTTCTTCAGTTCGACCATGGCCGCAACGTCCGTGATGACTGCTGGTGCGTCGGACAGGCGCAGCGGGGAGTCCGGGACACCGTTCCGGGTGTAGGTCGGCAACTCGCCGTTACAGCTGAAGGCGTGGAGCGGCAGGGGGTCGGGGTTGAACCATGCGGGGCGATGTTCCTCCGCCCACGCGGCTGCGGCGTCGACGTGGTTCACATGCGCCAGCAGGTACTCGGGGGCGGGCCCGCCGCTGAACTGCACGAGGAAGCCCTCGGTGTCGACGGCCCACCAGTCCCACGTGAATCCAGGTCGAGGGTGTCGCAGGATCGTCGCCATGCCGCCACCGTACCTACGCCGGCACCAGCCTGGTGAAGATGATCCGCAGGAAACGGCCTAGGCCCGGCCACGAGCATCCCCGCCGACGCGGCACAGTCCCCGACCAGCGTCCGGCATGGCGCAGCCCCGGGCAGGAGGTTCCGGGGCCACGCTCAGTCGGCCCGCGCCGGGCTGCTGAGAACACACGGCCACGATGCCAGCGGCCGCTCCTTGGAGTCAGGCGGCTCGCCGTGCGGCGAAGCGGTGGTCCCCAAGATCTGTGCCAGAACCCCGAACTCATCGACATTGATCTTGCGGTGGGGCTCCGGTGGTGGTCCGCGTCCCGCCTGTGTGGGACGTCGGCCGGGCATGGTGCGCGGCGTCGACCGCGGCGGTTGCCGGTTGGCTGGGTTTGTGGGCAGGTGGCCTGACCCACGGGCAAGCTGCTGTACCGGCCTTTCGGTATCGTCGGCGGGCCGGGCATGACCCTGGCGCGGCCCGCCCCCGCCCGCCGCGCGGGCAGTGACCTGAGACGAGGGCGACCCGTTGGGGACGACATGATCTTCGATCAGGGTCGAGCCGGTATTGCCCTCCGGAGTGCCGCAGCGCATCCAGGATGTTGCGTCGGCTGTGGGCACGGAGGCCGATTGCGGATCACCCTCGACCTGACGGCCTTGCGTATCTGTGACTGTGCCGGCCTGGCCGCTGGTGGCCGCCGCCCGCGTGCCGGGGTGCTCCCGCCCCGGCTCCCGCTTGACCCCTGAGTGTCGGGGCGCCTTCCTCGCCGGTGTCGGCCATCCCGGAATTTGTGGGGGCCCGGGCCATCCGAGGCCGCGGAGTGGCTCAGAGGCGCCGTGTCCAGCCGCGTCCGGCTGCGCTAGCGTCGCCCTCCCGAACACCGATGGGGAGGTCTCGTGCGCGCTCTCGTGTATCTGGGTCCCGGCTCCGCCGAACTGCAGGACCGGCCCACCGCCCAACTCGCAACCGGTGATGACGTCGTGGTGGAGATCGTCGGTACGGGGGTCTGCGGTACGGACCGCAAGATCCTGCTCGGGCGGTTCCCGGCCCGGCCGGGCGTGGTGCTCGGGCACGAGTCGGTGGGTGTGGTGCGGGAGACGGGGCCGCAGGTGCGTTCGGTCGGGGTGGGGGACCGGGTGGTGGTCAACCCCACGCTGTACTGCGGTTGGTGCGTCCCGTGTCGTCGGGGAGCGACCAACTTCTGCCGTCACAAGGCCGGGACCGAGGTCGGCGTCGACCGGGACGGCACATACGCGGAGGCCGTGACTCTGCCGGAACGATTCGTCGAACGCGTTCCCGCCGGACTGCCCTTCCGCAGCGCGATCCTGATCGAGCCGCTCGCCTGCGTCCTGAACAACATCAAGGCAGCGTCCTTAACCTTCGACGACACTGTGGTGGTGCTCGGCGCAGGCCCGATCGGGATGCTGACCGCACTCGTCGCCGCCCGCCAGGCGCGCCGGGTCACCATCGCCGAACCGGACGGCTACCGGCTGGAGCATGCCCGCGAACAGTTCACGAACGTCGTGGACGTGGCCGAAACGGACCCGGCCGAAGCCGTGGTGAAGGCCTCGGGCGGCGAGCGTCCCTCCATCGTCTTCGACACCACCGGCACCGGCCTCGACTCGGGGCTCCGGCTGATCGACGACGGCGGCCGGGTCGTGGTGATGGGCTTCGACGACACCTACACCGTGCCGCTGCGCCCGCTTCAGCTCACCAATCGAGGCATCCGGCTGATCGGCGCCGGGGACTACCGGGCCGACATCTTCCCCGTCGCTGTGGGTCTGGCCGCCGAGCTGGGCGGCTCACAACGGCCCGGCGCCGGCACCGTACCGGTCCTGGAGCGGCTGGTGACGCACGAGTTCCCGCTCGAACGTCACGCAGAGGCCTTCGCCGCGCTCGGCGGTCTCACCCGGGGCGGCGGGGACGCCGGCACCGGACGGCCACCGCGCTACGACGCGCTCAAGGTCGTCATCCGCTCGCACTCCGGCCCGGTCGGCGCCGACGGCTGGCCGGTGGGGGAGTGAGCGCGCCGCGGCTCGGGTCGATCGAGTCCGGTGGCACCAAGTTCGTCTGCCTGGTCGGCTCGGCCCCCGACCGGATCGAGGCCGAGATCCGGTTCCCGACCGGCGAACCGGGCCCCACCCTGGCCCGGGCCATCGCCTTCTTCCAGGAGACGGCGGCCGAGACCGGACCGCTGGAGGCGATCGGGATCGCCTCCTTCGGGCCCCTCGAACTGCGCCCGGACCATGCCAAGTTCGGCCATCTCGCCGCCACTCCCAAACCCGGCTGGTCCGGGGTGGACGTCGCCGGTCCGGTCGCCGCCGCGCTCGGCGTGCCGGTGGGCATTGATACCGACGTCAACGGCGCGGCCCTCGGCGAGGGCCGCTGGGGTGCGGCGCGCGGTCTGGACACCTACGTCTACCTCACCGTCGGCACCGGTATCGGCGGCGGCGCGGTGATCGGCGGCAAGGTGGTCAGCGGCCTGGTCCACACCGAGATGGGCCACCTCGCGGTGCCCCGGATCCCGGGCGACGCCTTCCCCGGCTCCTGCCCCTTCCACGGCGACTGCTGGGAGGGGCTGGCGGGCGGCGAGGCGATGGGTGCCCGCTGGGGAAAACCGGCCGAAGAACTGACCGGCGAAACCCTGCGCGAGGCGCTGCGTCTGGAGGCGTCCTACCTGGCCGCGGGGCTGCGCAACATCGTCTACACGACGGCGCCCCAGCGGATCGTGATCGGAGGCGGCGTCGCGGAACTCGCCGGGCTGTTCCCGCTGCTCCGCGCCGAACTGGCCGCGGCACTGGCGGGATACCCCGGGCTGCCCGAGCACGCGGCCGAGGAATTCGTGGTCCCGGCCCGGCTCGGCCGCCTCGCCGGACCGGCGGGCGGACTGGTCCTGGCGGCCGGGGCGGCCGCCGCCGCGCGGCAGCGGCCGTGGTCCGGCCCTGGGCCATCGGGGGGAACGGAGGCATGAGGACGGCCCCGGGCCGGGCAGGCTGGCCGATGTGACGCGCCCCGATCCGGTGGGCCTCCTCGACCCCGCCACCCGCGCCTGGCTGACCCGGCACGCCCTGCCCGGCGCCCGGCTGCACGAGGTGGACTCGCTGCCCGGCGGGTTCACCAACGACATGGCCCTGCTCACGGCCCAGCACGCCGACGCACCGGGAGCGGAGCGCTACGTGCTGCGTCGCTACCGGCCCAGTGGCAGTCGGGTCCCACGCAACACCTGTGCGGTGGAGGTCGCCGTCCTCGGCCGGGCGGCAGCCAGTACCGTCCCGGTGACCACGGTGGTCGCAGCCGATCCGCACGGCCGGGCCACCGGTCGCCCCACCCTGCTCTACCGGTTCGTGGACGGGACCCCGCTCAGCCAGGTACTCGCCGACGGCCCGGTGCGTGGCGAAGCGCGGGCCCTGGGCCGGGCCGTCGGCGCCGTGCTGGCGCGGATCGGCCGGGTCAGGCTGCCCCGCCCGGGCGCCTTCGGCGACTCTTCGCTGGTCCCGGCCCCGGACGGCGCGGTCCCTCTGGGTGACCTGCCCGGTTTCGTCGACCGCTGTCTGTCGACCTCGGCCGCGGACGGGCCGCTGAGCGGGACGGATGCGGCCGCACTGCGTGCCCTGGCCCGCCGGGGGCCCCGGGCACTGGCTGCCGTGGCGGGTGAACGCAGCCTGGTGCACTGCGACTTCAACCCGAAGAACGTCCTGGTCCAACGGCGCGGCGGGCAGTGGGCGGTGGCCGCCGTGCTCGACTGGGAGCTCGCCTTCAGCGGCTCCCCGCTCTTCGACGTCGGGAACATGCTGCGCTTCGCCCACGAGTACCCGCCGGCCTTTACCGCGGGCTTCGTCGAGGGCTTCCGGGACGGGAACGGCCGGCTGCCGGCGGACTGGCTGCGGCTCAGCCGGACGCTGGACCTCTTCGCGCTCGCCGACATCCTCACCGCACCACCCGACCCGGCCTACTTCGCCCGCGCCCGCGCCGCGCTGTGCCGGTCCGCCGCCGACCGGCACTGAGTGCGGACGGGACGAGCACGGCCCACCGATTGTCCCCCTGTCCCAACCGGCCCGTGCGCCGCTCCTTTCCCAGGAGAAGACTGCTGTCCTTGCGAATGACGGAAGCCCTGGCAATAGGCGTCCAATAAATGGCGAAGAGGTGACACAGGGCCTTCTTCTCAACATCGGGAATGCCGGTTAGTCTGCCTGAACGGAAGCGAAGATCCTTGACCAAGGGAGAATTCCACCGTGGAGAACGGAAGCCCCGAAGATGTCCTGAAGACGCTCACGCCGACCGTTCGCTGCAACGGGACGCCGCCCACGCCCGCCCTGCGCGAAGGGCCGTACTACAAGCCCGACACCCCCTGCAGGACCAGCTTCCGGGGCGATGTGGCAGGAGGCGTTCCGATGCTGCTGCACGGCGCCGTGCGCACCCCCGAGGGCAAGGCGATCGGCGGCACCCTGCTCGACTTCTGGCAGGTCGGGGACATAGGGATCTACGACGACGACGGTTTTCGGCTGCGAGGCCACCAGTTCGCCGACGCCGAGGGGCGGTGGCGGCTGGAGACGGTGCTGCCCGCCGTGTACCCGGGGCGGACGCGGCACGTGCACGTGAAGGTGCAGCCGCCCGGCGGAGCCGTACTGACCACGATGCTGTATTTCCCCGGGGAACGCCGAAACCACCTTGACAAGTATTTCCGGCCAGAATGCCTGATGGATGTGCGGGAAACGTCCGACGGTTGGGACGCTGCGTTCACCTTCGTTCTGGACATATGAAATCCGGCCACCGGCTCTCGTAGGGAACATTCCAGTCCGATGCCCGGAGATATCGATATCCGCCGTCCGTCGTGTCCGCGGGACGGAAGTCGACAGGAGACACATGGCCGATCTCATACGCGCCCAACGCGATACGCAGAGCGATGCCAGGAGTCACGCGCGAATCGGTGCCCGTAGCGACGTCCGCGGCGATGCCCTGAGCTACGCGCAGAACCACCTGTACTACCCGGTCAGCGCGTACGAGATGGACCACGGCGAAGGCGTCCACCTGTACGACACCGACGGCAACGAGTACCTGGACTGCGCGTCCGGCACCTTCAACCTGAGCCTCGGCTACGGGCACCCCGAAGTGGTCAAGGCCATGCGCGACCAGGCCGAACGGCTGGTGCACACCACCTCGACCTTCCAGACCGCCCCCGTCAACGAGTTGGTCCGGCGGCTGGTCGAGGTCACCCCGCCGAACCTGACCAAGGTGCACCTCAAGGTGTCGGGAGGCTCCACCGCCAACGAGGGCGCGGTCAAGATGGCGCAACTCGCCACCGGCCGCCGCGACGTCGTCACCCTGTTCCGCAGCCACCACGGCCAGACCATGATGACGACGACCATGTCGGGCGAGTCCTTCCGCAAGGCCCCGTTCCCGCACCTGATGCCCGGCGTGCTCCAGGTCCCCGACCCCTACTGCCTGCGTTGCTTCTACCGCCAGGCGGGCCCCGACAGCTGCGGCATGCTCTGCGTCGAGCGCATCAACGACTTCCTCGACCATGCCAGTTCCGGCAGTGTCGCCTGCGTGGTCGTCGAACCGGTCTCGGGCAGCGGCGGCAACATCGTGCCCCCCGACGGCTACCTGCCCGCCCTGCGCGCCTTATGTGACGAACGGGGCATCGCGCTCGTCTTCGACGAGATCCAGACCGGCATAGGCCGGGTCGGCCGGATGTTCGCCGCAGAGCACTACGGGGTCCGGCCCGACATCCTGACCACCGCGAAGGGCCTCGGCGGCTCCGGCGCCCAGATCGCGGCCATCGTCGCCGACGAACGGATGTCCGGGCTGAGCGCCGACCACCACTCCTTCACCTACGGCGGCAACGTACTCGCCGCTGCCGCCGCGGCCACCACCCTCGAGGTGATAGGCCGCCCCGGCTTCCTGGAGAACGTCCGGGAGGTCGGCGCCCACATCATGGAACGGTTGCACGCCCTGGCCGCATTGCACCCCGCCGTCGTGGACGTGCGAGGCCTCGGCCTGATGATCGGGATCGAGATCGGCGACGAAGCGGGCCGCCCGCACAGCGAACGCGCCCAGACCCTGGCCCGGCGCGGCATGGACCATGGCCTGATCCTGCGCACCTCACGCTACGGGCGGGGGAACGTGATCAAGATCCGCCCGCCGCTGATCCTCACCCGCGCCGAGGCCGATCTGCTCTGCGACCGGCTCGAAGCCCTCTTCGCCACCGAGGCCGCCGCATGACGGGCACCGCGCACGGCAGCCAGCCGGGGGCCGCGGCGCTGCGGCAGTACGTGACCGGCCTTGCCAGTGCCGTCCGCGAGGCCGTGCTGGCCGCCCAGCACCGGGCCGGCAGCCGCCTGGTCCGGGGCCACTCGCCAGGCGGGGACGCCCAGTTCGGCCTCGACGAGGTCGCGGAGGCCGCCGTCTGGAAGTACGTCGTCGGTCACGACCTGCCCGTCGCCGTCTACTCCGAGGACCGCGGCCTGCAGTACCACGGCACGGACCCGGCCCACCTGCTGGTCGTCGACCCCATCGACGGCACCCGGCCCGCCGTCGCCGGCCTGGAGTCGGCCACCGTCTCGGTCGCCGTCGCCCGTATGTCGCAGCGCCCGCGCATCGCCGACGTCGAGCACGCGCTGCTTATGGAACTGCGTACGGGCGCCTACCTCTACGGGGACCTGGCGACGCCCGGCATCACGGCGCACGGCTACGACCACCCCGTCCCGGCCCTGACCCGCACCACCGACCCCGCGCGGATGTTCTGGTCGCTGGAGTTCAACGGCCACCCGGCCCGCCTGATGACCGAGGCCTACGGCCACCTCATCGACCGCTCGGCCAACACCGGCGGGGTCTTCGTCTTCAACAGCGCCACCTGGTCCATCTCCCGGCTGCTCACGGGCCAGCTCGACGCGTACGTGGACATCGGCAACCGGTTGCTGCGCGACGATCCGGCGCTGCTGCCCGAGTTCGAACGCGTCGGCAACGGCCGGGTCCTGCACCTGTTCCCGTACGACATCGCGGCGGCCGTCTTCCTCGCCGAGCGGGCCGGCGCGGTCATCACCGACGGCTACGGACAGCCGCTCGGCGACACCGTCCTGACCGACCTGGGCATCGACAACCAGCGGTCCTGCGTGGCGGCGTCCACCCCCGAACTCCACCGGGCCCTGCTGTCGGCCGTCCGATGGAAGGAGTGACGCCCATGCACCCCCGGAACACCCCGCCCGCCGGATCGGCCGGCACCGCGACCGCCGACGACACCGAGTTCAGGGCCCTGCTCGACCGGCTCTCCGACAAGGCCACCGCGGACTACTACAACCCGTTCACCACCTTCGACTGGCCGCCCACGATCCCCACCGACGGGCTCTGGATGTCCCCCGAACTGCTCTCCGTCCACGGAACCGAGCTGATGGACGAACTGAGCCCCGCCCAGTGCCAGGCCCTGAGCCGGTGGGAGAGCGTCAACTTCTACAGCCTCAACGTGCACGGCATCCGCGAGCTGCTCATCGAGGTCACCCGGCGCATCCACACGCCCGGCTTCGAGCTCCCCTCCGAGTTCTTCCATCACTTCATCGGCGAGGAGAACGACCACATGTGGTTCTTCGCCACCTTCTGCCTCAAGTACGCCGACAAGATCTACCCCGACAAGTCGGTCAAGCTGCCCGAGGCCCCGCGCGACCCGGACATCGAGAACTTCCTCGTCTTCGCCCGGATCCTGATCTTCGAGCAGATCGTCGACCACTACAACGTCCAGCTCGCCGCCGACCGCCGACTGCACGCGACCATCCGGCACATCAACCGGCTGCACCACCAGGACGAGTCCCGGCACATCGCCTTCGGCCGCCGCCTGGTGCAACTGCTGTGGGAGCGGCTCCTCGACAGCGGCCTGGACGAGGCGGCCCGGCTCGAACTGCGCAGCTATCTCGGCCGCTACATCACCACCAGCATGGAGTCCTTCTACAACCCGGCCGTCTACCGGGACGCGGGCCTGGCGAACGGCTTCGCGCTGCGCGGACGGCTGCTCGCCCACCCCGCCCGGCAGGCCGCCCACGCCAAGGTCCTGCACAAGACCACCGACTTCCTCCACCGGATCGGGGTGTTCGATGCCCGTCACTGACCCCACGGCCACCGGGACCACCTGGTCGGTCCGGGACGGACTCGCCACCCTCGACGAACCCGCCGTCCTGCTGAGGAACGCACTCGACGCGGTGTTCACCCGCTGGGGCGCGGAGGCCGGAGCCCGGCAGCAGAGCTACCCGCCGCTGCTGCGGGCCGAAGACCTGCGGTCCCTCGACTACTTCCGCAACTTCCCGCACCTGGGCAGCCCGGTCACCCGGATCCGCCCCGATCGGCTGGCCGCCCTCGCCGCGGACCCGCCCGGGGCCACCACCGCGCTGCCTGCATCCGAGCTGGCCGACGCCACCCACCTGCTGCCCTCCGCAGCCTGCTACGGCTGCTTCCTGCACCTCACCGGCACCAGTGCCGACACCCCCGTCCGGATCACCACCGTCGCGCAGTGCTTCCGCAACGAGGACCACTACGACGGGCTGCGCAGGCTCAGGGGGTTCACCATGCGGGAGATCGTGTGCATCGGCTCCGCCGACGTCGTACGGACCCACCTCGACCGGCACCAGGAGCGGATCCTCGCCTTCGGCGCGGCCCTCGGCCTCACCCTGGACCGGCAGCCCGCCACCGACCCGTTCTTCGAGAAGGACGGCGCCCGCTCCGTCATGCAGCTGCTCGCCCCGGTCAAGGAGGAGTACCTGCACACCGACGGCACCGCCGTCGCGTCCACCAACAACCACCGCAACTTCTTCGGCGAGCGTCGCGCCATCGGCCACGCGGGCCGCCCGGCCTTCACCGGCTGCGTCGCCTTCGGCCTGGAACGCTGGGTGCACGCCCTGGGCGACCTCTTCGAAGGGGACCTGGCCGCCGCGCACCGCGCGGTACGGCAGGCGGGGGAAGTCTCGTGACCCGGCTGAGCGCTCGGCTCGGGCTCGAACTGCCGCTGCTCCAAGCCGGGATGGGCGCCGTCGCCGGCCCCGCCCTGTGCGCCGAGGTGTCCCGGGCCGGAGCGGGCGGGACCCTCGCGCTGTACAAGGAAACGCCCGCGCGGGCCGCCCGGCTGGTCCGGGAGGTGGCGGCCGTCACCAGCCGCCCGTTCGGGGTGAACGTGGTCCCCGAGGTCATCGGGCCGGCCGGCTGTCTGGAACAGCTCCGGGCCGTCCTGCCCGAACTGCCCGTGGGCTGCTTCGTCACCTCTTTCGGGCTGCCCGACGCCGACGCGGCCCAGGCCGTGCGGGCGGCCGGACACCCGCTGGTGGTCCAGGTCGGCACCCTCGCGGACGCCGACACGGCCCTCGGACAGGGCGCGGCGGTCCTGGTCCTCCAGGGCACCGAAGCCGGCGGCCACCTGCTCGGCGGACTGCCCGCGGACCTTCTGCTGGCCGCCGTCCGGGCCCGCCACCCGCACGCGGTCCTGGCCGTCGCGGGCGGGATCGCCACCGGGAAGGACCTCTCGGAGGCCGTGGCGCGCGGCGCGGACGGGGCGATGGCCGGAACCCTGTTCGTCCCGGCCGCAGAATCCACCGCGCACCCGGAGTTCAAACGCCGGGTGGTCGAGGCCGTGGCCGACGACACCCTCATCACCTCCCTCTTCGACATCGGCTGGCCGAACCGCCCGCACCGGGTCCTGCGCAATGCCCTCACCAACGCATCGGACCGCGCCCCGGCCACCTTCATGGCCACCACCCGGGTGGACGGCCGGGAGCACCCGGTACCGCGCTACAGTGCGGCGGCTCCGAGCGAGGCCACCACCGGCCGCATCGAGGAGATGGCCATGTACTGCGGCCGGTCCTGCAGCCGCGTCACCGCCCTGCACCCGGCCGCCGTCACCGTTGCCCGGGTCCGCCTGGAGTACGAGAGCGCGCGCCGGCCCCCGACGGACTCCCGACAACTGCACCGGATCCAGGAGAAGTGATCATGGACGACGTGATCAAGCCGGTCGTGGACTGGCTGCGCGAACGCAACCCCACCGTCGAAGAGATCCCGGAGGACCTCGACCTGATCGAGAACCGGCTGATCGACTCCCTCGGCTTCATGGAATTCATCCTGCTGTTGGAGGACCTGATCGGCCGCGAACTACAGCTCGACCAGATCGACGTGAACCAGTTCCGCACCCTTCGGTCCCTCACGGACCACTTCCTGAAGGGGTGAACCGCCCATGGCACAGGCCCCACCGCTAGTCGGAACCGGCCGGGTCACCTCCCTGCACCTCGCCGCGCGCGCCGGGGAGCCCACCTTCCGCGTAGCAGAGGCCCGCGCAGTGACCGGCCGCGGGCTGGCGGGGGACCGCAACTACTGGGCGGGCGAGGGCCCGAGGCCCCGGCGCCGGGGCACCGGCCGGGCGTCCGGGGTCTGCGACGTCACCCTCATCGAGGCCGAGGCACTGGAAGCCCTGGCACGCGAACACGACATCGCGCTCACCCCCGCCGAGAGCCGCCGCAACCTCGTCTGCCGCGAGATCCGGCTCAACCCGCTGGTGGACCAGGAGTTCCAGATCGGCACGGTGCTCTTGCGCGGCCTCAAACTCAGCGAACCCTGCGCCCGCCTCGAACAGCTGGTCCGCCCGGGCCTGATCCGCGGCCTGCTGCACCGCGGCGGCCTGCGGGCCGAGGTGGTCCGCGGCGGGACGATCCGAGTGGGCGACCAGATCCTCCCGCTGCCGCACGGCGCGCGGCAGCTCGTGCCCCCCGTTCCGTCCGACCTTCCCTGAGGACGGCACGGATGCCCAATACGACGTGCCCGAACACCGGCACGCCATCACCGAATCGAGGACCCCGTACGCCGGCGTCCCGGGCGCCGCCGAGCCGGCGCAGACCCGGCCGGATCCGGACCCGACGCCCATGTCAATCCGCGGATCGGAACGGTTGGCCCGCGCGCTGCGCGGAATGCGGCCTTCCGGCCCGTGGCCCAGCAGACAGGAGGACAGTATGGCGATCGAAGGCGCCGCCCCCGGGCGGCAGAGCGGCAAGGTACCGGAGTTCGGAGCGGACGCTCCGTCATCCAAGGCCGTGGAGCGCGCGGAACGGGCGGGCGCGGAGCTCGCCGCGGCGGGGGCCGCCGTCTCCGTCCGCCTACTGGAGTGGGGCTTCGCCCTCCGCCTCGACCAGCGCGCCGCCGACCGCCTCGCACCCCCCAACAGCACTGGGCCCGACAGCGGCTTCCCCCGCCTGGTGGAGGAAGTGCTCGCCGGCTCCCTGCCCGAGACTCTCGCCGAAACCGTCGGCGCGGGGCTGGCCGGCCGCGCCGAACAGATCGGGGCGGCCGCCCGGGGCACCGGGTGCGAGCTGGTCTCGCCATGGGCCGCGCCCACCCTCCTCGCCACCGTGGCCCTCAACTCGCCGCCGCGCGAGACCGGCCTGTGGTTCAGCGTGTTCGAACCGCGCCAAGGCTGGGGAGCCGACATTCAGTTCACGGCACGCTACGCCTCCGAAACACCGGCCCTGGCCGTCTTCCGCGATGACCTGTACTGCGTCTACGAAGGCCGGGGCGATGACCCCGACCTGTGGTGGACCGCGCACCGCGCGGACGGCAGCTGGTCCGAGGACCAGCCGTTCCCCGGTCACCACACCCTGGGCAGCCCGGCCCTGGCCGTGTTCCAGGACCGGCTGTACTGCGCGCACCGCGGCGGCTCGGGCAACTGGGGCATGGCGCTGACCTCGTACGACGGTGATGCCTGGACGCCGGACCGGCCGGTCCCGGACGCCGAGAGCGTCTACGGCCCGGCGCTGGCCGTCTTCCGCGACGCACTCCACCTCGCCTACGCCGACGCCGCCCAGCGGATCATGGTCACCACCAGCCGGGACGGCCGCAGCTGGACAACGCCCGAACCCGTCCCCGGCTGTGCCACCACGAGGTCCCCGGCGCTCGCCGTGTACGACGGCAACCTGCACCTGCTGTACGGCAACCCCAAGGACGGAGCGATCCACTGGACCAGGCTGAGCGGCACCACCTGGACCTCCGAGGGCGCGCTGCCCGGCCACCGCACCCGGAGCAACATCGGCCTCGCCGTCTTCGACGGCAAGCTGATGTGTGTCCACCGGGACCCCGCCCGCCAGCAGCTGTGGTGGTCCGCCTTCGACGGCGCGGGGTGGAGTACGGACACCGCGATGCCGGGGCACAGCAGCAAGTACGGTCCGGCGCTGGCCGTGTACCGGGACCGATCCGGCACCCGCGACCAACTCCTCTGCGTCCACCGGGGCCACGCCCAGCGCTTCATCACCGTGACCGGGGAGCTGCTGACCGACGAGGACCCGGCGGGGCTGCACGAACTCGACGATCCGGCCTCCGACGCCGACTGAGACAGGGCCCCGCACGGCTGCCGCAGGCTCGCTGCCAGGGCCAGTGCCACGGGGCCGGCGCTGACGACCAGAACGTCGGTCTGCGGCGGGAGGGGGTGATGAGGGGCGACGTAGGCATGGTGTCTCCTCGTGGTGGGACCCTCGTGAACTACGAAATCCGCTGACCGCTGCGGCTGTTGCTCGCGCCGCCCGTGTCGACCGCACCTTCCTCTACCGCCACCGCGATCTCCTCGACGCGCTCCACTCCGCCGCCCACGAACCCGCCATGCAGTCCGGGAGGGGGCCCGTTGTCAGTCGGGCCTCACTGCAAGCCGACCTGGCCCGACGCGGCCGCCCGCGGCGCCCGCCAGGCCACACGCGCCCAGCAGCTCGAAGAGCGCCTGTCGAACAACGCGGATGACGGCTCCCGGGCTCCTGAGGGAGGGTCGTCGCCTTCCGGTGAGCCCGCTGCCCTGGCGTGGCGAAGGACGGCGGGCTCGGCGGTGGGCTGGGGTCAGTGATTGTGGACGCAGTACATGCGTCCGTACGGCGCTCCCATGTCGCCCGGGAACGTGGCGAAGGCCAACGCCGGGGCGGAGGATGCGGTGCTCGAGCACGGACTCCAGGGTGCGGAGCGAGGACTCGGCGAGGTCGCGCTGGCCGGCCTTCCACTCCGCGGTGTACCCGGCCGCGTTGCGGTAACGGAGCGTGTATTCGTGCGGGCACTTCGACCAGCGGGACTGCGAGTGCTCGCAGTCCTTGTAGAAGGTGCCCATGCCGTGGGGCAGGGACTTCGTTGCCATGCGGTGCGGGACTCCTCGGGCGCCAATGCTGACCTTTTGCTGACGCAGGAGGGTCCACCACGTTCCTGACCTGCACGAAGACGGATATCTCGTGTTACGTGCTGGAACTGGATCGGCCGCAGCAACGAGGAGATCGTCCAGTTCCGCCAGGACTGGATGGAGGGCACCCGTTCAGTCGAGGGGGCCGCATCCTGTGCGGACAACGTTCCGTCCGGGCAAGCGGCGGGGGGCTCCGGGAGGGCCTCTCCGGACCCTCGACGTTTCCCGGCCATGACCAGCTGGGGTCGGCTTTGCCAGGGCCAATGCCGGCCCGGTGTTCACTTGGTGAGGGTGCGTCAGGAAAGTCGGTGTCCTGCGGCGGTCGTGGAGAAGGTGTGGGCTGGGCGCACACGGCCGACGTGACAGCCTGCGCGGAGCGTGACTTTCAGAGGTTCTGGCGCATGGCCTCGGGGCGGGGCCCTGCCTCTCTTCCCCGGCTGGCCACGTGAGCTGCAAGCCCGGCCCGCGCCAGAACGCGCCGTAGGGGCTGCCGCAAGGACCGGGTGCCATCTCAGCACGCAGGACGGTTCTGCTGGCGTGCTTACCTTTAGGTAACGCTTAGTCAGCCACATGTCGGATGTCTAACGCTTTGCCCGTTTGGGGTAGTTGTAGGGCCGCTATGTTCTCCCTGCGCTTGATCAACTTCAAGCGCTCACGAGAACACCCCATGGGGGGATTGTGTATTTGCGAAGCAGATCTGGGACGTCATGGAGACGATCCAGATCGGTGACAGGCACTCCGGGCAGGCTCGGGGTGATCGCGGCGGGGCTGGCCGTGGTGATGTCTGTTTCTGCACTTCAGGGTGCGGATCCGGCGCTGGCCGCGGCTCAGCCTGAACCGCAGGGCAAGGCTGGAGCCCCTGCGGCGACTACCGCCGCCGACATACCTTCCGCGCGAGTGGCCGCCCGTCTGTCGGGCAAGCGGGTCGAGGCTCTGTCCGAACGGACTGAGACGTCGACGACATGGGCCAACAAGGACGGGTCGCTCACCTCTGAGGTGTCCGCAGGCCCCATCCGTTTCAAGGACGCCCAAGGCCAATGGCGCGATGTGGATGTGAACCTCACCAGCGCCGCTGACGGTTCGGTGACGTCCAAGGCCCACCCGCAGGGACTGCGGCTGTCGGGCAAGAAGGGTACGAAGGCCCAGTCGCTGGCGGCAGCCCAGTCTGCAGCCGCCACAGACCTCGTGACGCTGGGGCAGGGCGACGAGGCCATCACCCTGCAGTGGCGTGGTGGTCTGCCCGCTCCGGTTCTGGACGGCACCCGGGCGACGTATCCGGATGCGGTGCCGGGCGCGGATGTGGTCGTGGAGGCCACGCGTACCGGTTTCGAGCAGTTCGTCGAGGTGAAGGCGAAGCCGGCCGCCGGGTTCTCGTACACGCTGCCGCTGAAGACCAAGGGGTTGAAGGTCGAGCAGCAGGCGGACGGCAGTGTGCTGTTCACCGACAAGAAGTCGAAGAAGACCGCGACGATGCCGGCCCCGGTCATGTGGGACGCGACCGTCGATGCCGCTTCCGGTGAGCACACCCGGCGGGCGAAGGTCGGCATGAAGGTCGTCAAGACGAAGGACGGAGTCGACCTGGTCGTCACGCCGGACGCGGGATTCCTCGCGGACGCGGCGACGAAGTACCCGGTCACCGTCGACCCGTCGACCTCTTCCCTGGGCAACCTGTTCGACACGTACGTCCAGCAGGGTGAGACCGTCGACTGGTCCAACGACACCGAGCTCGACTTCGGCAATCCGGGCACCAAGAACGGCGACGGCACCTGGCGCACCGCCCGTTCCTTCGTCACCTGGAACACCGCCCCGGTCGCCGACGCGCTGATCTCGGACGCGAAGCTGTCGCTGTGGAACTTCCACTCCGGCAACACCGACTGCTCCGCCCAGCCCTGGGAGGTGTGGACCTCCAACGGGCCCACCACCAGCTCCCGTTGGACGAACCAGCCGGCGATGGTCACCAAGATGACCACCTCCACCGAGACCAAGGGCAACCCCGGCTGCGCCTCCCAGCCCGACGGCTGGATCAACGCGGACGTAACGAGCCTGGTCCAGCACTGGGCCAACAACAAGTGGACGTTCTCCAGCATGGGCCTGCGGGCCACGGACGAGAACAACACCAAGCAGTGGAAGCGGGTCAACTCCGCCAACGCGGCCTCGAACCCGCCGAAGCTGACCGTCACCTACAACTACCGGCCCCGTACCGGTACGAAGCAGGAGGCCGGCGCGCCGTTCTTCTCCTACGGTGGCGCCTACGTCGTCAACTCGACCACGCCGGTACTGCGGGACACCTTCGTCGACGCCAACGGTGACAAGGTCAACGGAAGCTTCCAGATATTCGACTCCTCGACCGACACGCAGGTCGGGAACGTCCTGGTCTCCCCATGGGTGTCGTCCGGGCAGGTCGCATCGGTAGCCGTCCCCGCCGGTCTTCTGACGAACGGCAAGACGTACAAGTTCCGCACCTCCCCCTACGACGGCAGCCACTACAACCTCGGCTGGTCGGCGTGGAAGACCTTTACGGTCGATACCGCTGCCCCCTCTGCCCCCACCGGCCTGACCTCGACGGACTACCCGTCAAACGGCTGGGTCAAGGGCGCCGGACAGGCCGGCAACTTCACCGTCACTCCGCCCGCCGGTGACCACCAGTGGTTGGAATGGACCCTGGACGGGACCACTTGGACCAAGGTGGAGACGGGTGGCGCCGCAGGCGTGAAGACGCTCTCCGTCGCACCGCCCAAGGACGGCACCCACACGCTGCAGGTCCGCAGCGTGGACAAGGCCGACAACAAGTCCGAAGCCGTCGCATACACCTTCCACGCAGGCCCTGGCGGATTCGTCCAGCCGTCTGCCGGCGAGAGGACCGCCCGTCGGCTGCCGCTCGAAGCGGAGGCTGACGGCAACAAGTACGACAAGGTGTCCTTCTCGTGGCGCCGTTCCGAGGCTGATGCCTGGACGGCGATTCCGGCCGGGCACGTCACCGCCGGCGGCACTCCGCTGACCACCTGGCCGGTTCCGCTCACCGCGGGCAAGAGCGCGCCGCTGGTCTGGAACGCCACCGACACCGTGGATCCGGACGGAACTGTCCAGATCAAGGCCGACTTCACGGGCCCCGGGGCCACTGGTTCCACGGAACCCCTCTCCGCGGTCGTCGACCGCAACGCCGAAGGAGCTGCCACCCAGGAGATCGGTCCCGGCACGCTCAACCTGCTCACCGGCGACTTCGCCCTGCAGGGCAGCGATGTCGACGCCTTCGGCCTGGCCGCGATGCGCAGCGCATCGTCCCGTCAGCCGTCCAGGGGAGCGCAGGAGGGCCAGTCCCCGGTCTTCGGCAAGGAGTGGACCGCGGGAATCACCGACCAGGTGACGGCTTCCGACTACACGCACATCCGCAAGGTGTCGGACACCGCACTGGCCGTGGTCACCAATACGGGTTCGAGCATCCACTTCACCGCGAACACGGCGCAGAACGGGTGGCTTCCCGAGCCGGGCTCCGACGGGCTCACCCTTGCGGGCGGGTTCAGCTCGGGATTCACGCTCTCGGACACGGCCGGCACCGTCACCGCGTTCGCCAAGCCTGATGCTGCCGCCACGACCTGGCAGACGACGACCACCCTGCGTGCGGGCGCCGTCAACTCCACCACCACGGTGGTGAGCGAGACCGTGACGGCCAACGGGAAGACGCTGGCCCGCCCCAAGCTGGTCATCGCCCCCACGTCCGCGGTCCCCTCCACGACCTGCGCCGCCTCGCCTTCGACCAAGGGCTGCCGGGTACTGGAGTACGTCTACGCGACCACGACCACCGCCACGTCGTTCGTTCTCGGCGACATCAGCGGTCAGGTCAAGGAGATGCGCCTCTGGGCGACCGAGCCCGGTGCCGCCGCCGCGACCAGCAAGGTGGTGCAGTCCTTCGGCTACGACGACGCCGGGCGCCTGCGCCAGTCGTGGAACCCGCAGATCTCACCGGCTCTGAAGACCCTGTACGAGTACGACAGCGCGGGCCGGGTCACCAAGCTCACCACCCCGGGCGAGCTGCCCTGGTCCTTCACGTACGGCAACGCTGGTGGCGGCTCCGCCGCCGGCGACGGCATGCTCCTCAAGGCCTCCCGCTCCGGCCTTCAGCAGGGCACTGCGGACGTCGCGGAGGGAACCGCAGCGACCACCATCGTGTACAACGTACCGACCACCGGTACGAAGGCTCCCTACAAGCTGGGCGCGCAGGAAGTGAAGGCCTGGGGCCAGATCACGGCCCCCACCGACGCGACGGCGCTGTTCCCTGCGGACTCCGTGCCGTCGGCCAACGACGGTGCCTCGCTCACCGCGGCCGACTACAAGCGGGCCCAGATCAACTACTTGGGCGCTTCGGGCCGCAGCAGCAACACGGCCGCTCCCGGTGGACACATCACCACTACCGAGTACGACAGGTTCGGCAACACCGTCCGATCGCTGTCCGCCTCCAACCGGGCCGTCGCCCTCGGCTTGACGTCGACTGACACCGCAACTCAGGCAGACCTCGGCATCGCCGCTCTGCCCAGTGCCGAGCGTGCAACCCTGCTGTCCAGCACCTCTGTGTACAGCCAGGACGGCGTCCGCCTGGTGGAAGCCCTCGACCCGTTGCGCCGCGTGGATCTGACAGCGGCCCTCATGTCCGGCTCCACCGTCCTGGTCCCCGCCGGCACCTCCGTCACGGCCCGGCCGCGGACGGTCCACGAGTACGACGCAGGTCGCCCGACCGACGGAACCGCCACGATCAAGGGCGTCGTCACCAAGACGCTCAGCAGCGCGCAGGTCCGCGAACACCCCACGGCCCAGGGCGAGACCCTGGCAGTCCAGAGCGTGTACGACTGGGTCAAGGGTGTGAAGACCCAGTCCATCAAGGACCCGGGCGGCCTGGCACTCACCACCACCACCGAGTACGACTCGGAGGGGCGGATGGTCCGTCAGATCCAGCCCGGAGGAACAGCTTCCTCGGCTTCCACGCGCGTCACCACCTACTGGGCGGCCACGGGTACGGGAGCATGCAAGGGGCGCCCGGAATGGGCAGGTCTGCTCTGCTCGACCGGTCCCGGAGGGACCATTACCGGGGGAGGCAGCAACCCGAACCAGGTTCCGGTCACCACCTCGGAGTACAACTGGTGGGGCAGCGTCGCCAAGGTGACCGAGAGCGCCAACGGTGTGACTCGCACCACCACGACCACCTACGACGACGCTCCTCGACCCACGAAGATCACGATCAGCGGAGCCACCGGCCAAGCCGTCCCTGAGACGACGATCGAGTACGACAGCGTCACCGGCCGGGCGACCAAGACGACGACCGCCGGCGGGTCCGTCACCAAGGCCTTCGACAAGCTCGGTCGCCAGATCTCCTACACGGACGCCGATGGGGGCGTCACCACCACGGAGTACGACCTGCTTGATCGGCCGGTCAAGACCGCCGACAACGCCCCGTCGACAACGACCTACACCTACAACCACACGACTGAACCGCGAGGCCTGCCCACCGCAACCACGGACTCCGTGGCCGGTACGTTCCAGGCCACCTACAACGCGGAGGGGACGGTCACCAACGAGCGACTGCCCGGTGGTTACACCCTGAATACCACCGTCGACCCCTCCGGAGCCGCCACCCAGCGCACCTACACCCGGGACAGCGACGGCACCCAGGTGTATGCCGACACCATGACCCGGTCGATTCAGGGCCAGGCATCCAGCCACAGCGGCTGGTCCAACCAGAAGTACCAGTACGACAAGACCGGTCGGCTCACCGAGGTCGAGGACACCTCCGAGACCGTGTGCACCCGCCGTACCTACGGCTTCGACAGCCGGACCAACCGGACGTCCAAGACCACCGCTGCCGGTACGCCCGGCGCGGACTGCCCGGGCGGCGGCACGACCGTGAACACCGCCTACGACAGCGCCGACCGGCTTGTGGACGCGGGATACACATACGACGCCTTCGGGCGCACCACCGCCAAGCCCGGCATCAGCAGCATCGAGTACTTCGCCAACGACCTGGTCCGCCGGCAGACCGTCGGCAACAAGCGTCAGACCTGGGATATCGATCCCAGCCTGCGCTTCCGGTCCTGGACGGTGGAGACCCAGAACGCCGGCACCTGGTCCCAGACGGAGGCCAAGAAGAATCACTACAGCGACGAGTCGGACAACCCCGGCTGGATCGAAGAGGACGCCTCGGCATCCGTCATCACGCGCAACGTGAAGTCGCTGTCGGGCTCGATGGCAGCCACCACCGGGAGAACCGGAGGTATCGTGCTGAACCTCTCGGGAATCCACGGCGATGTAGCCCTCCAGCTTCCCCTGGACAGCGCGTTCGCACCGCGCGCGTACGACTCCGACGAGTACGGAAACGCACGCGCGGCCAGCGCCGCCGCGGACCGCTACGGATGGCTGGGTGCCGAACAGCGCTCCACGGTGGCAACGAGCGACGCCGTCCTCATGGGTGTGCGCCTGTACTCCCCGAGCGAGGGGCGCTTCCTGTCGGTGGATCCCATGTTCGGTGGAAACGCCAACGCGTACGAGTACTGCTACGGCGACCCGGTGAATTGCACCGACCTGAGCGGAAAGTGGTCGTACAGCACGTGGAGTCGCTGGTGGTCGCCCTATAAGCACGTTTGGCTCTACCTCAACAGGAATGAAACGCAGCGTGTCGCCTGGGGTGCGGGAGCGGCAGGAGGATTCTTCTCCGCCATCCTTCCCTGGACCTCAGGCTGGGTGAAGGTGGCGTTTGAAATTCTCCGGGCGTATTCCTGGTATATTTCGTGGGTCGCCGGCTCCGCAATGGCGAAAAGCAGGACTTGTGTATCGATTTACACGTATGTCGTCAACTGGTGGCCCGCAGCCCCCACCGCATGGCACCGGAGGTGCTAATGGCAAAAAGCAGCAACATGGCCAAGAGCTCGAAAGCATTCCTCATTGTGGACCTGTGTGCCGCCGCAATCATGGCAGCGTTTTGCATACTGTTCGCAGCGAGGGGTGAGGTGATGCTCGCCGTGGGATTCGGGATCGGAGCCCTTGGCGCGCTTTTTACCGCAAAGTTCAGGAACCGCAAGAAGGTCGTTTGACATCTTGCTGATCCGAACGGGTCGGGTGTGAGAGCCTGAAATTCTCGCCAAGGGGGGCCGTCAGCTTGCTGACGGCCCCCCTTGGGTTTTCCGGACCCCGGCGTGCGGCTATTTTTGCTTCCTCGCGAGAGAGCGTCGGGAACTGTGCGTGAAGTCTTGTGGTGCCGCCGACGGAAGGGACGTTCGTTTGATGCGGAGTTCCGCATCAAGAATTCCAACGACGCCATTAAAAAACGGCTCCGCAGCGAGTCATCGTTCGCAGCCCTCTCTGGCGTCAGCCCTGTCGAAGCCGCCTCAGGGAAAACCCGGCGTCGGCGCCTCAACCGCGGCGGAAACCGACAGGCCAACTCCGCCTTTACATCATCGTGCTGACCCGTATTTGATGGGACACCCGCACCCGGGGATACACTGCCGGCGCTCAAGGGGGCGCGCGTGACGGATCCGCAGCGCAAGCCGTTCCTTTACGTCGTCGTTGGTGCCGCCGGGATCGCCGACGACATCGGCAAACTGATCACGGCGGCACAGGAGCGGAACTGGGGTGTGGGCGTCATCGTCACTTCACATGCCCTGCCCTTCTGCTCTCTTTTCGTTCCGGTTCTTGTGGTCCGGTGCGGTGACTCTGCTGACGAGTGGTTGGGTTCCTGTATCGGGAGCTCGGTGGGTGTCGTCCGGCAGGGCGACGCTATGGCGAGGCGCGAGGTCTGGGACTCTCCGGCTGCCACGGCCGGTTCTGGGTGGTCTCTCGCCCGAGGCTGTGGCCGGCTTGCGCTCTGTCGCGCAGGCCGGCGGGGCGGGGTGGGCAGTCGGCAATGCGCGGCGTAGAAGCCACGCTCAGCCGGGCAGCGGCACGACCAGCGTCGAACGCCGCACCACCAGCTCCGGCTCGAAAACGACTTGCCGGTGCCGGTGGGTCGCGCCGCCCGGTCCGGTCTCCTCGGCGAGCATCTCGGCCGCCGTCCGCCCCATCGCCTCCGCGGGCTGGCGCACCGAGGTCAGCGGCACCGCGGCCGCCGCGGCGAACTCGATGTCGTCGTAGCCGACGATCGCGAGGTCCTCGGGTACCCGCAGGCCCGCGGCGAACACGGCCTGCAGCATCCCGAGGGCCAGCAGATCGTTCGCGCAGAACACCGCGGTCGGTCTCGGCAGCATCCCCAGCAGGCGGGCGCCGGCGTCGCGGCCCGCCGCCACGTCCAGCCCGTCCACCTCCAGATCCAGCAGGACGGCGTCGCGACCGGCCAGCGCCTGCAGCGCGCCGCGGCGGCGGTCGGCGACCTGCTGCAGCCGGTGGCGGCCGCCCACGAACGCGATCCGTCGGTGACCGCTCTCCAGCAGGTGCCCGGCCGCCAGGGCGCCGCCCCCGACGTCGTCCACCGACACCGAGCAGGCTTCCAGCCCCGGGGCGAGCCGGTCCACCAGCACGAAGGGCACGCCGCCGCGACGGAGCGCCGCCGCTCCCGACCCCTCCGCGTCGGCCGGGGTCAACAGCACCCCGCGCACCCGCTGCTCCGCGAAGAGGGCGAGGTAGTCCGCCTCGTCGGCGAGCCGCTGAGCGCTGTTGCAGACCATCACGCCCAGGCCCGCCGCGCGCGCCGCCTGTTCGGCCCCGCGCGCCACGGAGACGAAGAACGGGTTGCCGAGGTCGAGGACCAGCAGACCGATGATCCGGCTGCTGCCGGAGCGGAGCTGGCGCGCCGACTCGTCGCGTACGTAGCCGAGCTGTTCGATCGCGGCCCGGACCCTGGCCCTGGTCCCCTCGCCGACCGTCTCCGGTCGGTTGATCACGTTGGAGACCGTGCCGACCGACACACCGGCCACCCGGGCCACGTCCTTGATCCTCGCCGCGCCGCCCATGTCCCACCATTGAAAGGTTTCACCGGCTCCGACGGCCGGCCCGGAGGTCAGGTTACGACATCACGCCAACCGCCCCCGCTCGGTGCCTTGACGCTTCCCGCGGTCCTGCCTACCGTCGGGATGAAACGATTCAGATCGTGGGAGGTGCTCCGGTGGCCGACCGATCCGCCGTGAAGGACGCCCTTCGGGCCCAGCGCATCGAGACGCCCTCGTGGGGTTACGGGAACTCGGGAACCCGCTTCAAGGTCTTCGCCCAACCCGGTGTGCCGCGCGACCCGTTCGAGAAGCTCGCCGACGCGGCCCAGGTGCACGCCGCCACCGGCGTCGCCCCGAAGGTCTCGCTGCACATTCCCTGGGACCGGGTCGAGGACTACGGAGCGCTGTCCGCCCACGCCCGCGAGCTCGGGCTGGAGATCGGCGCGATCAACGCGAACGTCTTCCAGGACGAGGACTACAAGCTCGGCTCCGTCACCCATCCGGACCCGCGGGTGCGCCGCAAGGCTCTCGACCACCTGCTGGAATGCGTCGACATCATGGACGCCACCGGCTCGCGCGACCTCAAGCTGTGGTTCTCCGACGGCACCAACTACCCCGGCCAGGACGATATTTCGGCCCGCCAGCAACGCCTCTCCGACGCCCTGTCAGAGGTGTACGGGCGGCTCGGCGACGACCAGCGGATCCTGCTGGAGTACAAGCTGTTCGAGCCCGCTTTCTACACCACGGACGTCCCGGACTGGGGCACCGCGTACGCACACTGCCTGCGGCTCGGGCCCAGGGCCGCGGTCGTTGTCGACACCGGCCACCACGCCCCCGGCACCAACATCGAATTCATCGTCGCGTTCCTGCTGCGCGAGGGGAAGCTCGGCGGCTTCGACTTCAACTCCCGCTTCTACGCGGATGACGACCTGATGGTCGGCGCCGCCGATCCGTTCCAGCTGTTCCGGATCCTGCACGAGGTCGCCGGGAACGGCGGCTTCGCCCCCGAGGCCGGCGTCGCGTTCATGCTCGACCAGTGTCACAACATCGAGGCGAAGATCCCTGCGATCATCCGCTCGGTGATGAACGTCCAGGAGGCCACGGCCAAGGCCCTGTTGGTCGACCGTCCGGCCCTGACGGCTGCTCAGAACGCGGGCGATGTACTCGGTGCCAACGAGGTGCTGATGGACGCCTACGCCACCGACGTCCGTCCGCTGCTGGCCGAGGTCCGCGCCGAGGCCGGGCGGGACCCGAACCCGGTCGCGGCCTACCGAGCCGGCGGCTGGGCCGAGAAGATCGTCGCCGAGCGGGTCGGCGGCGCCCAGGCCGGATGGGGGGCTTGACCCGTCCGCCACGCGAGCCGGCCCGCGCCACCTCGTACCCACGGGCCGGCCCGCACCACCTCGTACCCACGAGCCGGCCCGCACCTTCCTCGCGCACCCCCACGAGAGCGACACCGCCACCAGACAAGGAAGCTGCTCCCGCCATGGCCCAGCACCCCGTCGTCGCCGCCCTCCTCGCCCGCTCCCACCGGCTCGGATCGGATCCGCGCAACACCAACTACGCCGGCGGCAACACCTCTGCCAAGGGCGCGGCCACCGACCCCGTCACCGGGCAGCCCGTCGAGCTGATGTGGGTGAAGGGCTCCGGCGGCGACCTCGGCACCCTCGCCGAGGCGGGCCTGGCCGTGCTGCGGCTGGACCGCCTGCGCGCCCTCGCCGACACCTACCCGGGCGTGGAACGGGAGGACGAGATGGTCGCCGCGTTCGAGTACTGCCTGCACGGCAAGGGCGGCGCGGCTCCGTCCATCGACACCGCCATGCACGGTCTGGTCGACGCCGCGCACGTCGACCACCTGCACCCCGACTCCGGCATCGCGCTCGCCACCGCCGCCGACGGCGAAAGGCTCACCGCCGCCTGCTTCGGCGACGCAGTGCCGTGGCTGCCCTGGCGCCGCCCCGGCTTCCAACTCGGCCTGGACATCGCCGAGCTCCATCGGACCCACCCGCAGGCCGTCGGCTGCGTCCTCGGCGGTCACGGCATCACCGCCTGGGGCGCCACCAGCGAGGAGTGCGAGGCCAACGCCCTGCACATCATCCGCACCGCCGAGGCCTTCCTGGCCCGCCACGGCAAGGCCGAGCCGTTCGGCCCGCAGCTTGACGGCTACCAAGCCCTGCCAGAGGCCGAACGCCGCCGGCGCGCCGCCTCGCTCGCCCCCGTCATCCGCGGTCTGGCCTCCACCGACCTCCCGCAGGTCGGCCACTTCACCGACGCCGCGCCCGTGCTGGACTTCCTCGCCCGCGCCGAGCATCCCCGCCTGGCCGCCCTCGGCACCTCCTGCCCCGACCACTTCCTGCGCACCAAGGTCGCCCCGCTGCTCCTCGACCTGCCCGCCACCGCGCCCCTGGACGAGACGATCGTCCGCCTGCGGGAGCTGCACAGCGACTATCGGGCCGGCTACCGGGCCTACTACGAGCGGTACGCCACCGCGGACTCGCCCCCCATGCGCGGCGCCGACCCGGCGATCGTCCTGGTCCCGGGCGTCGGCATGTTCTCCTTCGGCAGGGACAAGCAGACCGCCCGCGTGGCCGGCGAGTTCTACCTCAATGCGATCAACGTGATGCGCGGCGCGGAGGCGGTCTCCGGCTACGCCCCGATCGAGGAGCGCGAGAAGTTCGCCATCGAGTACTGGGCGCTGGAAGAGGCGAAGCTGCGGCGGATGTCCGCGCCCAAACCGCTGGACACCCGCGTCGCCCTGGTCACCGGCGCCGGTTCCGGCATCGGCAAGGCCATCGCGCACCGCCTGGCCGCCGAGGGCGCCTGCGTCGTCGTCGCCGACGTCGACACCGCCACCGCCCGGGCCGTCGCCGACGAACTCGGCGGCCCGGACCGGGCCGTGGCCGTCACCGTCGACGTCACCTCCGAGGAGCAGATCACCGAGGCGTTCCGCACCGCGGTCCTCGCCTTCGGCGGTGTCGACCTGGTGGTCAACAACGCGGGCATCTCCATCTCCAAGCCGCTGCTGGAGACCACCGCCGATGACTGGGACCGGCAGCACACCATCATGGCCCGCGGCTCCTTCCTCGTCTCCCGGGAGGCCGCCCGCACCATGATCCGGCAGGGCCTGGGCGGCGACCTCGTCTACATCGCCTCGAAGAACGCGGTCTTCGCCGGCCCCGACAACATCGCGTACTCCGCCGCCAAGGCCGACCAGGCGCACCAAGTACGGCTACTCGCTGCCGAGTTGGGCGAACACGGAATCCGCGTCAATGGCGTCAACCCGGACGGCGTGGTCCGCGGCTCGGGCATCTTCGCCGGCGGCTGGGGCGCCCAGCGCGCCGCCACCTACGGCATCGCGGAGGAGCAGCTCGGCGCGTTCTACGCCCAGCGCACCCTCCTCAAGCGCGAGGTGCTGCCCGAGCACGTCGCCGCCGCCGTCTTCGCCCTCACCGGCGGCGACCTCACCCACACCACCGGCCTCCACATCCCCGTCGACGCCGGCGTCGCCGCGGCCTTCCTGCGCTGAGGCGGCCGTGACGCCCCGCACCCCACACGCCCCGGCCGCCTTCGCCGCGGCGGACCTCGGCGCCACCAGCGGACGGGTGCTCGTCGGCCGGGTCGGCCGTGACCGCCTCGACCTCACCGAGACCCACCGCTTCGACAACACTCCCGTCCAACTCCCGGACGGGTTGCACTGGAACGCCCTCGGCCTGTACCAAGGCGTCCTGGACGGCTTCCGCGAGGCCGCCGCGCGCTGGGACCTCGCCTCCGTCGGCATCGACAGCTGGGCCGTCGACTACGGGCTCCTCGACGCCGACGGCGCGCTCCTCGGCAACCCGTTCCACTACCGCGACCCGCGCGGCGCCGCCGCCGTCCAGGCCGTCTGGAGCCGCCTCCCGGCCCGTGAGCTGTACCGGATCACCGGCCTTCAGCACCTGCCGTTCAACACGATCTTCCAGCTCGCCGCCGAGAAGCACCTCGACCGCGCCCGCACCCTGCTCCTGCTGCCCGACCTGATCACCCACTGGCTCACCGGCACCGTCGGCGCGGAGGTCACCAACGCCTCCACCACGGGCCTGTACGACGCCCGCACCGGCGCCTGGTCCGCCCCGGTCCTCGCCGCGCTCAACCTGGACCCGGCCCTCCTGCCCGCACTGCGCCGCCCCGGTGACCACGCCGGCACCCTCCTTTCGCACGTCGCCGCCGCCACCGGCCTGCGCCCCGACACCCCCGTGGTCGCGGTCGCCTCCCACGACACCGCCTCCGCGGTTGCCGCCGTCCCCGCCGCCACCGAGGACTTCGCCTACATCTCCTGCGGCACCTGGTCGCTCGTCGGCCTCGAACTCGACGCGCCCGTCCTCACCGACGCCTCCCGCGCCGCCAACTTCACCAACGAACTCGGCATCGACGGCACCGTCCGCTACCTGCGCAACGTCATGGGCCTGTGGTTGCTCAGCGAGAGCCGGCGCACCTGGCGAGCCCGTGGGGAGGGGCACCACCTGCCCGAGCTGCTCGAACGCGCCGCAGCCGCCCGCCCGTTCGCGGCGCTCGTCGACCCCGGCGCCCCCGAGTTCCTCGCCCCCGGTGACCTGCCGGCCCGCCTCGCCGAGCACTGCGCCCGCACCGGCCAGCACCTGCCCGAGGACCAGGGCGCCGTCGTCCGTTGCATCCTGGAGAGCCTGGCCCTGGCGCACCGTCACACCCTGTTCCAGGCCGCTCATTTGACCGGCCGCGCGATCCGTGCCGTGCACCTGGTCGGCGGCGGCAGCCGCAACGCCCTGCTGTGCCGGCTCACCGCCGACGCCACCGGCCTGCCCGTCATCGCCGGCCCCGCCGAGGCCACCGCCATCGGCAACATCCTCGTCCAGGCCCGCACCCACGGCCTGGTCGAGGACCGCGGCGCCATGCGTCGCCTGGTCGCCCGCACCCAGCGCCTGCGACGCTACGAGCCCGCCGGAGACATCCGCGCGTGGGACGCCGCCGCCGCCCGTGTGGGGCTCGCCTGACCGGAGCTGCACGGCATGGACGCGGTGTCACCTCCCGTCGTACAGAATGTGACGATCGGTCAAATATTGCTCAAGCTCGCATGGTTGTGGATCGCAATTCTGGAAATACTCCATTTACCGAAGGGCAACGTGCTGGCCGTCAGGTGGCCGGGTGCGCATATCCCCGATGCGATCGCGCGACCAGCGGCCGCCCTTCGTGTCATCCCCGACCTCGCTGTCATCGCTGTGAGCTGCCCGCACGCCGTCACCAGGACTCCGATCAGCGAGGCCCCGCGTCGACCGAAGGTCGCGCCGCAAAACAATTGCGAGCGGCCCGAACAGGTGCAGAAAGAAAGCCTGTTCGGCATTCGAAGCCATTTCTCTGAGTTCGGAGGGTTTCCATGTGCACGCGTCGCCGCAGATCCCTGCGCCTCCTGGTGTGCCTGGCACTGGTACTGTACGCAGTGCCGCTGTCCGTCCTCGCCGCGCCTCAGGCCGGCGCCGCCGGCGGGCCGACCGTGTGGATCCTGGACGCCACCGACCGGCCCTTCACCTCGACCATCCCGCCGGGCTGGGCGCCGACCGGGATCGAGCTGTACGCGGCCCGCAACGCCTACGAGGGGGCGCAGATCCTGGTGCGGTCCGGTTCGGCGCAGACCGGGGTGTCCGTCACCTCCGGGGCACTGACCGGCCCCGGCGGCGCGATCATTCCCGCCGCGAACATCACCACGCGCTACGAGTACAACCACCCGAACATCCAGAAGGTCGGCAACGTCCAGAACCCGCCCGACGGTGGGATCGCCTACTACGACGCGCTGATGGACAACAGTCCTCAGCCGGTGGCGGCGAACACGACGTACGCCGCCTACTACCAGGTCTACGTCCCGGCCGGTCAGGCGCCGGGCGTCTACCTCGGCAGCGCCACGGTGAACAGCAGCCTGGGCGCTGTCACGGTGCCGGTGTCGGTGACCGTGTACAGCGCCACGATCCCGCCGACCTCGCAGTCCACGTTCAAGATGAACAACTGGTTCTCCTCGGCGGGCTGGGACTACGCGGGCACTGAGGCGTCGATCCCGAATGCGTACGGCGTGCAGATGTACGACGCCAACTGGTGGACCGTCGAGGCCAACATCGCGGCGAACATGGCGCGGCACCGGAACAACGTGATCTACGCCGACGCGGTGGCCCTGCTGATCCCGGACACCACCGTCGACGCCGCGGGCCACTTCACCTTCGGCTGGTCCACCTTCGACCGGTTCGTCAACCTCTTCGTCAGCGCCGGGGCCATGCAGTACCTCTACACCCCGACCCTGCTGGAGCCGCCCGCCTCCGATCCGTACCTCGACACCCTGGTGCCGGCCAACGGCGTCAGCGGCGCGGTCAAGCACGTGCTCTGCCGGCCCAACTCCGCACCGGCCAACGGCTGCCCGGACACCAACAACTGGTTGAACCAGTTCTTCCCGGCGCTGAAGGCGCACCTGGATGCCAAGGGCTGGACGAACAACTTCTACATGAGCGCCCTGGACGAGCCCACCACCACGCAACAGGCCACGGCTGCCAACTGGCTCTACACCCTCTACGAGCAGTACTTCCCGAACCCGCGTACCAACGAGGCGCAGCTGACCACCTTCACCGGGAATGCGGCGCACCTGTCGACGCAGACCCCGCTCTCGTCGAACTACGACGCGAACGTCGCGCTCTACCAGAACTACCGAATCAGCGGGAAGGATCTGTGGCTGTACAGCTGCATCCTCCCGCAGGGCCCGTACATGAACCGCTTCACCAGCAACCACCTCAGCGGGACCAGGCTCCTCCCCTGGCTGACCTGGAAGATCGGCGGCGACGGCTACCTGCACTGGGGCTGGAACTACTGGCACGACGGCTTCAGCGAGCCGTACCCGGCCGCCGACACCTTCAACACCCGGCAGACCGGGGATCACTGGCTGGTCTATCCGAACAAGGCCGCCTACGGCATCTACGACAGCCTCCGCAGCGAAGCTCAGACCGCGGGCCTGCAGGACTTCGAACTGCTCCAGCAGCTGGCCGCGATCAAGCCGCAGGCGGCACGCACCCTGGCCGAGACGCTGATCACCAACCCGACGGCGTACGACCTCTCCGGGTGGAACGTCGAGGGCCGGCACAAGCAGCTCCTCGACGAACTGGCCTCGGCGACAGGTGACCTGGCGCTGCCGTTCACGGACGACTTCAGCGGCGGCGACCACTTCTGGACCCACACCCGGGGGACCTGGTCCACCAGCGGCGCCCGGTACACGCAGTCCGACGCGTCGGCGAACTGGGGGTACGTCTCCTACCTGCGCGGCCGGGGCTACACCGACGTGTCGGTCGGCGTGGACCTGCAGATCACCGGAGTGAGCTCGTCCGGCGGAAGCACCAACTGGGCAGGTCTGATGGTTCGTTCGGCCAACGGCACGGACCTGGACTCCGGCTACCTGATCGCCCAGCGGAACAACGGCCAGGTGTTCGTCTACCGCAGCGGCACAACGATCGGCTCGGCGTCCGTGCCCGGCTACGTGCCGGGGCAGCGCACCCGCCTGCGCGTAGTGGCGCGCGGGAACGCACTGACGGTGTACTCCGGGACCGGTCAGGCGCCGGTGCTGACCGTCACCGACGCGGCGTTCACCGCGGGCGACGTGGGTCTGGTCACCGGCGGCGCCGGCGCGAACTTCTGGAACGCCCGGGTCATGCCGACCTCTCTCGCCCCGGCCGAGAGCGCCGCCGTCACCGCCTCCAGCTCGTACGAGGCCGACGGCTGGGGTATCCGCTCGGCGGTCGACGGACAGCGGCCGTCGGCGCCGAACGCTGCGGGGTGGAGCAGCTCCGGCAGTACCGCCACCAACCACACCGAGTGGGTGCGGCTGGACCTGGGCTCGAGCCGGCCGGTGAGCCGGGTGGACCTCTACCCGCGCAGCGACGGGGCCAACGCGGGTCAGGGCTTCCCTGTCGACTTCACCATCCAGACCTCCACCAACGGCACGAACTGGACCACGGTCAGCACCCAGACCGGGTACGCGAGTCCCGGCGCCACGGCGCAGACCTTCCCGTTCGCGACGGTCACCGCGCGCTACGTGAAGGTGACGGGGACCAACCTGAGCACAGATCAGTTCGGTAGTTACCGCATGCAGTTCGCGGAGATCGAGGCGGTCGGCGGAGATCTGGCGCTGGGCCGCACAGCGACCACCTCCAGCTCGGTCGAGTACCCGAACGAGGGCTGGCTGACCGCCAACCTCACCAACGGGACCCGTCACACCCACCTGTGGAACTCCTCGGGCTGGAGCAGCGCCGGGGCCGGCTCCCCGAACACCACGCAGTGGGCGCGGGTGGACCTCGGCGGCCCGTCACGGATCAGCCAGGTCACGTTGTACCCCCGCGACGACGCCCCGAACACCGGGCGCGGCTTCCCGTCGGCCTTCACCGTCCACCTCTCGGCCGACGGCACGAACTGGACCACCGTGGTGTCGAAGAGCTCGTACCCGCGTCCCGGAGCCGGCGGCCTCTCCTTCGCCTTCACCGCCACCACCGCCCGGTACGTGAAGGTCACCGGCACCACGCTCACCGCCGACCAGTTCGGCGTGTACTACATGCAGCTGGCGGGGATCGGTGTCTCATGACGAAGCACCGGATCTGCTTCCTGCTCCAGGTGAAGGCCGAACTCGGCGACGAGTACCGCGAGCGCCACGCCCAGGTGTGGCCGGAGATGCTCGATGCCCTCCGGGCCACCGGCTGGACCAACTACTCCCTGTTCCTGCGCCCGGACGGCCTGCTCGTCGGCTACCTGGAGACCGAGGACTTCGATCGCGCCCGCGAGGCGATGTCCGCCACCGAGGTCAACGCCCGCTGGCAGGCCGAGATGTCCCGCTACTTCCAGTACCCGGACGGCACGCCGGCCGACCAGGCGATGGCACCGCTGACGGAAGTGTTCCACCTGGACTGACAGTCCCGAGGAGGCCGTCCATCCGGCGAGTCCAGCACGGCGCCCATCCGGCTGCGGCTGGTCCGCCCGGGATGTCGACGTGTTCACGTCAGATTCACCTGTCTTCGGGATCCTGGGTTCCATGGCTCTCAGTAGACGAGCACTACTGGCACAGGCAGCCGCTTCGGCCACCGCCGTCGCCGCCCCCTCGCCCGCCGTCGGCGCGGGTGGGGAAGCCGCAGCGACCACGACCACGACCCTGCGCGGCACGATCCCACCCGGCGCACCGGACTTCGTGTACGTGCCGCTGGACGTCCCTTCCGGCGTACGGGAGTTGCGCGTCTCCTACCGCTACGACAAGCCGCCCACCCCGCCGGGCACGCCGGGAAACGCCCTCGACATCGGCCTGTTCGACCAACGGGGCACCGTGCTCGGCGGCCGCGGCTTCCGCGGCTGGTCCGGGGGTGCCCGAAGCGAGTTCTTCCTCCGTGCGGACGAAGCCACCCCCGGCTATCTGCCGGGACCGCTGGAACGCGGCCGCTGGCAGATAGCCCTCGGCCCCTACACCGTGGCCCCGCAGGGCCTGCCCTACGAGATCACCGTCACGTTCGTCCATGGTGCACCGGCACCCGCCGTCCCCGTGGCCTACCCGCCCCAGCGCATCCCGGGCCGGGGCCGGGCGTGGTATCGCGGGGACTGCCACATCCACTCCGTGCACTCCGACGGCCGCCGCACCCCGACCGAGATCATCGCCCTCGCGCGCGCCGCCGGCCTGGACTTCGTCAACACCTCCGAGCACAACACCCACAGTTCCCACACCGCCTGGGCCGACGCCGCCGGCAGCGGCCTCCTCGTCCTCACCGGTGAGGAGGTCACCACACGGACCGGCCACGTCCTGGCCGTGGGCACGGACCCGGGCACCTTCATCGACTGGCGCTACCGGGCCCGTGACGGCCGCTTCGCGCGATTCGCCCGCGCCGTCCGGCAGGCGGGCGGCCTGGTCGTACCCGCCCATCCGCACGCCACCTGCATCGGCTGCGCCTGGAAGTTCGGCCTCGGGGAGGCCGACGCCGTGGAAGTGTGGAACGGTCCCTGGACGGCTGACGACGAGGTGTCCCTGGCCTCCTGGGACGCCACCTTGTGCGGGGCGAACGGTGCCCGCTGGCTGCCCGCTCTGGCGCACAGCGACTACCACCGCGACCCGGACCGCGTCGGGGGACCCCAGACCGTCGTCCTGGCCGACGACCTGTCCCGCGAGTCGATACTGGCGGGGCTGCGCGCCGGACGGGCCTACGCCGCCGAATCCTCGGCGGTCTCCGTGGACTTCACCGCGGTCACCCCGCGGGGGGCCCACGCGGGCATCGGGGAGGGGCTGGCCGTGTCCGGTCCGGACGCGGAGGTCCTCGTACGGCTGTCGGTGACCGGTGCGGAGGGCTGCGAGCTGCGGCTGGTGACGGACCAGGGCCTGGCCCTCACCGTGCCCGCGGCGACGGCCCTCGAATGGCGCACGACACCCGCCCGCACCGCCTACGTCCGCGCGGAAGTCCGGCATCCGCCCCAGGCACCGCCCCTCCCCGGGCCGCCGGCCGCCCTCACCAACCCGATCTGGTTACGCCTCTGACGTGACGATCGCGGAAGCCCAACGCAAGCGGCCCGGGAGGACGCCGGCACGCGCGCGCCGCCTCCATCACATGACGCGCCAGCCTCATTCACGGGGCCGGGTCGGGTGGCGGAGGGGCGGACGCGGTGCGGCGGATTGCGACGACGGCCGCGTCGTCGTCGAGGTGTGCGTGGACGTGGGTCAGTAGGTCGGCCTGGAGATGACGCAGGAGTTCGGCGGGGTCGTCCGTGGCCCACTGTGGCACGCGCTCGGTGAAGGGGTAGAAGCGTCCGTCGGTGTTGCGTGCCTCGATGACGCCATCGGTGTAGAGGAGCATCAGGTCGCCGACCTCGAACGGGAATGTCTGGACGTCGTAGTCGGCGGTGCCGAAAGCCCCGCCGAATCCGATCGGAAGGTGGCTCGCCTCGGCCACGAGCGGGATGACCCGGTGTCCGCGGAGGATGAGCGGTGGTGGGTGACCGCAGCTGATGAGGTGGACGACCGGGTCGTGGTCGGGGATGTCGAGCAGCATGGCGGTGGCGAAGTCCTCGACGGCGTCCTGCTCTGTCTTAGCGGCACAAGCAGGACTTTCGCGATCGCCTCGTGGCCACAGCCGCAGAAGCCGGTGCGGTCGACCCGGACGCCCTCGGCAGGCAACTCGCGGTGCTCTTCGAAGGCGCCAACGCGCTGGCAGCCTCCTGCAACGACGCGCAGGTGTTCACCGATGCCCGGCAGGCAGCCCGGACGCTGTTGGATATCGCGTTGGATGCCGCGCCCGGAGGGTGAATCGCGCTCCTTGCACACGGCTGCGGCCTCGGTCGTGTTCCAGCCCTGCGAGTCCCGCCGCCCGCCGCCCCTCCGCCGAACTCGGCTGGATCTGACCCGGAGGGAGCGGCCGCTTCCTCAGTGGGTCAGCCGGTGATCGAGAAGAAGATCGAGCCGTCCTCGGCCCACCACCAGGCGCCCTCGCCCTCGTTCCAATCCGAGGCCCAGCTGTCGAGGGCCTCGATGAGCTCCCCGAGGTCGTAACGGAGATCGGCGTCGACGCGGTCCAGCACCGCGCGGTAGGCCTCCACCGCGGGGCCCGCCTTCGCGAGGGGCCAGCAGCCGATCTCCGGTGAGCCCTCCAGGGGATGGGGTATGCGGAACCCGATCTCCGAGGGCGGGCCGCTGAAGACGTACTGGTAGGGCAGCAGTTCGGCTGGGACGCCCGCCGAGCTGAGGGCGTCGTCCAGGGCGGAGAAGTAGGTGACGGGGCTCCGGTAGCTCGCCAGGGTCGAGCTGTCGCTCGCGTTGTGGTCGATGATGATCTGGAGGGCCGCGTAGTAGGCACAACCGGCGTAATCGGCCAAGGAGTCGGCCCGGCCGGAGACCAGCTCCTCCAGGGCGTCCGGGACCGACAGCCCCCAGTCCACGCTCTGGTGGTCGAGGCTGTCCTGACGTGCCTTCGCCCTGACGCGCATGTTGTCCAGGCGCCGTGACTCGTCGGCGCTCAGGTCCAGGGCGGGCACGAAGCGCACGACCTCGCCGCGGTTCGCCATGCTGTAGTTCACTACCTTGCTCATGGGTTCATGCTGCCAAAGGGCACTGACAGCCCGGTGTCCGGGACCGGTTGTCCGGGCTGTCCGTGACGGGCCGTGGGGGCGGCTGAGCGGCGGCCGCTGGCTGGGCCCTGTTGTCCCCGAGTCACGGCCACCGTGCTCCGGTGTGCCGCCGGAAGGCGTCGACGGCGGCCTCCACGGTGGGGAAGAAGTGCTCGGGGTCGATGGTCCGGGTGAGTTCGTACCGCTCGATCTTGCGCCGCACGGGGTCCTTGAGCTCGGCGAACACGAGGTGGACGCCGTCCGCGTTGAGCGCCTCGTCGAGCTCTTCCAGGATGTCGGCGGCGGTGGTGTCCACGTCCGTCATCGGCTCCGCCGCGACCACGATCCAGCTCGGCCGCGGGTGCGCGCCGGCCATGCGCCTGACCTCGTCCCGGAACGCCCTGGCGTTGGCGAAGAAGAGCGGGGCGTCGAAACGGTAGATGACCAGGCCCGGCAGCTGCTCGGCCTGCGGGTAGGAGCGGATGTCGTGATAGCCATCGAGGCCCCGCACCCGCCCGAGCACCGTGTCGTACGGCCACCAGGCGCGCCGGAAGACGTTCAGGACGGACAGGCCCACGGCGATGGCGATCCCGGCCAGCACACCGAGCAGGGCCACGCCGGCGAAGGCCGCGAAGCACAGCAGGAACTCCGTCCGGCGCTGGCGCCACAGCCGTACGGCTCCCGGTACGTCGGCCAGCGACAGTGATGCGGTGATGACCACGGCGGCCAGCGCCGGCTGCGGGAGGTTGCGGAACAGCCCGGGAGCCAGCACGAGCATGAGGACGATGAGCGCCGCCCCGACGACTCCGGTGAGCTGGCTCTTGGCCCCCGCACGCTCCGCCACCGCGGTGCGGGACCCGCTCGTGCTGACGGGGAAGCCCTGGAAGAGGGCGGCGGCCAGGTTGGCGGCGCCGACACCCGCCATCTCCTGGTTGCCGTGTACCTCCTGCCGGGTGCGGGCCGCGAAGGCGGACGCGTTGGAGATCGTGTCGGCCAGGGACACCAGGGCGATGCCCAGTGCACCGCCGAGCAGCGGCGCGAGGTCCGCGAGCCGCACGTCCGGGATCGTGAACGGCGGGAAACCCTCGGGCAGTACCCCCACCAGGCCGACGCCGTGCCCGCCCAGGTCGAAGGCGGCGGCCGCGGCGATCGCCAGGACCACCATCACGAGCACCGCGGGGACCTTCGGCAGGAAGCGCTGCAGGAGCAGGATCAGGGCGATCCCGCCGAGGCCCACCGCGGCGGCGGCGGGCACCGTCGCCCCCTCGGCGATCTTCCGCACGAGGCCGGCGCACTCGCCGATCAAGCTGTCCGCCTCGACCTTGAAGCCGAGCAGCTTGGGCAGCTGACCGATCAGGATGATCAGGGCCAGGCCGTTCATGTAGCCGATCATCGTCGGTTTGGAGATCAGGTCGGCGATGAAGCCGAGTTTCGCCACCGAGGCGAGGATCATGATGGCCGCCACCATGACCGCGAGCATCGACGCCAGCGCGACGGCCCGGGTGGGATCCCCGCCCGCGGCGACCAGGGGAAGTACGGTGGCGGCGATCATCGGCCCGAGCGAGGAATCCGGGCCCAGCACCAGGATCCGGGACGGGCCGAACACCGCGTATCCGAGCAGGCAGAGGATCGACGTGTACAGGCCGGTGATGGCCGGCAGCCCCGCCAGCTCGGCATACGCCATGCCCTGCGGCACGAGCAGGGTGGTCAGCACGACACCCGCGACCAGGTCCTTGGCCAGCCACTCGCGCCGGTAGGACGTGGCCGCGCGGATCCCGGGGACCGACCGGAAGCGGGAGGGCGCCCCGTGGCGGTCGTGCCGGGTGGTCACGGACGGTCCTTCCTCAGGCGGCCTTCGCCCGGCGGGCCGTGAACTTGCCCAGTTCCCACACCAGCAGGAGCGCGAGGGCGGCCAGCAGCGCCCAGCCGAACTGCCGCGCGTCGATCTCGGTCGTCCCGAGGATGCGCTGGAAGCCGTCCATCTGGGTCACCAGCACGGACAGCACGAACTGGGCCAGGGCGACCCAGTTCATCTGCTTGCTGTCGAACGTCGAGGCCGTCAGCACCGATTCCGTCTCGCTGCGGCATTCGAAGGCGGCCACGATCAGGCAGAGCGAGAAGGCCGTGAACGCGATCGACTGGCCCGTTGCGACGCTGTCGTAGCGGGCCCGGCCGAGCTGGATCAGTCCGAGCAGAAGGATGGTGATCGCCAGCCCGCCCAGTCCGACCGTGACCAGCACGGGCCGCGTGAGCACGGACTCCCCGCGCGGACGCGGCCTGCGCCGCATGAGGCCGGCGCTCTCCCTGTCGAAGCCGAGGGCGAAGCCGAACGAGGCGTTCACGACGAAGTGGATCCACAGCACTTGCGGCGGCGTGAACGGCTCACCGGCGGCGATGTTGAAGACCGTCGCCCCGAGGAACGTCAGCACGAACGTGACCAGCAGGAGCAGCACGAACCGGATGTACTTGGTGAGGTTGTCGTAGATCGTCCGGCCTTGCTCCACCGCGTAGACGATGGTGGCGAAGTTGTCGTCGGACAGGATCATGCGTCCGGCGTTCTTCGCCACGTCCGTGCCGCTGCCCATGGCGATGCCGATGTCCGCGGCCTTGATGGCCGGCGCGTCGTTGACGCCGTCCCCGGTCATCGCCACGACCTCGCCCTTCTTCTTGAGCGTGTTCGCGAGCAGCACCTTGTGTTCCGGGGCGACCCGCCCCACCACGCCGATGCCCTCGATGCGGGAGAGCTGCTCGTCCTCGCTCATGGCGGCGAATTCGGAGCCGAGAACGGCCTCGCCGGGAATGCCGATCTGCCGGGCGATCGCCGCGCCGGTGGTGACGTCGTCCCCGGTCACCAGGCGCACCCGGATGTGCGCCGCCTGGGCCTCGGCCACCGCCGCCTTGGCCTCCTCGCGCGGTGGATCGACCATGCCGACGAGGCTCGTCACCCGCAGATCGGTGACGTACGCGAGCAGATCGCCGTCCGGATCGAAGCCGTCCGGGTCCAGGTCACGGCCGGCCGCGGCCATCACCCGGCGCCCCTCGCCACCCATCCGCTCGCTCGCCGCCTCGGCACGGCGCAGCAGATCGGCGTCCCACGGGACCGTTTCACCCGCCGCGAGCGCGGTGGCGGCCCGCGCCATCACCGCAGGGGCCGCTCCTTTGACGAAGCAGCGTACGACCTGCCGCCCGGAGGCATCGGTGGCCGAGTGGAAGGTGGCCATCAGCTTGTACTCGGGGTCGAACGGGAGGGTGGCGAGCCGGGGGAGGGCGTCGCGGGTGGCGTCGGTGTCCAGCCCGGCCTTGTGCGCGAGCACCAGCAGCGCGCCCTCGGTGGGGTCGCCCACCACCTGGCCGCCCACCAGCTTGGCGTCGCTGGCCACCACGTAGGGCAGGATCGCGTCCTCGATCCCCGCGGCGGCCCCCGCTGCGTGGTGGACCTTCCCCTCCAGCCCGTAGCCCGTACCCGACACGGTGTACCTGTCGGTGGGGCTCAGCACTTCGACGGCGGTCATCTGGTTCAGCGTCAGGGTGCCGGTCTTGTCCGAGTTGATGGCCGACGTGAACGCCAGCGTCTCGACCGAGGGCAGTTCCTTCACGATGGCGTGCCGCTTCGCCAGGTTCATGCTCCCGACGGAGAGGATCGCCTGCGTCACCGTCGGCAGGGCTTCGGGAATGGCGGCGATGGCCAGCGAGACGGCGCTGACGAACAGGACGTCCCATGCCTGGTCCCGCTGGCGCCCCAGGGCGAACATCACGATCATGGTGAGGCCCGCGGCAGCCGTGATCCACAGCGTCAGCCGATCGAGCTCTTTGGTGAGCGGCGGCGCCTCCTTCTTGGTGGCCGACAGCATTCCGGAGATCTTGCCGAGCTCGGTGGCCGCGCCGGTCGCGGTGACGATCATGACCCCGCTGCCATGGGTGACCGGCGTGTTCATGAACGCCGTATTGGTCTGGTCGCCCGGCGACAGCCGGTCGCCCGCCAGCGGGCCGGTGTCCTTCGCGGCGGGAACGCTCTCGCCGGTGAGCGCCGACTCGTCGATCTGCAGGGCGCTGGCCTCGATGAGACGTCCGTCCGCCGGCACCTGGTCGCCGGCGGAGATGAGCACGACATCGCCGTCGACGAGCTGCTCGGCCGGCATCTCGGCCTCCGTACCGTCCCTGCGCACCCGCGCCGTCGCCTTCATCATCGACTTCAGCGCGTTCATGGCGCTCTCGGCCTTGCCCTCCTGGCGCAGGCCCACGACCGCGTTCAGCAGCGTCAGCACGACGAGCAGGATCGCGGTGGTCCACTCCTGGATGACCATCGAGACGATCGCCGCGGCCACGAGGACGATCTGCATGTAACTGCGGTACTGCGCGAGGAACCGGCGCCACGCCGGCGTCCGCTCCTCCTCGGGCAGCGCGTTCGGGCCGTGCGCGGACAGCAGCTCCGCGGCCCGCGCCGCGGACAGACCGGCCGTGGGATCGACACCGAACGCCGCCACGACCTCCTCGGGAGAGCGCGTGTACCAGCCGTTCCCGGCAGCCCGGGGCTGCTCCGCCACGGAATCCGACCGTACCGTCATGGTTGTGCCTCCGATCCGTGGCTGCGGACGTGTCCGCGCCGGGCAGGGCTGGGCCTGGCCTGGCCTGGCCGGTCGCGCTCCCTTCGCGGGTGCCAGGCCGTGTCTAGCCGCGCTTCCTGCCCGGCTTCTTCCCGTGCCGGGCGGCGTAGGGATCGGCCGGGGCTCCGGCAGGGGCCTCCCGCTCCAGCCTCCGTTTCATGACGAGGAGGTCCTTGCGCGCCTCCTGCGCCATCTCGGGGTACTGCGGGTCGATCTCCATCAGCGTGTGCGCGAGGACCGCCGCCGCGCAGATCCGCGCGAACCACTTCCGGTCCGCCGGTACGACGTACCAGGGCGCCCAGCGCGTGCTCGTGGCGGACAGCATCTCGGAGAACGCGTCCTGGTAGTCGTCCCACCGGCGCCGCTCCCGGATGTCGGCGGCGGAGAACTTCCAGTTCTTCTCCGGCAGGTCGATCCGCTTCAGGAAGCGGGTGCGCTGCTCCTCCTTGGACAGGTTCAGGAAGATCTTCACCACCTTGAACCCGTTGTCCGTGAGGTAGTGCTCCCAACGGTTGATCTCCCGGTAGCGGCGGTCCCAGATGCCCTCCCCGAGCACGCCGTCCGGCAGCTTCTGGCGCAGCAGGACCTCGGGGTGGACCCGTACGACGAGGACCTCCTCGTAGTGCGAGCGGTTGAAGATCGCGATCTCGCCGCGCTCGGGCAGCCGCCGGGCGTAACGCCACAGGTAGTCGTGGTCCAGTTCCTCGGAGGAGGGCACCTTGAAGCTGCTGACCCGGACGCCCTGGGGGTTGACGCCGCTCATCACGTGCCGGATCGTCCCGTCCTTGCCCCCGGCGTCGAGCGCCTGGAGACAGAGCACCACGCCGTACGTGTCCTGGGCCGCCAGCCGCTGCTGGTACTCGGCGAGCAAGGACACCCCCGTCCGCAGCAGCTCGGCCCCGTCCCGCTTCTTCATGCCGGCCTTGAAGCGGGGGTCGAAGTCCCGCTCCAGGTGGACCTTCGAACCCGGTCGTACCCGTAGCGGCTCGATGAACTCCGCGATGCGTTCGGCTCTCTCGCCCGACATCACCCGTCACCCACTCTCCGGTCCGGATACGGTGCGGCAGGCGGCGCCGAGCGCCCTACGGGACCGGCGCTCCGCCAGGATCGGGATGTAGGTCCTGACCCGGGCCTGCCGGAAGTCCTCGTACGCGGCCCTGACCGTCGCCTCGACGACGGCCGCGTCGACCAGGGGGTAGGCCGCCTGCATCCGCGCCACCGTGTTCCGGACGGCCCCGAGTTCCTCGGGGGTCGGGTCAGGGGTGGGTGCCGGTCCGTCCGCGGCCCGCGCCCCGCCGCCTTGGAGGATTTGGCTTGTCCCGGTTCGTTCTGTGCTCCGCAGCGATACGGGTGCCATGTCCCACGACCTTCGGAGTGCCGATCCGCGCGTCCCGGCATCGCCTGAGGATGTCCCTCGTGGTCATTCTCTGCTCGACTCGACAAGATCGCCCTCCAGGAGTGCGCCGACGAGGGAGGAACCGAGGAGATCTTCCGCGACTGCCGCCTGCGCGGAACCACCCCACCCGAGGCGACCGTTAGCGACGGCGGTCCCCGAGGGCGTCGGGGGGACGTGGTGTCACCGGGCTCCGCTCGGCGAGGTGGGCGTCCATGGTGGCGTTCAGATCGGTCATGAACCGCTCGAACTGTTCCAGGAGCTGTGGCGGGTAGGGGGACATCGCGGCATCGAGGCGGGCGGCGAGCGGGCCGAAGAACTCGTCCGCCCGCTCCTGGATGTGCGGGCCGCCGCGCAGGGTGACGATGCGCCGGTCGGAGTGCTCGCGGGTGCGGGTGATGTGCCCGGCTGCTTCGAGGCGGTTCAGGAGCGCGGTGGTGGCGCCCGTGGACAGGGAGATGCGCTCGCTCAGCCGGGCCGGTGACAGCGGGGTCCCGCGTTCTTCGGCGGCGGCGATCTCCAGCACCGCGGTCGCGTCGGTGGAGTGCAGGCCCAGCCAGGCGGCGAAGCGCCGGCTGAGCTCGGCGTAGTGGCCGCCGTAGATACGCAGCCCTTCCATCAGTCGCTCGCGCCGCGCCGCGACACCGTCGCCCATCGCTTCCTCCACCGAGCCTGCCACCTCTTCTCTCCTGCAGGGCCTCCAGGTGGGCGGCCCGCTTTGACAACCTACCTTCACCACTTTACCTTCACCGTGGAATTACTTCACCATGGAGGTATCTGCCGTGCGCGACCTGTTCCCCACTCCTGACGAGACGACCGAGCCCTATCAGCCCCATGAGCCCTACCGGTGGCGGTGGCTGATCCTGGCGGTGATGATCGTCGCGGAGATCATGGATCTCCTGGACGCATCGATCGTCAACGTCGCCGGCCCGGACCTGGAGAAGTCCCTCGGTGCCGGTTCCGTCGGACTGCAGTGGGTGATCGGCGGATACGCCCTCACCCTGGGCGCCGGTCTGGTGCTCGGCGGCCGGCTCGGCGACCGCTACGGCCGGCGCCGGATGTTCCTGGTGGGACTCGCGGCCTTCACCGCGGCCTCGCTGCTGTGCGCGGTCGCGCCGAACATCGAGTCGCTGATCGCCTTCCGCCTGCTGCAGGGCACCGCGGGAGCGATGCTGCTGCCCCAGGGCCTGGGTCTGCTGCGGGAGAACTTCTCCGGCCCCGAGCTCACCAAGGTCTTCGCGATCTTCGGACCCGTCCTCGGCCTGGGCGGCATCATCGGCCCGGTCCTGGGCGGGTTCCTCATCGAGGGGGACTTCTTCGGCCTGGGCTGGCGGTCGGTATTCCTGATCAACCTGCCGATCGGCATCGCGGCACTGATCGTCGCCGCGAAGTTCGTGCCCGAGAAGGCGGGCGACCGCACGGTACGGGTCGACATGACCGGCGCCGCCCTGGTCGTGATCTCCTGCGCCCTGCTGGTGCTGCCGCTGAACCAGGGGCAGGAGGAGGGCTGGCCGCTGTGGACGTGGCTGTCCATGACCGCCTCGGTGATCGGTTTCGCCCTCTTCGCCCTCCAGCAGCGCCGCACGGCCGCCGCGGGCCGCGAGCCGCTGGTGACCCCAAGCCTGCTGCGCAAGCCGGCCTTCACCGTCGGGCTCGGCGGCATCGCCTTGTTCTTCGGCGGCCTCATCGGCACCCAGCTCGTACTGACCCTGTTCCTCCAGATCGGCCGGCACTTCACCGCCGGCGAGGCGGGACTGGGCAACCTGCCCCTCGCGGTGGGAACCGCGCTCGGCGGCGCGGTCAGCGGCGCGTTCCTCGCGGACAGGATCGGCCGCAAGGTGCTGCAGATCGGACCGCTGGTCCAGCTGGCCGGCGCGGCCGTGCTGTGGTTCGAGCTCGACGGCCTCGATGCCGCCTCGTTCTCGATCTGGGACATCGTTCCCGGCGTGACGGTGACGGTGGCGGGCGCCGGCGCCGGCATGGTGATCGCCGCCCTGTTCAGCTTCATCCTGGCCGCGGTCGACGACGACGAGATCGGTTCCGCCTCCGGTGTCCTGTCGGCGGTTCAGGCGGTCGGCGGTTCCATCGGCGTCGCGGTCTTCGGTTCGGTGTTCTTCGCCCAGGCCAAGACCGGTGACTTCACCGGCGGTTTCCACCGCGCGCTGATCGTCCAGGCATGCCTGCTGGTGGCCTTCCTCGCGGTCACCTTCCTGCTGCCCAAGAAGAGCCGACCCGACGACGAGCAGCACGGCGTCGCCGCCGAGCCCGCCACCGCCTCCGACGCAAAGCAGCGCCTCGCCGTGTGAATCACAGCTGGGAGAGCGCCCACGGAAGCGGTCTCCCCAGCACCGACGTGGGCCGGCCGGGCAGAGACCAGGAGGCGGCTCTCGAGTGGCCGCCTCCAACAGCCACGTGAACCCACGGCCTACAGGCTGATGTGGTTGTCGTCCCAGGTGCCGGCGTGTCAGGCGAAGGCCAGCCGGTTCAGCTCGGTGATGGTCTGGCGGTGGCGGTCGCTGTGGGTGCGGCCCCATTTGAGGTTGGAGTAGTACACGAACTGACCCGTGGTGGGTTCGAGGATGTCGATGGCGCAGCCCATGCCGGAGTGGGTGTGGTCGCACAGGCAGGTGCAGCTCTTGTGATCGATTTTCCAGCCCAACCCGGTGGGGCCGTCTCCGAGGAGGCGGGTGAGTTCGGGGCACGACGGTCCGTCGGTGGTCTCCAGCCGGAAGGAGCCGCCGACCGAGTGCCAGGCGTCGGTGCCGTTGAACGGGCCGGGGCCGGCTGTCGCCCGGATGCGTCGCAGCAGGGGAGAGAAGAGCGACGGCGGTTCGAAGGGGGAGTTCACGGCTGCGGTGTACGCGGCCCGTTCCGTTGGTGTCCAGTCCGGCTCGCTCTGGAGCAGGCCGTAGTTGGTGTTGAGCCGCTCTGCGATCCGCTCCCACCAGCGCGGGTTGAAGCCGGTCAGCAGAATCCGGGCTGGCGTGCCGGGGCGGTGGAGACTGATGCCGCCGCTCTCGCGGCGGCAGCGGAGGCCGGCCACTCCCGCGACGCAGTCCTGGGGGTGGTTGCTCTCCTCGCCTGTCAGGCGGGGGAGGAGGAACTCGGCCCAGTGGTGGACGACGTACGGCTCGTCGAGGAGCCTGAGGGTGAGCTGCTCCTCCTCCGGATGTACCTGGACGATGCCCAGGGGGTGTTCGGAGAGTCCGCCGATCTTGCAGCAGGCGAGGAAGACCGCAGCCTCCAGTTGTGCCTGTTCCGGGTGGCGTGCTGCGGGAATGGCGAGCGCCCGGTCGTCGTCGCTGAGAAGCGCGTGCAGGGCTTGGTGGGACTCGCCGGTGCTGCGGCGGCGGTCTTCGGTGAGGGCCAGGGCGGCCTGAGGCATCGTGGTCGCTGTTCCGCGCCAAAACCGGCCCCCGGCGGCGAGCGCTTTGTGAGGTGGGTCAGCAGGTGTCGTACGGATGGTGATGCTTCTGGCCGGTCCTCGGCGAAATGGTGCGGGGGCGTCTTCCATCGCGCGGCCGGGCGTTCACGAGCCCGGACACATCGACGCCCGCACGGAGGCGCCGTCCCGGCGACTGCCGGCCCGGCCGCCCCGACACGCAGGCCTCAGGGGCCGTCCGTCGACTCGGCGATGCGCTTGATGCGGGCAAGGCGCCTGTCCCAGTCGGTGGCGAGCGCGGCCATCCAGCGGGCCGTCGCGTCCAGCGCCGCGGGGCGTACCGCGTACCGCACCTCGCGTCCGACCCGGCTGCCCGACACCAGGCCGGCGGCGTCCAGCACGGCGAGGTGCTTGACCACGGCTTGGCGCGAGACGGGGAGCCGGTCCGCGAGCGCCGTCGCGGAGGCCTCGCCCTGCGTCGCGAGCAGATCGAGCAGTCGCCGTCGCGTGGGATCGGCCAGGGCGGCGAGGACGCCGTCGACGGCCTCCGCCTCGCCGCGGTCTTCGTCCGTCACGCGGAGGACTGCTCGGTGCGCTTCTTGAGGGCGTCGAGCACCTGGGGCCAGCCTCCGGTGTTGTCCTTCACGGCCTTGGCGCGCAGGTCCTCGGGCCCGGCCAGGGCCGCGAATCCGCTCTCGATGACGCGGAGCCTCGTCTTGTCGCCTTCCGCGGTCAGCGTGAACTCCACGAGGGTGCTGTTGTCCTCGCGCAGTTCCTCTCCCGGGAACGCGCTGGCCCAGCGGTACGCCAGGTAGGTCTGGGGCTCGACCTTCTCCACGCGCACCGGGAAGTCGCCGTACTCGGCGTTCCGCGCCACGAGGGACTCTCCCTCCCGCGCCAGGGTCCCGGACGCGCTCGCCGGGTCGGCGACCCAGAAGCCGGGCTCCGCCACCAGTGGCCAGACCCGGTCCACGGGTGCGTCGATCAGGGTTTCGCGTTCGATCCGGTCTTCGCTCATGACGGAACTCCTTCATCCGCGATCCAATGATGCAACTCCAGGGTTGCACGTCAGCCTTTCAGGTGCAACCCAGAGGTTGCGCCTGATTGTCACATCGGCGAGCACCCCGCCGCCTACGCAGAATCGTCCTCGGTGCGGCCCGACTCGGACCCTCCCGGGGCGGAGGGCGGGTGATGATCGCCGCCCGCCGGTCGGTGCGATGGCGCCCTGCTCCGCAATCGCCCAGCGGGAGCCTCGGCCGCGCCCGACCTCGCCGGGCGCGTCCGGGTGGGCAGGTTCGACGCGAACACCGGCCACCTGGACGTCGTCCCCGACGCCCGTGCGTGACGACAGGCGCGGCCGGTGCGCTGAGGGACCCGCCGCCGAGGGGCAGGGGGGGGGCGTGGCTGGTGATGTTGCAGCTCTCGCTCGCGAGGCGGGCCATGCAAGGGCCGGCGTCGGCCTTCATCACTCGGCTACCACGACACGACCGCCACCCGCCTGGTCACCGAGGCCGGCGGAACCTGGAGCCGATACATCCCCGGTGACCACACACGATGAGTTGTCGCGCCCCTCCAGCCGGTGCGCCTCGTCACTCGGGAATCGTGAAGCCCAGTTCGCGCAGGCGGGGCAGGCAGGCTTCGAGGCACTGCGCCACCGATGCAGCATCGGTACGCACGAGGATGTCGTCACGCAACGGGGCGCCACCGGCCACGAACGTCCAGGGCTTCCGCCTCTCTGCCATCTGCTCGGCATCAGCCTTGAGCAGCACGGTTATGCCCTGTTCGGCCAGCGCCTCCATGATCGCGACAATGTCCACCGGTGACCCCTCCAGAGGTGGCTCGAACACACCACGGTGAATCTATCTGTCCGAGGACGGACCACAGACACTGGCCTCGCCACCCAGAGTGACCAACGAGAGCCGTCCAAGCTGGAACACGCGACACCTCAACATGCGGGCCTACCAGTCTCAAGGCCGAGGGCGGCGGGGGTGCAGCCGATCGGCGTTGCCCTCGGCCCGGTTGGCGGCGCGGACTACGGCGCCGTCCAGGACCGTCGTGCCTGCGCCGCAGGTCAGGGACTCAGGCGGCGAACGGGTTGGCGTGGCCGGGCAGCTGGTGCCCGGGGCGTAGGAACCGCTGGCTGCCCTGTTCGTCGCGCACTGCGTGGAACCCGGCGGCCGTCAGCCGCTGTGCGATCTTCCTGCGGCGGATCGCGCCCACCTGGAACGCCACGGTGAAGAGCAGCGCGACCGCCCCGCCGGAGATGACCGCTTCAACCGGCGACTTGTCGAAGAGCAGGAGGACGGTCACGACCGCGCAGGCGAGGTAGCCCTTCACCTTCTGGCTCCGGTTGGCGATGTACAGGGCCATGACGTCGAAGGTGATGAGGTCCTTCAGCACGGCCGCGGCACCGACCGCTTCGGGGACCGGTGTCAGCGAGCCCTGCTCCAGCCCGGGCACTGTCCCGCCGTTGCCCGCCTGCGGATGGGCGGTGATGGTGGCCGCCTCGCGGACGCGCGCGTCGGGCCGCGGGTCCCGGTACATCCGGACCTGGACGAGCGAGTTCTTGAACCCGGTCCTGTACGCCGTGCCGTACGTGTAGCCGTACTGCTCCGCCACGTGTGCCAGGGCGGCCGCCTTCGCCGTGGTGCCCTGGGGGGCGATCTCGACGATGTCCTGCTGACGGGCGATCTGCTGGAGCAGCCCCGCTATGTGACGTTCTATGGACATCCTGTTCCTCGCCCCCTGGGACCCCGCGCCTGGGGTCGACCGGCGGCCCAGCCTAGGGGGTGCACCGCCGATCGGAACACGCGCGGTCTCCCCGGCCATGGACCGGGAGACCACACTTCCGTTGCAGTCTCCTCGATGGCGAACTGCTCGGTGCCCTGGCCCGGTCGTCAGCGGGCTCCGGCGCCCTCCGGATCCGGGGTGGGTGGCGGGTTGTGGCAGGTCACGTCCTTCGCGGGCAGCCGTCCCGTCGACAGGTACGCGTTGACGGGTGTGTTGGCGCAGGCCGTGGGGGTGGAGAGATACACGCCATGCCCCTCACCCCCCAGCGCCAGCACCATCCGCGACCCCTTGAGCGCCTGGTGCAGCGCCTGGCCGGTGCCGAGCGGGGTCATCGGATCCCACTCGTTCTGCACGGTCAGAACATCGGCTCGGGTCTTCATGGGTGTGGCGGGCTCCAGCGTCCGCTGCCAGAAGGCGCACGGTTTGATGTTCGACGCGAAGTCGCCGTACAGCGGGTGCTTCACCTTGTCCCGCGCCGCGTCCCGCGCGTACTGCTGCGGATCGCGGGGCCAGTTGTCCGTGTCCCCGCACACCACGGCCCAGTACACGGCGGTGGCGTTGCCGGCGGGAATGGCGTCCGGACCTTCCGATGCCCCTCTCGCGTCGACGCCCGGGCTGGCGGCCCGGATGCCGCCGAGCGGTGGCTGTGCGCCGGGCCCCTTCCTGTCGGCGCCCTTCCCGCTCGCGCCCGGAGCGGTGCCACCCAGTGCGGTGCCACCCGGCGGCTGGGGCGCCTTGTCGGCCGATGCCCTGATGGACTTGACGACGACCGAGGCGGCGTGGGGATCGAAGAAGAGCCACGGGTCGGCCCTGATGTCGTCACCCGTCATTTTCTCCCCGTAGTGGATGACCGGGTCCCGGTCGGCCCGCGCCACCAGCGCCCAGAAGGTGGCCGAGACCGCCTCGGGTGTGGCGCCGAGCCCATAAGTGTCCGAGCGCTCCGCCGCCCACCGCGTCCACCGCTCGAAGGCGGGCTCGGCTCCGGTCCCCGACGCCTGGATCATGCCGCGCCAGACGCGCCCCGGGTCCACGCCGCTGTCCAGGACGAACCGGTCGGTGCGCGCAGGGAACATCTGGGAGTACACCGCGCCGAGGTACGTCCCGTACGAGTAGCCCAGGTACGAGACCGTCCGCTCTCCCAGTGCGGCGCGGATGACGTCCATGTCGCGCGCCGTGTTGCGGGTGGTGATGTACGGGATCACATCGCCGGACTTCTCACGGCACTTGTCGGCGATTCCGCGGGCCCAGGACACGTCCGAGGCGAAGGTCTCGGGCCGGTACGCCCCGCCGGCGCCCACCTCCGCTTCGCTCAGATCACCACAGCTGATCGGGCTGCTCTCGCCGAGGCCGCGCGGGTCGAAGCCGACAAGGTCGTAGAGGTCGCGTACGTCCTTGGGCATCTCGGCATGCGTCCGTATCGGCCGGTAGAGACCCGAGGTCCCGGGGCCGCCGGGGTTGAGGAGGAGGACGCCACGCCGCTTGGCGGGGTTCTCGCTCTTCATCCGGGATATGGCGAGGTCCAGGGTGCGCCCTTCCGGACGCTGGTAGTCGAGCGGCACCTTGAGGGTGGCGCACTCGTACGCCGCCGGCCGATCGGGGCTGCAGCGGTGCCAGGCCGGCGTCTGTCGCAGGTACGCGGGGGTCGGGGCGGCGGAGGCCGATGCCGTCGCCAGCCCGGGAAGGGCGGCGGCGAGGAGTCCGGAGGTGGCGAGCAGCCGTGCGAGACGTTTCATGCGAGTGGTCCCGTTCCTTCGTCGGGTGAAAACGCTTGCGCCTCGACTGTGTTGGACGAGCGGGTCGGACCGGATCCCTCCCAGGAATGATCTTCCGTCCCCCGCGCGTATCACCTGAAATCCGGACACGTGGCCGAGACTCATCCCCAAGATCCGCGGCTCACGGACCCTGCGCTGGAGCAGACCGAGCAGGCGGCCTGACCACGGCACCGGTCCGGTCCGGTCCCGGAATCTCGCCCTGGGGCCGCCGGTCCACGTGCCTCGCGGCTCTGTTCAGTGATGCAGCGAGGGGCCGGCACCCCGTTGTGGGGGTGGAGGCCCAGACCTGCCGTCGAACCTCCGGAAGATCTGAAGATGACGGCACGGCCTGGGCCAGGTCGTTCTCCGGTGGCGCGATGGGGGAACCATGGGGGGAAGCCGGGTGGTGGGCTTGCGGGGATGCATAGGGCGAAGCAAGGGAGGAACGTGAGCCGGCGACGATTTGCCGTTGCTGCAGGTGGCAAGCCGCCTTTCAAGTGGTGACTGGGCGGACTTACTCCCTGCGCGGTGGGGTGTCTGCGACGGAAGGGGAGTTGTTGACGTGCAGGGCGCCAAGCGACTGGTCCCCTCTTCCCCAACTCCGTCGTCGCCGAGTCCCTCCTGGACCGGCTCATCAACACCAGCCGCCAGGTGATCATGAACGGGCCCGGCTACCGCCCGAACAAGCGGCCCAGGAACCCCACCGACATGGACGGCAAGTCCTGGCCCGCGGCCCGGGCTGGGGGCAGATGGGCATCCTGCGACTGCGGATCCCAGACCACCAGCCGGAACTCCGCAGCGAACTCCTCAATCGCCCGGAGGGCAGGGTCGCTCCTGGACGAAGAGCTGAGATGCATGATCACGTGGTCGATGCCGACCGCCAGCGGCGTCGACATCCACGGCGAGTCTTCGGCACAGGGCGAGTGGTCCGGGAAGTGCGAGCGCAACCGCTCATAGAACGCGACCACTCGCTCGTCGAGCTCACCCTCGGGGTGACTTCCAGAACTGCATCGCTCGAACATCCCACGCGCAGCCACAGCATCAGCCGATGCGTCCATGGCGAGAACCGCAAGGTCGAAACTCACACTCATCCCCCAACCCAGCCACTGCAGGCGCCAGAGTAACCCCTCCCGATCCCACCCCCTACAGACCCGAACCTGGGGAATTACGGGCTCTGTCGGGGATCTTGTGACGCTCCTTCAAAGGCAGGTACGGCGAGTCACTCCGCAGTTCGTTCAGCTAAGGACTGTCCCGTAATCGCCTATGACGGTTAGGGGCGCCACTCTTCGCGGTAGTCGGCGTGATCGGCGTACACGGATGCGAGCAGGAGGACA
>NZ_JBIAVU010000028.1:0-31338 GCF_042894695.1 Streptomyces sp. NPDC001513
GGGGGACCCTGTGGGAGAGTAGGACGCCGCCGAACAATCATTGTGGGGAAGCCCCGCACCAAGCCTTCGGGCCCGGTGCGGGGCTTTTCTGCGTTCAGGACACGTGTGCGGTCTCCTGTAGGGTCAGGGTGCATCGAACGACCGTTTTCTACAGTCACAGTGGAGGCCCCCGGGTGGAGGTCCAGGAGACTCGGGTTCAGACGGACCGAATTTTCACCATTCCGAACATCCTGAGCATGGCTCGTCTCGCCGGCGTGCCCTTGTTCCTGTGGCTGATCCTCAGCGAGCACGACGGATGGGCCTTGGCCGTCCTCATGCTCAGCGGGGTCAGTGACTACCTCGACGGGAAGCTCGCGCGGCGCTGGAATCAGATCAGCAAGCTCGGCCGGCTGCTGGATCCGGCCGCGGACCGCCTCTACATCCTGTCGACGCTCTTCGGTCTGACCTATCGCGAGCTGCTGCCGCTGTGGCTCACCGGAGCGCTGCTCTTGCGTGAGCTGATGTTGCTGGTCATGGTGTGGATCCTGCGCCGTCACGGCTATCCGCCGCCGCAGGTCAACTTCCTCGGCAAGGCGGCGACCTTCAACCTGATGTACGCGTTTCCCTTGCTGCTCCTCAGTGACGGCACGGGTTGGTTGGCCTGGTTGGGGTCAGTTTTCGGATGGGCGTTCGCGGGGTGGGGTACAACCCTCTATTGGTGGGCAGGAATCCTTTACGTGGTTCAAGTCCGCCGTCTCGTGAAGGCTGACGCCACGGCCGATTGAGCCCGACCGGCGCCGGATGACGCGGAGGAGTTGCGGAGTCACCGACCGAGACGGGTGAGAGTCGGCACGACTGTCATCTCTCAAGGAGGATTCTTCCGACATGAAGGCCGTCGTGATGGCCGGTGGCGAAGGTACGCGTCTTCGTCCCATGACCTCGAGCATGCCCAAGCCGCTCCTGCCGGTGGCCAACCGGCCGATCATGGAGCACGTGCTCAGGCTGCTCAAGCGCCATGGGCTCAGCGAGACCGTGGTCACCGTGCAGTTCCTGGCGTCGCTCGTCAAGAACTACTTCGGGGATGGCGAAGAGCTCGGAATGGAGCTCACCTATGCCAACGAGGAGAAGCCACTCGGCACCGCCGGCAGCGTGAAGAATGCCGAGGAGGCCTTGAAGGATGATGCCTTCGTCGTCATTTCCGGCGATGCGCTCACCGACTTCGACCTCACCGATCTGATCCGCTTCCACAAGGAGAAGGGCGCACTCGTCACGGTGTGCCTCACCCGGGTGCCGAACCCGCTGGAATTCGGCATCACGATCGTGGACGAGGAGGGCAAGGTCGAGCGCTTCCTCGAGAAGCCGACCTGGGGCCAGGTGTTCTCCGACACCGTGAACACCGGTATCTACGTGATGGAGCCCGAGGTCTTCGATTACGTGGACCCGGACGTCTCCGTCGACTGGTCCGGCGATGTCTTCCCGCAGCTGATGAAGGAAGGCAAGCCGATCTACGGCTATGTGGCCGAGGGCTACTGGGAGGACGTGGGCACCCACGAGAGCTACGTCAAGGCGCAGGCCGACGTGCTCGAGGGCAAAGTCGACATCGAGATGGACGGCTTCGAGATCTCCCCCGGGGTGTGGATCGCCGAAGGAGCCGAGGTGAGCCCGGACGCGGTGCTGCGCGGGCCGCTGTACATCGGGGACTACGCCAAGATCGAAGCCGGCGTGGAGATCCGCGAGCACACCGTCATCGGGTCGAACGTCGTCGTCAAGAGCGGGGCCTTCCTGCACCGGGCCGTCATCCACGACAACGTGTACATCGGGCCCCACAGCAATCTCCGCGGCTGTGTCATCGGCAAGAACACCGACATCATGCGTTCCGCGCGGATCGAGGACGGGGCCGTCATCGGTGACGAGTGCCTCGTCGGTGAGGAATCGATCGTCCAGGGGAACGTACGCGTCTACCCCTTCAAGACGATCGAGGCCGGTGCCTTCGTCAACACGTCGGTCATCTGGGAGTCCCGCGGACAGGCGCACCTGTTCGGCGCGCGGGGAGTCTCCGGGATCCTGAACGTCGAGATCACCCCGGAGCTGGTGGTCCGGCTCGCCGGCGCCTATGCGACGACCCTGAAGAAGGGGGCGACGGTCACCACGGCCCGAGACCACTCCCGAGGCGCGAGAGCGCTCAAGCGGGCCGTGATCTCGGCGCTGCAGGCCAGCGCCATCAACGTACGGGACCTGGAGAACGTACCGCTGCCGGTGGCGCGGCAGCAGACCGCGCGCGGTACCGCCGGCGGGATCGTGCTGCGGACCTCGCCGGGCGTCCCGGACTCGGTGGACATCATGTTCCTGGACGAGCGCGGAGCGGACCTCTCGCTCCAGCAGCAGCGCAAGCTGGACCGCGTGTACGCGCGCCAGGAGTACCGGCGGGCGTTCCCCGGTGAGATCGGCGACCTGCAGTTCCCGGGCAGCGTCTTCGACGCGTACACGGGCTCGCTGCTGCGCAGGGTGGACACCACCGGGATCGGCGACGCCGGGCTCAAGGTGGTCGTGGACGCCTCCAACGGCAGCGCCGGGCTCGTCCTGCCGAGCCTGCTCGGACGGCTCGGCGTGGACGCCCTGACGATCAATCCCGGGCTCGACGAGTCCAGGCCGACGGAGACCACCGAGTCCCGGCGGGCCGGGCTGGTGCGGCTCGGGGAGATCGTGGCCTCGGCGCGGGCGGCCTTCGGGGTGCGGTTCGACCCGGTGGGCGAGCGGATCTCCCTGGTCGACGAGCGCGGGCGGATCATCGAGGACGACCGTGCCCTGCTGGTGATGCTCGACCTGGTGGCCGCGGAGAAGCGCAGCGGCAAGGTCGCGCTGCCGGTGACCACGACACGGGTCGCCGAGCAGGTGGCGGCCTACCACGGCACGCAGGTGGAGTGGACGACGACCTCGCCCGACGATCTGACCCGCGTGGGCCGGGCGGAGAACACCATCTTCGGCGGGGACGGCCGGGGCGGGTTCATCGTTCCGGAGTTCAGCAGTGTCTTCGACGGTTCGGCGGCCTTCGTACAGCTGCTCGGGCTGGTGGCGCGCACCCAGCTCACGCTGAGCCAGATCGATGCCCGGATCCCGCGGGCCCACGTGCTCAAGCGTGATGTTCCGACGCCGTGGGCGGTGAAGGGGCTCGTCATGCGGCGGGTCGTGGAGGCGGCCGGAGAGCGGCAGGTGGACACCACCGACGGGGTGCGGGTGGTCGAGACCGACGGACGGTGGGCGCTGGTTCTGCCGGACCCGGCGGAGGCGGTCACCCATCTGTGGGCCGAGGGTCCCGACGACGCGTCCGCGCAGGCCCTGCTCGACGAGTGGGCGGCCGTGGTGGACGGGGCCGGGCACTGAGCGTCGCCGCTTGGTGACGGCGTAGGACAGCGGTCCGGTGGGCCGGGTGCGGGAGTCCCGCCCCGGCCCACCGGATGGACGCATTGGGTGTGTGCGGCGCCGACATGCGACGATGTGCGGCATGTCGCAGCCGCCCCACAACCGGACTTCGGCGTCTCCTGTGCCTCCGCGCCCGGACGCTTCCATGTCGCTGCTGACGCACGTGATGGACCACGGTCTCGACGAGGGCTACGCGGAGGCCACGGCCCGGCGCGAGGCGGACGGAACGGCGGGCCTGCCCCGCACCCTCAAGGCCAAACTGGGGCTCGCCGCCGGGCTCGTGATCACCGCCATGGTCGTCACGCTCGGTGCGGCCGAGGCGCGGATAGCGGCGCCGGTGCTGGCCAAGGAGCGGCACGAGCTGATCGACCGGGTGGAGCGGGCCGACGAGCGCGCGGACGGCCTGGAGCGTGACATCGACCGCCTGAGGACCGATGTCGCGGCCCGCCAGCGTGCGGCGCTGAAGCAGCCCGGCGGCGGCCAGGGCGAGCTCGTGGCGCTGCTGGCCGGTGCCACGGAGGTGCGCGGCCCCGGGATCAAGCTGGTCGTGGACGATGCGAAGGGCGCTTCCTCCGGCGGCGGCGGGAAACCGCGCGAGAGCTCCGGTTTCTCGGACACCGGCCGGCTCCGCGACCGAGATATGCAGAAGATCGTCAACGGGCTGTGGCAGTCCGGGGCGGAGGCCGTCTCCATCAACGGGCAGCGGCTGACGGAGCTGTCGGCGATCAGGGCCGCGGGTGACGCGATACTGGTCGACAACAGGCCGTTGGTGCCCCCGTACGAGGTGCTGGCGGTGGGGGACAAGAAGCGGCTCGGCACGGCCTTCCAGGACTCGGCCGACGGCCAGTACCTGCACGTGCTGCAGGAGAGCTACGGGATCCGCTACAGCCTGTCCGCCGCGGACGAGGTGCGGCTGCCGGCCGCGTCGAGCCTGACCGTACGTACAGCTACACCGGTAGAGCAGCAGAAGGGTGCATCGTGATCGCGGTACTGGGCCTCTTGGCCGGAGTGGTGGTCGGACTTCTGGTCCGGCCCGAAGTACCGGCCGTGGTGGAGCCTTATCTGCCGATCGCCGTGGTGGCGGCGCTGGACGCGGTGTTCGGCGGTCTGCGCGCGATGCTGGACGGGATCTTCGTCGACAAGGTCTTCGTGGTGTCGTTCCTGTCGAACGTGGTGGTGGCGGCGCTGATCGTCTTCCTCGGTGACAAGCTCGGCGTCGGCTCGCAGCTGTCGACGGGTGTGGTCGTGGTCTTCGGCATCCGCATCTTCTCCAACGCCGCGGCCATCCGTCGGCACGTCTTCCGGGCGTGAGGCCGATGAGTACGAACGACAGTCCCGAGGAGTCGGAGTCGGGGTCGGGGTCGGGGTCGGCGTCGGGGCCCGCCGGACAGCCGCCGCGGGACGTGCCGCCGCAGGACGTGCCGAAGAAGGACGAGCCCGCGCCGCCGGTGCAGCAGTCCGCGCCGGCCGCGCAGCCCGAGGAGACCGGGCGGCAGCGGCTCGCGGCCGGGCTGTGGCCGCCGCGGGTGAGCCGGGCGCAACTGATCGTCGCGCTGCTGCTGTTCGTCCTGGGGCTGGGTCTGGCCATCCAGGTGCGGTCCAACAGCGAATCCAGCGCGCTGCGCGGGGCCCGTCAGGAGGACCTCGTACGGATCCTCGACGAGCTCGACGGGCGGACCAAGCGCCTGGAGGAGGAGAAGCAGGCGCTGGAGGATCAGCGCAAGGAGCTGGAGAGCAGCTCCAACCAGGCCGAGGAGGCCCGCAGGCAGACCGTGGAGAAGGAGCGTCAACTCGGCATCCTGGCCGGTACCGTGGCAGCGCAGGGGCCGGGCATCACGCTGAAGATCACCGATCCGACGGGCCAGGTGCAGTCCGACCAGCTGCTGGACACGCTCCAGGAGCTGCGGGCGGCCGGGGCCGAGGCGATCCAGATCAACGGTGTGCGCATCGTGGCCGGCTCGTACTTCTCGGACGAGAACGGCGGGGTCGCGATCGACGGTAAGAAGATCACACAGCCCTACGAGTTCAAGGTGATCGGCAAGCCCCAGGATCTGGAGCCGGCGCTCAACATTCCCGGTGGTGTCGTCCAGACGCTGGAGAAGGAGCAGGCGACCGTTGCCGTCACACGGTCGGCGAAGATCGTTGTGGATGCCTTGCGGGCTGCGAAGCAGCCTGACTACGCTCGGTCGTCATCGTGAGGAACCGGAGTGAAGGGTGGAGCGGCTCACGCGGGCGGATGCCTGCGGGGGGTCGACGCACCGAAGTCGCGGTGCGTGGTGGAAACTGTCTGGTGGTTACGGACGTTGTGAGAATGTCCGGGTCGGCAGGTGTCTGCATTCGGAGTTCGTCCTGCCCCACGGGCGGGTCTGTTTCGGTCAAGGGGAATCGCCCGTGAAGTTGTTTGAGAAGTTGTTCGGCAAGAAGAACCGCGAGGACAGCGGTTCGGCACGGCACCGTGCCGGTCACGGCGACGTGGAAGGGCAGGGCGACCGGCCGCTCTTCCGCGACGAGGTCGCCGGCGCGGGTGATGTTCAGGGTGGCCACGGCGCGTCGGCCGTTGACCCTGCCGGTACCGGAGGCATAGGTTTCGGTGAACCATCAACCTCAACTGCGGGTGGAGGGTTCGCCCCCGACCCGTACGCCACCAACGCCTCCGCGGGGCAGCCGCGGCGCGAGGAGCCGTCCATGTCGGCCGAGCAGATTTGCAGCAGGTGCGGACACCGCAGCGATGCGGCCAGTCGGTTCTGCTCCAACTGCGGGGCGCCGCTGCGGCCGGGTCTGACGCCGGAGCGAGCTTCGGAGACCACGTCCACCATCTCGATCTCGGGCCTGGAGGCCTACGAGGCCGAGGTGTCGGGACAAACGCACGTGTCGTCCTCGCTGTCCCCCGAGGCCCAGGCCGCGGTGGAAGCGCTGCCGCCCGGTTCCGCCCTGCTCATCGTGCGGCGCGGTCCCAACTCCGGTAGCCGCTTCCTGCTGGACGGCGAGCTGACCACCGCGGGCCGGCACCCGCAGAGCGACATCTTCCTGGACGACGTCACCGTCTCCCGGCGCCATGTCGACTTCCGCCGGGGTCCGGACGGCGGCTTCACCGTCTCCGACGTGGGCAGCCTCAACGGCACGTACGTGAACCGGGAACCGATCGACTCCGTCGCCCTGCACAACGGCGACGAGGTGCAGATCGGCAAGTACCGGCTGGTCTTCTACGCGAGCCTGCGGGGCATCTGACCCCTTCCGGACTCCGTCCGGGGGGACCCCCACCCCCGGACCCGGTCCGGGGGCTTCCCAGGGAAGGTCCCATGCTGCGCAACCCGACAGGGGGTGCCGGAAACGGCGCCGCCGGCTCGGCCGGGCGGCTGGTGAGCATCGGCACGGTGCTCACCACGCTGCGTGACGAGTTCCCCGAAGTCACCATCTCGAAGATCCGTTTCCTGGAGGCGGAGGGGCTCGTCGAGCCGCGGCGCACCCCTTCGGGATACCGCAAGTTCAGCACCGACGACGTGGAGCGCCTGGCCCGCATCCTGCGTCTACAGCGCGACCACTACCTGCCGCTGAAGGTCATCCGCGAGCAGCTCGACGCGCTCGCCCGCGGTGAGCAGATCCGCATCCCGGCGCCCACGGCGCACGGGGACTCCGACGACCCCACCAGCCCGGCGGCCGTGTACGGCGAGGTCGGGCGGGAGCGTCCCACCGTGGCCCGGGTGGGCCGGGCTGAGCTGATCGCCGCCGCCGAGGTGGACGAGGTCCAGCTGGTCGAGTGGGAGTCGTACGGGCTGCTGGCGGAGGCCCCGGGCGGTGGTTTCGACGCCGAGGCGGTCACGGTGGCCCGGCTCGTGGCCGATCTGGGGCGTTTCGGGCTGGAGCCGCGGCACCTGCGGGCGATGAAGGCTGCGGCCGACCGTGAGGCGGGCCTGGTGGAGCAGGTCGTGGCACCGCTGCGCCGGCACCGCAATCCGCAGACCAGAACGCATGCGGAGGCCACGTTGAAGGAGCTGGCGGGGCTCTCAGTACGGCTGCACGAGGCCCTCGTGCAGACCGCTCTGGGGGTCCGTTTGCGGTGACCGCGCTGGTCGGCGTGGAGCCCCGACTACCCAAACCTGCCGGGCAGGTCCTAGGGTTGCTGTGTGAACGAGCTCGACGTTGTGGGTGTCCGGGTGGAAATGCCCTCCAACCAACCGATCGTGCTCCTGCGTGAAGTGGGAGGCGACCGGTACCTCCCCATCTGGATCGGTCCGGGGGAGGCGACCGCCATTGCCTTCGCACAGCAGGGGATGGCTCCTGCCCGACCGCTGACGCACGACCTGTTCAAGGACGTGCTGGAGGCGATCGGTGAGGAACTCACCGAGGTCCGGATCACGGATCTGCGGGAGGGCGTCTTCTACGCGGAGCTCGTCTTCGCCAGCGGGGTCGAGGTGAGCGCGAGGCCTTCCGATGCCATAGCGCTGGCCCTGCGGACGGGGACGCCGATCTACGGCAGTGACGGCGTGCTGGACGACGCCGGAATCGCCATTCCGGACGAGCAGGAGGACGAGGTGGAGAAGTTCCGCGAGTTCCTCGACCAGATCTCGCCCGAGGACTTCGGCACCGGCCCGCAGTGAGGCGCGGGCCGCGTCGCCCCCGCGATCCGCGGGGGACTTTCAGCCCATTCGATTAGCCTTTCCCCATAACGGGATACGGGAAACCACTCTCAGGGTGATTATCACTCGGCGTGCCGAGTGTGGCGATCGTTGACGCACCCCTGGTGACTGCCTACCTTCAAGGTGGCAGGTCAAGGACGGAGGGTCGGCGTGAGGATCACGGGCGACGGTACGACCGGGGGCACCCCCGTACGGAGTGATGCTGGGCCGTACCCGCTGCACGGCGGCGCGGTCGGGTCCGCGCGCCGTCAGCCGGAGTCGACGCCGGTCGGACCGGTGGGCGGTGAACCGGCGCCCGAGCAGATCGGCTACCGCGGGCCGACGGCGTGTGCGGCGGCCGGCATCACGTACCGGCAGCTGGACTACTGGGCGCGGACCGGGCTGGTGGAGCCCAGCGTGCGGCCCGCGTACGGGTCGGGCACGCAGCGGCTCTACAGCTTCCGCGACGTGGTGGTCCTCAAGATCGTCAAGCGCTTCCTGGACACCGGGGTGGCGCTGCAGAACATCCGCACGACGGTCCAGCACCTGCGTGACCGCGGGTTCTCGGACCTGGAGCGGATGACGCTGATGAGCGACGGCGCCACCGTGTACGAGTGCACCTCCCCGGACCAGGTCGTGAGCCTGCTCCAGGGCGGGCAGGGCGTCTTCGGCATCGCCGTGGGCGTGGTGTGGCGCGATGTCGAGAGCGCGCTGTCGCAGCTGCACGGGGAGCGCGTGGACACCGGCGAGACCATGGTCGGGCACAACCCGACGGACGAGCTGGCCGCCCGCCGCAACCGCGCCGTCTGATCCGGGCCGGGGAAATGTCAGTGCCGTAGGGCAGCATCGGTGCCGTGAGAGCCGCGCCGACCATCCTGCACCTGGACATGGACGCCTTCTACGCCTCCGTCGAGCAGGCGTCGAAGCCGAGCCTGCGGGGCAAGGCCGTCATCGTCGGCGGGCTCGGGCCGCGCGGGGTCGTCGCCACGGCTTCGTACGAGGCCAGGCGCTTCGGCGTGCACTCGGCGATGCCGATGGGGCAGGCGCGGCGGCTCTGCCCGAACGGCGCGTACCTGATCCCGCGCTTCAGCCTCTACCGGCAGGTCAGCGACGTGGTGATGGCCCTGCTGCGGGAGCTGTCGCCGCTCGTGGAGCCACTCAGCCTGGACGAGGCCTTCGTGGATCTGGAGGCGGGCGGCGTGGCCTTCGACTCGCGGACCGCCCGGACGACGGGGGAGCGGCTGCGGGCCGACATCAGGGCCGCCACGGGGCTCAGCGGGTCGGTGGGGCTGGCCGGGTCGAAGATGCTGGCCAAGGTGGCGTCCGAGGAGGCCAAGCCGGCCGGGCTGCTGCTGATCGAGCCGGGGACCGAGCGCGAGCTGCTCGCGCCGATGTCGGTACGGACCCTGCCCGGGGTGGGGCCGGCCACGGGCGAGCACCTGCGCCGTGCCGGGATCACCACGGTCGGGGAGCTGGCCGAGGCGGGGGAGGACGAGCTGGTCCGGATGCTCGGGCGCGCGCACGGCGTCGGCCTGTACCGGATGGCGCTGGGGCTGGACGACCGGCCGGTGGTCGCGGAGCGGGACGCGAAGTCGGTGTCGGTCGAGGACACCTTCGACGTGGACCTGCACGACCGCGTACGGATCAGGAACGAGGTGCAGCGGCTCGCCGACCGGTGCGTGCAGCGGCTGCGGGGGTCGGGGCACTCGGGGCGGACGATCGTGCTGAAGGTGCGGCGCTACGACTTCTCCACGCTGACGCGGTCCGAGACGCTGCGCGGGCCCACGGACGATCCCGCGGTGGTGCGGGAGGCCGCGGCGCGGCTGCTGGAGGGCGTGGACACCACGGGCGGGGTGCGCCTGCTGGGGGTCGGGGTGACGGGGCTGGCGGACTACACGCAGGAGGACCTGTTCGCGCAGTCGCGCGCCGCTGAGCCGGATGGGGAGGACGAGGCGGACGGGGCGAGCGAGGCGGCAGGGGCGGGCCCGGCGGCCGGAGCGGGCGGGAACGGCGAGCCCGGAACCGCAGCGGCGGCTGTGGAGGCCTCCTGGGCTCAGGCGGCCGCCCAGCCGCCCGGGGAGCCGGAGCCGGCTCCGGAGCGGCGCTGGCCGGCCGGGAGCGACGTACGGCACGCGCTCTACGGGCCCGGGTGGGTGCAGGGCAGCGGGGTCGGGCGGGTGACCGTACGGTTCGAGCAGCCCGGATCGTCGGAGCCCGGCCGGGTGCGGACCTTCCGGGTGGACGACCCCGAGCTGGAGCCGTCCGATCCGCTGCCGCTGGTGGGGGACGGGGAGCCGGGAGCCGCGGCCGCACCGGCATGATCCGGAAGTCCGACGGTGGCTGCGGCCCGCCCCCGGCCCGTGCGCCCGGGGCTCAGCCCTCGTCGCCCGCCAGGCGGCCGAAATCGCGTGAGAACTCCGTGGGCAGGGTCGTGTCCAGGCCGTAGTGGTGGTAGAGCTGCAGCTCCTGTTCGGGGGAGAGGTGGCGGCCGACGCCGAAGTCGGGGGCGTCCCTGATGAGGGAGCGTTCGAAGGGCACGCGCAGGGTGTCGCCCACCATCTCGCTCGGCTCCAGCGGGACGAAGGCGTCCCGGCTGAACAGGCCCGTACGGACGGCCGCCCATTCCGGGACGCCGGTGGCATCGTCGAGGTAGACCTCGTCGATCGTGCCGATCTTGGTGCCATTGCGGTCGAACGCCTTGCGGCCGATCAGGCTGCGCGGATCGATGTCGGTCTGCACGGTCCCTCCAAATGGTCGCAACTCCTCCGTAATGACTACAGAAGTGCATAACGGCAGCGGAGGCCACTCGGGGAGGGCCCAGAACCTCGCTGGTAGGCTGGGTGATGGCTGTCGACCCTGTGCGGGAGAGTCCTCCGAGTGAACGAGACGGAGGCGCCGAAGGAGCAAATCCTCCCCGGAATCTCTCAGGCATACGTACCGCACGGACGAGGCCACTCTGGAAAGCAGGAGCGGGTACCGGGCGCGCAGTGCCGGTCCCTCTCCTCACCGACGGTGAAAGCCGGAGCGCAAGGGCGACCCCCCTGACTCCGGTGAAACTCTCAGGTGCAGATGACAGAGGGGGAGGCCGTCCGGGTGCCCGCGCCGTGGTGCCCCTCGCAGGTCATACGACCAGGAGGCCTCCCAACATGACCGCCAACCGCATTCCGCTCTCCCAGCTGGAGCGAGGCATCCCCTTCGAACAGCGCCACATCGGCCCGGATGCCGAGGCGCAGGCGAAGATGCTCGCCCATGTGGGCTACGGCTCCCTGGACGAACTGACCGCCGCCGCGGTCCCGGATGTGATCAAGACCGCCGAGGCGCTCGACCTGCCCGAGGCGCTGACCGAGGCCGAGGTGCTCGCCGAGCTGCGCTCGCTCGCCGACCGCAACCAGGTCCTCTCCTCCATGATCGGTCTCGGCTACTACGGGACCTTCACCCCGCCGGTCATCCTCCGCAACGTCATGGAGAACCCGGCCTGGTACACGGCGTACACCCCGTACCAGCCGGAGATCTCCCAGGGCCGCCTCGAAGCCCTCCTGAACTTCCAGACGGTCGTCGCCGACCTCACGGGGCTGCCGACCTCGGGCGCCTCGCTGCTCGACGAGGGCACCGCGGCCGCCGAGGCCATGACGCTGGCCCGCCGCGTGGGCAAGGCCAAGGGGAACATCTTCCTCGTGGACGCCGACGCGCTGCCGCAGACCATCGCCGTCATCGAGACCCGAGCCGAGCCGATCGGCATCGAGGTCGTCGTCGCCGACCTGTCCGCCGGCATCCCGGCCGAGATCGCCGAGCGCGGCGTCTACGGCGTCCTCGTCCAGTACCCGGGCGCCTCCGGTGCCGTGCGGGACATCAAGCCGGTCATCGACCAGGCGCACGAGCTCGGCGCCATCGTCGCCGTCTCCGCCGACCTGCTCGCGCTGACCCTGCTGACCTCCCCGGGCGCGCTCGGCGCGGACATCGCCGTCGGCACCACCCAGCGCTTCGGCGTCCCGATGGGCTTCGGCGGACCGCACGCCGGTTACATGGCCGTCCAGGACAAGCACGCGCGTTCGCTGCCCGGCCGCCTGGTCGGCGTCTCCGTGGACGCGGACGGCAACAAGGCGTACCGCCTGGCGCTGCAGACCCGCGAGCAGCACATCCGCCGCGAGAAGGCCACCAGCAACATCTGTACCGCCCAGGTGCTGCTCGCCGTGATGGCCGCCATGTACGCCGTCTACCACGGCCCGGACGGTCTGCGGACGATCGCCCGCCGGACCCACCGCTACGCCGCCCTGCTCGCCGCGGGCCTGACGGCCGGCGGGGTCGAGATCGTGCACGGCTCGTACTTCGACACGGTCACCGCCCGCGTTCCGGGCCGCGCGGCCGAGGTCGTCGCCGCCGCCCGCGAGGGCGGCGTCAACCTGTACCTGGTCGACGCCGACCACGTCTCCGTCGCCTGCGACGAGACCACCCTGCGCGCCGACGTCGAGGCCGTCTGGGCCGCATTCGGCGTCACCGCCGAGATCGAGGCGCTCGACGCGACCGCGGCGGACACCCTGCCCGAGGGCCTGCTGCGCACGGACGACTACCTGACGCACCCGGTCTTCCACCAGCACCGCTCCGAGACCGCGATGCTGCGCTACCTGCGCAAGCTCTCGGACAAGGACTACGCGCTGGACCGCGGCATGATCCCGCTGGGCTCCTGCACCATGAAGCTCAACGCGACCACCGAGATGGAGCCGGTCACCTGGCCCGAATTCGGCCAGCTGCACCCCTTCGCCCCGGTGGAGCAGGCCGAGGGTTACCTCACGCTCATCACCGAGCTGGAGGAACGTCTCTGCGAGGTCACCGGCTACGACAAGGTGTCCATCCAGCCCAACGCCGGCTCCCAGGGTGAGCTCGCCGGCCTGCTGGCCGTCCGCGCCTACCACCGCGCGAACGGCGACGAGCAGCGCACCATCTGCCTCATCCCGTCCTCCGCGCACGGCACCAACGCCGCCAGCGCCGTGATGGCCGGCATGAAGGTCGTCGTCGTCAAGACCGCCGACGACGGCGAGGTGGACGCGGCCGACCTGCGCGCCAAGATCGAGCAGTACCGCGACGAGCTCGCCGTGCTGATGATCACGTACCCGTCCACGCACGGTGTGTTCGAGGAGCACGTCGCCGACATCTGCGCCCAGGTCCACGAGGCCGGCGGCCAGGTCTACGTCGACGGCGCCAACCTGAACGCCCTGGTGGGCCTCGCCAAGCCGGGCCACTTCGGCGGCGACGTCTCGCACCTGAACCTGCACAAGACCTTCTGCATCCCGCACGGCGGCGGCGGCCCGGGCGTCGGCCCGGTCGGTGTCCGGGCGCACCTGGCCCCGTACCTGCCGAACCACCCGCTCCAGCCGACCGCGGGCCCGGAGACGGGCGTCGGCCCGATCTCGGCCGCCCCGTGGGGCTCGGCGGGCATCCTGCCGATCTCCTGGTCGTACGTGCGCCTGATGGGCGGCGAAGGCCTCAAGCGCGCCACCCAGGTGGCGGTGCTCGGCGCCAACTACATCGCCAAGCGCCTGGAGCCGCACTACCCGGTGCTCTACACCGGCCCGGGCAACCTGGTCGCGCACGAGTGCATCATCGACCTGCGCCCGCTGTCGAAGTCCACGGGCGTGAGCGTGGACGACATCGCCAAGCGTCTGATCGACTACGGCTTCCACGCCCCGACGATGTCCTTCCCGGTCGCCGGCACGCTGATGATCGAGCCGACGGAGTCCGAGGACCTCGCCGAGATCGACCGCTTCTGCGACGCGATGATCGCCATCCGCGGCGAGATCGAGCGGGTCGCGGGCGGCGAGTGGCCGGCGGACGACAACCCGCTGGCCAACTCCCCGCACACCGCGGCGGCGCTGGGCGGCGACTGGAACCACGCGTACACCCGCGACGAGGCCGTCTTCCCGGGCGGGGTCACGGCCGCCGAGAAGTACTGGCCGCCGGTGCGCCGCATCGACGGTGCCTTCGGCGACCGCAACCTGGTGTGCTCCTGCCCGCCGCTGGACGAGTACGACCACTGACACCGAGCGGTGCGGTGACATGCGCGGTGACATGTGCGGTGACATGAAGAACGCGACATGAAGAAGGGGCCGGTCCGGGAAGTCTCCCGGGCCGGCCCCTTCCGCGTCGCGTGCGTCCGCCGGGCCGTCCTCAGCGCCTACGCCGCCGCGAGCGGGCGGTGCGGGGCGATGATCTGGCCGTCCGGCAGCAGCTCACCGGTGTCCTCGAAGAGCAGGACGCCATTGCACAGCAGGCTCCAGCCCTGCTCCGGGTGGTTGGCCACCGGGCGCGCGGCCTCCCGGTCGGCGGATTCGGCTGACGGGCAGGCTGGCTGGTGCTGGCACATGGATGCGTTCTTTCGCTGCGGTGTGGTCTGCGTGCTACGGCTCGATACGTGGTTCATGGCCGTCCCCCTGGGTCATCCCCGCACCCGCGGGGAGCGTGTCATCAGTGTTCCCCCATGACAGCCGCTTCGCAGGTATTTCCCGGCAGCTGTCCTCACAGATTGATGACGCATCACTCGTGCGGGCGGTTCAGGCCAACTCCCCTGTCATTTCGGATGGTTCGCAAGTGGCCCGAGCGGACTAGGCCGAATGGGCTACTCGGGTCAGGCGGCGGGTGCGGCCAGCGACGGAGGGACGGGCGCCGTGGCGGGCGTCAGCCGGTGGGTGAGCACGGGCAGCAGCTCGGAGACGGGATGCGGACGGAACGGGGCGATGCCGGGCGGGGCCGGAGCCAGCGGCACCAGCAGGTCCTCGCCGGCGGGCAGCCCGGCGGCGGCGTCGGCCCCCACCGCCCCGTGCAGCCACAGGGTCAGCATGTAGAGCTCCGGTACGGACAGCAGCCGCGGCTGGTAGCTCGTACCGAGGGACTCCGCCTGGCGCAGGGCGCGTTCGGTGGCGGCGACGTAGGGCCCCTCGAAGAAATGGGAGAAGACCCAGCCGTCGGGGGTCAGGCGGGTGTCGGCCGCCGCGACGTGACGGTCCCCGCTGCGGATCAGGAACCGCCAGCCGGTGAGCCGCGTGCGGGGCGGCCTGCCGCCGGCCGCGAGGGTGGACATGCCCAGCCGGTCGAGGACGTGCACCGGGAGGGGGAGTTCGGCGGTCAGTGGCCCCTGGATCGCGCGCAGGGACGGGGTGTGCGCCTCGTGGACGGCGGTGGGAGAACCGAGTGCCGCGAGGACGCTGCGCAGGGCGGGCGCGGGAGCCGGAGGGACATGCAGCGGCATGGTGGGTCGCCTCTCACTTGGGAGACCTGTGGAACGGGGGCAGGTGCGGACGGCGCTGTCGCATTCTGGGGCCAGAGGGGGGCCGAGGGGCAATGGCCGCGCGCCAACTCTCTGCCTCGTTTGCGGAGTTTATACGACATGTGTTCACGCAGTGTTTCGGCTAGCTGTCCCGCCTATTGCCGACAAGGCGCTTACCGGTCTCGCTGACATGGCATTCATGCCGGATGTGCGCGAACGTGTCGCGCTGACCTCGGAGGTTACCGGACGGGGGCTCGGCTGGAAAGCATCGGTTTTGGAGAACACGCAAAGTCGAAGCGGAATTTGCGCAAGGCGACTTGCCAGGTGAATGTGCCGAAGCGCCCTTCGGCCAAACCGGCGCGCGCTCCTCGCCACGCACGCCCCCACCGCGTTATGGATCACGCTGCCGGGGCATCATCGACCGTAATGCGCGCCTGGGTGTCCCGGGCGGGCCCACTCGAGGAGGGACGCTTCGATGGGGGAGAAGGTCGTGGCGGGCGGATTCGACCTGTCCGATCGGCAGCGGTATCGAAGGAAGCTTCACGAGTGTCTGGAGGGGCTGGAGCGACTCCTGGCGGAGAAGAGGTTCGATCGCCCGAAGAACATGATGGGACTGGAGATCGAGCTGAATCTCGCGGGCGCCGACGGGTTGCCGAGAATGGTGAATGCCCAGGTGCTGGAGCGGATAGCGAGCCCTGATTTCCAGACCGAACTGGGAATGTTCAATCTGGAGGTCAACGTCCTGCCGCACCGGCTCGGCGGACGGGTATTCGACCAGCTCGCCGAGGAACTCAGCGCGGGTCTGGGCTATGCCCACCGGCAGGCCGCGGAGATCGATGCCGGCGTGGTGATGATCGGCATTCTGCCGACGATCTCCCGCGCCGACCTGGTCACCGCCAACCTGTCGGCCGTGGACCGCTACTCGCTGCTCAACGAGCAGATCCTGATGATGCGCGGGGAGGACTTCACGCTCGACATCGACGGGGTCGAGCGGCTGATCTGGAACTCCGGGTCGATCGTGCCGGAGGCCGCCTGCACCTCCGTACAACTGCACCTCCAGGTGACACCGGCCCGGTTCCCCGCCGTGTGGAACGCGGCGCAGGTCGTGGCCGCCGCGCAGATAGCCGTCGGCGCCAACTCGCCCTTCCTGTTCGGGCGCGAGCTGTGGCGGGAGTCGCGGCCGCCGCTGTTCACACAGGCCACCGACACCCGGCCGCCCGAACTCCAGGCGCAGGGAGTACGGCCGCGCACCTGGTTCGGGGAGCGGTGGGTGGACTCGGCGTACGAGCTCTTCGCCGAGAACGTCCGCTACTTCCCCGCCCTGCTGCCGATATGCGACGAGGAGGAACCGCTGCGGGTGCTCGCCGAGGGCGGGGTGCCGGGGCTGCAGGAACTGGTCCTGCACAACGGGACCGTCTACCGGTGGAACCGGCCCGTGTACGGGGTCGCCGACGGGGTGCCGCACCTGCGGGTGGAGAACCGGGTGCTGCCGGCCGGCCCGACGGTCGCCGACGTCGTCGCCAACGCCGCCTTTTACTACGGGCTGGTGCGCACCCTCGCGGACGAGCAGCGCCCGGTGTGGACCCGGCTGCCCTTCGCCGAGGCGGAGGCGAACTTCGACGCGGCCTGCCGGTACGGGATCGACGCGCGGCTGCGGTGGCCCCGCCGGGGCCGGGCCGGGGGGCTGGCGAGCGTGCCCGCCGTACGGCTGGTCCTGGACGAGCTGCTGCCGATGGCGGCGGCGGGGCTGGACGCGTGGGGCATCGAGCCCGCGGACCGGGACCACTACCTCGGCATCATCGAGGAGCGCTGCCGGCGGCGGGTGAACGGGGCGACCTGGCAGGTGGACACCTACCACCGGGCGCTGGCGGCCGGGCTGGAGCGGGACGAGGCGCTGGCCGCGACCACCCGCAGGTACAGCGAGCTGATGCACAAGGGCGACCCCGTGCACACCTGGCCCGTGGGGCCGGGGGAGGAGGTGACCCCCGCGGTGCCGCAGGCCCGCTGAGCGGGCGCGTGACCGGAGCCGTCCGGCCGTCCCGCCGATGCCGATGATCCCGTAGTCCCCCCGCCGTGATCCTCCCGGTCTCCCGAGGAGGCAGTATGGGGTGGTCGCAACGGGATGGCAGGACGGGAGTCGGGCGTGCGGACGGATCCGGAGCCGGTGTTCGTGGAGCTGGGCGAGGACGGGCGGCGGGCTCTCCTGCGCAACGAGACGCTGCTCGTCCTCGCGCTGTCGCTGGGGGCGAGCGGGGTCTCGGCGCTGATCAGCTTCATCGGCTCGCTCACCAAGCCGGGCGGGCTGAAGGACCAGGCCGCCACCCTCAACGGCTCGTACGCCCCGGGCCGGCCCTGGCTCGACCTGGCGTGGCAGCTGTTCGGCATCGCGAGCGCGCTGGTCCCCGTCCTGCTGGTGGCGCACCTGCTGACCCGCGAGGGCGCCCCCGGACTGCGGGTACTGGGCTTCGACCGCACCCGACCCCTGGGCGACCTGGCCCGGGGCGCTCTCGTCGCCGCGGGGATCGGGAGTGCGGGGCTCGCCTTCTACCTGGGGGCGCGGGCCGCCGGATTCAACCTCACGGTGGTGCCCGAGGCGCTGCCGGACGTGTGGTGGAAGTTCCCCGTACTGATCCTCTCCGCGCTGCAGAACGCCGTGGTGGAGGAGGTCATCGTGCTGGCCTACCTGCTGCGCCGGCTCGACCAGCTCGGCTGGTCGCCGACGGCCGCGCTGCTGGCCAGCTCGGCCCTGCGCGGCTCCTACCACCTCTACCAGGGCATCGGCGGCTTCATCGGGAACATGGTGATGGGCGTCGTCTTCGTCCTGGCCTACCGCCGCTGGGGCCGGGTGGGACCGCTCGTCGTCGCGCACGCCCTCCTCGACATCGTGGCCTTCGGCGGCTACGCCCTGCTCGCGGGCAAGGTGGGCTGGCTGCCCACGCCCTGATGCGCCCGCCCGCGCCGTGATGCGGCGGTGCACCCGATCGGCCCTGCCCGGCGGGGGCGCGGGCCCGGGCGGTGCGACGCTGGAGGGGAGTGAGGAGGCGCGCCCGGTGGCTGTTGTGGACTCCCTGATTCCGTTCGCGCCGTTCTTCGTGCCCGTGGTCAGCGGGCTGGTGGGCGGGGCCAGCCTCCTCATCCGGGACCGCCGCGAGGCACGCAGCTCCGACCACCACTACCGCAGGCGCCTGGAGAAGGCCCAGCTGGAGGTCCAGTTCCTCACCGGCTGGATCCAGGCCAAGGAGCTGGCGCCGACCGACTCGCCGGCCCCGGACCCGGAGCCGGGGCGCTGGCTGGACGAGTGCTACGCGTCGGTGCGCCGCGCCAAGGCCGACACGGGCGGCCGCCACCGGACGGGGCCGGTCTCGCTGCGCCGCCTCCTGCTGCTGGGGGAGGTGAGCGGCCCGGCGAAGAGCGTGCGGGTCGCGTACTGGATCTCCCTCGTCCTGTTCAACGGGGCGCTCGCGTGGTGGGTGAACGCGCTCGTCCTCGGCGTGCCCGGTTTCGTGCACGAGGAGGGCGCCTCCGAGTCCGAGGAGATCGGCTCCTACCTGGCATTGGCGGGCGTCTTCTTCGTCGTGTCGGCCGTCCTGTGGGTGTGGACGGTGCACCTGGGCGCGGCGGAGCCGGAGCAGGTCTACCGCAAGCGGATCGACTCGGCCGCCTGGGCGGAGCAGGAGGAGAAGCGGCGGAGCGCCGCACGTGCGAAGGCGGAGGCGAAGGCGGCGAAGGGGCGATCGAAGGGCGCAGGGAAGGGCGCCGGGGGCGGGGCCGCGGGCTGACCCGGCCCTGCCCCGGCCCCTGTCCCCCCGGCCCGGCGCGCGCCCTCGTGTCGGTGCCCTGTGGTCACCCCGCCTGTGCGTCTCCGGGCGGGGACGCGAACAGCTCGCCGTCGAGGACGGTGACGGCCCGGCCGGCCAGCAGGGTGCGGTCGCCCGCCAGGGTCACCCGTACGAGACCGCGGCGGGCGCCGCCCTGGAGGCCGGTCAGCTCCGCCCGGCCCAGCCGCTCGGCCCAGAAGGGGGCCAGCGCGGTGTGGGCGCTTCCGGTCACCGGGTCCTCGTCGATCCCGAAGGCGGGGAAGAAGCCGCGGGAGACGAAGTCGTACCCGCGGGAGGGATCCTCGGCGGCCGCGGTGACGATGACCCCGCGCTTGGCGAAGGCGCGCAGGGCGGCGTGGTCCGGCGTCAGTTCGCGGACGGTCTTCTCGTCGGCGAGCTCGATCACGAGGTCGCCGATGTGCGCGGCGGTGTCGTGCACGGAGAGGATCGGCGCCCCGCCGAGCGCGTGGTCCACGGCGGCCGGCGCCGGGACCGGGGTCAGTGAGGACGTCGGGAAGTCCATGGTGATCGTGCCGTCCTCGGCGGTCTCGGCCGTGAGGATCCCGCAGCGCGCGGAGAAGCGGATCAGCCCCGTGGCGAGGCCCGCGGACGCCAGGACGTGCGCGGTGGCCAGTGTCGCGTGGCCGCACATGTCGACCTCGGCGGCCGGGGTGAACCAGCGCAGCGCCCAGTCGGCGTCCCCGCCGGGCGGCAGGGGATGGGCGAAGGCGGTCTCGGAGAGGTTCACCTCGGAGGCGACCTGCTGGAGCCAGGCGTCCGGGGGGAAACCGGTGTCGAGGAGCAGGACTCCGGCGGGGTTCCCGTGGAAGGGCCGGTCGGTGAAGGCGTCGACGATTCGGATGCGCATGCCCCGACGGTAGGGCGGTTCCTTGATCACCGACAAAGGCCAATCCGGGGCGACTGGACCGGTCGCCGCCCCGGGCGGGCCGGCTCAGGTACGGGAGAGGGCCTTGGTGCCCGACAGCAGCGGGACGGTCCAGGGCCTGGACGGCCGGCCCCGACCTGCGGCACCGGCGACGGGAACTTCCGCCTCGGACGAGTACACGCACTGGTGCAGGTTGAAGTAGTCGCCGGCCAGCTGCCGGGGGCCGTCGGCGGTGGCCGGGCCCGGCAGCATGAGCGTGTCGCTGACGAGTTTCCGATATATCGTTGACGCATCGCGATGGATCAGCGATAGTTGAGCCATCGGACAACCGATGACACGAAGCACGACAACGTGACGAAAGGAGCGCAGTCATGCGTTCACACGGACAGCACGGACACGACCACGGCCATGACCACGGACGGGGCCACGACCACTGCGGGCCCGATCGTCGGGAGGGTTTCAAGGGGCGTCGCGCCGCCTTCGGACCGTTCGGGCCGCCCTTCGGCGGCGGGCCCTTCGGTGGCCGGGGCGGGCGCGGTGGGCGAGGCGGCGGACGGGCCCGGCGCGGGGACGTACGCGCCTCGATCCTGGCGCTGCTCGCCGACCGGCCGATGCACGGCTACGAGATGATCCAGGAGATCGGCGAGCGCAGCGGCGGGGCCTGGAAGCCCAGCCCCGGCTCGGTCTACCCGACCCTGCAGCTGCTCGAGGACGAGGGGCTCATCACGAGCGAGAGCGAGGGCGGCAAGAAGCTGTTCACGCTCACCGACGCCGGCCGCACCGAGGCCGAGTCGGGCCCCGACGCGCCGTGGGCCGACGCCGGCCGCGGCTTCGACTTCGAGGCGATGCACGAGATCCGGACGGCCGGGATCGGCCTGATGGAAGCCTTCGGGCAGGTCTTCAAGACCGGCTCGCCCGAGCAGCGCGAGAAGGCGCTCGGGGTCATCAACGACGCCCGCAAGAAGCTCTACCTGATCCTGGCCGACGAGCACTGAGGACCGGACGGGTCCCGGCACCACGCAGCGCGCCCCGCGAGATCTTCTCGCGGGGCGCGCCGTCGTGTACGGGGGTGGGCGGCGGCCGGTCAGGCCACCAGGCCGGCCAGCTTGCGCAGCGACTCGTTCAGCGCGGCGGTGGCCGAGTCCTTGAGCTTGCCCGCCATCAGCGAAACGGCCGCCCCGGTGAACTCTCCGTCGATCCGGACCGTGGTGGCCCCGCCGTCCGGGGTGAGGGTGTACCGGGTGAGGACGGCCACGCCCATCGGGCCCTTGCCGGTGATGGCGAAGAGGCGCTCGTCCTCCAGCTCTGAGACGGTCCAGACGACCTCGGCCGGGAAGCCCATCATCTTCATGTTCTCGGCGAAGGTGGACCCGACCGCGAGGGTCTCCGGGCCGCCCTTCGGGAAGTTCGTGTGGGTCATGCTCCACTGGCCGTACGCGTCCCAGTCCGTGAGCTGGGACCAGAGCTTCGCGGCGGACGCCTCGATGCGTGATTCCGCGGTGACTTCGGCCATGCGACCACCCCTTCTCGTCGGGTACGTGCGGCGGAACGTAGCCCTGGCGGGCGGAACATTCAATACTGACGACCTGTCAGAAATCATGGGGGTCGGCAGGGCGCGGTATCGAGTGCGTCTCAACAGGTGTCACGGCCGTGACGGTACTGACCGGCCCTGTCATGATGGCCGGATGCAAGCGTCAGGGAAAAATGCCGGGCTGGGCCTCGCCCTCGTCTCGGCGTTCGCGTTCGGTGGTTCCGGAGTGGCGGCGAAGCCGCTGATCGAGGCGGGTCTGGACCCCCTCCACATGGTCTGGCTCAGGGTGGCCGGGGCGGCGCTCGTGCTGTCCCCGCTGGCCTGGCGACACCGTGACCTCGTCCTGCGCAGGCCCCTGCTGCTCGCCGGCTTCGGGCTGGTCGCCGTCGCGGGTGTGCAGGCCTTCTACTTCGCCTCCCTCTCCCGGATCCCGGTGGGCGTGGCCCTGCTGCTGGAGTACCTGGGCCCCGCGCTGCTGCTCGGCTACATACGCTTCGTGCAGCGCAAGCCCGTGACGCGGGGCGCCGCCGCGGGCGCGGCCGTGGCCGTCGTCGGCCTGGCCTGCGTGGTCGAGATCTGGTCCGGGCTGAGCCTGGACCCCCTCGGCGTGCTGTTCGGCCTCGCCGCGGCCTGCTGCCAGGCCTTCTACTTCGTCTTCGCCGACCAGGGCGCCGACGGCGACGACGCCCCCGACCCGCTCGGAGTGATCGCGTACGGCATGCTCGTCGGCGCCCTGGTGATGACCGTGATCGCCCGGCCGTGGGAGATCGACTGGCAGGTGCTGGGCGGCCAGGCCTCGGTGGGCGGCACGATGATGCCCGCGCCGGTGCTGCTCGCCTGGGTGGTGCTGGTCGCGACCGTCTTCGCGTACCTGACCGGTGTGGTCTCGGTGCGCAGGCTCTCGCCGCAGGTCGCGGGCGTGGTGGCCTTCCTGGAGGCGGTCGTCGCCACGGTGCTGGCCTGGGTCCTGCTCGGCGAGTACCTCTCGACCTGGCAGATCGTCGGCGGCGGCCTGGTGCTGGGCGGTGCCTTCATCGCCCAGTCCTCCCGGCCGTCCCCGCCGGTCCCGCCCGTCCCGCCCGCCGTGGGCGGTCCGGCCCTGCTGGACCGCGAGACGACGACGGCCTAGGCTGGCGATCATGCATTCGACCGTGCTTCCGCCTGCTGCCGCCTAGCGCGGGCGGCGCCTCGACGATCTGACCCGGCCCGGGAGTTCCCGGGCGGGTACGTGCTGCCCGCGAAGCGATGACCTGCTTCTTCTCATCCTTCACGCAAGCGCGGAGAGTTTCGTGTCGAACCATTCGCCCGCTGCCGGGCGCAGTCTGCTGTACCTCGTCGTCGCCGGAGCCGCCTGGGGCACCGCCGGGGCGGCCGCCTCACTCCTCTTCCTGGCCAGTGACCTCGGCCCGCTCGCCCTGTCGTTCTGGCGGTGCGCGGGCGGGCTCGTGGTGTTGCTGGGGGTGCTCGCCGTACGGGGGTCCCGTTCCGGGCCGAGGCTGACGCGGCCCCCGGTGGGTTCGCTGATCGCGACCGGGCTGCTCTTCACCGTCTTCCAGGCCGCGTACTTCGCCGCCGTGCGCGAGACCGGCCTCGCGGTGGGCACCGTGGTCACGCTCGGCGCCGGGCCGGTGATCATCGCGCTCGGGGCGCGCCACTGGATGGGCGAGCGGCTCGGCCGCGGCGGCGTGGCCGCCGTCCTCGGCGCGCTGGCGGGGCTGGCCGTACTGGTGCTGGGCAGCGGGGGCGGCGAGGTGCGCCCGCTCGGCGTCGGCTGGGCGCTGCTGTCGGCCGCCGGCTACGCGGGGATGACCCTGCGGGCCCGGTGGCTCGGGCAGCGCGGCGCGGGCGGCGACCCGCTGGTGACCACCGCCTGGTCGGTCGCGGTGGGCACGGTGTGCCTGCTCCCGCTCGCGGCGGCGGAGGGGCTGCTGCCGCACACCGCCGACATCGGGCGGGTGCTCTGGCTGCTGGTGTACGTGGCCACCGTGCCGACGGCGCTGGCGTACGCGCTCTACTTCACCGGAGCCGCGGCGGTACGGGCCGCCACCGTGTCGGTGATCATGCTGATCGAGCCGGTGAGTGCGGCCGTGATCGCCGTCCTGCTCCTCGGCGAACGGCTGACCGCCGCTGTGGTGCTGGGCACCGTACTGCTGCTGACGGCGGTGGGCGCCCTGATCGCGGCGGAATCGCGCCGTCCGGCGGAGGCGGCCGTGCCCGCCGCCGTCCGGCGCAGTCCTCAGAGCGCGGTGATGTAGTCCGGGACGGCGATGCCGGGGGCCAGGTCCTCGGCGGGCTCCGGGGTGCCGAACACGGGGGCGACCGGGACCACGCCCGCCCAGTGGGGCAGGTCCAGGTCCTCGGCGTCGTCGTTGCTCGGGCCGGTGCGCAGCTTCGCGGACACCTCGGTCAGATCCACCCGGATCACCGCCGTGGCTGCGAGCTCCCTGGCGTTGGCGGGCCGGATGTCGGCGGAGCGGCCCGGCACCGCGGAGTCGACCAGGGCGTCCAGGGCCATCCGGCACTCCGCCTCGTCGGTGACCTGGTAGGCGGTGCCGTGCACGACCACCGAGCGGTAGTTGAGCGAGTGGTGGAAGGCCGAGCGGGCCAGCACGAGACCGTCGACGTGGGTCACGGTCACGCAGACGGCCAGGCCCGGATCGGCCTTGCCGGCCGCGAGCAGCGGGCGGGAGCCGGTGGAGCCGTGGATGTAGATCGACTCGCCGACCCGGGCGAACAGCGTGGGCAGGACCACGGGCGCACCGTCACGGACGAAGCCGAGATGGCAGATGTAGGCCTCGTCGAGTATCGAGTGCACCGTCTCGCGGTCGTAGCGCGCCCGGTCGCGGGATCGGGTGGGGACCGTGCGGTCGGTGGGCTCGTACGCGCCGGTCGTCCCGGTGCGCTCGGTCGTCGTCTCCGTGGCGGGCGTGGCGGTCATGATGCCTACTCCATTGCACTAGTGCATACTTGGGTTTGTGCTAGTAGAGTATCGGATCACAGGGCGCGGCACAGCGGATATCGCGGCCAGCGTCGAGGCGGGCGTGGCATCGGGCGCGCTGCCGCCCGGATCGCTGTTGCCCCCGATGCGGGAGCTGGCGGGCGAACTGGGCGTCAACCCCAACACCGTGGCGGCCGCCTACAGGACACTGCGCGAGCGCGGGGTCATCGAAACCGACGGGCGGCGCGGAAGCCGGGTGCGGCCGCGCCCCTCCACCACCCCGCGGGACGCGCTGCGGATGGTGGTGCCGGCGGGCGTGCGCGACATCGCGGAGGGCAATCCGGACGTGTCGCTGCTCCCCTCCCTGGACGGGGCGCTGGCGGCGGCGGCCCGGCGGTACGCGCAGGCCCCGTCCCTCTACGGCGCGGACCCGGTCTCGCCGGACCTGGCCCGGCTCGCCCGGGCGGACTTCGACGCGGACGCCGTGCCGCCCGGCCCGGTGGCGGTGACCTCGGGCGCGCTGGACGCGATGGAACGGGTGCTGGTCGCCCACCTGAGGCCGGGGGACGCGGTGGCGGTCGAGGACCCGGGCTGGGGCGGCTCGCTCGACCTGGTCCCGGCACTGGGCCTGCGGGTGCTGCCGGTGGCCGTGGACGACGACGGGCCGCGGACCGACGCGGTGGCCCGGGCGCTCGCCGCCGGGGCCCGGGCGCTGGTGGTGACCTCGCGGGCGCAGAACCCGACCGGTGCCGCGGTGAGCGCGGAGCGGGCGGCGGAGCTGCGGGAGGTGCTGGCGCGCCACCCCGGGGTGCTGCTGATCGAGGACGATCATGGCCACGGGATCGTCGACCTGCCACTGCACCCGCTGAGCGGGGTCACCGGGCACTGGGCGCTGATCCGGTCCACGGCGAAGGCCTACGGGCCCGACCTGCGGCTCGCCGTGCTGACGGGCGACGCGGTGACCCTGGACCGCGTACGGGGGCGCCAGCGGCTGGGCCCGGGCTGGGTGAGCCGGCTGCTCCAGCACGCGGTGGTGGAGCTCTGGACCTCGAACGCCGTGGACCGGGCCGCCGTGGCCCGCGCGTACGGGGAGCGGCGGAACGCCCTGGTCGAGGCCCTGAGGGAGCGGGGGGTGCGGGCGCACGGGCGGAGCGGGCTGAACGTGTGGGTGCCGGTGGCCGACGAGACGGTGGTGGTCACGAGGCTGCTCGCCGCGGGATGGGCGGTGGCCGCCGGGGCGATCTTCCGGGTCGAGGCGGCACCGGGCGTGCGGCTGACGGTGTCGCAGCTGGGGGTCTCGGAGGTGGCGGGCCTGGCGGACGCCGTGGCCGCGGCGGTCCGGACGGGGGTCGCGGGCGGGCGGAACGACTGACCGCACGGGCCGGCCCCGGCCCGTCGCCCGGACACCGCCCGGGTCGCCGCCTCCAGTCCTGCCGACAGGACTGGAGGCGGCGGTCACGCCCGGACATCGGCACTGGTCAGACGGGCTTCCGTGACCCGGGGCGGGTCTGGCTGAGGGCGGCTCCCGCCAGCACGATCGCGGCGCCGACCGGGGTGTTCCAGTGCAGCTGCTCGCCGAGGACCAGGACGCCCGCCGCGGTGGCGATGACCGGGATGAAGTAGGTGACCATCTGGGCGGTGGTCGGGCCGACCTCCGTCACCAGGCCGTACTGCATCTGCAGGGCCATGCCCGTGCCGAGGGCGCCCAGGGCGATCACCGAGAGGGTCGGCCAGAGCGGGAACGAGCTCGGGGCGGTGGTGAAGAGGGCGCTGACCAGCGAGAGCTGGAGGGTGGAGACCATGAGCTGGCCGCCGGTCAGGGCCACCGGGGAGCCCGGGGTGCCGGCCAGCGTGCGGCGGACGTAGATCCAGCCGATGGGGTAGCAGAGGGCGGCCAGCAGGGCGAGCGCGGTGCCCTTGGCGTCGACGCCGGAGAAGCCCTGCCAGGCGCCGAGGACGATGAGGACACCCAGGAAGCCCAGGCCCAGGCCCGCGAAGCGGCGGCGCGTGGGGCGGTCCTCGGACAGGGCGACCATCGACAGCGCCATGCCCCACAGCGGGGAGGTCGCGTTGCAGATGCCGGCCAGGGTGGAGGGGATGCTCAGCTCCGCGTACGCGAACAGGGAGAACGGTGCGGTGTTGAGCAGCAGCGCGGCCACGCCGAGGTGGCCCCAGGTGCGCAGCCCCCGGGGCAGCCTCTCGCGGCGGACCAGCAGGACGGCGAGGAGGGCGAGCGCGCCGAACAGGACCCGGCCCAGGGCCACCTGGAAGGGTGCGTACGCCTCCGTGCCCACCTTGATCAGGAGGAAGCTGAAGCCCCAGACGACCGAGAGGATCGCGAACCGGACGCGCCAGTCGAGGAGCCTGGTGCGCCAGCCGGCGGCGGTGGCGGCGGTCGTGGGGGCGGCGGTGGTGGTGAGGGTGGGCCGCGGGGCTGTCGGTGCGCTCATGTCCCTTACTGTGCTCGTGTCAACTTCGTAGGACAAGCGAGAGTTTCTCCAGTCGACGGCGTAGCATCTCTTACATGTTGAACCTGGAGCGCCTGCGCACCCTCGATGCCCTCGCCCGCCACGGCTCGGTCAGCGGCGCGGCCGACGGCCTCCACGTCACCACCTCCGCCGTGTCCCAGCAGATGGCCAAGCTGGAGCGCGAGGTCGGTCAGCCGCTGCTGGCCAGGAACGGGCGCGGGGTCCGGCTCACCGACGCCGGGCGGCTGCTCGCCGATCACGCGGCCCGGATCATCTCCCAGGTGGAGCTCGCCCAGGCCGATGTCGAGGCCCAGCGCGGGTGCGCCGTCGGCGAGTTGCGCATCGGCGCCTTCCCGACCGCCATGCGAGGGCTGCTGCCGCAGGCCCTGTCCGCGCTGCGCGCCGGGCACCCGGACGTGCGGGCGCGGGTGCGCGAGCAGGAGCCCGAGGAGAGCATGGCCGCCGTCGTGCGCGGGGACCTCGACCTGGCGCTGGCCATCGACTGGCACAACAAGCGGATGCCGGTGCCCGCCGAGCTCACCCGCACCCACCTGCTCGACGACTCCGTCGACATCGCGGTCCCGGCCGGTCACCCGCTCGCCGGCAAGAGCCGGATCTCGCTCGCCGACTTCGCCGACGACGACTGGATCTCCTGGAACGAGGGGCAGTTCTGCCACGAGTGGCTGGTCTTCACCCTGCGCGGTACGGGCGTCGAGCCGCGCATCGCCCACATCGCCGAGGAGCACCACACCCAGCTGGCCTTCGTGGAGGCCGGACTCGGCGTGTGCGTGGCGCCGAAGCTGGGCCGCGGCCCGGTGCCGCCGGGGGTGCGGCTGCTGCCGGTCTGCGACGCCGTACGCCGCCACGTGTACGCCGTCTGGCGCGCGGACGCCGACCGGAGGCCCTCGATCCGGGCCGCGGTCGACGCCCTGCGGCTGGCGGCCGCCGGACTCCAGTAGTCCGTCCTCCCGTCCGGCCCGCGGCCCGGACGGGGGGCTAGAGCTTGCGGAAGTCCCAGGAGACGATCGAGTCGGGGGTCAGGCGGATCCAGGCGTGCCGCCCGTCGTGCGGCATCTCCTCGATGCCGAAGTTCTTGACCGGGAAGATCCGCTCGGCCTCCGCCAGTTCGGGGCAGGGCTCGCCGGTGCGCGGGGCCTCGCCCACGAAGACGGCGCTGCCGGACAGCTCCACCCCGCGCAGCTCGTCGTAGGACTCGCCCGAGTCCACGACCACCGAGATCCGCGGGTCCTTGCGCAGGTCGGACCAGCGGCGGCTGCGCGTGATCGAGTACAGCCACAGCGAGCTGCCGTCCCAGGCGAACCACAGGGCGCCCACGTGCGGCCGTCCGTCGGGGGAGACCGTCGCGACCCGGCAGGTCTTCTGCTCGCGCAGGAAGGAGTCCACTTCCGCGTCGCTCATCATGATGCGCCGGCCCCGCCGCTGCGAGGTTCCGGTTCGTGACTCGTCCATCCGTCCTGCACCCCTTCACATCTGACTGTGTGTCAGGAATCATGAGGGCTCTTCCGTCGCCACGCCAGGGGGAGCCATGCCGGATCTCGATCCCGCCACCACCGCGCTGCTCACCGTCGAGTGCCAGAACGGTGTCGTGGGCGAGGAGAGCGCGCTGCCCGAGCTCGCCAAGGAAGCACGGGACTCCGGGATGCTGGAGCGGGTGGCCGCGCTGGTCGACGCCGCGCGCGGAGCCGGCGTACAGGTGCTGCACGCCGTCGCCGAGCGGCGGCCCGACGGGCTCGGGGCGAACACCAACGCCCGGCTGTTCCGGGCCGCGGAGAGGCTGCCCGTGCGCCAGCTGACCGGGAGCCGGGCCGTGGAGGTCGCCGCGCCCATCGCCGTCGCCGGGCAGGACCTGGTGGTCCGCCGGCTGCACGGACTCTCCCCGATGGCCGGCACCGACCTCGACGCCCTGCTGCGCAACCTCGGCATCCGCACCCTCGTCGTCACCGGGGTCTCCTCCAACATCGCCATCCCCAACACCGTCTTCGACGCCGTGAACCTCGGCTACCGGGTCGTGGTCCCCGCCGACGCCATCGCCGGGGTGCCCGCCTCCTGCACCGCCGAGGTGATCCGCAACTCCCTCGCCCTGGTGGCGTCCATCACCACGGCCGAAGAGCTCCTCAATCAGTGGGCTCCCGCCCCCTGACCCCCGTAACCTGGGCGGATGCTGTCCTCGAAGACGTTCTCGGGCCGGCGTGCGCCGACGGGCGCCGTGCTGAGCGGGGCTCAGCCGCCCAGGTGGGCGAGGATGAGGTTGGGGTCCTTCGCGGTGAGGTAGGCGGCGCTCATGACGTGGACGGTGTCGCCGCGCAGCGCGATGGAGGTCGGGCCCTGGAGGCCGTCGGCGGCCGTCAGGACGGTGGTGCAGGGGCCGTCGGGCTGGATCACGGCGACCTCGTTGACGGTGTTGAGGGCGGCGATGATCTGGTCGCCGCGGCCGGTGAAGGCGAAATCGTCGATCCCGGTCAGGCCGGTGGCGGTGACCTGGGCGGTGCCGGCGCGCCCGTCGGGGAGGACCGGGATGCGGACAATGGTGCCCTTGTCGAGGTTGGTGGCCCAGACCGCCCCGTTGCGGATCTTCAGGCCGTTGGCGCCGAGGAACCCGGCGGCTGCCAGCGCCGGGTCGGTGGACCAGGCGGTGGCGGCGCCGCCGGAGGCGGGTACGCGCCAGACGATGCCGAGGACGGAGTCGGTGACGCAGAGGGTGCGGGCGTCCAGGGCCAGGCCATTGGGGAGGCCGTTGGCGGGCAGTGCGGCGATGCGCTGCGGTCGGCCGCCCGGGCGCAGGCGCCATACGCCGGTCAGGTCCGTGGTGCCGGTGGCGTAGAGGAAGTACAGGGTGCCGTCGTGGGCACGGACGATGCCGGTGGTCAGCGGGAAGCCCAGGGCCGGGGTGCGGACGCCGCCGTCGGCGGGTTCGGGCAGGGTGGCCAGGATCCGTACGCCGCCACCGCGGGAGACCGCGGCGACCTGGCGGGCCTTGGCCAGGGTGACGTACGCGGTGCCGGCGGGGGCCAAGGCGATGTTTTCCGGCGTCTGGCCCTTGGCCAGGTCGAAATGCACGGCGGTACCCGCGCAGTCGAGCGGGGCGGAGGCGGCCGACGCCGGGGCCGGAGCGGCCATCGCGACCGCGGCGGCGGTCAGGACGGTGGCCGACACGGCGGGCTTCGAGAGCTTGGTGAACATGGGTTCCTTCGCTGTTTCCGGGCATGCGACAGCGACACGCCGACACATGAGGATGGTGGGTGGAGGGTTGCCCGGCCGGGATCAGCACGCACAGGTGCTGGGCGACCGGGGGGATGGTGTGGGGGTCAGCCGGCGCCGAGCGGGCTGTCCGAACGGGCCGGGGCGGCCCGGGTGCCGCTCTGGGTGAGGGCACGGGCGAGGAGATCCAGGGCGGCTCGCGAGGGAGAGCCCGCCGCGGTGGTGGCGACCACGAGGCTGGGGCTCGACCCCTGGCTCAGGGTCTGCTGCATGACGCTCAGCGGACCGACCAGCGGGTGCCGCATCTCGTACTCGTCGACTGCACAGGCCTTGACCCGATGGTCGGCCCACATGGACGCGAAGTCCTCGCTCTTCGCGCTCAGCTCGCCCAGCAGCGTGTGCAGTGCGGCGTCCTGTGGGTACTGGCCCGCCACCAGGCGCAGGTTCCCCACCACCGCCCTGGCCTTGCCCGGCCAGTCCGCGTACAGGTCGCGGGTGTGGGCGTCGAGGAACACCAGCCTGGCCATGTTGGGGCGCTGCGCCGGTACGTCCGGGGCGCTGGGGGCGAGGTGTCCGGCGAACAGCGCGTGGCCCAGCCGGTTCCACGCCAGGACGTCACTGCGCCGGCCGATGACGATCGCGGGGACGTCCCCGAGCGCGTCCAGCAGTTGGGCGGTCGAGTCCGTCACGCGCTTCGGCGCGGGGCGCCGCCGGCCGCGGGGCGTGGCCGACCGGGCCAGGTCGTGCAGGTGCCGGCGCTCGGACTCGTCCAGCCGCAGGGCCCGGGCGATCGCGTCCAGCACCTCCGGCGAGGCGCCCAGCGAGTGCCCCTGTTCCAGGCGGGTGTAGTACGAGGCGCTCACCCCCGCCAGCAGTGCCAGTTCCTCGCGGCGAAGCCCCGGCACCCGCCGGCGTTCCCCGTAGGTGGGCACCCCGGCCTCGTCGGGTCGTAGCCGGGAGCGCCGTGTCCGCAGGAAGTCCCCGAGCGGTGATGTCCCGTTCATGGCTCCGAGTATGGGTCGGCCCGCAGCGCGCAGCCTCTCCCTGCCGGGGATAGGTGCCTCCCGGCGACGGTGGTCTGGTGGATCTTCACCTCGCAATTGAAAGCGGACCCTGCGCGACGGCAAGGTGTACGGCCTGGGCCGCCACGCCACCCGGCAGTGGGCCTTCGACCCGGTCGCGGAGACGCGTACGGACCTTCCCGC
>NZ_JBIAVU010000029.1:0-27405 GCF_042894695.1 Streptomyces sp. NPDC001513
AACGTGTCGAGGGGTCGGAGAGATCGGCCTCGTTGCGTTCGGCGCCCTGCGGGGATCACCCCGACACACACCCGACCCCGGCCCAACCGGCCCGGTTCGATCCCGGCCCTGCGGCCTTTCACCCGGGCCGCCCCAATCTGGCCTGGCCGCACACTTCAGCCTCGTTGCACCATCCAGCTTCGCCGCACTATTTCAGCCTCGCCGGCGTTTGAGGCGCGGGGTGCGGGGCGGAGCCCCGGTCTTTGAGCCGCACCATTCGGCCTCGCCGCACCATCCAGCCTCGCCGGCGATTGAGGCGCGGGGGCTGGGGGCGGAACCCAGTGGCGGGGCCAGGCCGGGGAGCGGCGGCCCGTCGTCGCCCGGCACGGGGGTGCGGGTGACGGCGGGCGCGGCTTCACGGGACGTCGTCGGTGGGTGGGTCGGCCTCGTACACGTGGGGGGTGTCCGCGGCCCACTCCACCAGCTCGGTGCCGCCGAGGACCACGTCGTCGGGGTCCGGCATGCCGGCCCGGCGGAGGAACTCGATGACGTCCTCGTCCGAGTGGGCCAGGCCGAGGGACTGCTCTCCGCTCGCGGTCCGCAGGGTCACCTGCCGGCCTCCCGACGGGAAGATCCGGTGTACGACGACGGGCGCATGACGCATACCCCCAGCCTCGCCCCCGGGCGGCGGCCCGGCACCCCGGGGGCTCAGGGCGTACGGCCGACCGTGGCAGCGGCGCCCCCCGCCGCCGGGATGCGGAACGTCGAGGGATCGGGGTAGGTGGCCTTTTCGGCCAGGAGGACCTCTTCGATCTCGGCCTTGAAGACCGGCTCGAAGAAGTCGACGTCCAGCAGCAGCCGCAGTCCCCGCCGGGTCGGCTCCAGCAGCGGGCGGGCCATGCGGGCGGCGCCGCCGGAGATGCCGGAGAAACCGGTCCGGGCCGTCGCCGATCTCCCGCCCACGCGTTCCTCGAAGCCGGCGGTGGCGTAGCCGACGACCAGCGCCAGCTCGGTGAGGAACCGCCGGGTCCCGAGAGCCATCTCCTCGGCGCCCTGCAGTGTCTGGACGGAGCCGCCGGCGACCTTGAAGTCGTCGCTGTTGCGCTTGAGGCCGCGCGCCTCGTACACCGCGTGCGCCTCCTCGAAGAGCCGCCCCGCCTCGTCGACCGCCTTCATCGCCGTCACCAGCTGGTCGATGTCGATCTCGCGCTTCACGCTGCCTCCCGATCCGGAACCCATGGTGCACAGACCGTAGGAGGCAAAGCGTGTGCTGCGGAACACCCGTGCGGCGGTCAGATCCGGGAGCCTCCGGGGCCGTCCGGGACCCCTCCTGCGGTGGTGGCTCCAACTCACCATGCCCTCTTGTGACTTGAGGCAAGTGTCTCAACAATGCACATGACAACCGAAGGATCTTCGGTCGCATTGTCAGCAGAGGGGAACCCCCACATGAAGAAGCCTCTCGCCGGTGCCCTGCTCTCGCTGCTCCTGATGGGAGCAGCGGTCGCCCCGGCCGTCGCCGCGCCGAACACCCAGGCCGCGCCCGCGGCGCCCGCCGTCGCCGTCAACTACGCCGGCACCGTGGCACTCAGCAACTGTTCCGGCTCCGTCGTCCGCGCGCCCGCCTCCCAGCCGAACGACCCCGCGCTCGTACTGTCCAACGGGCACTGTCTGGAGACCGGATTCCCGGCCGCCGGCGAGGTCGTCAAGGACCGGCCGTCCTCGCGCTCCTTCTCGCTGCTCAACGCGTCGGGCTCGAAGGTCGCGACCCTGCGGGCCAGCAAGATCGCGTACGGCACGATGACCGACACGGACGTCTCGATCTACCAGCTCACCAAGACCTACGCCCAGATCCAAAGCCAGTACGGCATCACCGCGCTGACCCTGAACGACGTGCGCCCCGCGCAGGGTTCGGCGATCAAGGTGGTCTCCGGGTACTGGAAGCGGATCTACAGCTGCAACGTGGACGGCTTCGCCTACCGCCTCAAGGAGGGCGCCTGGACCTGGAAGGACTCGGTCCGCTACACCTCGTCCTGCAACACCATCGGCGGCACCTCCGGCTCGCCGGTGATCGACACGACGACCGGCAAGGTCGTCGCCGTCAACAACACGGGCAATGAGGACGGCGGGCGCTGCACCGACAACAACCCGTGCGAGGTCGACCAGAACGGCAACGTGACGGTCCGCCAGGGCATCAACTACGCCCAGGAGACGTACATCATCGTCCCCTGCATCGCCCCCGGCAACAAGATCGACCTGAACCGCCCCGGCTGCCTGCTGCCGAAGCCGTAACCGCAGTACGTCCCCGCCCGTCCCGAAAAGCCCCACGGCCGGGCTCCGGGCGGGGATACTCGGACGCGTGGAACTGCACATCGATCACCGCTGGCTGCTGGAGCGGCAGGAGGCGCTGTTCAAGGACGTGGAGGTGGCCGACCACTCCGCCCTGGTCGCCGCCGTCGCCCGGCACCGGGTGAACACGCCCAGCCTGGAAGTGGACGACCCCGACGCCTACTGGCGCGCGGCCGCCCTGCTCGACGCGATCGTCCTGCTCCGGCCGCTCCCCGACTCCAACGAGTACTTCGCCTACGGGGTCGCCGTCGCGTACATCGAGGCCTCCGGCGCAGCCGTGGAGGCCTCCTACGCGCAGTGGCGCGACCTGATCACCGACATCCGCATGCTGCGCGTGAGCGTCTACGACGTGGCGGCGCGGCTGCGGTCCTGGCAGCCCGCCTGACGTCGGGCGGGGCCGTCAGCGCCTGCGCTGGGCGGGCGTGCCCACGAGGAGCGCGTCGGAGACCAGGCGCGCGCCGCGGGCGAGTCGGCTCAGCTGCTCGAGCTCCAGGGCGTACATCCTGATCGAGTTCTCGATGACCGTCTCGGCTATGCCCATCGTGGGCAGCTCGGCCCGGCTGGTCTGCAGGGCCGCCCGTACGGCACGCATCTCGTGCTGCAGCTGGAGCTGGACGTGGCGGGCGAGGAGCGCGTGGTGGCGGGTGAGCGTGAGGTAGCCGCCGTAGCGGGCCGGAAGCAGGTCCCGCAGCCAGCGCGTGGCCGTGCGCTCCCAGTCGTGCGTTCCGGGCGCCTTGACCTGCAAGGGCCAGTCCGGGCTGAGCGTAAACGTGGCCGTCTGGGGCATTCTCGTCACTTCCGAGTGGTGTCGAAGCTCTGATCGAGACGTTCTGGTGGGCGGCCTCGGCCCAGGGGTTGACCGAGGCCGCCATGGGCGCTCTGCGGGATCCGAAAGCCTGGACTCGACCGCGCGGCCGCGACGTGAGGAGGTTCGTCGTGCCGTGCGTGCGTTCGGGAGGACGTGGGGTCGTCCTCCTTGGCATCTGGTGGATCCGGAGCGCCGTCGTCAGTAAACATATATACCGTCGAGTAAGCAAGAGTATGAAAAATTTCATGCACGTCGAAAGCTGAATATCCCCTGGTGGAGCGGGCGAGCGGGCGCCCAAACCGGAGCGAACCGCCCTACAGGAAGAAGCCGTGGTGGTGGGCGACCTGCTCGTAGTCCTCCAGGCGCGCCTGCGTCCGCTCGGGATCCGCGTCGGCCATCGACTGGAGCAGGGCCGCGGAGAGCATGCCGGGCGCCGCGTACGAGTCGAAGACCAGGCGGGAGCCGGTCCCCGCCGTCAGGGCCACGTCCGCCTCGTCCACCAGCGGCCCCAGGGTGGGGTCCGTGATCAGGACCACGCGCAGCCCCGTACTGCGGGCGGCCCGGATGGCGGCCAGGGTCTCCTTGGCGTGCCGCGGCATGGCGAAGGCGAGGACCCAGGTGCCGCCGGCCGCCCTGGACTGGAGCAGCGCGTCGAAGGCGACGCTGCCGCCGCGGGTCACCAGCCGGACGTCGGGGTGGATGCGCCGGGCCGCGTACGCGAAGTACTCCGCCAGGGAGACCGAGATGCGCAGCCCCAGGATGGTCAGGGGCACCGAGGCGGCCAGCTCGCGGCCGATGTCCAGCACCTGGTTGGTGTCGGCGAGCAGCCGGCGCACGTTCTCCAGGTTCTCGATCTCGGCGTCCACGGCCGCCTGGAGTTCGTTGCGGCGGATCTGCTCGCGGGTGTCCGGGGCGCCGGCGACCGCGCTCAGCGCGATCGGCTGGAGCACGTCGCGCAGGGCGGGGTAGCCGCTGAAGCCGAGGGAGGAGGCGAAGCGGGTCACGGAGGGCTGGCTCACGCCCACCCGCTCGGCGAGCTCGGTGATCGACAGGAAGGCGGCCTCGGTGAGGTGGTCGATCAGGTACTGGGCGATGCGGCGCTGGCCCGGCGAGAGGCGCCGGCCGTCGAACAGGGCGAGCAGTCGGTCGGCCGGGGGGCGGACCTCCTCCGACGACTGGCCGCTCGGCTTGATCGCGGCCGCCTGCGCGCGTGCCTGCTGCCCCGATGACACCGGAGGGCCTCCTTCTCACGTCACTCGCGTTCCAACATAGCTCACGCCCCGTGGTCGTTGATGATCAGTCCTCGGCGCGGGCGGTGACGGGGGCGTCGGTGCGGTCGCCGAGGAACTCGTACCAGCAGTGCCGCAGGTGCGCGTAGCGGGTGTCCGCCTCGGCGAGGGCGAGGAAGGAGTCGATCGTCGAGGTCAGCCGCGCGGCGAGGCCCCGGTCGGCGAGGGCGCCGTTGTCGGAGAACGCGTGGTGGGCGTTGGCCAGGCTGAACATGTCGGGGTACACGCGGGCTCCGAGGTGCTCCAGCGGGACCCGCAGGGCCCACAGCCCGCGGTTGCCGCCGACCATCGACGGCGAGGCCGAGACGAGCAGGGTCTGCTTGTCCTTGAAGGGCTGCGGGCGACGGCGCGAGGCCCAGTCGACGGCGTTCTTCAGCGCGCCGGGGAGGGAGGCGTTGTACTCGGGCGAGGCGATCACCAGCGCCTGCGCGGCCTCCAGCCGCTCGCACAGGGCCAGTGCGCCCGGCGGCACGCCCTCGTCGGCCTCCGCGTCGCCGTCGTACAGCGGCATGGGGAAGTCGGCGAGCGTGGCGGCGTCCGCGACGGCGCCGGCCCTGGCCACCAGGGCGGCGGCCAGGGACGCGAGCCGGGCGTTGACCGAGCCGGTGCGCGAGGACCCGGACAGGACGAGCACGCGCAGCGAGGACCGGGAGAACGCGTCCTCGTGCGGGCGGGCCGGGTCCGCCGGGAAATGGTCGGTGTCGGTCGGGTTCATGCCCTCTCCCTGTGGTCGGCGTTGTCGGCTGCTCCGACGCCGGAACGGACGCGTGGACGGGCCACGCGCGGCGGGACCCGCACACACCGGTGTGCGGGTCCCGTCCGGGCCGCCGGGTCACTTCGCGCCGGGGTTCTCCCAGCGGTAGAACTCGTGGGCCATCGCGTCCTTCGGACTGCGCCAGGTCTCCGGGTTGTGCGGGCTGATGTAGGCCGTGAGCCGGTCGCTGAGATCCCGGAACTCGGGGTGCTCGGTGACCTTCGCGATGGCCGGGCCGGGCGGCCGGTCCGACTCGATCAGGTGCAGGTAGACGTCGCCGAACTGGAAGAGGCTGCGGCGCGTGACCCCTACGAGGTGCGGCAGTTCGCCCGCGTCGGAGCCCGCGAAGAGCTCGGCGATGTCGGGCGCCGAGCCCGGTGCCATGCGGGCGACGATGAGAGCGCGGTGCGGCTGGTTCATCCGGGTGCCTGCCTTTCGTTTCAGATTCGGCTGACGGCGGGCGTGCGGTTCTCGCGCTCGCGCTGCTCGATCTTGTCCCGGATGAGGGCCATCTGGATCGGGGAGTTGCGGTTGATGTTGTCGGTCATCCACGCGTCGTCGACCGGCGCGTCGGGCTTCATCGCGAAGTCCTGGGTCCACTTCATCCGGGTGCCGCCGGGCACCTTGAAGTACTGCCAGTGGATGTCCATGTGCGCGAAGGGGCCCGTTTCCACGCGCCGGGCCCGGACGGTGAGGCCCTTGCGGTCGACGGTCCGCTCCGAGACCCAGCTCCAGACCTTGCCGTTCTCGTCGGGGTGCATGGTCAGGCGGAAGCGGGTGGTGTCGCCCTCCTGGTCGAGGATCTCCAGCGAGGCGTACTCGCTGAACAGCTGCGGCCAGTTCGGGAGGTCGTTGGTCATCTCCCACACGACGTCCACGGGCGCGTTGACGGTGATCTCGTTCTCGGTGTGTCCTGGCATGTCAGGCTCCGGTCATCAGGCTGTTGTTGACGAGGTCGAGGAATTCCCCGGGGGTCTTGCAGCGGTCGGCGTGGGTGGGCAGGGCCCGCCCTCGCCGGTTCTCCAGTTCGCCGACGACGCCGAGCAGGCCCAGCGAATCGAGGCCGTACTCGTCGAAGGCGGAGTCCGGACGGCGTGCCATCTCGGTGGGATCGACGGTGATTCCGGCGGTCTTCATCAGCACCGCCAGCTCCTCCAGGGTCAGTCGGTCGGACATCTGGGTTCTCTCTTCCTACGAGGGGCTACTCGTTCGCCGACGCGCCCTTGCGCAGGACGAGCGCGGAGTTGGACCCCATCCGGCCGCGGCTCAGCACGAGCGCGGTGCGCAGCTCCGCGGGGCGGGCGCTGCCGGTCACCACGTCGAGGTCGTGGCACACGTCGTAGACGTTCGGGGTCGGCGGCACCACACCGTGCTCCAGGGCCAGGATCGCGGCCGCCGTGTCGAGGGCGGGGGCGGCGCAGTACGCCCTGCCCGTACCGGACTTGGGCGCCGTGACCGGCACCTTCCGCCCGTACGCGCCGAGGGCGGCGGTGAGGGCGGCGGCCTCGGCCGCGTCCGCCTCCGGGGTTCCCAGGGCGTCGGCGAAGACCACGTCGATCTCCTCCGGCGCGCAGTCGGCCTCCCGGAGCGCGCCCCGGATGGCGTGGGCCAGTCCCTCGCCGGCGGCGTCCCGCCGCCGGGTGCCGGTGAAGGTCGCGGCGTGGCCGGCCAGGACGGCCCGGACCGTGGCGCCGCGGCGGCCGGCCTCCTGCTCGTCCTCGACGACGAACATCGCGCCGCCCTCGGCGGGGACGAATCCGCAGGCCTTGTCGGTGAACGGCCGGTAGGCGCGCTCGGGGTCGTCCGAGGTGCTCAGCCCCTCGTACTCCATCTGGCAGACGATGGAGTACGGCGCGAGGGGCGCCTCCGTCGCCCCGACCAGCATGGCCCGGCTGCCCTGGCGGATCGCGCGGACGGCGTGCGCGAAGGCGTCCAGTCCGCCCGCCTCGTCGCTGCACACGACCCCGCAGGGGCCCTTCAGCCCGCGGCGGATGGAGATCTGGCCGGTGCTGGCGGCGTAGAACCAGGCGATCGACTGGTACGGGCCGACGAAGCGCGGCCCCTGTTCCCAGAGGTGCTGGAGCTCGCGCTGGCCGAACTCGCCGCCGCCGGAGCCGGCGGCGGTGACGACGCCGAAGGAGAAGGGATCGCCCTCGTAGTCGGCCCGGCCGAGCCGGGCGTCCTCCAGGGCGAGGTCGGCGGCGGCCAGGGCGTGGTGGGTGAAGCGGTCGGTCTGGACGAGGAATCGGTCCTCGACCATGGCGCCGGGGTCGAAGCCCCGGACCTCGCCCGCCACGCGCAGCGGCAGGTGTTCGCAGCCGGCCCGGGTGACGCGGTCGAGCACGCTGAGTCCGGACTGGGTCGCCTTCCAGAAGGCGCCCGCGCCCACGCCGTTGGGGGCGATGACCCCGATGCCCGTGATGACCGTACGGCTGGTCACGAGACCTCCTCCTTCGGCCGGGTCATGACGACGGCCGACTGGAAGCCGCCGAAGCCGCTGCCCACGGAGAGCACGCTGCGCAGTTTCCGGTCCCGGGCGACCTTGGGCACGTAGTCCAGGTCGCACTCGGGGTCGGGCGTCTCGTAGTTCGCGGTCGGCGGCACCACCTGGTGGACCATGGCGAGTACGCAGGCCGCGAGTTCGATGGCGCCGATGGCGCCGAGGGAGTGACCCACCATGGATTTGATGGAGGTCATCGGCGTCTTGTAGGCGTGGTCGCCCAGGACCTTCTTGACCGCCGCGGTCTCGTGGCGGTCGTTCTGCTTGGTACCGGAGCCGTGCGCGTTGACGTAGTCGATCTCGTCGGCGCCGACCCCGGCCTGGGCCAGGGCGGTTTCGATGGCCCGGGCCATCTCCAGGCCCTCGGCGGTCAGGCCGGTCATGTGGTGGGCGTTGCCGAAGGTGGCGTAGCCCCCGATCTCGCAGTAGACGGTCGCACCGCGGGCGCGGGCGTGTTCCAGCTCTTCGAGTACGAGGACGGCGCCGCCCTCGCCGAGGACGAACCCGTCCCGGTCGGCGTCGAACGGCCGGGAGGCGTGGGCCGGGTCGTCGTTGTTCGGCGAGGTGGCCTTGATGGCGTCGAAACAGGCCACGGTGATGGGCGATATGGGTGAGTCGGAGGCGCCTGCGATGCAGACGTCCATCCGGCCCTCCGCGATGGAGTGGACGGCGTACCCGATGGCGTCGAGTCCCGAGGTGCAGCCGGTGGAGACCGTCTGCACCGGGCCCCGCGCCCCGACCTCCTCCGCGACGGCGGAGGCAAGGGTGGCGGGTGTGAACGCGCGGTGCAGGAACGGGCCGGCCAGTTTGTGGTCCACGTCCCACCAGGAGCCGGACTGGCTCACGGCGACGTAGTCGTGCTCCAGACGGGTGGTGCCTCCGACGGCCGTGCCGAGGGAGACGCCGGTCCGCCAGGCCTCGTCCGTGCCGAGGTCGAGTGCCGCGTCGCGTACGGCCTCACGGGCGGCGACCAGGGCGAACTGGATGTACCGGTCCGCCCGGGCCGCTTCGCCCTCGTCGAGGCCGTGCGCGGCGGGGTCGAAGTCGACCTCGGCGGCTATCCGGGAGCGGAACCCCGTCGGGTCGAAAAGGCTGATGCCCCGCGTCGCCGTCCGGCCGTTGGACAGCAGGTCCCAGAAGTCGCGGACGCCGATCCCGCCGGGCGCGACGACTCCGACTCCGGTGACGGCCACCCTCCGGCGGGTCACGAGACCGCTCCCGTCCGGTCCGGAGGCTGCTCCCAGGCGGTGCTCTCCGGGTGCGGGGCCTCCTCGGTGTCGACGTGGCCGAGTTCGGGGCGCGGGGCGAGCGGGCCGAGGTGGAAGACCATGCGGGCCTCGACGTCCCCGACGTTGCGGAAGCGGTGGCGCACGTTGAGGGGGACGAGCAGGCCCTGGTCGGTGCGCAGCGGGTGGGCCTCGCCGTCGAGGTCGACCTCCAGCCGGCCGGCGACCACGTACACGAACTCCTCGGAGTACGGGTGGTAGTGCTCGGCGATGGATTCCCCGGGGGCCATGATCGCCATGCCCATGAAGCCGCTGGTGGAGCCCACCGACGTCGGGGTGAGCACGGCCCTCAGATCGCCTCCGCGCCGGCGGTTGGGCGGCGTCTCGCTGAGGTCCACGATGCGTGGGCGCTGTCTGGTCATGGCGGGTTCCTCCTGGCGTGTGGGGAGAGCCTGGACGGGGATGGGGGTCGAGACAGGGGGTGGAGCGAGGGGAGGGGGGTCGTGCTCCGGATGGATTCCCCGGCGGGGATCAGGACTGCGCGGGTGCCCGGCGGTCGGTGATCAGGTTCATGGTGTGGTGCGCGGGGCGAACGCGCCCGCCGGGCGCGGCCGTCAGCCGGGCGAGCACGGCCTCCTTGCGCGGGCCCGAGATGCCGAAGGTGATGTCGGGCTGGGCGTCGAGCGGGCCGCGCACGTCGATGAGGCGGACGACGATGTCGTCACGCTGGAAGATGCTGCTGCTCCGTACGGGGCTCTTCGGGCGGTGCGCGGCCGCCTCGTCCTGCCGGGCGAGGAACTTGGCGAGCGCCGCGCCGCAGCCGGGCTTGGCCGGGTAGAACACCGCGTGCCGCTGCACATCGGCGGGGTCGGACTCGGTGGCGGCGATGTGGTGGACCGCCGGGAGCGCGGCCCGCATGAAGAACATGCGCGCGGATTCCGGGTCGTTCAGGTTCCGGTCCTGTTCGAGGTAGGGGTTGATCGCCTCCTCGACGGCGCGTACCTCGGGCTGCTCCGAGACGTGCCGCAGGGCCGTCACCAGGTCGCCCTGGACCTCCACCGTGCGGACCACCCGGTTGCCGTGCATGAAGAGCGAGGTGCGGCACAGGCGGGTGTGGGCGTCGACGCGGGCGGCCGGGGAGGCGTAGCTGGAGAGGATGGCCGCGACCTCCTTCTCGCTGCCCGGCTTGACGGTGAAGGTGAGGGCGTGGCGCACGATTCCCGCGCCCAGCCTGGGTGTGGTCTGCAGGCGCGCCGTGGTCGGGCGCGCCGCCTGGTCGTAGCCGCGGCCGGTCTCGCGCAGCACGGTGAACTTGAGCGGGCGCATGTTGCGCGCGCACGCGCCCAGCGGCTTCACCTGTTCGGCGTGGTGCTCGCTGTTGACCCATGCGAGGTACTGCGGGGCGCTCTCCCACTCGCTGGTGATGAGCCACTGCGAGGGGTCCTCGAAGGATTGGCACAGCTGATCGCTGATGTGGCCCGGGACCGACGCGATGTCGTGGCGGAGCTGTTCGTACGCCTCGAAGAACTGCTGCTGGGTCCCCTCGTGGAGATCCATCAGCAGGACGACCCGGAGCATGGAGCCGTCGAAGGCTGACTGCGACACCCGTTCGGACAGGGTGGTTGTCATCTACTCACTCCTTCATGAGGGGGTGGAGATCCATCGCGTACGGACCCCTCGTCCGTCACCGGTGGCGTCCGCCCGGGCCGGCGGCCGCCTCCGTGGGGAACGGGCAGGCCGGCGCGTCTCAGGGGGAGCCGCTGTCGCTCATCGTCATCCGGGTGGCGACGTACCGCTACATGTCCGGATCAAGCGGGTGACAACCGGCGAATCAACTGGGCCTGATCGCGGATCGGGGGCATAAAGACTCCACTCCCCCACACAGAAAACAGGAGCCCGCAGCTGATGGAAGACAACGCCGATGTTCGCGTACCGGTTCTCGTCGTGGGCGGCTCCCTCGTGGGCCTGTCCACCTCGCTTTTCCTGAGCCGCCACGGAGTGAGGCACCTGCTCGTCGAGAAGCACTCCGGTACGTCCCCGCACCCGCGAGGCCGCGGCATCAACGCCCGGACGATGGAGCTGTTCCGCACGGCAGGGGCGGAGCGCGCGATCCGCCAGGCGGCGTCCGTACTGGAGGGCATTCAGGGCATTCTGCAGGCCCGGTCACTGACCGACCGCAGCGACCACAACTGGCTGATCAAGTCGATCGATCCGTCGGGGGCGATCGCCCGTTTCAGCCCGACCGGGTGGTGCCTGTGCAGCCAGAACAACATCGAGCCGGTGCTGGCCGCACAGAGCCGCGCGCAGGGCGCGGACGTGCGGTTCTCCACCGAACTGATGAGTTTCGACCAGGACGCCACCGGAGTGAACGCGGTCGTGAAGGACCGGTTGACGGGCGAGCACAGCACGGTCCGCGCGGACTTCCTGATCGCGGCGGACGGGCCGCGCAGTCCCGTGAGAGAACAGCTGCGGATCCCCCAGACGGGTAACGGCGAGCTGTTCCACAACGTCAGCGTCACCTTCCGCTCGGAGCGGCTCGTCCAGGTGCTGGGCGACCTGCGGTTCATCGTCTGCTACCTGATGCGCCCGGGGGCCGACGGGGCCCTGCTGCCGGTGGACAACCAGACGCAGTGGGTCTTCCACGCCCCGTGGCACCCGGAGCACGGCGAGACCCTGGAGGACTTCACCGACGAGCGGTGCGTGGACCAGATCCGCGACGCGATCGGCGTACCCGACCTGGACGTGGAGATCGGCGGCAAGGCGCCGTGGCATGCGGCCGAACGGGTGGCCGAGCGGTACTCGTCCGGTCGGGTGTTCCTCGCCGGGGACGCGGCCCACGAGATGTCCCCCACCGGGGCCTTCGGCTCCAACACGGGCATCCAGGACGCGCACAACCTGGCGTGGAAGATCGCCGCGGTACTGGACGGCTCGGCCGGCATGGGGCTGCTCGAGACCTACGAGGCCGAGCGGCTGCCGGTGGCCAGGGCCACCAGTGAGCGCGCGTCGGCCCGTTCGGCGGAGCACAGCCACCCGGGGTACGCGCCCCCGCCCACCATGGGCGGCGGGCCGGGCAGCGGGGTGCTCACCACGGCCATGGGCTATTGCTACCCGAGCGGCGCGCTCGTCGGCGGCGAGCCCGGCCGGCCCGTCATCCCGGAGAAGCTGCACATGGTCGGCGCCACCGGGACCAGGGCCCCGCACATGTGGCTGACCCGGTCGGGTGAGCGGATCTCCACCCTGGACCTCTACGAGCGCTCCTTCGTGCTGCTGAGCGGCGTCGGCTCGCCGTGGCGGGCGGCCGCGGAGCAGGTGGCCGAGCAGCTCCCGGTGCGGCTGGACGCCTACACCATCGGTTCCGGGCCGGCTGCCGACCTGGTCCAGGACGGCGGCGGCTCCGACTGGAGCGAGGTCCACGCGATGAGCGCCGAAGGCGCCGTGCTCGTACGGCCGGACGGGTTCGTGGCCTGGCGCTCAGAGGGCGCGGTCGCCGACCCCCGGGCGACGCTGCACGAGGTCCTCTCGACGGTGCTGCGCCGGGCGTGACCACCTCGTCTCCCCTTCCGCCGGCCGTGCACGCGGCCGGCGGAAGGGGTTCAGCGGCAGGCCCAGCAGCCCGCCCAGCAGCCGGGGTCGGGCCGGACGGCACGGCGGCGGCCGGCTTCGGATCCGACGCCGCCGCCCGCCGCACCGCGCGCCCGGGCCCGGTCTCCGTCCCGGTCACGGTCAGGGGAGTTCCGGTGCGCGTAACACGCGATGACGACCGCGAGCGCGGCCAGTTCCTCCGGGGCGGCAACGCCCCGCTCCACACGCAGCAGGCTCGCTATCGGGACATCGTTCGACATCGGCACGGCCTCTCTCACGGGGGCTGCGCGTGCGCCCGGCCGCGGCACGAGGGGCGGACCGGATCGGCGCCGACACGGGCGGCACACGGGTGGCTCGGTGCGCTGACGGGACGTGTTCCGCGTGTGCGAACCGGCCGGCGGACTCCTGTCGGGTCACCAGGACTCCTGTCGCGACCGACGCTACAAGCGCGCGGCGGACCCGGCACTCCGAGGACGTGCCGTCCGGGGACTTGCGGTCCGGGGTGCGGTACCCGGGCGGGCGCGGCGCCGCCGCGGGGCCTGTCGTGACCGGCCACGGGCCCCTGTTGTGCCGGGGCTGCGCCGGCCGGCTGTACGCCGTCTGCATCACGGACCACTCCGGCGGGAACACGGCCGGCCAGTGGGAGGTCGACCACGAGATGCCCGGGGAGTGCCCGCTGGCCGGGCTGTTGCCCCTGACCGGGACGGCGGTCGACGTCCACGACCTGCCGGGAGCGGAGGATGTGCTCGGTCCGGCCTTCTGAGCGGGGCGGGTTGGGCCGCACGGGTGAGCTCCGTCCGCCGCCGGCGCCGCCGGCGGCCTCGCGCAAGGCATCACGGAGGCGTCACCGGCGGCCTCGCGGAAGGCGCCGACGATGCATGCGTTCACTTTTTGAACTCCCCCTGCACGTAAGCCCTTTCCCGGTTCAATCTCTTGACGGCCGTGAGGGCGGGGAGCCACAGTGTCCAGCGGCGCCGTTCTGAGAGCGCTCTCAAAACGGTGGTCCCGGCTCTTCCCCCGCACCGCGCCTCACCGCGCTTCAGAGAGGGCACCCATGCGTGAGACATCCGGCAGGACACGACCGACGGTCCGGCGGGCCGTCCTGGCCGCGCTCAGCACGATCGCCGTGGTCGCGGCGGCCGCCGCGGGCGTGGCACTGCCCGCGAGCGCCGCCGCTCCCCCCACCCCGGCCGGCTGGTCCCGGGTGTTCCTGGACGAGTTCGACGGAGCCGCGGGATCCGGGGTGAACACCGCCGACTGGCAGTACACCACCGGCACTTCCTACCCCGGCGGACCCGCCAACTTCGGCACCGGCGAGATAGAGACGATGACCGCCGACCCCTCCAACGTCTCCCTCGACGGCACGGGCAACCTGCGCATCACGCCGAGGCGGGACGCGGCCGGCAACTGGACGTCCGGCCGGATCGAGACCAGGCGGTCCGACTTCCAGCCCCCGGCGGGCGGCACGCTCCGCACCGAGGCGCGCATCCAGATGCCGAACGTCACGGGTCCGGCGGCCAAGGGCTACTGGCCGGCCTTCTGGATGCTCGGAGCCCCGTACCGCGGCAACTGGTGGAACTGGCCCGGCATCGGTGAGATCGACATCCTGGAGAACGTCCAGGGCATCAACAACGTCTGGGCCACCGTGCACTGCGGCACGAGCCCCGGCGGACCCTGCAACGAGACGTCCGGCATCGGCGGCCAGCACGTGTGCCCGGGCACCAGCTGCCAGGGCGGCTTCCACACCTACGCCGTGGAGTGGGACCGCGCGACCGCGGTCGAGGAGATGCGCTTCTACGTCGACGGCCTCAACTTCCACACCGTACGGGCGAATCAGGTGGACGCGACCACCTGGACCAACGCCACGAACCACGGCTACTTCATCATCCTCAACGTCGCCATGGGCGGCGGTTTCCCCGATGCCTTCGGCGGCGGTCCCGACGCGGGCACCCAGCCCGGCCACGCCATGGTCGTCGACTACGTGTCCGTCCTCCGCTCGACCGGCGGCACGACCCCGCCCACCACTCCCCCGACCACCCCGCCCACGACACCCCCGACCACCCCGCCGGCCGGCAACCGTGACGCGTACTCCGCGATCCAGGCCGAGTCGTACGACGGCCAGGCGGGCGTGGTCAAGGAGACCACCACGGACTCCGGCGGCGGCGAGGACCTCGCGTCGATCGGCAACGGCGACTGGGCCCTGTTCAGGGGCGTCGACTTCGGCTCCACACCGGCGAGGCAATTCTACGGACGCGTGGCGAGCGGCGCGGCCGGCGGGGTCAGCGGGCTCGTCGAGGTACGCCTCGACAGCCGTACCTCGGCTCCGGTCGGCAGCTTCTCGATCGCGGGCACCGGCGGATGGCAGAGCTGGCGCACGGTCCCGGCGAACATCACCGCCGTCACGGGCATGCACGACGTCTACCTGACCTTCACCAGCGGCCAGCCCGCCGACTTCGTGAACGTCAACTGGTTCGACTTCGGGCACTGAGCCGGTCCCGAGGGCCACGTCGGCGACGCCGCCACTCCTCGGCCAGCAGGCGGTAGGAGCGGACCCGGTCCTCGTGGTCGTGCGTGATCGTGGTGATCAGCAACTCGTCGGCCCCGGTGGCTTCCTGGAGCCGCTCCAGATGATCGGCGACGGTCCGTGCCGAGCCGACGAACTGCGTCTCCACGCGGTCGGCGACGAGTTCCCGGTCCGCCTCCGTCCAGGGCAGCGCCCGCGCCTCGGCGGGCGTGGGGAAGGGGATGGCGCCCTCGGCGGTACGGATGCTGCGCACCCAGGGTGCGTATCCGGTGGCCAGTTCGCGGGCGGTCGCGTCGTCCTCGGCGACGACGACGTCGGCGGACACCGTCAGGTACGGCCGGTCCAGCTCGGCCGAGGGCTTGAAGGCGGCCCGGTAGCCCTCGGCCGCCTCCAGCACCGAAGCGGGGCTCACGTGGTAATTGGCCGCGAACCGCAGCCCGTTGCGGCCCGCGGTCTCCGCACTCACTCCCCCGCTGCTGCCCAGGATCCACACCTGTACGTCGGCCCCCTCACCGGGGACGGCATGTGCCTCCACCCCCTCCGGGGAGCGGTAGTCGCCCCGGAGCAGCGCGAGGACGTCGTCGATCTGCTCGGCGTAGTCCTGGGGCTGGGCACCGGGCAGGTTCAGCAGCCGCTGCTGGAGGGCGACCCGCGGATGGCCCAGCAGGTGCGCGAAGGAGAACCGGGCGGGGATGCGCAGTCCGTTCGGGGTGTGCCCCTCGAACGGAGGGTCCTGCGAGGCCCCCGGCTGCGGCCGGCCCGCCGAGCGCCCCAGCCCCAGGTCGAGGCGCCCGGGATGCAGTGCGTCGATCAGGCCGAACTCCTCGACCGTGGACAGGGCGGTGCGGTGGCCGAGCTGGACGGCGCCGGAGCCGATCCGGATGGTCGAGGTCGCGGAGGCGGTCAGCGCGAGCACGACCGCCGGGGAGGTCCCGGCGACCCCCGGATTGAGGTGGTGCTCGGCGAACCAGTAGCGGGCGTAGCCGAAGGCCTCCGTCTGCCGGGCGAGGTCGATGCTGTGGTGCAGGGCCTCGGCCGCGGTGGAACCGGACGGGACCGGGACGAGGTCGAGGACCCCGAGGGGGATGCCGGACATGGCCGGGCTCCTTACAGGTCGGGAAAGGAAGGGTCGGGGATCTCGCGGCGGAGCACCGGGGCGATCTGCGCCTGGAAGAGTTCGAGGGAGGCCCGGTGCTCCGCGGGGGTGAGCCCGCCCGGCTCCGCCTGGAGGTGCAGGGCCGTGTGGCCGAAGGCCTCGTGGTAGCGGTGGACCTTCTCGATCACCTGCTGGGGGCTGCCGACGAGTGCCGAGCTCCGTTCGACGAAGTCCTCCAGGGTCGGGAAAACGGGTTCCAGACCCTGCTGCCGGTGGAAGGCGAGGTACCGGGCGAACGCCGGCCGGTAGGCGGCCACCGCCTGCTGCGAGGTGGGGGCCGCGTGGTAGCCGGCCGTGCCCGCGCCGACGACGGCGTGGGCCGGGTCGTGCCCGTAGTGCTCCCAGCGCTCCCGGTAGTGGCGGACCAGCTCGGCGTACGGGCCGATCGGGTGGGTGACGTTCGCCGAGAAGAGCGGGTCTCCGTAGCGCGCCGCGAGATCGACGGACTCCCGGCTGGTCGCACTGCCGTGCCAGACCCGCAGGGCAGGCTGGAAGGGCCTCGGCAGCACCTCGGCGCCGGCCAGCGCGGGGCGGAAGCGCGGCTCGGCGCTCACCTTGTCCTCGCGCCAGATCCGCCGGAACAGCTCGTAGGCCTCGGCGTTGCGCTCCCACTGGTCCTCGGGGGTCACGTGGAACAGCTCGCGCTGGGCCGTGCCGTTGCCCTTGCCGATCATCAGCTCCAGGCGGCCGTCGCAGAGGTGGTCGAGTGTCGCGTAGTCCTCGTACGCCCGCACCGGGTCCAGCAGGCTCAGGGTGGTCACGGCGGTGAACAGCCGGATCCGGCGGGTCAGCGCGGCGATGTGGCTGAGCACCACGGGCGGCGAGGACGACAGGAACGGCCGCTCGTGGCGCTCGCCGACCCCGAAGCCGTCGAAGCCGAGCTCCTCGGCGAGCAGCGCGGCGTCGACCACCTCGCGGAACCGCTCACGGGTGGGTGTGAGGGCGCCCGTCACCGGATCCGCGGAGTCCGTGATGAGGGTGATGGCCAGGAACTTCATGAGCGCGCGGCCTGCCGGCCGGACGCCGCCTGCGGCACCGCGAGCCCGAGGTGGTCGCGCAGGGTGGTGCCCTCGTAGTCGGTGCGGAAGACCCCCCGCTCCTGGAGCAGCGGGACGACGGTGTCGGCGAAGACGTCCAGTCCGCCCGGGGTGATGTGGGGGACGAGGATGAAGCCGTCGGCCGCGTCCGCCTGCACCAGCGTGTCGATCTGCCCGGCGACGGTGGCGGCGGAGCCGACGAAGGTCTGGTCGGCCGTGGTGGAGATGACGAGTTCGCGGATCGAGAGGTTCTTGGCCTCGGCGAGCGCGCGCCACTGCCGGGCCGTGGCGATCGGGTCACGGAACTCCCGTACGCTCGCCCGTCCGAGGGCGATGGTGTTCTCCCCGACCTCGGGGTCGATCTCGGGCAGCGGGCCGTCGGGGTCGTAGCCGGACAGGTCCCGGTTCCAGACGTGCTCCAGGAACTTGATCGCGGTCTGCCCGCTGACCTGGAGGCGGCGGACCTCGTGGGCCGCCTCGCGGGCCTCGGCATCGGTGTCGCCGAGGACGAAGGTGGCCGCGGGCAGGATCTTCAACTGGTCGGGTGTGCGCCCGTACTTGGGCAGGCGGCCCTTGACATCGGCGTAGAACTCCCGGCCCGCGTCGAGCGTCCCGTACCGGCCGAAGATCGCGTCGGCGCCGGAGGCGGCGAACTCACGGCCCTCGTCGGAGTCGCCCGCCTGGAAGATCACCGGCCGGCCCTGCGGGCTGCGCGGCACGTTGAAGCGGCCCTCGATGTCGAAGTGCTGCCCCCGGTGGGCGAAGGCCCCGGCCCGCGCGTCCCGCAGGAAGGCGCCCGTTCCGGCGTCGGCGAGGATCTCGGAGCCGTCCCAGGAGTCGAACAGCTCGGTGGCGGTGGCCAGGAACTCCTTGGCCCGGGAGTAGCGCTCCTCGCGCGGCAGGAACCCGCCGCGCCGGAAGTTCTCGCCGGTGAAGGCGTCCCAGGAGGTGACGACGTTCCAGGCGGCCCGGCCCTCGGACAGGTGGTCGAGCGAGGCGAACTGGCGGGCCACCTCGTAGGGCTCGTTGAAGGTGGAGTTGATGGTGCCGGTCAGGCCCAGGCGCTCGGTGACCGCCGCCAGCGCGGCGAGCACCGTGAAGGTGTCGGGGCGGCCGACCACGTCCAAGTCGTAGATCTGCCCGCCCTGTTCCCGCAGCCTCAGCCCCTCCGCGAGGAAGAGGAAGTCGAACTTGGCACGTTCGGCGGTCCGTGCGAAGTGGACGAACGAGTCGAAGTCGATGTGGCTGCCGGCCGCCGGGTCACTCCACACGGTGGTGTTGTTGACGCCCGGGAAGTGGGCTGCGAGATGGATCTGCTTGAGCGGCTTGCTGCTCATGACGGTCCTTCCGGTCCGGGATCAGGCGGCGGGGTGGGCGGCGTAGCGGCCGGCCGGGCGCTCCAGGCCCAGCAGTCCGCGCAGGGTGTCCGCCTCGTACGCCCGGCGGAAGACCCCGCGCCGCCGGAGCTCCGGTGCCAGCCCCCGGGTGATCGCGGGCAGGTCCCGGGCGATCACACCGGGCCGCAGCAGGAAGCCCGACAGACCGGCCTCCCGGCGCTCCAGGAGCAGGTCGGCCAGCTGCCCGGGGCTTCCGGCGAAGACCGCGCCCTCGCCGCCGTACGAGGTGCCCGCGAGCGCGTCCAGGCGCTCCAGGCGGGCGACGGCCGCCGGGGCGTCCTCGTCCAGGTACACGGTGAGGTCTCCGAACAGGTGCAGCGGCTGTGCCGCGAGCCCGGTCGCCCCCCGGGCCCGCCGGATGGCCGCGACGGCGGCCCGCGTACCGTCCGCGTCGTGCGCGGCCACGTACCCGATGTCCGTGGACCGGGCGACGAGCGCGTACGAGGCTTCGCCGTCGCCGGACGCGCCGACGACGGGCTGCCCCTGCGGCGGGCGCGGGGTGATCGACGGCCCCCGCACACGGAAGTGCCGGCCCTCGAAGTCGATGTAGTGCAGTTTGTCGCGGTCGACGAACCGGCCCGTGGCCACGTCCCGGATCTCCGCGTCGTCCTCCCAGCTGTCCCACAGCCGCCGGATCACCTCGACGTGGTCGGCGGCCTCCGCGTAGGACTCAGCCTCCGGGAGCGGGGCCGCCCGGCGGCCGAAGTGCCGTGTCTCGTACGGGAGTCCGGACACCTGGATCCACAGACCGGCGCGGCCGTGGCTCACGTGGTCGAGGGTGGCGATCGCCTTGGAGATGTGGAAGGGCTCGGTGTGGGTGGCCGTCACCGTCGGGACCAGTCCGATGTGCCGGGTCAGCGGTGCGACGCGGGCAGCGGTGAGCACCGCGTCCAGCCGCCCGCGGACCCGGTCCGTGCGTCCGTCGGGCCCGTCCGCCGAGGACGACTGGAGGGTGAGGGAGTCCTCGAAGGCGACGAAGTCGAGCAGTCCGGCTTCGGCCTCGGCCACGGCATCGGCCCAGTAGCGGGCGGTGAAGATCTCACCGGGCCGGGCGCCCGGCTCGCGCCAGGCGGCCGGGTGCCGGCCGGCGCCGTCGAGCGCGACGGCCAGGTGCAGCGGTCCGGAGGATGCCGATGCGGAGGGGAATGCGGATGCGGGCAGGGATGAGGACACGTCGAATTACGCCTTCCTGATCGGCCGGGCGAAAGAAAGGGCCGATGCGCGTCGCGAATATGAGGGCGTACGAGAGGGCGGGGAAAAGGCCCGTCATCACTGTCCAGGCCCGTCGTCACTGTCTCTTCGAAACGCTATGCCTCATAGCGGTGTCATACAATGACCTGAATATTAAGAGAAGTTGGCAGCGGTGTTGCCGGGCGCGCGGACCGCCGTGAAGGACGGGCGGCGGCGCAGGGTGAAGCCGATCGACTCGTACAGTCGGATCGCCGTCGTGTTGCTCGCGGCGGTGTGGAGGAAAGGGACGTCGCCGCGCTCCCGGATGCCCGCGGCGACGGCGCGGACCAGCCGCGTCGCCAGCCCCCGGCCCTGGTGGTCGGGATGCGTGCACACCGCGCTGATCTCGGTCCAGCCGGGCGGCCGCAGCCGCTCTCCGGCCATCGCGATCAGCCGGCCCCGGTGCCGGATGCCGAGGTACGTGCCCAGCTCGACGGTGCGGGGCAGGAACGGACCGGGCTTCGTGAGCTCGATGAGGCCGAGGATCTCGGGTACGTCGCCGGGGCCGAGCCTGACCGCCTCGGGGGCGGGCTCGGCGCGCAGCGAGGTGTCGACCAGCTGGACGCCGGTGACCGTGCCGACGGTCTCCCAGCCGTCGGGCGGGGTCAGTACGCCGGCGAGCGCGGCGGTCCCGCCGTCACCGACCAGTCTGCGCAGGTCGGCCCAGGCCTCCGGGTCGGCCGGGTCCGCGAGGGCGGCGAACGGCGAGACGTCCGACGGATAGCGGGCGGCGCGGGAGAGGGACGAGGGGCCGGCCCCGGGACGGACCGCCCGCTCGGCGAAGGCGGCGTGCGCGCCGGACAGCGAGGCCCAGGCGGGGTTGTCGAGGACGTGCGTGGCGGGACCTGCGTTCGTGGTCATGGGGCGGGCTCTCCGTCCGTGGCGCGGCCCGGGGGCCGGGGGTTCAGGAGTTGGTCACCGGCAGGCCCGGCGGGTCGACCTCCGAGGTGGCGACGGCCTCGTTGGACAGGTTCCAGGCGGCGAGCAGCTGCGCGTACTGGCCGTTCTTGATCAGATGGTTGATCGCCTCGGACACCGGCTTGGCGAGCCCGCTGTCCTTCTTCGCGGTCGCGGCGATCAGGCCCTGGAGCGACTCGCCCGCGCCGGAGAAGGAGCCCGCGTTGCGGGTGGGGGCGTTGCCGTTCGCCGTCTGGGTGATGTGGTAGGCAACGGACGGGTTCGGGCCGAAGCTGAGGTCGATCTTCTTGCCGTTCAGGGCCAGGTAGGTGCTGTTGGCGTCGGGGAAGTACTTGACGGTGATGTCCTTGCCCTCGGCCTGGAGCTTCTTCTGCCACTCCAGGAGGATCTTCTCCTGGTTGGTGCCCGAGCCGACCGCGACCGTCTTTCCCGCGAGGTTGCGGTAGTCGCCGCCGTAGTTCCAGGGGTTGTCCTTCAGCGTCTCGAAGGCCAGGTTGTCCTGCCGGTAGGAGGCGAACTCGTACTTCTTCTTGCGCTCCTCCGTGACCGTGACGTTCGTGAAGGCCACGTCCACCTTGCCGCTGTCGATGCCGACGAAGAGGTTCTCCCAGGTGGAGTTCTTCACCACCGGCTTGAGGCCGAGCGTCGCGGCCACCAGGCGGCCGAGGTCCGGTTCGGCGCCGGTCAGGGTCTTCTGGTCGGTGCCCGCGTACGCCAGCGGCGGGAAGCCGGCGGGCAGCGCGCCGACCCCGATGACGAGTTCGCCGCGCTCGCGCACGTCGGCGGGCAGCTGGGCGCGCAGGGACTCGACGACCGGGACGGCCAGTTCGGCCTGCTGGGCGGCGCCGTTGGACACCGCGCCGACGGTGACCTTGCCGGAGCCCGGTCCGGTGGCCTCGGCGTCGCCGCCGCACGCGGTGAGACCGGAGGCGAGCGCCACGGTGGCGGTGGCGGCTCCGAGACCGCGGGTGAGTCTGGTGCGCAGGGAGTGTCGGCGGTGCATGGTGTTGCCTTTCGGGTGGGAGAGAGGGTGGTGGGGTGGTGCTCGACGAGGAAGGGTGCGGCGGAGTCAGAGCACCTTGCTGAGGAACTCCCGCGTACGCGGGTGGGCGGGCCGGTCCAGCACCTGCTCGGGCGGGCCCTGTTCGACGACGCGGCCGCCGTCGAGGAAGACGACCTCGTCGGCGACCTCGCGGGCGAAGCCGATCTCGTGCGTGACGATGACGAGCGTCGTGCCGCCGGTGGCCAGATCCTTGATCACCGACAGCACCTCGCCGACGAGTTCGGGGTCGAGCGCAGAGGTGGGTTCGTCGAAGAGGATGACTCCGGGTCGCAGCGCGAGGGCGCGGGCGATGGCCACGCGCTGCTGCTGGCCGCCGGACAGCTGCCGCGGATAGGCGCCGGTCCGGTCGCCGAGCCCGACGCGCTCCAGGAGTTCGCGCGCCAGGGCCCGGGCCTGCGGCCGCGGCAGCCTGCCCGTGGCCACCGGCGCCGCCGCGACGTTGTCCAGGACGGTCAGGTGCGGGAAGAGGTTGAAGTTCTGGAAGACGAAGCCGATGCGGCCGCGCTGGGCGAGGATCGCCCGTTCGCCCCGCTCCCTCAGCCGCCCGCCGTGCCGTTGCACGCCGATCAGCTCGCCGCCCACGCTGACGTATCCGGCCTCGGGCTTCTCCAGGTGGTTGATGACCCTCAGCAGGGTGGACTTGCCGGATCCGGAGCGGCCCAGGACCGCGGTGACCGTGCCCGGCCGCAGGGTCAGGCTCACCCCGTCCAGGACCTGCCGGCCGCCGTACCACTTGTGCACGTCGTGGACCTCGATCGCGGCGGCCCGCGCGGCGGTGGTCATCGTGCCGTCTCCTTCGGGAAGCCCCGGAGGCGGTCCCGGAGATCGCGCAGGCCCGTCCGGGCCCGCTGCAGGGGGGTGGGCGGTACGGTGCGCAGCGCGCCGCGCGCGTAGTACCGCTCGACGTGGAACTGGACGACCGAGAGGACGCTGGTGAGGACCACGTACCAGAAGGTGGCCACGAGCAGCAGGGGCACGATGTCGCCGGAGTAGGTGCTGCCGAGGCTCTGCACCGTGCCGAACAGGTCGAGCAGCGATACGTAGAAGACCAGCGAGGTGGCCTTGACGAGCCCGATCAGCTGGTTGACGTAGGCGGGGACGATGGAGCGCAGCGCCTGCGGGAAGACGATCCGGGCGAACTGGTACCGCTTGGGCAGTCCCAGCGCGGCCGCCGCCTCGTGCTGGCCCTGGTCGACGGAGAGCACGCCGGCCCTGACCACCTCGGCCGCGTACGCCGCTTCGCTCAGGCTCAGTCCGACGACCGCCACGACGATGTCGGTGGCCAGCCTCGACTCGTCGAAGGTGAAGAAGGCGGGGCCGAAGGGCACCCCGATGCTCAGGGTGGGGTAGAGGGCGCTGAGGTTGTAGAGGAAGAGCAGGACCACGATCAGCGGGACCGAGCGCAGCAGCCAGATGTAGGCCCAGCTCACCGAGCGCAGTACGGGGTTCGTGGAGAGCCGGCCGAGGGCGAGCAGGATGCCGCCGGCGAGGCCCAGGACCGCGCTGTACGCGGCCACCTGGAGGGTGATGAGCAGGCCTTCCAGGATGGCCGGCCGGATGAACCAGTAGGTGAACCGGTCCCATTGGTAGAAGGGGTTGGTGAGCAGCCCGTGGGCGGCCTGGGAGAGCAGCACCAGCACGATGACGGTGGCGATCCAGCGGCCGGGCCGGCGGACCGGGAGCACCCGCTCGGCCGGCGCCGGCGGTCCCGGGGGCGCGGTGAGGACAAGCGATTCGGTCAAGGACACTCCAGCAGCATTCGATAAGTCGAAGAATCGAAAAGCAGCCGTCATGCCGGATAGAAGAGGCCGCTGATGTCGTTTTCTGCGGCGTAAGCTAGGCAGCCCGGAGAAGGGCTGTCAACGGTCCCGATATCGGTATCCGCGAAAGCGTGCGGCAATTTCATCCGCCGTACACACAATGCCTTCGGGTGAAATGTTCGGGCCGCTGGAACGTACGGTTCCGGGGGTGATCCGGCCCGGTTCCGGGGGTGACCCGCCGGTTCCGGGGCTACTGGTGGTCGGGAACGTACTTGTAGCCGACGCGGCGCACGGTGGTGATGCGGCCCCGGTGCGCGGGACCGAGCTTGCGGCGCAGCCTGGCCACGTGGACGTCGACCGTACGGCCGTCGCCGATGTGTCCGTAGCCCCAGATGTCCGAGATGAGGGCCTCACGCCTGTGGACTCTGTACGGATGGGCCACCAGGTGGGCCAGGAGGTCGAACTCCAGGTAGGTGAGGTCCAGTTCGCGTCCGTCGACCTCGGCCAGCCGACGTTCGCCGTCGACCCGGATGGCATCGTCGAGCCGGGCGGGGTCGCCGGGCCGGACGGCGCCGGGGTGCGGGGCCGGCGCCGGCTCGGGAGCGGGGAGCGTCCCGGGTTCGAGGGGGTGGATCTCCGGGCGTATGCCGTGCGCGGTCATCACCGCGACCGGGTCGACGTCCGCCGGCAGGAACACGAGGTAGCCGACGCGGCCGCCGGCGATCCCGTCGGCGGAGACGGCGGGTGGACGGTCGCCGACCAGCCGCAGGCGCGGGGCCGGGGAACGGTGGACAGCGGTGGCGGGTACCGGTGCGGGAAGTGCGGTGGTCACGATGAGCCCCTTCGGCTGCTCGGAATGAGGTACGGACGCCGGGTGTCGGGCCGCGACAGGGCAGGGGTCTCCGTGACGGATCCGGCGGGAGGGCCGGCGCGCCGCACGCCGGGCGGACCCGTACGGCTCAGCGGGCCTGAGTCACGGGAAGGCGCGGCGCACGGAGAGGAGCGGCAGCCGGAAGACCGGCTCGCATCCGGGAAATGCCCTGTCGGAGAAGCCCTAGACGGGTCGGCAGACGGCGCTGGCGACGCGACGGAGGTCAACGTGCCTGCGGCGTACGAGCAACGGCTGCGACGGGGACATGGTCACATCGTGAGGTGCCCGGCGGGCGTGCGTCAATACTTCCCTACCGATTGACTAGGAAAAGACGCTGACCTGCACGGTCTCTCATCCCGAGATCACATCGTCCGCCATTCGGTCACGCTCTTGCCGGGCAGACGGCTTCGGGCGAGTATCCCTATCAATCCGATGGGAAAGGTGGGGATTCGGTGAAGCGGCCGGCCGGCGCCACCCAACAACGTTCCGGAGTAGCCGAGATGACCACCGCCATCCCCCATGGCACCGCCGGCCGCCGATCCGTCGACGAGCAGCGCCGCACACTCCTGCGTACCGCCCGCGACGTGGCGGACGACCTGGCCGCGGACGCCATCGCCCGTGATCAGGCGGGCAAGCCGCCGGCCGACGAGACGGCCCGGCTGCGCGAGGCGGGCCTGCCGGCGGCCCTCACCCCGCCCGGCCCCGGCCGCGGGGCGGACTGGCGCACCGGATGCGCCGTCATACGGGAGATCTCGGCGGCGGACAGCTCCGTCGGTGACGTCCTCGCCCGCCACTACGTGCACACCTGGAGCGGACGCTTCTACGCGAGTCACCACCACGCGACCGCCCTCGAAGAGGAGTCGGTGGGCGGGCAGTGGCTGTGGACCGGTGCGGTCCGCGCTCCCGTCCCCCACGACGACGACACCGACGGACCGGAGCTCACGCTGCGGCGGCGCACCCCCGGCTACGTGCTGAGCGGGCGCCGGTCCGTGGACACGGCGGCGGCCGCGGCGGACCAGATCGTGGTCGACGCCGTCTGCGCGGCGACCGGCGAGGTCCTGGTCGTACGGATCCCACCCGGCGCACGGGGCGTGACCGTCGAGTCCGCCCACGACCGCCTCGGGCAGCGCGTCGCCGGCGCGGGCGAGGTCGTCCTGGACCGGGTCGCCATCACGCCCGAACAGGTGTTGGGCCGCCGGCCGCACGACGAGGAGTCGACCTCGCCCTTCACCGCGCTCGCGGAGCCGGCGCTCCGGCTCGCCCTGTGTCACGTCGCCCTCGGCATCGCCGAGGGCGCCCTCACCGAGGCGCGCGACCTCAGCAGGGGCGGCCGCGCGCACCGGCTGCCCGGTGAGGACCCGGACCTCTTCCTGACGTACGGGGAACTCGCCTCGGCCGCCCAGACGGCCACCGCCGTGGTGGACCGGGCGACGGACGTGATGGCGCGGGCCCTCGACGCGGGTACGCACCTCGACGCGGGTGCGCACCTCGACGCGGAAGGAGCCGCGGGCGTCGCCGCCCTGGTCGCCACGGCCGAGACCGTGACGTCGAAGGCCGCCCTGCGCATCACCGCCCGGGTGCTGGAGCTCGCCGACGCGCCCGGCCTGGACCGCTTCTGGCGCAACGCCCGGGTCCTGACGGCCCACCGCCCCGCCGCCCACCGCCTGCGCTCCATCGGCGAGCACTACCTCAACGGCTCCCACCCCGTGGTGGCGGCCTTCCGCTGACGCGGGGGCGCGCGTACCCGCCCGGCGGCCGGCGTCGACCCGTGAGGGGACACCGGCCGAATCGATGCAAGATAATGGCCGTATGCGGATCTCAGCCAGGGCGGACTACGCGGTACGTGCCGCACTGCAGCTTGCCGCGTCACAGGATGACGGGCCGGTGAAGGCAGAGGCCATCGCCGACGCCCAGGACATCCCGCACAAGTTCCTCGAGGGCATCCTGAACGACATGCGCCGGGGCGGTCTCGTACTCAGCCAGCGCGGCGGCAACGGCGGCTACCGGCTGGCCAAGCCCGCCCAGTCCATCAGCATCGCGGACGTGATCCGCGTCGTGGACGGACCGCTCGTCTCGGTGCGCGGGGTGCGCCCGCCGGACCTGTCCTACACCGGCCCCGCCCAGGCACTGCTCCCCCTGTGGATCGCGCTGCGGGCCAATGTCCGCGAGATCCTCGACGGCGTGAGCCTCGCCGACGTCGCGTCGTCCGATCTGCCCGCGAACGTATCGGCACTGGCCGATCCCCCCGGCGCCTGGACCAATCCCTGACCCCTGCCCCACCTGCACGTTCTCACATAACGAGATTCTGGCGTCCACCATTCGGTCACCCTCTTGGGGTGGGTGTCCGCCTCTGCCAATATGCCTACCAACCAGGTGGGAAAACTAGGAATCCAGGGAGGCGGGCCGTGCGAACACTGCATCACGCAGGCCGGATGCTGCCTCTGACCTCCCGCCGGCACATCGACCTGCTCCGCACGTCCAGCGCCATCTGTCAGCCCGGCTGACACCACGCGCGCCGGGCCCCGCTCCACGTGTAGTCACCACTGACACCGTCGGACGGGCCCCTCGGCCGACCACGCCGACCGCGTGGCGTCGAGCGCGGACGTCCGCATGACGGGCTCGACGTCCGTCCCCGAGGTGTCCGACACCCTCTCGTTCCTCGGGCCCGCGACCGCAATCCCGTCGCCCACCACTCACCGCTCACCGCCGGGCGTCGGTTCCGTGTGTGCCGACGGCTTCGCGTCGCCCTTCTCCGCACCTCCTTCTCGAACACCATCCCGTGAAAGGACACCTCCGTGTCTGCCGCCAGATCGCTCACCACCCTGCGCGCCATCGCCCTCACCGCGACGCTTCCCCTGCTGCTCACCGCCTGCGGCTACGGCTCGGAGGCCAAGAAGGACGAGGGCGACAAGGCCGCGAACGCCGCCGCCACGGACGGCGCGAAGCTGTCGGCCTCCGAGGTGCG
>NZ_JBIAVU010000030.1:0-11431 GCF_042894695.1 Streptomyces sp. NPDC001513
GGGCTTCGTTCTGTTCTGCTGTGTTCTTGCGTTTCCGACTCTATCAGACTCTTTCGTGTCCGACTTCCTCGGTGCTTTCCAGTTCCAGCGCTTTCGCGCTTTCCCTTTCCGGCGATTCCGACTCTATCAGAAGTTCTCCACCGGATTTCCCGGCTTGGATTCCTGAATGAGGAGTCGGCGACGCCCCACTGGAATTCAATTCCTTGATGGGGGCGAGAGATAGGTTAAACCATCGCTGCCGAACTTGTCCAGTTCGAGGCAACCGTTCGAATCTACCTCCCCACGGGCTCCGTGTCAACGGTCTTCGCGGGACGACGAGGAGACTAGCAGCTCAGCAGGGCTGTCCGCACATCAGGCAGCGGTCGGGAGCGTCGCCGTCCGGTCCGCGGCTTCGACGTCGCCCACCTCGCCCGCGCGGGAGGCCCGGCCGCCCAGGACGAAGACGTAGATCAGGAAGGCGGCCTCGGCGAGGACGCCGATGGTGATGCGGGCCCAGGTGGGGAGGCCGGACGGGGTCACGAACCCCTCGATCAGGCCCGAGACGAACAGGACCACCGCGAGCCCGATGGCCATGCCGAGGGCCGCGCGGCCCTGTTCCGCCAGGGCGGTGCGGCGGGTGCGGGGGCCCGGGTCGATGACCGTCCAGCCCAGGCGCAGCCCCGTACCCGCGGCCACGAAGACGGCGGTCAGTTCGAGCAGGCCGTGCGGAAGGATCAGCCCGAGGAAGACATCGAGGCGGCCGGCGGAGGCCATCAGGCCCAGGCCGACTCCGAGATTGGCCATGTTCAGGAAGAGGATCCACAGCACGGGGAGCCCGAGGAAGGCGCCGAGGACGAGGCAGATCGCCGCCGCCTGGGCGTTGTTCGTCCAGACCTTGGCGGCGAAGGAGCCCGCGGGGTGGCTGGAGTAGTACGTCTCGTACTCGCCGCCCGGCTGCGTGAGCGCCTTCAGGTCCTCCGGGGCCGCGAGGGCGCCCTGGACCTCGGGGTGCGTGGCTATCCACCAGCCGATGAGCACGCCGAGAGCCGTGGAGAGCAGCGCGGTCGGTATCCACCAGCGGCGGCTGCGGTAGACCGCGGCCGGGAAGGCCGCCGTGAAGAAGAGGGCGACGTCGCGCCAGCCGGCCCGGCGGGTGCCCGTCACCGTGGCGCGGGCGCGCGCGACCAGCTGGGTCAGCCGGCCCGTGAGCATGGGATCGGGGGTGCTGGACTGGATCTGGGAGAGATGGGTGGAAGTGCGCTGGTAGAGCGCGACGAGTTCGTCGGCCTCCGCACCGGTGAGCTTGCGGCCGCGGCCCAGGAGCTGCTCCAGGCGGTCCCATTCCGCGCGGTGTGCCGTCACGAAGACGTCGAGATCCATCCGGTTGCCGCTCCCCTGCCCCAGGTCACCTGCTGCTGTACTGCTCGTGTGGTCAGCTTGGCAGACTGGAGGGCGTCGGGGCGGGGCAGGTCACATGAGAGGTGCTGCGGTGAGCGATCTGGTGACGGGGGACGCGGTCGTCCTGGGGCTCAGGCCCGCGAGGCTGCCGAGCCGCGGGCTGGCGATCCTCCTGGACCTGCTCGTGTACGTCACCGGGTACGTGCTGCTCTCGGTCGGCCTGGCCCTCGCGACCTCCTCGCTGGACGACGCCGCCCAGGCGGCGGTGGCGGTGGCGGGCTTCCTGCTGCTGATGGTCGGTGTGCCGATCGCGGTCGAGACGCTGTCCCACGGGCGTTCGCTGGGCAAGCTGGCGTGCGGGCTGCGGGTGGTGCGGGACGACGGCGGGCCGATCCGGTTCCGGCACGCGCTGGTCCGCGGGGCCATGGGGGTGGTGGAGCTGCTGCTGACCTTCGGGACGGTGGCGTGCTTCGCCTCGCTGATCTCGGCGCGCGGACGGCGGCTCGGGGACGTCTTCGCCGGGACGCTGGTCGTCCGCGAACGGGTACCGGGGGCCCGGGTGATGCCGGTGCCTCCGCCTCCGCCGTGGCTGGCCGGGCGGTTCACCGGGCTGGACCTGTCGGCGGTGCCGGACGGGCTGTGGCTGGCGATCCGGCAGTACCTGACGCGGATGAACCAGCTGGATCCGCAGGTGGGCGCCGCGATGGCGGCGCGGCTCGCGGACGATCTGGTGGCGCGTACGGGGGCGCCGCCACCGGTGGGGGTGCCGGCTGCCGCGTTCCTGATGGCCGTGGTGCACGAGCGGCAGACGCGGGACGCCGCCCGGGCCTTCGGCGCCGGTCCCGGTGCGCCCGGGGTGCCCAGGACCGTGGCGGGCCCGCCCGGGACGGCTCCGGGGACGCCGCCCGCGTGGGGGCACCCGGCTCCCGGGGCGCCCGTACCGCAGCCCGTACCCCAGGCGGGTCAGCCGGCCCCGGTCCCGGGCAGGGCGCCCGCCGCCCCGGTGATGGCGCCCGCTCCGGCGGCTCCCGTGCCGCCGCGGCCCGCGACCGGGTTCGCGCCCCCGGCGTGATCGCCTAGCCTGCACGGCATGTCTGCGAACATCGCCTTCACCTTCCGCGTCACGGGCATCGACGACGAGGCCCGGGCGCTGGCGGTCGTCGAGGAGCTTCGTGAGCTGATGCGGGACGAGAGCATCGGCGGCCAGGTGAGCATCGGCATCGTGCCGGAGCGCGGCGGGCACGTCGTCACCGGCGGGACCGACTTCCCGGTCTCCGTCAGCCGCGCCCACCTCTGGTGCCCGGAGTTCGAGAAGTCCCTCGCCTGGTACGCGAAGGAGGCCGCGCCTTCGGCGATGTGCGCGGTCGAGTGGAGCCACCCGGACGAGGAGCACTGACGCGGGGCCGCGCCGGGGATTGCCGGGCCGCTTCAGTCCTCGGGGAAGGTGGAGGGCGGGGTCTCCAGGTGTTCGAGTTCGATGCCGGGGGCCGACAGGACCACGTCGCCGGCGAGGTGGACGGTGTGGACCTCGCCCGTGTCCAGGGCGCTGACCTGGTACTCGTCCACCAGGAGCGGGCCGCTGTCGGTGGGGTGTTCCTCGCGGGCGAGCAGCGCCCACGCCTGGTCGACCGTACGCGGGGCCAGGACCGGGTCGGTGAGGGCGAGGAGCCGGACGCGGGTGGCGGGGGCACCGGGGGTCAGGCGCAGCAGGCGGGCCGTGGCGACGAGGAAGGCCGGGGAGGTCCCGGTGAAGCCGGGCGCGGCGATGTTGCCCTCGGTGGCCTCGCCGCCGGTGGGGTCGGTGCGGACCCAGGTGACGCCGTCGATGGCGGCCCCGCGGACCTGCCAGCTCGCGGCGTTCACTTCGAGGCGGATGGGGCGGCCGAGCTCGTCGATCGCGAGGTCGACGGAGCCGCGGTGGTCGCCGTTGGGGGCGGTGAGCTGGGAGACGTAGCGCCAGCCGGAGGGCCCGGGGGCGCAGTGGAAGTGCTCCTCGCCGAGGGGGGTGTGGTCGTGCGGGTCGTGGAGCGAGTAACGGCCGCGGGGCATGGTGCGCACACTTCTTTGGATCGAGGGATACGGGGCAGGCCCCCGGCACGGGTGCCGGGGGCCTGCTTCACGTTCTGCCGCCGCTGATCAGGGGCTGATCAGGAGCTGATCAAAGGTCGATCAGTAGCGGTAGTGGTCCGGCTTGTACGGGCCATCGACCTTCACGCCGATGTACGCGGCCTGCTCCGGGCGGAGCGTGGTCAGGCGCACGCCGAGGGCGTCGAGGTGGAGGCGCGCGACCTTCTCGTCGAGGTGCTTCGGGAGCACGTAGACCTCGGTCGGGTACTCCTCCGGCTTGGTGAAGAGCTCGATCTGGGCCAGGGTCTGGTCCGCGAAGGAGTTCGACATCACGAACGACGGGTGCCCGGTCGCGTTGCCCAGGTTCAGCAGACGGCCCTCGGACAGCACGATCAGGACCTTGCCGTCGGCGAACTTCCACGTGTGGACCTGCGGCTTGACCTCGTCCTTGACGATGCCGTCGATCTTCGCGAGACCGGCCATGTCGATCTCGTTGTCGAAGTGGCCGATGTTGCCCACGATGGCCTGGTGCTTCATCTTGGCCATGTCGGCGGCCATGATGATGTCCTTGTTGCCCGTGGTGGTGATGAAGATGTCGGCCGTCTCGACGACATCGTCCAGGGTCGCGACCTGGTAGCCGTCCATCGCCGCCTGCAGCGCGCAGATCGGGTCGATCTCGGTGACGATGACCCGCGCACCCTGGCCGCGCAGCGACTCCGCACAGCCCTTGCCGACGTCGCCGTAACCGAAGACCACGGCCGTCTTGCCGCCGATGAGGACGTCGGTGGCACGGTTGATGCCGTCGATCAGCGAGTGGCGGCAGCCGTACTTGTTGTCGAACTTCGACTTCGTCACGGCGTCGTTCACGTTGATCGCCGGGAACAGCAGCGTGCCCTCGGACATCATCTCGTACAGACGGTGGACACCGGTGGTGGTCTCCTCCGTCACGCCGCGGATCTCGGACGCGAGCTGGGTCCACTTCTGGGGGGACTCGCCGAGGGTGCGGTTGAGCAGGGTGAGGATGTGGGCGTACTCCTCGGAGTACGCCGTCGACGGGTCCGGGGCCGCGCCGGCCTTCTCGAACTCGACGCCCTTGTGGACGAGGAGGGTGGCGTCACCACCGTCGTCGAGGATCATGTTCGGGCCGCCGGTGGGGGTGTTCGGCCAGGTCAGCGCCTGCTCCGTGCACCACCAGTACTCCTCCAGCGTCTCGCCCTTCCAGGCGAAGACGGGGATGCCCTGCGGGTTCTCCGGGGTGCCGTTCGGGCCCACCGCGATGGCGGCGGCCGCGTGGTCCTGGGTGGAGAAGATGTTGCAGGAGGCCCAGCGGACGTCGGCGCCGAGGGCGGCCAGCGTCTCGATCAGGACGGCGGTCTGGATCGTCATGTGCAGCGAGCCGGTGATGTGGGCGCCGGCCAGCGGCTGCGCCTCGGCGTACTCGCGTCGGATCGACATCAGGCCCGGCATCTCGTGCTCGGCCAGGGTGATCTCCTTGCGGCCGAACGCGGCAAGGGACAGGTCTGCGACCTTGAAGTCCATGGGTGCTGCTCCTCATGGTTCGAGAGGTGGGTACGGCTGGTCCGTGCGCCGTCCTGGGGACGGGACACCGAGCACAGTCCGTCGGGGGTCCTCTCTCCCCTCGGCCGGTCGCGAGGACCGCCCGACCCGCCATCAGCAGCGACGCCTGACACTGACGACGAATCTACACCGATCGGTGGAGTGAGCCCCAGTCAGACGAGGAAGAAGGCGTGTGGTGATGTCAGGCCCTCCGACGGGCCCTTTCAGGGCCTTTCGTACTCTTGATCCGCCTTTTGGGCAGGGGAGGATGCCGGTGGATCGGGAACCCATGTGCGATCCCGCAGGACCCGTGGCACGAAGGAGACCTCAGTGACCAGTCCGGCAGACCCATCCGTGGACGGGGGCGCGGGCAGGCCCGCGGGCGTGCAGGGGCGCCCGAAGCTGCTCGCCGTCACCGCGTGCCCCACGGGGATCGCGCACACCTACATGGCCGCGGAGAAGCTCCAGCAGGCCGCCGACCGCCTCGGTGTCGACATGAAGGTGGAGACGCAGGGCTCGATCGGGGCCGAGAACGTGTTCTCTGACAACGATGTCAGAGAGGCGGACGGCATCATCATCGCCGCCGACAAGGAAGTCGACCGCGAGCGGTTCGCGGGCAAGCGGGTCCTCTCCACGGGCGTCGCGGACGGCATCCACCGGCCGGAGGAGCTGATCGAACGCGTGCGGAGCGCGCCGGTGCAGACCGGGACGGCGACCGCGGGTGCCTCCGGCGGTGGTGGCGGTGCCGGTGCCGGTGCCGGTGGCAAGGAGCGGAGCCTCGCCTACAAGGCCCTGATGAACGGCGTCTCGTACATGATCCCGTTCGTGGTGGTGGGCGGTCTGCTCATCGCCATCGCGCTGGCGCTGGGCGGGCACGCGACGGCCGAGGGGTACGCCACGACGCCCGGCACGTTCTGGGACCACGTCTTCCGGATCGGCGTCCTGGGCTTCACCCTGATGATCCCGATCCTGTCCGGCTACCTCGCGTACGCCATCGGCGACCGGCCTGCGCTCGTGCCCGGCATGATCGGCGGCTTCATCGCGAACACCGGCGCGCTCTACGGCTCCGAGTCGGGCGCGGGCTTCCTCGGCGCGATCGTGACGGGCTTCCTGGCCGGCTACCTGGTCCTGTGGATCAGGAAGGTCCCGGTGCCCAAGGTGGTCCGGCCGATCATGCCGATCATCGTGATCCCTGTCGTCGCCACCACCACGCTCGGCCTGTTCTTCATCTACGTGATCGGCGGGCCCGTCTCGTGGGTCTTCGAGAGCCTGACCGGACTGCTGTCCGGCATGACCGGGACCAGCGCGGTCCTGCTCGGCGCCCTGCTCGGCTTGATGATCGCCTTCGACATGGGCGGTCCGGTCAACAAAACCGCCTTCCTCTTCGGTACGGGGCTCATCGCGTCCGGCAACTACGTCGTGATGGGCATGTGCGCGGCGGCCATCCCGGTCATGCCGCTCGGCCAGGGCCTGGCGACGGTGCTGCGCCGCGGGTCGTACTCGGATCAGGAGCGCGAGACGGGGATGGCCGCGCTCTTCATGGGCGCGTTCGGCATCTCGGAGGGAGCTATCCCGTTCGCGGCGGCGCGGCCGGCCGCCGTCATCCCGGCGAACATGCTGGGTGGCGCGGTGGCCGGTGCGCTCGCCGGGCTTGCGGGGGTCGGCGACCACGTGCCGCACGGCGGGCCGGTCGTGGCCGCGCTGGGCGCGGTCGGCGGCGTCGGCTGGTTCCTGATCGCGATCGCGGCGGGCACCGTGGTGACGGCGCTGACCACGAACGCGCTGATCGGGCTCAAGGAGCGGAAGACCGCGGGCGGCGGCGCAGCAGCGGGCGGAGCGGGCATACCCGCGCAGGCCGCGCCGTCGGAGGTGCTCTCCGGGTACCTGACCGGACGGACCGTCAGGACGGAGCTGGTCTCCGGCTCCAAGGAGGCGGCGATCCGCGAGATGGCCGAGATGCTCGCCGCCACCGGCCGTGTCCGGGACGTCGACGAGCTCGTACGGGTCGCGCTCGCGCGGGAGGCGCAGGGTACGACCGGTCTCGGCGAGTCGATCGCGATCCCGCACGCCAAGACGGACGCGGTGACCCGGCCCACGGTGGGCTTCGCCCGGTCCCACGAGGGCATCGAGTGGGGCGCGCCGGACGGGACGAAGGCCCGGCTGGTCTTCATGATCGCGGTGCCGGAGGCCTCGGCGGGCGACGAGCACCTGCGGATCCTGGCGCTGCTGTCGCGCAAGCTGATGGACACCGGCTTCCGGGAACGGCTGCGGACCGCCCCCGACGAGCCCGCGATCCTGCACGTACTGCGCGAGATCCGCTGATCACGGCCCCGACCGCGTTCCGCAGGAGGCCGGCTCCGGCGCCGCCGGGCCGGACGTACGAAGGCCCCCGCGGGCCGGTGCGCGCGGGGGCCTTCGTACGTCGGTGGGTTACTTGGCGGCTTCGGGACGGTAGATGTCCGGCTCCAGGTAGATCACGCGGGCGATCGGGACGGCCTCGCGGATGCGGGCCTCGGCGGCGTTGATCGCGTCCGCCACCTCGGTCGCGGTGTCGTGTCCCTCGACGGCGATCTTGGCGGCGACCAGCAGCTCCTCCGGGCCGAGGTGCAGGGTCCGCATGTGGATGACGCGGGTGACGACGTCCCCGTCGACGAGCGCGGTCTTGATCTTCTCGATCTCTTCGAGGCCGGCGGCCTCGCCGAGCAGCAGGGACTTGGTCTCCGCGGCCAGGACGATCGCGATCACGATGAGCAGGGTGCCGATGCAGAGGGTGCCGATGCCGTCCCAGACGCCGTTGCCGGTCAGCAGGGCGAGGCCGACGCCGCCGAGCGCCAGGACCAGGCCGATGAGCGCCCCGAGGTCCTCCAGGAGGACGACGGGCAGTTCGGGGGCCTTGGCCCGCCGGACGAACTGGGTCCAGGTCTGCTTGCCGCGGATCTCGTTCGACTCCTTGATCGCGGTGCGGAAGGAGAAGGACTCGGCGATGATCGCGAAGACGAGCACGCCGACCGGCCAGTACCAGGCCTCGATCGGGTGCGGGTGGTTGATCTTCTCGATGCCCTCGTAGATGGCGAACATGCCACCGACGGTGAAGAGCACGATGGAGACGAGGAAGGCGTAGATGTAGCGCTCGCGCCCGTACCCGAAGGGGTGTTGCGGGGTCGCCTCGCGCTTGGCCTTCTTTCCGCCGAGGAGCAGCAGCCCCTGGTTCCCGGAGTCCGCCAGCGAGTGGACGCTTTCCGCGAGCATCGACGAGGAGCCGCTGAAGAGGTATGCCACGAATTTGGCTACAGCGATGGCGAGGTTGGCAGCGAGTGCCGCCACGATCGCCCTGGTACCGCCCGACGCGCTCATGGGTGCAGGATGTCCTTCCTAGCCACTGACTACCGGCCGCACATTGTTGCAGCCGCCGGGGCGGACGCCGCGTCAGACCACCACGGTGGCACGGAAGACCGTACCGTTTCCGGACAGTTCGACCTTTTCGCCCGCCGGTACGAAGACCGATTCGCCCGGGGCCAGCGGCAGTTCGCCGGCCGTCGCGGAACCGGCCGTCACGGAACCGGCCGTGCAGAGCAGGATCTGCGGGGCGTCCTGCGACAGCACGCGGGAGACGCCGCCGGGCGCGAGGAGGAAGCGGGAGAGCCGGAACTCGTCGATGGGGCTCTCGTAGACCTCCTCGCCACCGTCGCCTTCGGGGCGCAGCACGTTCGGGTCGCCCGGCTCGAAGCGCGCGATCTTCAGCAGCTCGGGCACGTCCACGTGTTTGGGGGTGAGTCCGGCGCGCAGCACGTTGTCGGAGTTGGCGAGCAGCTCGACGCCGAGTCCGTCGATGTAGGCGTGCGGGACGCCCGCGCCGAGGAACATGGCCTCGCCGGGCTGGAGTCGGACGTGGTTGAGCAGCATGGCCGCGATGACTCCCGGGTCGCCCGGGAAGTGGTGGGCCAGGGTGGCGTACGGGGCGTACGGTCCGCCCAGGCGCTCGGCGGCGGCCGCGGTCTCGTGGACGGTGTGGGCCATCTCGGCGCGGTCCGCGGTCAGTACGGCGGTGAGCATCTCGCGCAGGGCCGCCTCTTCGGGGTGCGCGTGCAGCAGGTCGACGTACGGCTTGAGGCTGTCCACCTCCAGGCCCGCGAGGAGGTCGGCGGCGTCCAGCGGCGCGCGGAAGCCGCACAGCCCGTCGAACGCGGTGAGCGCGCAGATCATCTCGGGCTTGTGGTGGGGGTCCTTGTAGTTGCGGTGCCCCGCGTCGATCGGGATCCCGCGGCGCTCCTCGTCCTCGAAGCCCGCCTTGGCCTGGGCCGTGTCGGGGTGGACCTGGAGGGAGAGCGGCGCGCCCGCGGCGAGGATCTTGAGGAGAAAGGGCAGCCGGGGGCCGAACTTGGCGACGGTGGCCGCGCCGAGCTCGCCTTCGGGGTCGGCCGCGATGACGTCCGAGAGGGCGACCTGGCCGGCGCCGCGGTCGAGGCGGGAGGGGGCGCCGGCGTGGGCGCCCATCCACAGCTCGGCCTGGGGCTCACCGGTGGGTTCGACACCGAGGAGCGTGGGGAGGGCCGTGGTGGATCCCCAGGCGTAGGGGCGGATCGTGTTCGTCAGGCGGTCCATCGTCGTCTTCCTGGATAGAGCCGGGGCAGGTGCGTGTACCTCAGCCGTGTCCCCCGGAGGCCAACGCCAGGTAGGCGGTGGCGAAATCCGTGACGGCGAGGAGTTCGGCGAGCTGCTCCAGCTCGACGCCCTCCTCCGGTTCGAGCTCGCTGATGGCCGTGTCGTGGCTGAGGGCGAGCTCGCGTGCGGCGGGGGCGGCGGTGAGGCCGCCCGCCGGCCGGTCACGCAGCAGGACGATGCGGGCACGAAGGGCCTGGGGCTCTTCGACCCGGTCACGGAAGAAGTCTTCGGGGTCGGCGCCTGCCGCGAAGGCCCCGGCGAGCAGGATGCCGTGGGCGGGCAGCGCCTCGGGGAGCGCGGCGGCCAGTGCGGGGCGGCCGGCGAGCTCGGCGAGGGTGGCGGCGAAGCGGCGGCCGGCGGGTGCGGCGCCGGTGCCCTCGCTCCAGATGAGCGGGAGGGAGTCGGCCAGCTCGGAGGCGAGGGTCTTGGCCGGGTTGGAGTACGTGGCGATGGCGGGCCCGCAGCGTTCGGCCGTGCGGTCGAGCCGGTCGGCGACGAGCTGCAGGGTGTCGGGGGCGGCGGTGATCAGGCCGACCCTGTCGAGGAGCAGCAGCAGGGGCGTGAGCAGCGCCCACAGGGCGCCGGGGCCCGCGGCGGCCGATTCGTCGTACTCCTGGTACGGGGCCTTGGCCATCGGTACGAGGAGCCCGTGCGCGCCGTCCACGGCCTCGCTCAGCGGTGAGCGCTCGGGGGCGACGGCGACGACGGTGCAGCCGCGCCGGTACGCCTGCTCGGCGAGGACGGCCAGCCCGGGCTCGGTGCCGTCGGTGGTGGCGACGAGCAGCAGGTCGACCGGGCCGGCCCAGCCGGGCAGGGCCCAGCGCAGTGCGCCGGCGGCGTGCGCGACGCCGGTGGGGTCGAGCCGGATCACGGGCGCGGAGGCGCCGGCGAGGGCTCCCAGCAGGTCGGCGACGCCGGTGGCGGCGGTGCCGGGCCCGGCGATCAGGACCGCGCGGGGGCGGCCGTCGGGCCGCAGCTCCGCGAGGCCCGCCTCGTTCGCATGCCGGGCCGCGGTACGGACTCTCGCCCCGGCCTCGGCCGCGCCGCGGAGCAGGCCCCGGCGGTCTACGCGGGCGAGATCGTCCGGTGCGTCGAGGAGCGACTCGTCGAGCATGGCGGCCTCCGGCGGTGTTGACGGATCCAGGGTGGCGGAATGATCAGGCGGGGCGGCGGGCCTCGTCGACCAGGAGCACCGGGATGCCGTCACGGACCGGGTACGCGAGGCCGCAGTCCTGGCCGGTGCAGATCAGCTCGGGGGCCGTCTCGTCGGCCGACTTGTCCTCGAGGGGCGAGTGGCAGGCGGGGCAGGCGAGGATCTGCAGGAGGCCGGCTTCGAGCGGCATGGGGCGGTTCCCTTCGGGCATGCGGATGGTTCTGGGGTGGAGCGAGGTCAGCGTACCGCCGAGTCACCTCCGGTGCGGGGTGGACTGTGCGCGGTGGCTCCCGCCGGGGTGGATGGGTGCGGCGCCGTGCCCGGGGGCGCTGCCCCCGGACCCTCCCCCAGACTCCGTCCGGGGGGACCCCCAGCGCCTCAAACGCCGGCGGGGCTGGATGTGCGCGGCTTCGGCCGGGGGCGGAGTGGGTTCCGCCCCCGGCCGACAAGCCTTGTTCAGCCGCGGATGAGGGCCAGGACCTCGTCGCGGACCTTCGAGAGGGTCGCCGCGTCGCGGGCCTCGACGTTCAGGCGCAGCAACGGTTCGGTGTTGGAGGCGCGGACGTTGAACCACCAGTCCTCGCCCGTCGCCGTCAGACCGTCCAACTCGTCCAC
>NZ_JBIAVU010000031.1:0-10448 GCF_042894695.1 Streptomyces sp. NPDC001513
AGGAGGGACAGACCCGCCGGCGTCACCGCGGCTGTCGCCAGGCCCTGGAAGACGCGGGCGATCAGCAGCATCTCCGGGCTGTTCGCCAGACCACCCGCCAGCGACGACAGACCCAGCACCGCCAGACCCACCAGGAACAGCCGACGACGCCCGAACAGGTCCGCCACCCGACCGAACAACAGAGTGAAACCCGCAGCACACAGGGCGAACGACGTCGCGATCCACTGAAGGTTCGACAACGAGAAACCGAGACCCTCACCGATCACCGGCAGAGCCACATTCAGAATCGAGAAATCAACCGCCAGCATGAACTGCGCCACCAGCAGCACCACCAACACCAACTTCAGACGCCCGTCCAAACGGACCGGACCCCCAGCACCACCCCCCGCACCCGCATCAACACGCGCACCCTCGACAACCGACATCGCGACACTTCCTCTCGATCACGCAACGAGCTGTTGCGTCATCGACTCTGGACTGGTCGGAGGGGGTTACCCAGCCCCCTGGTTGTGCTGGCGCCGGGCAAGCTAGCACTGCCAGGGCCACCTTCACGGGCAGCGTTCCGCGCCCTCCCCCGGCACACTGGAACGCATGGACACTCCCACTGCCCTGGGCGAATTCCTCCGCACCCGTCGCGCCCAGCTCCAGCCCGAGGACGTCGGCCTCCCCTCGCACGGCACCCGCCGGCGCGTACCGGGACTGCGGCGCGAGGAGCTCGCCCTGCTGGCCGGCGTGAGCATCACGTACTACACGCACCTGGAGCAGGGGCAGAGCACGAACGCCTCGGACAGCGTCCTCGACGCGCTGGCCCGCGCCCTGCGCCTGTCTCCGGACGAGCACGCGCACCTGCTCAACCTGGCCCGGCCGCCGCGCGCCAAGCGGGCGCAGTCGCCCCGGCCCGAGTACGCCCGGGACACCACGCGCCGGCTGATCGGCGCGATGCCGCAGGTGCCCGCCGTCGTCCTGGACGGCCGCAACAACGTGCTCGCCTGGAATCCGCTGGGCCACGCCCTGCTCGCCGGGCACCTCGACTTCGCGAGCCCCGAGGATCCCGCCGTACGCCCCAACCTCACGCGGATGCTGTTCCTCGACCCGCACACCCGGGAGCTCTACACGGACTGGAAGAGCGAGGCCCGGGTGGCCCTGGCGGCGCTGCGCCTGGTCGCCGGACGCAATCCGGAGGACCGCGCGCTCGCCGAGCTCATCGGGTCGCTCATGCTGCAGAGCCCCGATTTCGCCTCGCTGTGGTCGAAGCACCCCGTACGGGACTGCACCGTCGGCACGAAGACCCTGCACCACCCCGTCGTGGGCCCGCTGACCCTCGATTTCGAGAACCTGCACCTCACGGACGGCACCAATCACCGGATGCTGCTCTACAGCGCCCCCGAAGCCTCCCCGTCCGACGCGGCGCTGCGCATGCTGTCGAGCCTGACGGCCGGTTCCGCCGCCCCGGGCCGGGGAACGCCGAAGCCCGCGTCGGCGGATGCCGACGCGGGCGGGGAGCGGTAGGGCGGCAGGTCAGTCGCGGGCGGCCGCGGTGACCGGGGTGCGGTCCCCGGACGGCTCGCGGGCCGGGACCGCTTCCGGGGCGGGCCGCGTACGGGGCCTGGCGCGGCCGAAGCGGCGCATGGCGGGCATCTCGACGAAGCGGAAGAGGAGCCATCCGCCGAGCAGCGAGGCGGCGAAGAAGCCGGCGATCACCAGCAGGGCCACCGGGACGCTGTAGGTGTGCTCGCCGAGCAGGGAGCGCAGGTAGAAGATCGTGACGCCCTGGACGAGGTAGAACCCGAAGGAGACCTCGCCGAGCCAGACCATGGTCCGGCTGCGCAGGAAGGTGGCGCGGCCGTCGACGTCGGCCTGTGCGGTGGCGCCGATGAGCGCGGCGACCGGGATGATCGTGGCGACGACGAACCCGTACTGGAACGGGGCGACGAGCGCGGCGGCGTAGCCGAGGACGGTGAGCACGGCGGAGACGCCGAAGCCGACGCGGCGCGGCCACAGTCCCGCGAGGACGATGCGGGCGAGCAGGATGCCGAGGACGAACTCGAAGAGGCGGCCGGCCGGGAGCAGGTAGCCGAACCAGAACTGCATCCCGGAGATGGGCGTGATGGTGGACTTCGGGGTGTCCGGGACGAAGTAGGTGGCGATCAGCTGGAGTGCGACCATCCCCGCGATCATCGCGGCGCTCCAGCCCCACAGGGCGGTCCGGCCGCGGAGCTTGCGGATCGGCCCGATGAGCGCCGGGAAGAGCATGTAGAAGAGCAGCTCGCTGCCGAGGGACCAGCTGGGCGGGTTGACGCTGAGGTTGACGGTGGGCTGCGGCCACCAGGTGTGGATGAGGAAGAGGTTCGGGAGCCAGTCGGCGACGCCCGTGACGGCCGAGCCGGCGAAGAGGAGCATCGCGGCGGCGAAGACGACGACGTGGTTGGGGAAGATCTTCAGCAGTCGGCGGCGGAGGAAGGCGGTGACGCGCTCGCCGGGCTTGGCGGCCCAGGCGAGGACGAAGCCCGAGAGGACGAAGAAGAAGGAGACGCCCAGGTAGCCGGCCTTGCCGAAGGCGGTGGAGAACCCGTCGGCGATCGAGGCGTCGGCGAAGGGGTTGATGGGCGCGTTCGGCGGGATCGGGGAGTCGGTCAGGGACGAGTGGAAGAAGAAGACGGAGAGTGCGGCGAAGAACCGCAGGCCGGTCAGTGAGGGCAGCTTCGCCCGCTTCGCGGCGTCGGGGGACGTCGTGGAGGCCACAGGAATCGCTCTTTCGGGAGTGGGGTTCGTCGGGGACAGCGGCCGGGACCGTGCTCCGCCGTGCGGTGCGCGGTCCCGGCGGCGCGAAGGGGCGTACGGGACTGCCGGGAGAGGCGGAAGGCGCGGAAGGCGCGGAAGGGGCCTACTGCTCGATCTCGTTGCGGTAGACCATGAGCTTGGCGTCCTTGGCCACGTAGTAGTTCTGGACGGAGTAGGCGATGGTGGCGAAGTCCAGCCGGCCGTCGCCGTTGAAGTCGGCGGTGGCGATGCGGGCGACGGACTCCTCGGAGACGCGCCACTTGGCCCAGACGCCGTTGGCCGCGTCGATCGCCTTGTAGTACATGACGCCCTGCCAGGGCCACGGGCCGCGCAGTGCCACCAGGAACTCCTCGTCGCCGTCGCCGTCGAAGTCGGCGCAGACGATCTGGTGGCCGGGGCCCTCGCCGTTCTCGTTGGGGTCGCCGTAGACGTCCAGCAGGACGCGGTTCCAGCCCTCGCCGCCCTCGGCCTTGGTGTAGACGGCGACGGTGTTGCCGTGGAAGGGCTCGATGGCGGCGACGTAGGCCATCGGGTCGTCGCCGAGGCGGCCCGCGTTGAGGTCGCCGCTGCCCCGGAAGCCGGTCTGCTCGAACTGGGTGAGCTCGCCCGTGCCGATGAGCTCGCGGACCCACTCCTGGCGGGCCTCGTCGAACCAGAGCCAGGTGACGCCCTCGTCGGAGGCCAGCAGGAGGGATTCGAGGTCGGAGCCGGGGACCAGGCCCCGCTTCTTCTCGGCGCCGTGGATCATCCGGAAGTGGCTGTCGTCGATGACGGTCATCGGCCACTCCTCGGCCGTGTGCACGTCGTCGGGCTGGGTGAACAGCACCACCGGCAGGACGGCGTGGACGTCCTCCTTGGCGACGATCGGCAGGCCGATGATCTGGAGCCGGTCGGTGCGGGTGAAGTGGCCGGCGCGCAGCCGGTGCATGCCGGTGGCGCGGCCGACGTAGTGGCGCTTCCAGCGCGACTCGTCCTTGTCGGGGGTGCCCGGGTTCTCCAGCCAGTCGATCTTGCCGCCTTCGGTGTTGGCGTCGTGGATCGTGCCGATCGGGCCGTAGAGGTCGTAGCAGACGATGACGTCGGGGTGGCCGTTGCCACTGACGTCGGCGAAGTCGGCGCCCACGGGCATCTTGATGCGGTCGGCTATCAGCCGGCGGGTCCAGTCGCCGTCGTTGGCGTACCAGTAGATCTCGCCGAGGCGCAGTCCGTAGCCGAACAGGTCGGGCTTGCCGTCGCCGTCGATGTCGGGCGCCTCCAGCCAGTAGCCGTCGCGGAGCTGGTCGGCGACGACCTCGGCGGTGAACTTCGGGGCGCGCAGGACGGTCTCGTTGTTCTTGCCGTTGGTGGTCATCAGTGGTTCTCCAGGGTGGTCGCGAGCGGAGACGAGGACGGGGGGAAGGGGAGGGTGCGCAGGGCGCGGGGTACCGGGTGGTATTCGATGGCGAGCCAGATGCAGTCGGTGTCGGCCCGGTACTGGTGGCGGGGGTAGTGGTACGTGCACTGGGGGCCGGTGGCGCAGAAGGGGTCCGGGGTGGTGTAGCCCGGGCTCATCAGGACGTCCTGGTAGAGGGAGGCCTGGTCCTCGCTGCGGAACCGCTGCATCCGGCCCAGGCCTTGGACCTGGGTGTGCACCTCGATGAAGTCGTGCTGGTTGTGGATGAAGCAGTCGGTGCCGGCGGGGGCGAACCACAGGTTGGCGCGGACGTTGAACTCCCGCTGGTCCAGTACGGTCTCGCGTTCGCCCAGTACGTGGGCCGGGTCGAACAGGACGGTGTTGATGTCGTCCTGCGGGCTGCGGTACAGCGGGGTCTCGTGGGAGAACTCCCCGGGGGCGAGCAGATCGGCCAGGTGCGACCAGCCGGGCTGTTCGACGATGCCGCCGATGTCGGCGTCGTCCGCGGCGGGGCGCAGCAGGAGCAGTGCCTCGGCCCGCTCGATGCGGGTGTCGGCGAGGACCGTCGAGGACAGCGGGGGGATGGTCTTGCGGAACTCCTCGACGATGGTCACGGGGGTCACGCCGGGGTTGACCACGATGGTGCGGCCTTCGACGGTGTAGTCCACGGCGTCGCGCACGAGGTCGGCCCTCAGGTACGGGGTGCTGAAGTTCAGCGGGCGTTCGATGGCGGACGGGGTGGCGGTCATGCGGCTTCCTCTCGGTCAGGAGCGGGCGAAGGCGGCCGTGCGGGCGAGCTCGACACTGAGCTCGTCGGCGGCGCTGTCGGGGACGAAGGGCTCGGGGGCGGGCCCCAGGCCGAAGAAGTGGGCGAGTGCGGCGACGGTGCGGGCGGTGGCCTGTCCGTCGCCGTACGGGTTGGCGGCGTTGGCCATCCGCTCGTACGCGGCCTGGTCGCGCAGGAGCTCCAGGGTGCTGGCGACGATGCCCTCGGTGGCCGTTCCGACGAGGCGGGCGGTGCCGGCGACGATGGCCTCGGACCGCTCGGTGACGTCGCCGAGGACCAGGGTGGGCTTGCCGAGCGCGGGGCCCTCCTCCTGGCTGCCGCTGCTGTCCGAGACGATGAGGTCGGCGCGGGCCATGAGCTTGCAGAAGCTGAGGTAGGGCAGCGGGTCGACGACGGTGATGTGCGGGTGGCCGCCGATGTGCGGGAGGAGCGCCTCGCGGACCACGGGGTTGCGGTGGAGCGGGACGACGACGCGTACGCCGGGCTCGTCGGCGATGCGGGCCAGGGCCTGCCCGATCTGCGGCAGGTGCGGCCATGCCTCGCGGCGGTGCGCGGAGGCCAGGACGATCCGGCTGGGGTCGACGTCGAGGTCGGCCAGGGCCGGGTCGCCGTAGCTCTCGGCGCGGCCGCAGGCCCAGCGCAGGGCGTCGATGACGGTGTTGCCGGTGACGGTGACCGTGCCGGCGTCGATGCCCTCGCGCAGCAGGTTCGCCAGGTTTCCGGGGGTGGGGGCCAGGTGCAGGGCGGCGACCTGGGCGACGAGCCGTCTGTTGCCCTCCTCGGGGAAGGGCGAGCCGAGCCGGCCGCTGCGCAGTCCGGCCTCGACGTGGACGACGGGGATCCGCTGGTGGAATCCGGCCAGGGCCCCGGTGAGGGTGGTGGCGGTGTCGCCGTGGACGAGGACGGCGTCGGCGGGGGCGGAGGCGAAGTAGTCCTCCAGGCCGCGCAGGGACCGGTAGGTGACCTGGGAGAGGGTCTGCTTGGGGGCCATCACTTTCAGGTCGACGTCGGCGGTGAGGCCGAAGGCGTCGAGGGTCTCGTCCAGCATCTGGCGGTGCTGCCCTGTCGAGATCACGACGGGCTCGAAGCGCGGGTCGTCCTGGAGGGCGCGGATGACCGGCGCGAACTTGATGGCTTCCGGCCGGGTGCCGAGGACTACGGCGACGGAACGCATGGCTTCCTCTACTTTCTGACGCGTGGGTAATCGAGCCGTGGCATGACGCGGGAGGGCGCGGCACAGCGGTGCCGCGGACCTGTTCGACGGGTGGTGGCCAGGGGATCGGATCTCGCTGCGAGGGGCTTTTCAGCTGCCCTCTTCCGGCCAAGAGACAGCTTTCCCGGAGCCGGCCGGGGAGTCAACGAACGCCCGCGGACACTCGAACGGTTGAGCGGGAACGACAGAAGCCCCGCACTCCGGAGACCGGAGTACGGGGCTTCTGACCAGCGGGAACGCGCGGAGCATCAGCCTCGCGCGGGCTTGATGGACATGGAGTGGCGGAAGAAGTCGGACGGGTCGTAGCGCCTCTTCACCTGCTGCAGGCGCGGGTAGTTGTCCTTGTAGTAGAGCGTCTGCCACGGCACGCCGGAGCGGTTGCGGCGCGGATCGGTGACGTCACGGTCGGGGTAGTTGATGTAGCAGCCGTCGGTGCTGTCGTCGATCAGGGGCACGCCGCCGGTCGCCGAGAAGAAGTCCTCGTACAGGCCGCGCAGCCAGCCCAGGTAGAACTCGTCCTCGCTCTCCTCCTGCCAGAAGGTCTGGAAGCACATCTTGAAGATGGACGACCGTTGCGCGTTGGCCGTCGCGTCGGGCGCCGCGGCGTTGACCTGACCGCCGAAGGAGAACAGCACCAGCATGGTGTCCGGGTTCTTGAAGTCCGGCCGGCTCATCTGCCGGTACAGCGCCGCGATCTGATGGTCCGTGAAGTTCTTGCGCATGTACGCGGACTTGTGCGCGCCACGTGAGGTGGGATTGGTGATGGTCGGGTTGTTGGTGCCGACCAGCCGGGTCGCCTGCAGCCAGGGCAGGGTTCTGGGCTCCGCGAACTGCGGCATGGCGGGCAGTTCACCGGTGGCGCGGGTCAGTGCCTTCGGGATGACCCCGGTGCCGGCCGTGATCGCCGCCAGGTAGTCGTCGAGCAGTTTCCGCGCGTTCGGCACGGTCGCGTCGACCTGGGTGAACATGCCCACGCTGCCGTGCGCCTTGGAGCTGACGTTGAACAGGCTGGACAGATGGCGGTACGGGGAGTCGGGGGCGCTGTTCGCGGCGTGCCAGGAACCGAAGTTCTTGAGCAGCCGGGTGAACTTCGCCTCCGTGAGCTGCTCCCAGGGGAAGTCGACGGCGCTCACCAGCACCGTCGACGGCGGGGAGATGAGCTGTTCGGAGGGTTCGGAGCCCTTGGCACCCGGGGAGCGGAACCAATAGCGGGTCACCAGGCCGAAGTTGCCGCCGCCCCCGCCCGTGTGCGCCCACCACAGCTCGCGGTTCGGATCGTTCTTCTCCCTGGTGGCCACGACCGTCCGCACACCGCCCTTGCCGTCCGTGACCACGACCTCCACGGCGTAGAGGTGGTCGACGACCAGGCCGTGGGCCCGCGAGAGCAGGCCGTACCCGCCGCCCGCTATGTGGCCGCCGGCCCCGACGCTGTAGCAGATGCCACCGGGGATGGTGACGCCCCAGCCCTTGTACAGGGCCTCGTACACGTTGATCAGACGGGCGCCGGCCTCCACGACGAACGCCCGGAACTTCGGGTCGTACCCGACGTGCGTCATCTCCGAGAAGTCGATGATGACCTCGGTGTCGGGATGCGCGGCGAAGTCGGCGAAGCAGTGGCCGCCGCTGCGCACCGAGACCCGCTTGCCCGCGCGGACGGCGTCTCTCAGGGCGCGTTCGGCGTCCGCGGTGGAGCGGACCATCTTGATGTAGTCCGGGCGGGCCACGAAGCGCTGGTTGTTGCCGGTGGTCAGCATCTCGTAGCGGGGATCACCCGGCCGCACGACGGATCCGGCTCCGACGGCCGTGCCGGGGGCGCCGGAGGCGGCGGGGGCCGTGGCGGCGGCCGCGGGGCCGGCCAGCGCGCCGGCCACCGCCGCGCCTCCGACGACGGCGGCGCTGCGGGTGAGCATGGTCCGGCGATCGACACCGTTCATGTGGATCTACCTCGACTTCTCTTCGACGATGGAGTGGGTGCCGTACCCGGCACCGGCGGAGTGCTGCTGTACGGAGTGCGGTTCTGCGGGGAGTTCTGCCGCCGGCAGCGGGACCGGCCGGCGGGCCTTGCGGTCGAGCCGGCCGGAGAGCACCGCGGTGCCCAGACCGGCGGCGGCGAGCCCGGCACCGATCCAGGTCGGCGCGGTCCATCCGAGGCCGTGGGCGACGGCGAGGCCGCCGAGCCAGGCCCCGAGGGCGTTGCCGAGGTTGAAGGCCGCGATGTTCGCCGCGGAGGCGAGCGCCGGGGCCCCGGCTGCCTGCTGCATCACGCGGGCCTGCAGCGGCGGCACCGTCGCGAAGCCGATCGCCCCGAAGGCGGCCAGGGTGATCGCGGCGGGCACGGCGGCCTGCGAGGTGAAGGTGAAGACCACCAGCACCAGGGAAAGGCCGCCCAGGATGAGGTACAGGCTGGGCATCAGCGCGCGGTCGGCGGCCCGGCCGCCGAGCACGTTGCCCACGCACAGTCCGACACCGAAGAGGACGAGGAGCCAGGCGACCGCGCCGTCGGAGAAGCCGGCCAGTTCCGTCATCATCGGTGCGAGATAGGTGAAGGAGGCGAAGACGCCGCCGAAGCCGAGCACGGTCGTCGTCAGCGCCAGCCACACCTGGGGCTTGCGGAAGACGGCGAGTTCGCCGCGCAGTGCCCCGCGCTCCGGCGCCGGCTGCGCCGGGACCAGGGTGACGAGTCCGAGCAGGCCGACGATCCCGATGCCGGTGACGGCCCAGAAGGTGGAGCGCCAGCCGAACTCCTGGCCCAGGAAGGTACCCAGTGGTACGCCGAGTACGTTGGCCAGCGTGAGCCCGGTGAACATCAGGGCGATGGCGCTGGCCCGCCGGTCCGGGGCCACCAGGTCGGCGGCGACGACGGACCCGATCCCGAAGAAGGCGCCGTGTGTGAGGGCGGCGATCAGCCGGCCGCCCATGAGGGCGGTGTAGTCGCCGGCGAGGGCGCAGAGCAGGTTGCCCGCGATGAAGATGCCCATGAGCACGACGAGCATGGTCTTGCGCGGCAGGCGGGCGCCGGCCGCGGTCATCAGCGGTGCGCCGACCACCACGCCGAGGGCGTAGCCGGTGACCAGCATGCCGGCGGAGGGAATGGAGACGGACAGGTCGTCGGCGACTTCCGGGAGCAGGCCGACGATGACGAATTCGGTGGTCCCGATGCCGAAGGCACCGATGGCGAGGGCGAGCAGGGAAGCACGCATCGGCCCGGGTCAGATCTGCCGCAGGGCGCCGCCGTCGACGCTCCACTCGGCGCCGGTGACCTGGGTCGCGAGGGGTGACAGCAGGTACGCGACGATGCCCGCGACGTCCTCGGGCGTGCCGATGCGGCCGCTCGGCAGCGCGCGCACCACGCGGATGAAGTGCTGGACGGCCTCGTCGGCCGGGAGGCCGAACCGCTCCCCCAGCTGCTCGGCGAAGCCGCCGGGTGCGTCGAAGAGCGCCGTCCGGGTGGGCCCCGGCGAGACGACGTTGGAGCGCACCCCGCGTACGCCGAACTCCGCGGCGAGGGACTTGGACACGGACAGCAGCGCCGTCTTGGAGGCGGCGTAGTCGACGATGCCCGGGTCGGGGAATCGGGCGGCCTCGCTGGCGATGTGGACGAGGGAGCCCGCTCCCGTCTCCAGGAGCGCGGGCAGGGCCGCGCGGGTCATGCGGACGGCGGAGTGGAAGTTGACGTCGAAGGTGCTCGTCCACTGCTCGTCGGTCACGTCGAGGAAGCCGGTACGGGATTCCAGCGCGCCCACGTTGTTGACGAGGCCGTCGAGCCGGCCGTGGCGCTCGATCACGGTGTCGGCCACGTGGCGGGCCGCGGTGGGGTCGGTGAGGTCGGCGGCGAGGGTGCTGACGCGGTCGCCGAGGGCTTCGGTGTCCCACGGCTTGCGGGCGACACCGACGACGAGGGCGCCCTCGGCGGCCAGCAGCCGGACGGTCGCCGCGCCGATTCCGGACGACGCGCCGGTGACGAGGTACACGCGGTCTTCGATACGGAGGTCCATCACGTTCCTTGGGAAGAGGAGACCTTGAGGAGGAGGGGGAGGGGGAGGGGGAGGGGGAGGTGAGACGGGAGGGGGAACGGGGAGGGGGAGGCGGCCCCGGCACGGCGGGGGTGGTCGTGCCGGGGCTGCCTCCTGGGGAACCCTGAGCCGCGGGGGCTCAGGCGGAGGTGAGGTCCTTCGCCGCCTTGTTGCGGAGGAAGAGGGCGGTGGTGAGGGTCCCGAGGACCACGATCGCGGTGTTCACGATCACCGCCGTCGTGATGCCGGCATGGATGTCCG
>NZ_JBIAVU010000032.1:0-7510 GCF_042894695.1 Streptomyces sp. NPDC001513
GACTCTATCAGACTCTTTCGTGTCCGACTTCCTCGGTGCTTTCCAGTTCCAGCGCTTTCGCGCTTTCCCTTTCCGGCGATTCCGACTCTATCAGATCCTTTCGGGCCTGACTCCCAGTCAGCGGGCTTTGCCTCGGGGCTGTTTGGCCCCTTCGGCGAGTGAGACAGTAGCGGATTCCTTGCCTCCGAACCTAATCGGCGGCAGCGTCCTCGGACGCGGATTCCTCATTCGCAAATACGCATGAAAACAAGACGACGGAGTGCGTCGTTCGTTCGAATGTGTAGTGCGGGATGGCTGTCCGGGGACCGACCGAGGTCGGCGCTCACTTCGGACAACTCGAAGAACCTTACGGATCGGGCACATCTGTGTCAACCCCCGGCTCCCCCGGCTGACTGTCGACGCGCCGGTTCCCGAAACTCACCCCGTCCTCACCCCCGGCCCTCTACGCTGGTCCCATGACTACGCATGCGCCCACGCTCAGCCTTCGCTGGTGGGCCGCCTGACGGCGGCCGACCTTCCACGCGAGCACGCATGCGCTCACGGCCGCCGCTACGGCGGCCGTTTTTGTTTCTCCCCCTCCCGGGAGTGGCTCGGTCGCCCGACGCGGTGGCCCCGACATCACTCACACACAGGGAGAGCAGGACATGACGAGGATCTTCAGCGGGATCAAGCCGACCGGTCATCTGACGTTGGGGAACTACCTGGGAGCCGTCCGGCAGTGGGTCGCCACCGACCAGGAGCCGGACGAGGCGCTGTTCTGCGTCGTCGACCTCCACGCGCTGACCGTCGAACACGAGCCGGCGCGCGTACGGCGGCTCAGCCGGCAGGCGGCGACGCTGCTGCTCGCCGCCGGGCTCGATCCACAGCGGTGCACGCTCTTCGTGCAGAGCCACGTCGACGAGCACACGCGGCTGGCGTACCTCCTGGAGTGCACCGCCACCGACGGGGAGCTGCGGCGGATGATCCAGTACAAGGAGAAGGCGGCCAAGGCGCAGGCCTCCGGAGAGGGCGTACGGCTGTCGCTGCTCACCTATCCCGTGCTGATGGCCGCCGACATCCTGGCGTACGAGACCCAGGAGGTCCCGGTCGGGGAGGACCAGCGGCAGCACGTGGAGCTGACGCGCGATCTGGCGGTGCGCTTCAACCAGCGGTACGGGCACACCTTCGCCGTGCCGAAGGCGACGCTTCCGGCGGTGGCCGCGCGGGTCATGGACCTGCAGGAGCCGACCTCGAAGATGGGGAAGTCCCATGAGAACGGGGCGGGGATCGTCTATCTGCTCGACGAGCCCGGGGTCGTGCGCAAGAAGGTGATGCGGGCGGTCACCGACAGCGGGGACGGCGGGGTGGTCTACGACCGGGAGGCGCGGCCCGGGGTCGCGAACCTGCTGGACATCCTGGCGGCGTGTACCGGGGGCGACCCGGCCGTGCTCGCCGGGGAGTACAGCGGGTACGGGGCGCTGAAGCGGGATGTCGCCGACGCCGTCGTCGAGTTGTTGCGGCCGGTGCAGGAGCGGCATGCGGAGCTGGCGGGCGATCCGGCGGCGGTGGAGAAGGTGCTGCGCGAGGGCGCCGGGCGGGCCCGGGAGCTGGCGCGGCCCGTCGTGGACCGGGCGTACCGGGCCATCGGGCTGCTGGAGCCGTGAAAGGGGCCGGTGGGGTCCCGCACGGTGCGGGACCCCACCGGTACGGGGTGTCTCAGCTGTTGCCGGAGGCGAGCTCGCGGCTGCGGTCGCGGGCCGCTTCGAGGGCGGCGATGAGGGCGGCGCGGACGCCGTGCCGCTCCAGTTCGACGATGGCGTTGATCGTCGTACCGGCCGGGGAGGTGACGGCCTCGCGGAGCTTGACCGGGTGCTCGCCGCTGTCGCGGAGCATCACGGCGGCGCCGATGGCGGCCTGGACGATCAGGTCGTGGGCCTGGGCGCGGGGCAGGCCGAGGAGGATGCCGGCGTCGGTCATGGCCTCGACGAGGAAGTAGAAGTACGCGGGGCCGGAGCCGGAGAGGGCGGTGGCCGCGTCCTGCTGGGACTCGGGGACGCGCAGGGTCTTGCCGACGCCGCCGAAGATCTCCTCGGTGTGGGCGAGGTGCGCGGCGGTGGCGTGGCTGCCGGCGGAGATGACGGACATGGCCTCGTCGACGAGGGCCGGGGTGTTCGTCATGACGCGGACGACGGGGGTGCCGGGGCTGAGCCGTTCCTCGAAGAAGGAGGTGGGGATGCCGGCGGCGCCGCTGATGACCAGGCGGTCGACGGGGACGTGCGGGGCGAGCTCGTCGAGGAGCTTGGCCATGTCCTGAGGCTTGACGGTGAGGATGAGGGTGTCGGCGCGCTTGGCGGCTTCGGCGTTGGAGACGGCCTCGACGCCGTAGCGGGTGCGGAGCTCCTCGGCCCGATCGGCGCGGCGGGCCGTGACGAGGAGCTTCGAGGCGGGCCAGCCGCCGCGGATCATTCCGCTGAGCAGGGCCTCACCGATCTTGCCGGTACCGAGGACTGCGACTGTCTGGGTCATGCCCGTTCCACCTCGCCTGGGATGCGTGTACTCCCTCCTCATCCTCGCACCCGGGCGGGCAACGGGGCGGGGCCGTCCGGAGTGCGGTCAGGGGGTGCGGCGGCGGAGGGTGGCCGCGCCGAGGGCGAGTACGAGCAGGGCGCAGGCGGCGACGATCACGGCGTCGCGGACGAAGTCGGCGGTCATGTCGGTGTGCGTGAGGACCTGGGTCATGCCGTCGACGGCGTAGGACATGGGCAGGACGTCGGAGAGGCCTTCGAGGACCGGGTGCATGGTGTCGCGGGCCGCGAAGAGGCCGCAGAGGAGCAGCTGGGGGAAGATCACCGCCGGCATGAACTGGACGGCCTGGAACTCGGACGCGGCGAAGGCGGAGACGAAGAGGCCGAGGGCCGTGCCGAGGAGGGCGTCGAGGAGGGCGACGAGCAGGAGCAGCCAGGGGGAGCCGACGACGTCGAGGCCGAGGAGCCAGAGGGCGAGGCCGGTGGCGAGGAGGGACTGGAGGACGGCGACGGCGCCGAAGGCGAGGGCGTAGCCGGCGATGAGGTCGCCCTTGCCGAGCGGCATGGCGAGGAGGCGTTCGAGGGTGCCGGAGGTGCGCTCGCGCAGGGTGGCGATCGAGGTCACCAGGAACATGGTGATGAGGGGGAAGATCCCGAGGAGGGACGCGCCGATGCTGTCGAAGGTGCGGGGGTTTCCGTCGAAGACGAAGCGCAGCAGCGTGAGCATCAGTACGGGGACCAGGAGCATCAGCGCGATGGAGCGCGGGTCGTGGCGGAGCTGGCGCAGGACGCGGGCGGCGGTGGCGGTGGTGCGGGCACTGTTCACGGCGTCGTCTCCTGGGCGGCGAGTGCGTTGGCTTCGTCGACGAGGCGGAGGAAGCCTTCTTCGACGGTGGTGGAGTGGGTACGGGTGCGCAGGGCGTCGGGGGTGTCCTGGGCGAGGATGCGGCCTCCGCGCATGAGGAGGAGGTCGTGGCAGCGCTCGGCCTCGTCCATCACGTGGGAGGAGACGAGGAGCGTCGCGCCGCGGGTGGCGGCGATGTCGTGGAAGAGGTTCCACAGGTCGCGGCGCAGGACGGGGTCGAGGCCGACGGTGGGTTCGTCGAGGACGAGGAGCTCGGGGGTGCCGAGCAGGGCGACGGCGAGGGAGACGCGGCTGCGCTGGCCTCCGGAGAGGTTGCCGGCGAGGGCGTCGGCGTGGGTGGTGAGGTCGACGTCGGTGATGGCCTGGCGGACGGCTGCGGCGCGGCGGTCGGCGGCGGCGCGGCCGGGGTCGAGGACGGCGGCGAAGTAGTCGAGGTTCTGCCGGACGGTGAGGTCGTCGTAGACGCTGGGTGCCTGGGTGACGTAGCCGATGCGGGAGCGGAGCTCGGGGTGGCCGGCGGGGCGGCCGAGGACGTCGAGGGTGCCGGTGACGTGGGCCTGGGTGCCGACGATGGAGCGCATGAGGGTGGATTTTCCGCAGCCGGAGGGGCCGAGGAGGCCGGTGATGCGGCCGCGGGGGACGTCGAAGGCGATGGAGTCGATGACGGTGCGGGGGGTGCGGCCGGTTCCGCGTCGGACGGTCAGGCCGTGGGCGTGCACGGCTGCCGGGGCTCCCTCGGGCTGGTTATTCATCATGTGATGAATAATGCTCCTGGCGGTGCCCGCCGTCAATCGCCCGGGCAGAAGCGGGGCGAGGACGGGGGTGCGGTGGGCGTGGGCGGCTCGGGCTACTTCTTGCGCTTGGGGCGGCGGGCGGCCGGGTTGCCCGTACGGGAGCTGCGGCGGCGGGCGAAGTCGGCCAGGGCACGCTCGTACTCGGCGCGGCGGAGCTTCTCACCCGGGGCCTCGGCGAGGCAGCGCAGGAAGTACGCGATGAGGGAGCCGATGAAACCGATCACCTTGAGGCCCTTGAGGGCGGCCTCGTCGGAGGACGGGGCGGGGCGGCGGCTGAAGGAGTCCCAGGTCTTGACGAAGGCGATGGCACTGGCGATCGCGAAGAGGACGACGACCGAGATGCTGAGGAAGGGGCCGACGTTGCCGATCTCCAGGCCCTCGTAGGACAGGCGCAGCAGGAGGGCGGCGGCGACGGCGGTGACCAGCGAGCCGATCGCGGCGCCGGCGCGGCGCAGGGCGTAGCCGCCGTCGTGGTTCACCCAGGTGGTGCCGAAGAACGGGATCGGCTCGGGCTCGGGGCCGGTGGGGCCCGGGGCCTGCGCGGCCGGCTCGGCCTGCGCGGCCGGCTCGGTCGGGTTCTGGTCTCGCTGGTCGTCGCTCACAGCAGCGATTATCTCCCGCCGGGCCGGCCGGGCCGGGTGTGTCTCACGTGTCAGACGGGTCCGCGGACGGACCCGCCCGACGACAGAGACGGCCTAGCCGCAGTGCGTGACCACGTAGCCGTCGCTGCCGGTCTTCACGTAGGCGTCGGAGACGAACCGGCCGTTGCCGATGCAGTCCCAGATGTCCGTCGTGCCGTACGGGCCCGAGATGGTCGTGCCCTCGCACTGGCAGCGGAGCGTGACGATCGCGCCGAGCGGCAGGACGTCGACGACCGAGTAGTTGGTGCCGGGACCGCTGCGGACGTTCAGCCGGGAACCGGGCGCGACCGGGTACGACGGGTAGCCGGAGCCTGCCGCCAGGCTCTGGACTTGGCTCGAATCGTTCTCCACCGACATGCGAAATCTCCCCCCATGGGCGTTGCCCTGCGCAACTCGCGCAGGGTAGCAGGACCTTGGAGATGCGCAGGGGTCATCGACTAGGCTCCGGCGGGGGTGGTGAACGGTGCATTCGCTGCGCGCGGACTACGTGGGATTTCCGGAATACGCCGGGCAGTACCGGCTCGAATCGGTGCTCGGTTCCGGAGGGATGGGCGTCGTCCATCTGGCCACGTCCGACTCGGGGCTGAAACTCGCCGTCAAGATCGTGCACCCCGAGCACGCGGTGGATGCGGAATTCCGGGCCCGCTTCCGGCAGGAGGTCGCCGCCGCGCGGCGGGTGAGCGGGGCGTTCACCGCGCCCGTCGTGGACGCCGATCCCGATGCCGAACGGCCGTGGATGGCCACCCTGTTCATCGACGCGCCGACCCTCGCCGAACGGGTACGGGAACAGGTCCTGGACCCCGCCGAACTGGCCCGGCTCGCCGCCGGTCTGGCCGAGGCCCTGCGGGACATCCACCGGGCGGGCGTGGTGCACCGGGACCTGAAGCCCAGCAACGTGCTGATGGCCCCGGACGGGGTGCGGGTCATCGACTTCGGGATCTCGCGGCCGGCGGACAGCGACCTGCGGACCGAGACCGGCAAGCTGATCGGCACTCCGCCGTACATGGCGCCCGAGCAGTTCCAGCGCCCGCGGGACGTGGGGACGGCGGCGGACGTCTTCGCCCTGGGCGCCGTGCTCGTGCACGCGGCCACCGGGCACGGGCCGTTCGACTCGGACAGCCACTACCTGGTGGCGTACCAGGTGGTGCACAGCGAGCCCGATCTGACCGGCCTGCCGCCGCAGCTCGCGGGGCTCGTCGCCCGGTGCCTGGCGAAGGAACCGGCGGAGCGGCCCACCGCCGAGGAGCTGATCGCCGAGATGCGGGCGATCGCGTACCCGACCGCCGAGGACACGCAGAGCTTCATCCCCCGGCCGCGGCAGCCCGACGAGGCCGAGCTGCTCACCCACCGGAGGGACCGGGTCGCCACCGGGCCGAAGGCCCCGCGGCCGAAGGCCCCGCGCCGGCGGCGGGTCCGGCTGGCGGTCGGGGCCGGGGTCGGGCTGCTGCTCGTGGGCGCGGCGGTCGGCGGGTACGTGCGGTTCGGGACGGCGGCCGGGTCGCCCGCCCAGATCGCCGCGAAGGCGGATCCGGTGCCGCAGAAGACCTTCGCCCCGTGGACGGTCCCCCTGGGCACACCCGGGACGGGCAGCCGGATCGGGGCCTGTTCCTGGCAGGCGGCGGCCCTCTACTGCGCCGGACCGGGCCTCGCCGCGACCCGGCTCGACCCCGCGGACGGCTCGGCGGTGTGGGCGGTGGAGGCGACGGCGCCCGCGAAGGGGACGACGGCCGTGAGCGCGCCGCTGCACGCGGGCGGGCAGGTCCTCGTCGTGGTGCCGGGCAGTGAGACGCTCCGGGCGCTGGACCCGGGCACGGGGACGGAGCGCTGGCGGCACAAGCTCCCGGACGGCTCACAGGTGGTGGCCGCGGGCGGGCAGGTGCTGCTCGTGGGGACGACGGGCAGCGTCACCGCGCTGGACGCCGCGAACGGCACGCCCCGCTGGACCCGGCAGATCGGCGGGGTCGGCTCCGTGTGGTGGACCGGTGGCGGACCCGAGGGAGGAACGCCCGCACTGTACGTGGCGACGCCCGAGGGCAGCGGCGGGTCCACGCAGCTCGCCGCGGTCGACCCGGCGAGCGGGACGGTGGGCCGGCAGCTCCGGACGCCGGGACGGCTGCGGCCGGTCGGCGCGGCGCACGGCGGGCTGTACCTGATGGATCTCGACGCGTCCTCCAGGACCACCGCCGTCGTACGCGCCGACCTGGCGACGGGCGCGGTGCACCGGGTGCGGCTGACGGCGCCGTTGTTCGACGCGGAGGCGACGGTGGACCAGGACGGGGTCACGTACCTGTTCGGAACCTCCGGCGCGCTGGTCGCGGTCGGCGCCGCCAAGGAGGAGTGGCGGCTGGAGACGGGCGTGACGGTGGCCTCCCGGCCGGTGGTCGCCGACGGCCGGGTGTACCTGACGGCGCCGGACGGGCGGCTGCTGGCCGTCGACGCGGGAACCGGCCGGCCGGCGGGCCAGACCAGGCCGAGGATGGCCGACGGCGGCAACACGTACGCGTCCACGCTGCCCGCGCCCGTCGTCGGCGGCGGGCGGGTGTTCGGGGGCGCGCCCGACGGGTCGGTGTTCGCGGTGGCGGCGGGGGATCCGGGCAGGTGGTGAAACGGCGGCGGCCCCCCCCCCGCGGGGGGGGGGGGGGCGCCGGGGGGGGGGGGTTTAAGTGGATTTTAGTGTTTTTATTGGGTGTGAGCCCCCGGGGGGGT
>NZ_JBIAVU010000033.1:0-5229 GCF_042894695.1 Streptomyces sp. NPDC001513
GCCCGGTTACATTCCGAACCCGGAAGCTAAGCCTTTCAGCGCCGATGGTACTGCAGGGGGGACCCTGTGGGAGAGTAGGACGCCGCCGAACAACCATTGTGGGGAAGCCCCGCACCAAGCCTTCGGGCCCGGTGCGGGGCTTTTCTGCGTTTACCTGCGTTTGCCGGCAGTGTCACGGGCTCGGCTGGGTATCCTGGCCGCGTTCCCCTGGAGGACACGATGACTGCACAGCAGCTGGAAGACGGCGGGCCGCTCATCCCTCAGCCGGCGATGACACGGGAAGCCCTCCGGGACGCCGTACGCCGTATCGACATGGCCAATCTGGCCGTGCTCGACAAGGAGTGCAACGAGGCCTTCGACCGTGCCGCCGAGACCGGTGCCATCAACCCGTTGCGGTTCTTCCTGATCAAGTGGGCCACGCACGTGGCGATCCACCGTTGGCCGGCGCGTTCGGCGGCGCTGCACGAGGCCGAGCGGGTGGCCGGCGACCCGGACTCGACGGAGGAGGAGTTCCGGGCCGCCATGGAGACGAGCAGCCGGATCCTCACCGAGGCCCAGCGCGAGATCGGTCAGTGACCGTGCGGGGCGAAGGCGTGGAGAACGACAGCGGTTGGGCGTGGGAATGCGATCCCAGTCGGCTGTGGGTGCTTGGGGACATGGCCGCGGAGCACCAGGAGCTGGTGACCGTCGTCCTGGACGGTCTGGTCGACCTGGCGTCGATGGCGATCGACCCCAAGGACGGCAGCCTCTACGAGGATCCCCACCCGATGCGGCTGCGTACGTACGAGGACGAGCACCTGATGGTCTGGTACCAGACCATCCCGCACCGCCGCCGCGTCTACCTGAAGCGGGTCAACCTCTGAACCACCTTGGGTACTGTCCGGCGGATCAGCCTTCGGGTTCGAGGGGCTGGAGGTCGTAGAGGTAGGAGCGGTCGTTCTTGAAGCTGCGCCAGACGGTGGCCGGGGGTTCGGGTTCATCGGCGTGGCTGTCGAGGGGATGGGCGGTCACGAGGCCGTCAGCGATCTCGCAGTGCCAGCCGTCGGTCGGTGACCAGACACACCGCACGTTGCCGTCCGTTCGGCGATAGGCGGGGCGACCGTGGTGCTCGCCGTCGCGGTCGAAGCGGTGGCGAAGCCCGTCGATGTGGCGCACGAAGGTGAAGGATGCAAGTGCCGTCATACCTTCGGCACTGTAGGGGACGACGCTGCCGGCGGCTCGGCAGTTCTGGGCGCAACCGCTTTCAGGGCGAGCCTTGTTGCCACCACCAGGACGGCCATCTGACTGCGGTGCCCGCCGGCCCCGTCGGGGACCCGGCTGATGTGCATCACCCCGTGCGTCTGGTAGACGGAGGTGAACGGAACCAACGAGGGGTTCCGCGGGCGGGTGCGTGGCCCGCATGGGTGCTGGTTCGGGCGTCTGGAGCGATGTGCTTGTGCGTGATGGTGATCAGGTTGGCGACGGTGTCTCTGTGGAGCTCGCGGCGTTTCTCCGGGACGCTGTCGACGGCCGTCCGGTGAAGATCGCTCCTTCTGTGTGTGGCGGGTGCGGCTGGCGTGTGTTTCTCGTCCTGGTCGATGACGCCGAGGGCGGGGCCGAGCGGGAGTGCGTTGCTTGCTGCAGTCGTGCCTTCATCGCGGATAGCGAGGAGTTCTGGGAAGCCGCGGAGCCTGGTTGGGCCGTGTGTCCGTGCGGGGGTGCGGAGTTCGAGACGGCTGTCGCGTTCTCGCTGGCCGCCGACGGATCCGTCCGCTGGGTGACGGTGGGCTTGCGATGCGAGAAGGACGGCGCGGTGGGGGTCTACGCCGACTGGAAGATCGACTACAGCCCCACCGATCACCTGCTGTGCATGGTCTGAGAACTCCTGACGGAACGACCTCATAGCGCCTGTTGGTGAGCCCGGTTGGTACGGTCCGACCGTGACTTTGACTGACCTGAGCGACGGCTTTCGCGATGTTGGCCAGCGGCAGTGCGTCCAAGCAGTGGTTCACAACCGCCTCGCGGATGACCGGGAGCCACAGGAGTGTCGCTACCTGATGCGCTTCTGGTGGCAGCTGAGCATGTCGTACCAGGAAGTCTCGCTTGAGGAGCTGCGCCTGAACGTCGGCAGGCAGAAGCTGGACGCCCTCATTGAACTGATCAGAGCCATCCGCTCCTCCCACGACGAGATCGATGCGTGGCTTGCCGCTGCAGAGCAGACGTTCCCGGTGATTCAGGACCGCGGCTTCAGCAGGGACAACGAGGGGTGAGGCATGAGCTTCGTCAGGCACCGCCAGCAGATGATGCAGCAGGCGAGCTTGAGGAAGGCTTCGTGAACGTCGACGCGGATCTCCCACCGGATCCGCAGGCGGCGGACCCCGGTGCGGGTGGGCGAACGCGCACTCCACGACCCAGCGACGAGTGCCGAGGCAGGAACCGTGCTCGTTCCCGCGACGGGCGATCACCGGTTTGACCCCAAGCTGGCTTTATTCACGGGTTGTGGGTTCTGGCACAGATCTTGGGGACCGATCGCAGAGGGTGACGGTGTCGTTCGATTGAAGGGCGATCACGAGCCCGGCTGGCCGGCTCAAACACTCACCTCGTAGCCTCCGCGTATGGCTGCCGATCCGTTCCAGTGTCGCTGCGTCCTCTGCCATGACTACGGTGACCGAGACGAAGCGGACCGCATAGATCTGACGATCATCGAGAACGTGCAGCGGCACGGATGGCACGTCGTGATGGTTCCCGAAGACGACATCGGTCCTGGATTCGCCTACACGGTCGGCCTCGCGCACGCTCACAACGCACCTGAGCTCGCCATGTTCGGACTCGATATCCACGTCATGCACCGCATTCTCAACAGGCTGGGACAGAAGTCCGCTGCGGGCGGTGTACTGGCCGACGGCCAGAGACATCCTGACGTTGTCTACGGTCACCAAGTCGCGCTCAGGCAGGTTGATCTGCGCTGGTACCGGACCTTCTTCGGACAGGCCATCGGGTTCTACCGGCGGCCGCCTTTCCCTGTGCTGCAAGTTGCGTGGCCCGACGCGCATGACCGATTTCACTGGGACGAACAGGCTGAGGCGAGGCATCGGGAGTCACAGCCTCAGTTGTGGCTGCCACCGAGTGAGCACCCTGTCGGGATCTGGACGACCGAACTCTGACGGAACAACACCTTCGCGAGAAGCTACTGGAGCAAGATCATTTTGCGGAGCGGTTCGAATCCGGCCAGACCGTAGAGCTGCCGCTTGATCCTCTTGATGCGGTTCGCGGCGCCCTCTGTACTGCCGGAGCTCCAGTCCAGGGTGAGCCCAGCTGTCAGGGCGTCGAGATCTCGGAGCAGGTGGAGTGCGAAGCAGTGAGGCCGGGCAACTGGCTGGCATCGACCGCGTCGATCCAGGTGGGAAGTGTGGAGCCGAGGCGGTCGGTGAGTATCGCGCCGAAGTCGCGGACGTGTCCGGCTGCTGTGTCCAGTTCGGTGCAGCGGGCCAAGACATCCTTCAGACCGGCCCGGTCCTCCTCGGTCAGGGTCGTGGGGTGACGGGTGAGCCACCCGGTCACCTGCCGCACCGTCGGCGGCCTCGGCGGTACGGCCGACGGAGCCCCACGCAGGGTGGCGATGTGCGCGCGGACCATGCCGTAAGTGACGGGAGCGTGCTCGGCAACCAGCTCGCTGTGCAGTCGGGTGACGCTGGTGCATCCGGCGGCGAATCGTCGCTCCAGGTAGGGCTTGTAGGGGTCCAGCCTGCTGGGTCGGGGCCGGTTGTCGCGGATGGTGTCCTGCCAGCGTGCGGCGTTCGCGTACCGGAGCACGGTGTTGAGTCCCCAGCCCAGGTGCCGGGCGATCGCCCGGCGTGAGTGGACTTGGGCCAGGAGCTCGTGGACCAGGGCATGTGCTGCCTTCTTCTGCTCGGCCCGACGGCCGACGGGCTCCGAGTCGTCCTGCGGCCGACCGGAAGTCCCTCCGGTGGCCTCCGGCAGCATGCTGCCGGGCGAAGGATCGCGCAGGCAGCCGCGGTGGACGGCGACGCAGGTCTCCACGGCTCGGCCGAGGCCCTGCCACAGATGGAACCGGTCGGCGACTTGCAAAGCGTCGGGGGCGCCGCGCAGGGCACCCTCGACATAAGCGCCGGCTCGGTCCCGGCAGATGATCTCCACGCCGGGGTGACGGATCAGCCAGGCGGCCAGCGGCCCGGCTTCACGCGTGGGGAGCACGTCGAACACGCGATGGTCTTCGACGCTGGTCAAGACGGTGGAGTAGGTCTGGCCGCAACGGATCTCGAAATCGTCCACGCCCAGCACTCGCGGCGTGCTGACCTGAGGATCGGGCAATGCCATGACCCTGCGTAACAAGGTCATCCGGCCGGCTCCGAATCCCAGCCGGGCGGCCAGTCGGGCGCCTGCCCGCCCGGCCAGCGCGAGCCCCACTTGCTCCAGGGCGTGGTTGAGCCGCGTGGTGAACCGCGCGTGCGGAGCGGCCAGCTGCGAGAACGGCTCGGCGAACGTCCGGCGCGGGCAGTGCGCCGACCCGCAGATGAAGCGCCGGACCGTCAGCCGGATCACAAAGCCCTGCTCAGTGAGTGGAAGGTCCTTCAACCTGCGCTGGTACCGGTCGTGGACTCGGTCCGAGAAGCGGCCGCAGTCCGGACATTCAGCGCCGGCAGCCCCAGCACCCGTTCCAGCGAGGGATTGATCTGGGTCAGCAGGCCGTGAAGCCGGTTGGCGAGGCGGGTGGCCTCGCTGGGAGTAGAGGTCCGCGAGGCGCTGCATCGTCAGCCCCGGGCGGCGGACAGCGGCAGGACCCCGATTGGCCGGCCGGTCAACCACTACGAGCACGGTTCCGTGCTCGGCCTGGAGCTTTGCGAACGGATCGCGGAGCTTGGGTTCGGTTGGCTGGGGTGGGCCGGCGTGACGAGGGGGAGGTCAGGTGCCTGATCGCCTCCCCCCTGCGGGTCGGCCACCTCTTCATCGCCGCCGACCACACCGGCCGCGGCCGTGGAGGGGGCTTGGCCCGGGAGTCAAGCCGATTTTGACACCTCCCAGGTCCGGTTGTAGAGTCGAGCAGTTGCCTGGAGCGGACACGCTCGGCAGCAGCCCCCACAAGGATTCATTTTCGAGTGGGGACACTCGACTCTTCATTCGGGAATCGAAGCCGGGGAAATCCGGTGGAGAACTTCTGATAGAGTCGGAATCGCCGGAAAGGGAAAGCGCGAAAGCGCTGGAACTGGAAAGCACCGAGGAAGTCGGACA
>NZ_JBIAVU010000034.1:0-3204 GCF_042894695.1 Streptomyces sp. NPDC001513
TTCAGAACTAACACAGTGGACGCGAGCAACTGAGGACAAGCCCTCGGCCTATTAGTACCAGTCAGCTTCACCCGTTACCGGGCTTCCACATCTGGCCTATCAACCCAGTCGTCTACTGGGAGCCTTACCCTCTCAAGGAGGTGGGAATACTCATCTTGAAGCAGGCTTCCCGCTTAGATGCTTTCAGCGGTTATCCCTCCCGAACGTAGCCAACCAGCCATGCCCTTGGCAGGACAACTGGCACACCAGAGGTTCGTCCGTCCCGGTCCTCTCGTACTAGGGACAGCCCTTCTCAATATTCCTACGCGCACAGCGGATAGGGACCGAACTGTCTCACGACGTTCTAAACCCAGCTCGCGTACCGCTTTAATGGGCGAACAGCCCAACCCTTGGGACCGACTCCAGCCCCAGGATGCGACGAGCCGACATCGAGGTGCCAAACCATCCCGTCGATATGGACTCTTGGGGAAGATCAGCCTGTTATCCCCGGGGTACCTTTTATCCGTTGAGCGACGGCGCTTCCACAAGCCACCGCCGGATCACTAGTCCCGACTTTCGTCCCTGCTCGACCCGTCGGTCTCACAGTCAAGCTCCCTTGTGCACTTACACTCAACACCTGATTGCCAACCAGGCTGAGGGAACCTTTGGGCGCCTCCGTTACTCTTTGGGAGGCAACCGCCCCAGTTAAACTACCCATCAGACACTGTCCCTGATCCGGATCACGGACCGAGGTTAGACATCCAGCACGACCAGAGTGGTATTTCAACGATGACTCCACAACCACTGGCGTGGCTGCTTCAAAGTCTCCCACCTATCCTACACAAGCCGAACCGAACACCAATATCAAACTGTAGTAAAGGTCCCGGGGTCTTTCCGTCCTGCTGCGCGAAACGAGCATCTTTACTCGTAGTGCAATTTCACCGGGCCTATGGTTGAGACAGTCGAGAAGTCGTTACGCCATTCGTGCAGGTCGGAACTTACCCGACAAGGAATTTCGCTACCTTAGGATGGTTATAGTTACCACCGCCGTTTACTGGCGCTTAAGTTCTCAGCTTCGCACGCCCGAAAGCGCACTAACCGGTCCCCTTAACGTTCCAGCACCGGGCAGGCGTCAGTCCGTATACATCGCCTTACGGCTTCGCACGGACCTGTGTTTTTAGTAAACAGTCGCTTCTCGCTGGTCTCTGCGGCCACCCCCAGCTCACGGAGTAAATCCGATCACCAGTGATGGCCCCCCTTCTCCCGAAGTTACGGGGGCATTTTGCCGAGTTCCTTAACCATAGTTCACCCGAACGCCTCGGTATTCTCTACCTGACCACCTGAGTCGGTTTAGGGTACGGGCCGCCATGAAACTCGCTAGAGGCTTTTCTCGACAGCATAGGATCATCCACTTCACCACAATCGGCTCGGCATCAGGTCTCAGCCTTAATGAGGGACGGATTTGCCTACCCCTCGGCCTACACCCTTACCCCGGGACAACCACCGCCCGGGCTGGACTACCTTCCTGCGTCACCCCATCGCTTACCTACTACAAGTCTGGTTCGTCGGCTCCACCACTTTCCTTTCCCCGAAGGGTCCGGAACGGCTTCACGGACTTAGCATCGCCTGATTCGATATTGGGCGTTTCAAAGCGGGTACCGGAATATCAACCGGTTGTCCATCGACTACGCCTGTCGGCCTCGCCTTAGGTCCCGACTTACCCTGGGCAGATCAGCTTGACCCAGGAACCCTTAGTCAATCGGCGCACACGTTTCTCACGTGTGTATCGCTACTCATGCCTGCATTCTCACTCGTGAACCGTCCACAACTAGCTTCCGCTGCTGCTTCACCCGGCACACGACGCTCCCCTACCCATCACAGCGGGCGTTGGCCCTATTGCTGCAATGACACGACTTCGGCGGTACGCTTGAGCCCCGCTACATTGTCGGCGCGGAATCACTTGACCAGTGAGCTATTACGCACTCTTTCAAGGGTGGCTGCTTCTAAGCCAACCTCCTGGTTGTCTCTGCGACTCCACATCCTTTCCCACTTAGCGTACGCTTAGGGGCCTTAGTCGATGCTCTGGGCTGTTTCCCTCTCGACCATGGAGCTTATCCCCCACAGTCTCACTGCCGTGCTCTCACTTACCGGCATTCGGAGTTTGGCTAAGGTCAGTAACCCGGTAGGGCCCATCGCCTATCCAGTGCTCTACCTCCGGCAAGAAACACACGACGCTGCACCTAAATGCATTTCGGGGAGAACCAGCTATCACGGAGTTTGATTGGCCTTTCACCCCTAACCACAGGTCATCCCCCAGGTTTTCAACCCTGGTGGGTTCGGTCCTCCACGAAGTCTTACCTCCGCTTCAACCTGCCCATGGCTAGATCACTCCGCTTCGGGTCTAGAGCGTGCAACTCAATCGCCCTATTCGGACTCGCTTTCGCTACGGCTTCCCCACACGGGTTAACCTCGCTACACACCGCTAACTCGCAGGCTCATTCTTCAAAAGGCACGCAGTCACGACCGTTGTTCCGAAGAACAACGGCGACGCTCCCACGGCTTGTAGGCACACGGTTTCAGGTACTATTTCACTCCGCTCCCGCGGTACTTTTCACCATTCCCTCACGGTACTATCCGCTATCGGTCACCAGGGAATATTTAGGCTTAGCGGGTGGTCCCGCCAGATTCACACGGGATTTCTCGGGCCCCGTGCTACTTGGGAGATGAGCAAGCAAGCCGCTGATGTTTCGTCTACGGGGGTCTTACCCTCTACGCCGGACCTTTCGCATGTCCTTCGACTACATCAACGGTTTCTGACTCGCCGACCGGCCGGCAGACCGATCAAGCTCATTCCCACAACCCCGCATGCGCAACCCCTGCCGGGTATCACACGCATACGGTTTGGCCTCATCCGGTTTCGCTCGCCACTACTCCCGGAATCACGGTTGTTTTCTCTTCCTGCGGGTACTGAGATGTTTCACTTCCCCGCGTTCCCTCCACATGCCCTATGTGTTCAGGCATGGGTGACAGCCCATGACGACTGCCGGGTTTCCCCATTCGGACACCCCCGGATCAAAGCTCAGTTGGCAGCTCCCCGGGGCCTATCGCGGCCTCTCACGTCCTTCATCGGTTCCTGGTGCCAAGGCATCCACCGTGCGCCCTTAAAAACTTGGCCACAGATGCTCGCGTCCACTGTGTAGTTCTCAAACAACGACCAGCCACCCG
>NZ_JBIAVU010000035.1:0-4752 GCF_042894695.1 Streptomyces sp. NPDC001513
AACACCAACTTCAGACGCCCGTCCAAACGGACCGGACCCCCAGCACCACCCCCCGCACCCGCATCAACACGCGCACCCTCGACAACCGACATCGCCATACATCCTTTCCATCACAACGGAGGCCCTCGGCTCGGAGGGCCGGTACTGGCCGGGAAGCCGGCTCAGGCAGGGGTCTGCGCCGAGGCCCGGCGCCGTAGTTCTTCGGACAGCTCCTGCCAGCCGCGCGCGCACTGGGCGGCCGCGGCGGCGGCGGTCTCGGCGCGGTACGGGGGTACCGCGGCGACGATCCGCTCCCACTGGCGCAACCCGCTCACCTGGAGATCGAGCATGCGCAGCAGCAGCCTCCCCGCCTCGCTCAACCTGAGCAGGGGGTCCTTGCAGAGGCCGGTGACCAGCGAGGGCAGTGACTGCCCCCCGCCCCGGTCCGGCAGCCGGGGCGGACCCGGGGCGTTGCCCGAGCGGCGCTGGGCGGCCGGCACGGGATCCGCTCCCTCACCGATCCGGCGCCGTACGTCCCGTACGGTCGAGGGCGCGATGCCCGCCTCCCGTGCGATCTGCCGCAGGGAAGCCGTGGGTCGGCCGGCGAGCAGCCGGGCCGCGGCCTCCCGGCCGCGGACCGGATCGGCCGGCCGCACGCGGCCGTCCTGGCCGATGCGGCCGGGCGGCGCGGGTGCGGGTCCCTCACGGCGGCGCAGTGACCCGACGGTCTTGGCCGCCAGTCCGGTCCGCTGCGCGATTCCGCGATCGGACCAGTCCGGGTGGGTCCGCAGGATCCGTAACGCCGCGGCGGTCCGCTCCGCGTGCGTCAACGGGAGCCCGTGACTGATGTTGGCCTCGACCGAGAGCACGAAGGCGTCCTCGGCGCTGCCGTCGAAGTACGTCACTCCCACCGTGTTTTGCCCGCGGAGCACGGCGGCCCGCAACCGGTGCGTCCCGTCGATGATCCGCATGGTGGGGCGGTGCACGAGCAGCGGCGGCAGCGCCCGCCCGGAGTGTGCGAGGTCCTGTGCGTGGCTCTCGTTCACGTGGACGGTGCGGGGGGAATCCGCCGCGAGCAGTGCGCCGACCGGGACCTCGAACGCGGCGTCGGGGGTCTCGGTCGCGTTCCTCGTGTGCCTCGTGTGGGGCTTGCCCATGAAGTTCACCTCCTTTCGTGCACTCGATGCCTGGGCGCCGTGCTGTTCGCCGGCCCCGGGAAGAAATTACGTAACTACCGTTCGGTAACCAATCTTGCAGCCGAACCCCGTTGAGATTTGGGCAAGTTGGCAGGGTGCCGGTCCGGCTGGGTGGGCGACCGGGGATCTTCCGCGGTCGCCCACCGAGCGGGCGTTCACACCGCCGCGAGCTGCTCCGATGCCACGAACTCCCGGAGCCAGGACAGGAATTCGGGGCCCAGGTCCGCGCGCTCGCAGGCGAGCCGGACCGTCGCACGCAGGTACTCGGCCCGGTCCCCGGTGTCGTAGCGCCGGCCCGAGAAGACGACCCCGTGCACGGGACGTCCGGCCCGCACCAGGGTGCGCAGGGCGTCCGTGAGCTGGATCTCGCCGCCGCGCCCGGGGCTCGTACCCCGCAGGACCTCGAAGATCTCGGGGTCGAGGAGGTAGCGGCCGATGATCGCGAGGTTGCTGGGCGCGGTGCCCGGCTCCGGCTTCTCCACCAGCTCGGTGATGCGGACGCCGTCATCGCCCGCCGACTGCTCCACCGCGGCGCAGCCGTACTGGTGGATCGCGTCCGGAGCCACCTCCATGAGGGCCACGACGCTGCCGCCGAGCCGGGCGCGCACTTCGGCCATCCGGGCCAGCAGCGGGTCGCGCGGATCGATCAGGTCGTCGGCCAGGAGTACGGCGAACGGCTCCTGGCCGACGTGCGGGGCGGCGCACAGAACGGCGTGGCCGAGCCCCTTGGGGTCGCGCTGGCGCACGTAGTGGATGTCGGCGAGCTCGGTGGAGGCGCAGACGCTGTTGAGTTTGTCCTGATCACCCCGCCGCTGGAGGGCTTCCTCCAGCTCGTAGTTGCGGTCGAAGTGGTCTTCGAGGGGTCGCTTGTTGCGTCCGGTGACCATGAGGATGTCGGACATCCCCGCCGCGACCGCCTCTTCCACCACGTACTGGATGGCCGGCTTGTCGACCACCGGAAGCATTTCCTTCGGGGTGGCCTTGGTCAGCGGCAGGAATCGCGTACCGAGTCCTGCGGCGGGGATCACTGCCTTGGTTATCCGAGCGGGTGTGGAATTCATACCGCTGACGCTAGACCGCGTGGCGGCACATCAGCCAGAATTCCCGCGCCTTTACGCCTACTTAGGCATTTCCGGACCGGCCGACCCCGTCGCCGGCCTCTGGCGGCGCCGCCGCGATGCTCCGCCGGACGAGCCACCACAGCTCCCCGAGCTCACCGGTGACCTCGTCGGGGCGCTCGACGCGGCCGCGGCGGGCCCGCGCGACGACACCCCCCACCAGATGCGCCGTCAGCAGGGCAACCGGGCGCGGGTCGACCTCGGGATCCAGCTGCCCCTGCGCGGCGGCCTGCTCCAACAGCTCCCTGACCTCAGGGAGCCAGCAGCAGCACCATTCGGGTCCGGCACCCGCGCGCTCCTGGGTCAGCCGCGCGGCGGCGCGTACGGCCACGTCCGTCTCGACGAGCCGGCCCAGGGCGAGGACGAGCGCCGAGAGGGTGTCCAGCGCGGGGCCGCCGCGGGCGGTCACCCCCTCGACCACTCTGCGGGTGGCGCTCCGGCCGGCATTCTCGACCGCCGACGCCAGCTCCCCCTTCGCAGAGAAATGAAAGGTGACGGCCCCGATCGAAATGTCGGCGGAACGGCTCAGCCGGGAAAGTGATGTCCCGTCATATCCGTTGCGGTCGAATTCAGCGGCGGCCACCGAGATCAGATGATTACGGGTGCGCACGGCGCGCTCTTGCTTTACCACTGCACTATCACTGCCATCCAGGTCGTTCCCGACTCGCCCGCGCCTCCTCCTCGGAGACGGGCAACCTCCAGCGTCACCCCGGCGCCGACCGCACACAACGCCGACTTGACGAAGAAGCGCCCCTGCCGGCCCCTCCGTGGCCGCACCGCCGCCGGCGCCGGCAGCCCCGGATCACCAACGTGCCGAAGTCGTGCGGAGGACGCCATACGTACGCTAGAAAAAAAACGAACGTTCTGTATTCTTGACTCATCGACGACGCACGCCGGCGTCCGCAGTGAAGGGGGAGACAGATGACGGCACAGACGAGGACCCGCGCCCTGGTTGCCGGTGACACGGCACTCGGCGAGTTCACGGAACGCCTCTTCGGCCACTTACCGCGGGCGGACCAGCGCCGCTGGGCCCGGGTCTACCTGCAGGGACTGCTCACCACCCCGGGCAAGAAGTCCGTACGCAGGCTCGCCGCGTCCGTCACCGAGTCGCCCACCGCCTCCCAGTCCCTGCAGCAGTTCATCAACGCGAGCCCCTGGGACTGGGAGCCGGCTCGCGCCGAACTGCTCCGCTGGGCGGAGGAACGGCACACGGTGCGCGCCTGGACGATCGGCCAGGTGTGCTTCCCCAAACGCGGTGAGCACTCGGTCGGCGTGCACCGCCGCTTCGATCCGGCCGCCGGACGCATGGTCAACTGCCAGTTCGGCTTCGGGCTGTTCCTGTCCCTGGACGGCATGAGCGTGCCGGTCGACTGGCGGCTGGTGCTCCCCGAGACCTGGACGGCGGACCCCGCCCTGCGCCGCCGGGCGCGCATCTCCCCCGAGGTGGTGCACCAGAGCCCCGAGTCCCTCGTGGTCGAGCTCGCCGACCGGGTCGCCGCCCGTACCTCCTCGGCGCGCGCCCCCGTGGTCGCCGACATCAGCCGCCTCGGCAACGCGGCCGCGGTGATCGGCATGCTCGGCCGCCGGGGCCACGACTTCCTCGTGTCCGTCCCGCCGACCCTCGGCGTCTGCGCCGCCGGTACGGTCCACAGCGGCGAGCCGGCCCGGACGCCCGGGCGCGAGTCCACGGCGGGCGACCTGGCCCGATTGGGGAACACCAGCCACCCGTACACCACGCTGCTCACCAGACCCGACGCGCGCCCGCAGCGGCTGCGCATCCACTCGGCGCTGGTCCGCGTACCGGGCGGCGAAACGGGGGCCCCGGGGACGCACCAGACCTACCGACTGTTCGGCGAGCGGCGCCAGGGGCCGGGGCCGGGGCCGGGGCAGCGGGGCGGGCCGGTCTGGCTCACCAACATGAGCCGCCACCGGATGGACGACCTGCTGCACCTGGCACGGCAGTCGGCCCGGTCGACCGTGACGCTCGGAGCGCTGGCGGACGAGTTCGGCCTGCTGGACTTCGAGGGGCGGTCGTTTCCCGGGTGGCACCACCACATGACGTTGATGTCGGCCGCGTATGCGTATCGGGCTGCGCCCATGCGTGTGCCGGTGCCTGCGTCCGGGCTGCGCGAGCGGCGGGAGTTTGCGCGGGTCAGGGGGCGACAGTCCGCGTGAGCCGGTGCGGCACGGTTGCGGGGGCGCTGCCCCCGAGCCCCCGCGCCTCAAACGCCGGCGAGGCTGAATGTGCGCGGCTTCGGCCAGGGGCGGAGTGGGTTCCACCCCTGGCCGACAAGCCTTGTTCAGCCGCGGATGAGGGCCAGGACCTCGTCGCGGACCTTGGCGAGGGTGGCCGCGTCGCGGGCTTCGACGTTCAGGCGCAGCAACGGTTCGGTGTTGGAGGCGCGGACGTTGAACCACCAGTCCTCGCCCGTCGCCGTCAGACCGTCCAACTCGTCCAC
>NZ_JBIAVU010000036.1:0-1089 GCF_042894695.1 Streptomyces sp. NPDC001513
CTAAGGGCTGTCCCGTAATCGATCTCCACGGGGTGGACGTGCCGTCGTCCCGGAGGCCAGGTCTGCTGGCTATCCGGCCTGGAGGAGGTTGCACAGACGAGCGATGCCGGGCATTGCGTGGTGGACACCGTCGCCCTTCAGGCGGCAGTCGCGCAGGATCTTCCAGGTCTTCATGCGCGCGAAGACGTGCTCGATGCGGGCCCGGACCTGCTTGTGGGAGCGGTTGTGCTCGCGCTTCCAGTCGCAGAGTTCACCGCTAGGTGGGCGGCGGTGTGGCATGACGAGTCCGGTGCCGGGGTAGCCGCCGTCGGCGATCGTGATGGTCTTGCCGACGGCAGCCTTTGCGCCGGACTCGGCCCAGGCTATGCAGTCGTTGCGATTGCCCGGGAGAGGTCTGCCCACGACTGCGACCAACTGCGTGTCGGCGTCGATGACGACCTGGTGGTTGGTGGAGTACCGATAGTTCTTGGACTGCTCGGCGACGGAGTGGTCCCGGGTCGGCACGAGAGTGCCATCCACGATGAGCACGGTCCCCCTGGCGAATCGTTGCCGCTGCTTCAGCGCCATCAGCGGACCAGTGTGGTCGACGATCCGATCGGCCGCAGACTTCGAGACGCCGAACAATGGCGCGAGCTGCCGCAGCGTCAGGTTGGTGCGCCAGTAGGCGGCCACCAACAGGACCCGGTCCTCCAGGGAAAGCGACCACGGACGCCCTGGGCGGATCTCATCGGCGCCTTCACGCCGCAGCACCGTGATCAGCTTGCGGAACACGCGGGGACTCAGTCCGGTGAACGGGGCTATCCACGAAGGGTCCGAAGCTGTGATCACGCCCGTCATTCCGAGATCATGACACGTGGGGGCTGCCGGGTAGACGCGACCGGGAGCCGACCGGGAGGATCCATGTATGCCTCAGGACGACGACTCCGCCAAGACGCCGGCCCCGGATGTAGCGGCATTCCTCAGGGCACGGCTCCAGGACGACTGGAACTACGCCCGTGACGCCATGATGAGCAGCGGCAACTGGACAGCCGAAAGAACGGTCGTCGTCCTGGACACGGGTGCTGAGATCGCGGATGTTTTCCTCGGCCC